>PKXQ01000061.1 GCA_003132405.1 Acidobacteriaceae bacterium | reverse complement strand
TTTCAATCTCAATTGTGGCATTTCGAAGCTCTTTCACAGCGCCTCCATATAGGGGCGAATGACATTACCAACCCGACATACTTTGGCGTAACGGTAGATTTCGTTGATGCTAGCCCTTTTCTGGCCAATACAATCCTTTAGGGATTCGATTGCGATATCGAGTCCGATTTTGTTCCTGAACTTAAAACAGTCGGCGACAGTCTTCGCGGCTGAATAGACGCGGACGGGGACGCCGTCGACCTGATGGTTTTCAATTCCTTTAGTCAGCGATAGTCCGGACAGTCGTACGATCCTCAGTGAAGGCGAATCGAGTGCTGGCTTTCTTGCCCCTTTGGGGAGAGCTATCCAAACCGAAGCAGGATTCTGAGTTGTGATCTCGTGAAATGCAAGGGCCGAAAGCAGGCAAATAGCCGCTTTGGGTACACGCTTCGCAACCTCGGCGTAAGAGTGGTGTTCCGTGACCTTGGCGTCCGCGAGTGTGTAGATTCCACGTCCAGGCCGTGTGAGTTTGCCTTGATCGTGGAGACGAACGAGATACTGCCGCGGAAGGCCGATGGCCTCGATATCGCGGGGCCTAACAATCCCGTGTTCGCCGATGTACTGCATAATCTTCTGAAGTGGCGCTACCGGGGCTTGTTTCAATATGTCATTACTTAATCATAACTAATGACGTATTGCAACACCATCTCGTCATCAACGATCGTGACATCCCTAAACTCAAGTCGCCATGCCTCGTCGGGCCGCAGTCCGGTATTGACGGCGAATAGCACAAAGTCGTGCAGCTGTTCCGCCTCCCAGTTGAAGTCCTTCTTCTCCGGTTCTTTCACTTGCTGTCGGGTTGCCGCGTAGAGCTGTTTGTATTCCTCTGGTGAGAACCACGCCCGGTGGGAGATTTCAGAAGGTCCACACCAATTCGGTGTTCTTAGCCGAAGACGTTTTTCTTTCCATTTTTTTCCCCACTCAACCCGCGCCTTTCAAAACCGGCGTTATTCCAGCGGTGCTCCCTGTCAAGGGTCTTCGATGAACGCGTGAGAAACCGCGCCCTTGACAGGTCCGCGCCGCTGAACGCCCCCAAACCGTCGCGGGTTTCGCGAAGAAAAAAATTGTTTTTGAAGGAGAAGTACACAATGCAGAGCACAACCGGGAGAACAGATGCTTACGCCTCAGCAACTGAATGGCTGACGAGCGACGAAGCTGCGCGGTACCTAAAAATCGAACGCCGCACATTGTTGCAGTGGGTCCGGCAAGGGAAGGTCCGCGCCTACATCCTCTCCGGCACACAACGCCACGTTTGGAGATTCAAAACCTCAGACTTGGATGCTATGCTGAGCGTGCCCGCCGTGCTCTCGATTGATGGGAGGATCAAATGAGAAGAGTACGGCACACTACTGGAAGTGTTTTATTCGACAAGGGACGAGGTACTTGGAGATTCCTGCAATGGGTGGACGGCAGGCGACGATCACAAACACTCGGCACGAAGCAGGAATTGCCGACCAAAGCAGCAGCGTGGAAGACAGCAAGCACGCTAATGCTGAGGAAACCTAAGCAAGGGACCGGGATCACGGTCAGCAGCCTGGTTGAGGTCTATCGGGCAGAACGAATGCCGCAACGGTTCAGCACACGGTACAGCTATGATCAGTGGTTGACGAACCACATACTTCCTCACTGGGGAGAGGGTTCGATCACTGACGTAAAACCGCGCCCGGTTGAATTGTGGCTGCATTCTCTCCCGCTATCTCCCAAGAGCAGAGTTCACATCCGGGGCGTTCTGCATCAACTTTGGGAGTTCGCGATGTGGCGCGGGGATGTGCCGGCAGAGCGCAATCCGATGACTCTGGTCACTGTGCGCGGTGCAACCAAAAGGACGAATGCTCCGCGTAGTCTTACGTTCGAGGAGTTCCAGAAATTCGTTTCAGAACTCCCGGAACCATTCCGCACGATGGCTCTGCTGTGTCTGTGTTTGGGACTCAGGATTAGTGAATGCCTGGCACTCAAGTGGGCAGACATTGACTGGCTTGCCAGCAAGATCAGCGTAGAACGTGCGATTGTTCGGCAACGAGTGGATGACGTAAAGACTGCCGGTTCCAGAAAGCACTTGAGCATAGATGGCAGTCTGCTGGAAGTGCTCAAGACGTGGAAGCAAACAACGCAGTTTTCCGCACCGGGAGACTGGGTTTTCGCTTCCCCGACGCGGCTAGGCCGTCTTCCGTGGTCCTATCCGCGAGTCTGGGGAGTATTCCAGAAAGCGGCAGAAGCAGCGAAAGTCGGCAAGCTGGCTACCCACACGATGCGCCACAGCTACAGATCGTGGCTTGACGCGGTGGGAACCCCGATAGCGGTGCAGCAGAAGCTGATGCGACATGCGGACATCCGCACGACGATGAATATCTATGGCGATGTGGTGACGAACCAAGAGTCAGAGGCACACAGCAAGATCGTGGGTTTGGCTCTGCCACGCGCTTAATGGATCGCGCTACGGATCACAGCTCAGCCAAGTGGTTGAAAATATGGCGGAGAGAGTGGGATTCGAACCCACGTTACCCTTTCGAGTAAACACGCTTTCCAAGCGTGCGCCTTCAGCCACTCGGCCATCTCTCCGTCGTACTACTGCACAAGATTCCTGTAGATATTGTACACACGCCTGGGACGCCCGCGGTTTCCCAGAGGACGACCGTGACGTTCCTTCGGTGGCCTTCACCAATTCGAAATGAGTTTCTCTCGATGCAATCTTGGCGGAGTCAGCGGTGCTCTGAGAAGGAAATCAGTTCCTGTTCTTATTCGTTCGAAGTTGCTTCTCGCTTTAGCTTTCCTCGGCCTTGTGCAACTGCTGCGCGAGATAATTTTCGTAGGTCATCTCTTTGATCGCGTGCAACTGTCCTTCCAGCCAATCGATATGGTGTTCTTCGTCGAGCAGAATCTTCTCCATTAACTCGCGCGATCCGTTGTCTCCTGCAGCTACGCTCGCTTTGATGCCATCGTTCAGGCGCTTCACTGCCGTGTATTCAAGTTCGAGATCGTTCTCCAGTTGCGCTTTCACAGTTTGCCCGATATTGATCTTGAAATAGTCGGTCATGTTGGGAGCGCCATCAAGGTAAAGGATGCGCTCCATCAAAATTTCGGCGTGCTGCATTTCTTCGATGGATTCTTTACGAATTTGCTTGGCCATCCGTTGATAGCCCCAGTTCTCGCACATCTCGGCATGAAGAAAATACTGGTTGATGGCCGTGAGCTCGGCCTTGAGCACTTCGTTCAGAATAGCAATAACTTTTGCGTCACCTTTCATACTTGCCCTCTCTCTTCTCGCTTTACGCCATGCAGTCGACAATCTAAGTATGAGAAATCAGCGTGATTGCTCTCTGGCCTTACAACGATTTCGCCCGCAATTATGCGCGACAGGGAATTGTACTAGAGCCGATTTCATCCACCAGTACCCGGAATCGACACAAAAATGCATCCTGCCAGCTAAATGCACGGCGACAGTCAATCCTAACGCTCTTTTGGTGGAACCTATTTCAGACTCTTGATGTAATCGGCTACTGCTTTCGCATCATCAGGGGAAAGTCCGTTCACGGGTTTCTTGTGAGGAGGCTTCTTGCTGTCATCGCCAGTCGTGATGAGTGCCATAATCTGGTCAGCGCTCAAACTCGTTCCCTTGAGCGCGGGATCAACCTTGCCTTGGCCTTCCGCACCATGACACATGGCACACTTGGCTTTGTAAGTCGCCGCTCCGTCGGCGGCAAAAGAAAGTGCAGGCAGGGCGAGACACAGACCCATGGTCGTTGCAATTAACAATTTCGTTGAGTTCATTTGATTGCTCCTCTTGTTGATTTCTTTGCCGGGCCCAGAACGACGTGACAATCGCAGTATTCTGCGCTAGTCCATCGCAAATTACCACTAGGGTTGCCGGTCACGCACAAAGAAGAGCGTTGGGTGAGAGAAAAAGAACTAGGAGCGGGATCCGGACGCAGCAGCAGCGGCGGCGGCAGGCGCGTCGGTCGTCACCGCGGCGTGGCCATTGGTTGGTTGGCCCGGCGCAGCAGGCTTCGCCTGCGCCATGCCCTCGACGACGCGGTGATTCAAGCAGTAGAGCGCCAGTTCCAGACGATCGGCGACGCCGAGCTTGTCGTAGACTTTGCGGAGATAATTCTTGACCACCTGTTCGGTCGTACCCACGCGCAGAGCAATTTCTTTGTTCTTCATGCCCTGGGTGACGCAGGAAACGATGAGCGACTCTTTCGGAGTGAGCGAAACTTTGGGACGCGACCCCGCCGGACGCATGCCCTGCGTGCGATACGCTTGCATCACCCAAGCGACAGCGCGACTTTCGAGCCACGGCTCTCCCTGGGCGACTTTGCGTAGGCATTCGACCAGTACCTCCGGCTCAATCTCTCGCGACACGATGCCGTGCGCTCCCCGGCGGAACAGGTCGAGCGTCATTTCCTGGTCAGGTTCCTGCAGCACAACTACGATGTGGCAGCCGGCGCTCTGGCGGAGAAGATCGGAAACCGCATCGACCGGATTGGGCGTGAGAGCCGCTTCGAAAATCACAATGTCAGCGGAAAATTTTTGGATGGCAGCAACCGTCTGATCCAGGCTCTCGGCCTGGCCAACTACGCGTATGTCGTCCTCGAGCGCAAAAATTTTGCGCAGCCCGGCGCGGAAAATGGCCTGCGTATCCGCCACGATCACGCGGATCGTGCCTTTGCCGTCGTCAGGCTGAAGGCCTTCGCCGGGCTCAACGCCGACCGCAGTGCTGGTCGAAGCGCTGACCAAAGTGTTGCCCGAACTGCCGACCGAAGTGCTGCCCATCCGTCCTCTTTTCGCGCCCTACCCGTCGCCCTACAGGGTCCAGTTACCTGCGCTCAAAACGGTACTCATCGATGACCACGCCGACGCCACGCCGGCCACCATCTTCAAAACTGCGCACCACTCGCCCGCGGCAGTCCACTTGTACATCGGCTTCCGCGCCCACAACATCAGCGGGAAGTGAAATCGTGAAATCAACCGGCGAACCTACAGGTACATCGGCGTCCATACGGAACAGAACCCCGTTGGCCGAAATATTTTCAGTCTCGACCGTCTCTCCTATCACGCCCTGGCCCGCAGCTCCAGCCTGAGCCACCGCCGACTTCAGTGCCACCGGCAGTTTGATGGGAAAGCGCGGCGCGCCTTGCACGTCCGTATAACCTTTTCGATTCTTGCTGACATCAGCTATGGTTCCTTTGGCGGCTTCAGACACGTTTCGGATGACCTTCCTTCCGGTTTCTGCTGTGCACCACTCCCCTTGAGTATGTGCACATTTCAGAGCGAGATTACACCCCAGCATCAGCAGTGCAAAGTTACGGAAGTCATGGAACAAAGGCGGCGAAGTGCCAGTGGTACAGGGACTTAGGGGCGTAGCTGGGCAGTGTGAGCACCATCACTGTGAACGGCGGCCATTAGCAATTAGCATTTGGCACTTAGCTCGTCCCGCTATCCCCTTTGGAGGCAATCGTGAAAGATTTTCGCGACCTGCACGTTTGGGAACGATCTCACCAGCTAACGCTGGCCATTTATGCCGAGACTTTGAAATTTCCCCGGGAAGAGCTCTACGGCCTGACAAGCCAAATACGGCGACGCGCAGTTTCCGTAGGCGCAAATATCGCCGAAGGCTGTGGAAAAACCGGGAATAACGAATTTCAACGCTATCTCCAGATCGCAGCGGGTTCGGCGAGCGAACTGGATTACGAATTGTTCCTCGCCAAAGATTTGGGCTATTTGCCTAAAACGGACCACGCGCGGATCGCAGAAGAGCTTTCGCAGATCCGAAAGATGCTGAGCTCACTATTGCGAAAACTTAACGTAGACAGAAATTGCTAAATGCTAAGTGCTAATTGCTGTCTTCAGAACTTCGTCGCTTCCGTAAAATTAAACTCCCCCACCTTCATCGCCGGTACTACCATGTCGAAGGATTCCTCCCCGCACGCCCGCACCGGAACACTCATCGCCTCCACCTTCGACAACATCGAAATCAGGCTTTCGTTGAACCGGAAATTTCGCAGCCCGCATTGCACCTTGCCGTTCTCCACGAGGAACGTCCCATCCCGCGTCATACCGGTCACGATCTTCTCGTACGGGTCGACCTCACGTATGTACCACAACCGCGTGACCAGCACGCCGCGCTCGGTGGAGGCGATCATCTCCTCTACAGTCTGCGGCTTTTCAGAAACGGCTTCTGGGCTCGCGAAGACAATATTCATCGGCATCTCGCCCACTTCGTTCGGCAGAGGAAATCCATGCCCGGTTGGCTCAATCGGTCCGACCCTGTTCGCGTATTCGGAATTTCTCATCTTTTTCGCGGTGGCGCGGGCATATACCACGCGCCTCACTATGCCGTTCTCGACCAGCGGCACGCGCTGCCGCCGCATCCCTTCGCCATCAAACGGAGAACCCGCCTGCAGCGGATGCGCGACATCGTCGCTAATGTTGATGTTCTTGCCAAACAACTGCGTGCCGATTCGATCATTCAGAAACGAACGTTGATCGAGAATCGCCACGCCGCTGTAATCCCAGAACATGAAACCAACAATATCGAGAACGGCGGCCGGTTCGAGAATCACCGTGTACTTCCCCGGCGCAATCTCCCGCGGATGGGCCGACTCGACCGCCTTTTGCGCCGCCGTCTCCGCGAGGCGCCGGGCGTCGAGATTCCGTACATCCGGAGAATTCAATTTCTGCCAGCCCGAAGAATCGGCCGCCAGCATGGTGATAGAAATCTCTGCCAGCGTCTGCTGATGCCAACGGGCGAGTCCTCCCGAATTGAAGATTCCTTCGCGCGATTCTGAAGTCGAATAAATACCCGCCGTCGTCAGATGATGCCGGTCTGCAACGGACACAATATGCCCTACAACCTCGGCACGATCGCTAGGAGTAATTGTCGCCGTCTCCTCGAAAAATCGCGCAGTAAAAGCCCGTGTAGAGCGGGCGCCCCCGCCCGCTGCCTTTTCGGAAGGTTCGCAAACATCCGCCTCTGACGCAGTAGGCATGGGCAGCAAATCGGGGTCGGGCTCCTGCACACGCGCCAAACTCTCCGAAGCCGCCACCGCTCGCCGCAAACTCTCATCATCAAACTGATTCGCAGTCGACCGCGCCGTCCGCCCGCCAAAATTCGTGCGGATCGAAACCACTGAATTTTCTTCCTCAACATTCTGATGAATGGCGTTATTGGCGAACCGAGTCAGCGCAAAACGGGATCCGTTGAAAATAGCCTCAACCTCGTCGGCAGACGAGAAGCGGCGAATGCGGTCGAATATGTCGGCGGCTTGTTCTTGGGTTAGCATTTTCTTGCTGTTCTCGGCGTCTCGGCGGTGAGCATCTTTCCGAACTAGCTTCCCTTGTACGCCGATCCGACGCGAACATTCCGAAAGCGCGCCGGGCTCGCGCCATGTCCGGTGCCCACAACCTGCTGCGGTTGCCCCTTGCCGCAATTGGGAGTGCCCCACAGTGTCCACTCCTCGCGCGAGCAGATCGCATCCATCGAATTCCAGAACTCCGTCGTGATCCCCGAATAGGAAGGATTCTTCAGCATGCGCACGCGCTTGCCGTGCTTGATCTCCCACGCGATCTCGCAGCCAAACTGAAAGTTGTAGCGCTTGTCGTCAATCGACCACGACTTATTCGTTTCCATGTAGATGCCATCGTCGGTCGCGGCAATCAACTGCTCCAAACTCAGCGGCTTCTCCCCCGGCAAGATGCTGACGTTGGTCATACGAATCATGGGCAGCCGGTTCCATCCCTCCGCCCGCAGCGTTCCGCCGGATCGCGTAGCTCCAATCGTGTGCGCGGTTTCACGCGAACTCAAATAACCGGTAAAACGTCCGTTCGTAATAATCGGAGTCGACTGCGCAGCTACCCCTTCATCGTCATACGCGAACGTGCCAAGCCCCGGCCCGTGCTCCTGCCGCGCATCGGCCACGACATTCACCAACTCGCTGCCATAGCGCAGACGGCCCAGCTTTTCCAGCGTAAGAAACGAAGTGCCCGCAAAATTTGCTTCCATGCCGAGCACACGATCCAGCTCAATCGGATGCCCAATCGATTCGTGAATCTGCAATCCAAGTTGCGAGCCATCCAGAATAATCGTCGCCGTGCCCTCCGGACATTGCTCCGCATGATGCAGCGCAACCGTTTCTTCTGCCACGCGCCGCGCGTTCTCCAGCAATTTCATCTCTTCGATCAGCTCATAACCGCGGTTCTGCCACTGCCCCCCAAAAGAATTCGGATACGACCGCTTCTGAATCTCAGCCCCGGCAAACGCGTACGCCGTATAGCCTGCTCCCGTCGAATATTTTGTCTGATGAATGTCCGCGCCTTCGGAAGAAAGAAACCACGATTCTTCGCGCTGAAAATTCATGCCGGTTTCGGAAAGGGTAACTCCCCCGACAGCGCGCATCTCCGCGTCAACCTTCAGCAGCAGATCAAGATTCTCCTCGACCGAAGTGCTAAACGGATCGATCTTATACGGAGTAGTCCACTCCGCAACCGCCGCAGGTTCGGGAGCCAGCCGAACATTTTCGCGCTTCACCCGCGCCGAAGCCTTCGCAATTTCGACCGCTCGCGCCGCCGCTGCTTCGACCGACGCACGGCTCAAATCGGCGGACGCGGCAAAGCCCCACGCCCCGTCCGCGATCACGCGCACGCCAATGCCGAGCGACTCCGACTCCGACGCATGACCGAGACGTCCATTCTTCGTAGTCAGCGAGCGGTTGCGCATCGCGACCGCGCGCGCGTCGGCATAAGTTGCTCCGTGCCCGCTAGCGGCGTCCAGAGCCCGTTTGGCAGTGGCCTTCATCGCAGGTTTAACGTATCACGAGCGGAGATCAACTATTAGTAGCCTAGTAGTCCGCCGACTTCAGCGCAGGCCCGGTGCAGCGGTTGCGAGCGGAGCCCGCTTGCGCGCAATGTCGATCAGGAACCGTCCTGCCCGCAAATGATCTCCGCTCGCCACTTCCTTAGTATCGTCCGTATCGCCTTCGCCGGTGGAATCAGTCCACATGCCGCTCATTTCTACTTTGCCCGATCCCGACGCCATCTTTGTGGGCTGCCGCCGCTGCTTATCCACATAAGCTTTGATGACTTGGGTTGCTAAACGCGCCGCGAGTTTGCCGTGCTCGCCGCCTTCGAACAACACACACACAATGATGTCCGGATTCCGTCGCGGCGTGAATCCGACAAACCAACCATTCTGCGCGAAATCAGCATTGTTCTGATGCTTCGCCCGCAGAGCTAGCGACACAATCTGCGCCGACCCCGTCTTGCCGGCGATGTCGAGCCCCGGAATGTGCGCCGATGGAGCCGTGCCTTCGGGCAAAAGCACCCGGCTCATTGCATCGGTGATGGTGTTCCATCCAGTTGGATCAATCGGAACTTCCTTCACCTCTGTGTAGTGCGCGGTCTCAACATACCCCGGCGGCAGGTTCGTCGGATCGATGACATGCGGCACCACCATCCTTCCATCCATCGAGATCGCTCCAACCGCGCGCATCAACTGCACCGGTGTGATCGCCACCGCGCCCTGCCCAATGCCCACCGAAATCGTTTCTCCGGCAAACCATTTCTGCTTGAAGTTGCGGATCTTCCATTCTTCGGAAGGCATCACGCCGCTCACTTCATTGGGCAGGTCGATCCCGGTCTTCTGCCCCAAGCCGAAGGCGGTCGCGTATTTCGCGATGCGATCGATGCCCAGTTTTTCCGCCAGTGTGTAAAAGAAAACGTCGCAGGACTGGTAGATCGCTTTCGGCAGATCGACCGGGCCATGGCCGCTTTTCACCCAGCACCCGAAGCGCCGGCCATAGAACGTGGCGCCCCCGGTGCAGTTCACGTGCAGGGTTTGCGCAATCCCCTCCTGCCATCCGGCGGTTGCCATGATGACCTTGAACGTCGAGCCGGGAGCGAGCTGCGCCTGAATTGCTTTATTCAGCAGCGGCTTATCGGGATCATCGACCAGCTTGTTCCACTCCTCCCGAGAGACCTTTACCGCGAAATCGTTGGGATCGAAAGTAGGCCGGCTCACCATCGCCAAAATTTCGCCGGTGTGCGGATCCATAGCCACGATCGCCCCGTTTTTCCCTTCAATAGCCTGCTCCGCCGCAATCTGCAGATCGAGATCGACGGTCAGCTTGAGTTGCTTGCCCGGCTCCGCAGGAGTTTCATCGAGCCGCCCGACTTCCCTTCCATGGCTATTCACCAGCGCGCGCCGCGAACCATTCTTGCCTATCAGGATGTTGTTGTATTGCTTCTCCACTCCGCTCACTCCCACCACGTCGCCCGGCGTGTAGAGCTCAAACTGCGGCTGGTTGAGCATGTCCTCCGTTACTTCGCCGACATACCCGATCAGGTGCGCCATGAAACCGTTGCGCGGATAGAGCCGCCGGTGCGCCATGATGGTTTCAAGTTCGGGCAGCTCGTTCTTGTGCGCTTCGATGAACGCCAGTTCATCCGGAGTAATGTCTTCTTTCAAAAAAATCGGCTGATACTGCGGCATCGACGCGAAGCGCCGGACGCGCTGCCGCACTTCGTCGGGATTCAAATGCAGCCCGCGGGCGATCGCCTCCGCGTCGGCGTTCAAATCGCGCGTAGAATCGCGTAACAGCAGCGCCGAAAACGAAGGATAGTTATCGACGATGACGCGGCCTTCGCGATCGAGAATTTTGCCGCGCGGCGCCAGAATCGGCACGTTGCGCACACGGTTTTTCTCCGCCAGCAAAGCGTACTCGTCGCTGTGCATCACCTGCAGCCGCCACAATCCGTAAGCCAGCAACAAAAAGATAAACACCACGACGTATTGCACGGCGGTGAGCCGAAGGGCGGAAACTTTTTCTTCGCGGCCGAACATCAATCCTCAGTTTTCGCAGACGGCATGGGAACGCAAGCTGAATGATAATCGGCAATTGCGATCAGCCCCGAAAGCCGCTGAGACAAATCAGTTGTGACGAGTTAACTGTATTGTAACCCGCTGCAGCTCTCAGCGTAATCGCCGGAGAAAACGAAAGTTTTCGGCCAAAAGCTCATATATTCCGGTGAAATTCTGAGCTGAACGGTCGTCCCGATCCCGCGGGGCATGTACAACCGGCAATTGTCTTTTAGGGTTCTCGAGACAACAATAACGGTAGGTTTTTACTCTAACTTACTTCCACCCAAGGAATGGAATGCGGATTCGCAGTTTCATCATCGCCTACGCGCTCGTGCTCGCCATTCTGCTCTTCGCCGACCGGCGCCCCGGCACGATGCAACAGGATCGCTACTCCCATGTGGTCGATCTGACCGATGGGCAAAATGCTACCTCCAAGAGAGCCACCTCGCTCGAGGGACCGGAATTCAGAACACGCATCATTGCTCCCGCAGCAATCATTCCCGGCACTTGGACCGCCGGCCAGATTCCGCCCGAGCGCCTCGTCGCCCCGCTGGTGGTCATAGATTTGAAAACGGCCGCCTCACAGACGATCAATGACAGTACTGCTCAGATTTCTCTCGACGATATCGCCGCCTGGGAAGCGCAACATGGCATCATTCCATCAGGAGCCGTCGTCGCCATCCGCCACGCCGGCGCACCAGACAATCGGGCGCCTGACGATCGCTCCGCCGCACCGCTAACTCCACTTCCAATTGCCCGTGATGCCGCGCTATTCCTTATCGAGGCTCGCGACACCATCGGGTTTGCCGTCGAGACGCCCGTGAACTTATCCTCCGACCGCACGCTCGCGACTCAAATGGCCCTCCATGGAAACTATGTGGTCGAAGGAATGCGCCTTACCTCGCTACCCGCAACCGGATCGCTCATCATCGTTGCCCCGGCGAAAAACAAGAAACTCGGTGAAGCCCCTGTCCGCATCCTCGCTATGGTGAGATAGTCTCTGTTTGGCCTTTTTTTCCTTGCACCGCACTTCCATCCATAATCATCAACTCCTTCGGAGGAAACTTCATGTCTGACCCCCGCTATCCGATCGGAAAGTTTTCCTACTCCGGACCACTCACTGCCGAACAGAAACAGGAATGCCTCACCAACATCGAGCAGACTCCCGCCCGCTTGCGTGCCGCGCTGAGCGGACTTTCAGACGAGCAACTGGATACTCCCTATCGCGACGGCGGCTGGACGCTGCGCCAGTTAGCCCACCACGTCCCCGACAGCCACATGAACTCCTACATCCGCTTCAAACTGGCGCTAACCGAAGACGCCCCCACCATCAAGCCCTATATGGAAAATCTCTGGGCCGAATTGCCCGAGGCGAAACAAGCTCCGATCGAAGTGTCGTTGGCCCTGCTCGATTCCCTGCACCAGCGCTGGATGCTGACGCTCTGCAAACTCACCGAAGCAGATTGGCAACGCACATTTCGCCATCCCGCGCTAGGTCCAATGTCGCTGGAAAAGAATCTAGCCCTCTATTCCTGGCACGGCCGCCATCACGTCGCGCACGTCACGACCTTGCGCGAAAAGATGGGATGGTGAGGACAGCAGGCAGCAATCAGCACTTGGCGGTTGGCACTTAGCATTCAGTCGCCTTAGCTGAGTACTGATTGCTGAATGCTGAGTGCTGAGTGCTCCCTCACGACCATCCCGCCTTCCACACCAGATAACTCGCCGCCTCGCGCATCACTGCACCGAACCGGTCCCAAACGTGTCGCGGACGCGACTCTGGCCTCGGCGCGATCTCCACCTGCACGCCCTCATGTTCAAGCAAAGCTCGTATGCGGAATACGTGATAAACATCGCTCACCGCAATGCAGCTGCGCATGCCATTCACACGCATAATATTGGCCACGCGCGCCGCCGACTGCGCCGTGTCGGAGCCCTGCGTCTCGGCGATCAGCGCCTGTTCCGGAACGCCGCGCCGCAAAAGATAGTCCCGGCCCACGCCGCCCTCGCTAAACTCCGGATCCTGCGCCGCGCCGCCGGTCGTGATCACCACCGGAGCCATTCCCTTCTCAAATAATTCGAAACCATGGTCGAGCCGCGCCCGGTACACCGGCGAAGGCCGCCCGGAATATTCCGCAGCCCCGAAAATCACAATCACATCCGCTTTTCTTGCAGGTGATTCGCCAGCGGCGCGCACAATACGCGACCCTGTAATGCCAAAAAATAAAAGCAGCGCTCCGATTAGGGCCAACAAGGACAACGGCCCGAGCTGCCTCCAAAAAGATTTTTTTGAGTTCGATGGACGATGGTCTTCGAACATCATTTCAGTGGTTCCGAGAATCGGAACGATCGAATAACCGTGTCAAAGACAGCCTGAAAGGCTGGGAGTTCCTCCCCGCGACAGATAACCGCAACACCGAAACTATAGTGGTTGTCTTCACCGCGGAGTATGAACCCTTCGTCCACCCAGTTCTTACCGCCCACCGTGTAAGTAACCTTTCTGAAAATTGCGGGGAGCCCTTGGAAGGTCGTCGGTTCCCTCTTGACTATTCTGACTTTTTCGATGTGATGTGTCGCATCGAAGCGATACCCTTTCAACAACTCCAAGGAGGTCTCGAAATCTTCCTCCAAGGTTCGTGGCGTTCCACCTTGATCCAGTTGAACTTCTGCGCTCCGGACGCCGATTCTGGGCAAATTTGGCCCCAGTTTTGGTGCGATAGTAACACCGCCTCCTTTGACATCTTCCTTGATCTCCCACTGTCCGGGGTACTCGAAGGAAAAGTTGAGGTGTTCGTTGTGATATTTTTTGTACTCGTACGGCCAAGGTTCCACGTTGTAGTTCTTGTTCTGCTCGTCCGGATGCTCAGCACCGTTTACAAGAATCGCAGAACTAAGACCGACCGCACCGAAAATGATACATGCTACGAAAGTGAGAGTTATACCGTCTGACAGTGGTGATCGAAATCTCATAAACGCCTTCGTGCGGGCGATCGCCAATAGATTGCGTAAGTTTCGATTTCCCGTACTTTCCAGTACGTCTATCCGCCAGATGTGAGACCGAGAATCAGGGATTGCAACTTTGAAACTTTGCGGTTCAAGACAACGCCTCGACAATCTCTTTCGCGGGAATCGCGCCCTCGCGCAGAATCTGCCACGTTCCATCTTCTCTAAAGTGCACGATCGTCGATGACATCGTCCGCGGAGACTTCCCCCCATCCACGATCAGCGAGATGCGGTTTTCCAACTGATCACGCACCTGCTCGGCCGTCGTGCATTCCGCCGCGCCGCTGAGATTGGCGGAGGTCGCAGTAATCGGAATCTTCGCCGCCCGCACCACCGCCAGCGGAATCTCTGATGCCGGAACGCGCAGCGCCACGTTCCCCGTATTCGCCGTTACCTTCAGCGGCAGATGCGACGCCGCCGGCACAATCATGGTCAGCGGCCCCGGCCAGAAACGCCGCGCCAGCAGATGAAAGTCATCGGGCAAAGGGCGTGCAAACTCCTCCGCCTGGTCAACATCCTCGATCAGCAGTGACAGAGGCTTGTGCCGCAGACGCGACTTGATTTCATACACGCGCTCCACCGCGCGCAGGTTGAACGGGTCGGCCGCCAGGCCATAAAAAGTATCCGTCGGCATGCCCAGCACCTGCCCCGCCTGAATCTGCTCGGCGGCATATTTGATCAGCGAAACCTCGGGCTTATCGGCATGAATCTTCAGGATTTCCGCGCGCACTCTTCCCCCTCCGGACGGACAGCTAGAATCTTGTCGGCATACCCCTCGCCGGTATCATCGTGGTCGGTATCAACGTTGTCGGTATAAACAATGAAATGTACCATACATCCTGATCTCGGAACTAACCCATGAAGCAGGAGGCGAAGCCCGCCCGAACTCGCACTCAACCGGACCGCCTCCGCCCGGTAACTGGCCGCCACAATCAACGGCTCAAAGAATTGCGTATGGCATTCCGCCGCGCCGAGCTTACAAGCCAGGGCGAATGCGCCATCGAAGGTGTCAAACTGCTAGAAGAAGCCTTGCGCAGCGGTCTCGATCTCGACACCGTATTCTTCTGCGAAGCGGCCCGCCTGCTAGCCGACAAGCTTCTGCCGCAAATCAACTCTCACACCGAAACTCTCATCCTGCCCAATGCGCTCTTCAAATCGATCGTGCCGAGCGACGCGCCCCAGGGCGTAGCGGCCTTAGTAAAGCTGCGCGCTTTCACCGCCGCTCAATTACTCGATCGCGCGAGCGACGGCCCACTAGTCGTAGCCTCTGGCCTGCAAGATCCTGGTAACCTAGGCACGATTTTCCGCTCCTCCGAGGCCTTCGGAGCCGCCGGAATTTTTCTGACCGAAGGAACCGTCAGTCCCTACAACTCGAAAGTTCTGCGCGGATCGGCAGGTTCGATCTTCCGTTTGCCATTTCTGCAAATCTCTTCTGCTGAACTAATCCCGCTACTGCGAGCGCGCGGTGTCCGCTTAATCGCAACCTCCTCGCACCAGGGAACGCCACTGCCAAAATTCTCATGGACGTTGCCACTCGCGATTTTCATCGGCAACGAAGGCGCCGGCCTGCCCCGCGAACTGTTGCGCGAGATGGACGAAACATTGGTCATCCCGCAAGCCGCGCAAGTGGAATCGCTCAACGCCGGAGTCGCGGCCAGCATCGTATTGTACGAAGCCGCGCGAAACGGTTTTCACCACGGAGGCACAGAGGAAACAAGCGCACATTTCTTAAATTAGCTTTTCTCCGTGTCTCCGTGCCTCCGTGGTGAAATGATCTTATGAATTTGTTCGCGCCCATACCGCCGGAAGACTCAAGCTCGCCAGGCGCGCGCCCGCTCGCCGACCGCATGCGTCCGCGCACCCTCGACGAATTCGTCGGGCAGGAACATCTCGTCGGCCCGGGCAAACCGCTGCGCGTACAGATCGAACGCGACGATCCGACCTCTATGATTTTCTGGGGCCCTCCCGGAACCGGCAAAACCACGCTGGCCAAGATCATCGCCCGCATTACCAAGGCCGACTTCATCGAATTTTCCGCTGTCCTCGCCGGCATCAAAGAAATCAAGCAGGTCATGAGCGATGCCGACCGCGCCCGCCAATACGGCACGCGCACCATCGTATTCGTCGATGAAATCCATCGCTTCAACAAAGCGCAGCAGGATGCCTTCCTGCCCCACGTAGAAAAAGGCAGCATCCGCCTGATCGGCGCCACCACCGAAAATCCCTCCTTCGAAATCAACTCCGCGCTCCTCTCGCGCTGCCGCGTCTACGTGCTCAAACCGCTCACCGAAAACGAAATCGTTACGCTCTTGCAACGCGCGCTCAAAGATAATGACCGCGGTCTGGGCCCGATGCACGTCGAAGCCTCCGACGACGCGCTTCGCAAGATCGCCTCATATTCCAGCGGCGATGCCCGTAGCGCCTACAACGTGCTCGAGGTAGCCGCCTCTCTCGCGCAACAGGCCAGCATGAATTCACTCTCCGACGAAATCATCCGCGAAGCGCTACAGAAGCGCGTTCTGCTCTACGACAAAGCGGGCGAAGAGCACTACAACATCATCTCCGCCCTGCACAAATCCGTTCGCAATAGCGATCCCGACGCCGCCCTCTATTGGCTCGCCCGCATGTTAGAAGCCGGGGAAGATCCGCTCTACATTGCGCGCCGCGTCGTTCGCATGGCCGTCGAAGACATCGGCCTTGCCGAGCCGAACGCGCTCGCGCTCTGCATGGCCGCCCGCGACGCCGTCGATTTCATCGGCATGCCCGAAGGCAATCTCGCCCTCGCTCAAGCGGTCGTCTATCTATCGATTGCGCCGAAATCGAACGCGCTCTACACCGCCTACAGCGCGGTTTTGCAGGATGTCGAGCAAACCGCCGCCGAGTCCGTCCCGCTGCACCTGCGCAATGCCCCGACCAGCCTGATGAAAGGCCTCGGCTACGGCAAGGATTATCAATACGCGCACAACACCGAAGCGAAGGTTGCCGACATGCAGTGCCTCCCCGACAGCCTGCGCGACCGCGTCTACTATTGCCCCACCAATGAAGGAGTCGAAAAACGGATTCGCGAGCGCCTCGAAGAAATCAAGCGGCTGAAGCAGCCAGCATCAACTCCGCCCGCAAATCCGGCCGCAAAATCAGCTTCAAAATCGGAAGACAACCCCCACAAAAAGAGAATCTGAAACCGGATTTTTGCAATCTCATACACCAGTTGCAATCAACCGGCAGGAGGATTTTGTTGTGTCCACCGCACCCCTCATGGATCCCGGCTTCTCCGCCCCGCCTCTCCCTGAAACCTCCGAGCAAAGGCTCGCCGAACTGGTGCGCCTGCAGAAATTTGCGCAACGCATCACCTCCACGCTCGACATTGAAGAACTTGTTCCACGCATCGTCGATGAGGTCGCTTCCTCGCTCGGCTGCGTCGAAATCAATCTCTATCTTCGTGATCGCGACCAACCTGACTTCGTGCTGGCCGGCGTTCGCGGCTGCAGCGTTTACGGCAAGGGCCATCGCCTCAAGGAAGGCGCCGGAATGGTGGGACACGTCGCGCTTACCGGCAAGATGCACTACGCTCCCGACGTCACTCGCGACCCTTATTACATAGCCTGCGAGCCCGATACGCGCTCCGAGGTCGCCATTCCGCTGCAACGCGACGGTGATCTCGTCGGAGTCTTCACCGCTTCTCATTGCGAGGTTAACGCTTTCTGCCCCGATCAATTGCGCCTGTTGCAGGGATTGTGCGATCACGTCGCCGTCGCTGTTCATAACGCGCGGCGCTTTGGCGATGAGCGCGCGCAACGCGAGCGCATGAGCCGCGAAGCCGAAGAAGCTCGCTCTATTCAGCAGGCCTTGTTGCCGCGCACTTCTCCTCTGATCCCCGGATTTCGCGTGACCGGCCTTTCCGTTCCCGCAGGCTCTGTGGGCGGCGATTGGTATGACTTCATTCCGCTGTCCGATGGCCGCTGGGGCCTCGTTCTTGCCGATGTCGCAGGCAAAGGCATGGCGGCAGCCTTGCTCATGTCCGCCACGCGGGGCATGCTGCGCTCACTCGCGCAAACCGGATCGGGACCGGCCGAGGTTCTAACCCGACTCAACAACATGATGATCGAAGATTTTCCCAGCGGCCGCTTCGTAACCATGGTCTACGCAGAATTTGATCCATCAACCCGCATTCTGCGCATCGCGAACGCCGGACATCTGGCGCCGCTGCTGGTCGAACCCTCCGGCCATCGCTGGATCGATCATGAGCACGGCTTGCCCCTCGGAATTTCCGCCAGTAAATTTTCGGAGTCAGAAATAACGCTCGGCCAGCATTCGCGCATCGCGTTTTATTCCGATGGAATCACTGAAGCTGAAGCCGATTCTGGCGAAGAATACGGCGCCGAGCGCCTTCTCGCCGAAATGCGAGCAGCCGATGTCACGACGGATGGCCTGCTGGCAGCTGTAAGGAAATTTACGAATGGTTGCGGATTGCGCGACGACGCCACGGTGATTTTGGTTCAAGCTCCCGGCGGCTTCAACTCTGTCGGAAACGCCTGACGCAGGTTGCGATGCGACTGCCAGATTCGCGCGGAATCCCGTTACCCGAATCGCGCCCGGTGCTCCTTTAAAACGCACCGATCCATTACCACAAACATCCCGGCGTTGCGTGCCTTTTCCGCCGCGCGCTCGTTGATTACGCCCTCCTGCAACCAGATTGCAGGAATCTTCAACTGAATCGCCTGCTCCACAATCTCATCGACATACTCGGGCCGGCGGAATACATCGACCAAATCGATCTTTCGCGCCACATCAGGAGGAATTTCAAGCAACGACGGATACGCCTTTTCACCGAGCGCCTCCGCAATCTGCGGATTCACCGGAACGATCTTGTACCCGACCGATTGCATGTAAGCAGAAACCCCGTAGCTAGCCCGCATCGGGCTCTGCGACAACCCCACCACTGCAATCGTCTTCGCCCGCGATAACAACTCGTAAATAGGGTCAGGCTGCTGCAAGAAAGTTTCTCGAATTCGCGAAGTCACTGGGTACCGGGAGCTGGGTATTGAGTACTAGTCCTTCTTCTCGAGCTTCTGCTTAAACATCCGCGTCGCTGTCTTGCGAACCGTGTCCGACACTTCTTTATTTTCCGATAGGTTTTTCAGGTCGCGAGTCAGCAGTTGCTTCATCAATCCGAGCGATGCATCGAGCGGAGTGCGCGGGTTGTAGACCAGATTCCGCATGATGCCGTAATTCTTGGCGAACTTCCTTTTCATCGGAATCGCTCGCAGCACCGACTGCAATACATTTTTCTGCAGCGCAATTTTTTCCACTTCGGCGTCGCTAATTTTTGGCGAATCGAGCACGGCTAGGGCCACCAGCTTGGTCGAATCGCGAACCAGAATTGTCCGGTCCTCTTTGTTGCCGCGCATGGCCAGCGCGATCCGTCCCTTGATGTCGAGTTTCGCGATCTTCTGCAGCGTGCTGTCGCGCTTCCCCTCGCCTAAAACGGGGCCCTTCTTTGCCTTCGCAGCAATCGCTGCTTTCGCGGCGGCCCTCATTGCGTCCGTATTCGCATCCGAAGTTGCATCCGCAGTTCCAGCAGGGCCAGTCGGCACAGAACTCGACGCAGCACTGACCGTGGCCGCGACCTCCGCCGGTTCCACTGCATCGGCCTCATCCGCATGCAGTTCGTCGTGCGTGATGCCAACGCCTTGAAATGGTTTGTCTTTTTCCGCTGCCAACTCCGCCGCGTTTACCTCCAAATACTTTATGACCGCGCCCTCGACAACCTCGTCGGGCACGTGGGGTTCCGGGGCGTGCTCCTCTTCCGCCGTCCCCGTCTCCCGCTCGGCCAGCCTTTTCCCAATATCAGCAAGCTCATTCGGACGCAGGATCGGATTCGACTGCAACGCTCGCAGCAGCCGCGTAGAGCTCATCACGCGCTGGCTCGCTAGCAAAATTTCTACAACCGAGCGCGTGCCAGACGCTGCCAGTCCGTCCAGCGACTCCTCGCTTACCGATAGATTCTCCGCCAACGCCGGCAACAGGCAAGCTCTTAGATTCCCCGCCGATGCAAAATATCCGAGCACCTCGGCGCTGGTCGCGGGATCGGAAGCCGCGGCCACACTGGTCTTTTCATCCCAGCCCGCCAGCGTCATCCGCGCCTGCTCGCCAAACAATTTGTGATGCAAGGCCAGATAGACCAGAATCTCAATCATCTCCGCCGGAGTCACCGACAGGGATCCGCGCGCCGCCGATTGCATCAGATTCACCGGTACTTGCGAATTGCGGATCAGATCAAGCATTCGCGGCATGGTTTATTTCCCGGGATCGACCACCGCTTTTTTCTTTGCGACGCTTTTCGATTTGCTTGTTTTCGACTTTCTTGCCAATGATTTGCGTACCAGCGTTTCTAATTCCGCGACCGCAATCTCAAGTTCGCGAGTATTGCGGTTCGCGCCACGCCGCTGAAATTCGTCGCTCAAAGCGCGATAGTACCAGAGTGTGCCTTCTTTTTTTCCCGAGAATCGCGCCCAGATGGCCTCGCCGTCTTTCCGGTAATCGGCGAGAATCGTACGCACGTTGTGCAGCTTATCCGAAGCCGACACCAGCCGCGTCTCCGCATCGGCATGCGTCACTTCCCGCAGATAATCTTTCTTGCGCTCGACCCACTCCGCCTTTGGCTCGCCAAAGGAATCCGTGCACCCTTCCACGATATGCGCCACCCGCCGCCCAAACAGCTTTCGGACTTCGCGCAGCCTCGGCATCCCGCCGCAATCTTCGACCACATCATGCAGCAAAGCCGCAATCGCCATCTCTTCATCGCCGCCCGCTTCCAGCACGAGCGACGCCACCGCCATCAGATGCGAGAGATAAGGCACCGCCGTCTGCTTGCGAGTCTGCCCGGCATGTTTCTCGGCAGCATAGCGAAAAGCCCGCTGCAAGCGGACTCCGAGCGCCGGAGGTTTTAGCGATTTCCTTTTGCCCATTCTCAACGGCTCCAACCTCAATCCATCAAGCGTGTTCGCCGCGATCTCTCCGCAGGCCATACCGAAAGCTGAGAGCTGATCGCTGACAGCTAGCTCTTCTTCTCCCCGCGCCTCATCCGTAAATACGCCCGCATCAATGGCTGCAAATCCCCGTCGATCACTCGATCCACATCGCCAATCTCCAGCTTCGTGCGATGATCTTTGATCATGCGATAAGGTTGCAGCACATACGACCGAATCTGCGATCCAAAATCGATATCCAGCTTCGAGTCTTCGATTTTCTTCGTAACTTCGCGCTTTTTCTCCAACTCATATTCATAGAGCTTCGAGCGCAACATGCTCATCGCCTTCGCTTTGTTCTTATGCTGCGAGCGTTCATTCTGGCAATTCGCGACCAGACCGGTTGGAATATGCGTAATCCGCACCGCCGAATCGGTCGTGTTGACGTGCTGTCCGCCCTTGCCGCTCGAACGGTAAGTGTCAATGCGAATATCGTCGGGCTTGATGTTGACCTCGATGCTGTCGTCAATCTCGGGAGAAACATACACGCTGGCAAACGAAGTATGCCGCCGCTTCGCCTGATCAAACGGCGAAATTCGCACCAGTCGATGCACTCCAATCTCGCTGGTCAAATAACCAAACGCATATTGCCCAATCACAGAAAATGTCGCGGACTTGATTCCGGCTTCTTCTCCCGGTTGATAGTCGTACATCTCCGTCTTGAATCCCTGCCGCTCCGCCCAGCGCAGATACATGCGCAAGAGCATCTCGGCCCAGTCTTGGGACTCCGTTCCGCCCGCGCCGGGATGAATCGTTACGATCGCATTCAGCGCGTCGGTCTCGCCCGAAAGCAGCGTCTCGGTTTCGACTCGATCAACGAGTTCGCGCAAAGAGTCGAGGTCGCGCTGCAAATCACCCTCAACATTCTCGCCCTCGCCGGCGAGATCGAAATAGGTGGCGATGTCGTCGGTCCGGCGCGCCAGATCGCCCTCGAGCGACAACAGGCTCTCCAGGCGCTTTCGCTCGCGCATCACTTGCTGAGATTTTGCCGGATTCGACCACAGATTCGGGTCCGACGCCTGCTTTTCTATTTCCGCAAACTGCTGGCGCAGTTTACCCGCGTCAAAGATACTCCCGCAGGTCGTGAACCTTGGTCTTCAGAGAAGTGTATTGCTGTTCGAGTTCATCTAACATTCGCGTCACTCACGCTGTCTTATTCGTCTTTGACTTTGGGTGGCGCAGCGCTTCAGCGCTGCGGTCAATCGCTGTTTTCAGCTGCGGCTTCAGCCGCCGAGGGTCATTGCGCTACGTAACACTATTGCTTGACAGCGCGAATCGGAACCACAAACCGCGCGACCAGCGCGCCCACTGAAATTATCGCACACAGAAATGCGAACCAATCGCCATGCCGCGTGTAAAACGTGGTTCCCGATCGCAGCGCATAAGGCGCGGCCAGGGCAGTGCGCACCTTGCGCGGAGTCGCTGCAACAATTCTTCCATACGGATCAACCGACGCCGTCATCCCTGTATTCGTCGCCGCCAGCAGCCAGCGGTCATTTTCGATGGCCCGCATTTCCGTCTGCTGCAGATGCTGCTTCCACGCACCGCTGTCGCCGTACCATCCATCATTCGAGATATTCACCAGCACCTGCGCGCCCTGCAACGGGCCCTGCCGCACTTCATCCGGAAAGATCGATTCATAACAGATAAATATCGCTAGCCGCTCGCCTCCCGCATCCAGCGGCGCATGCGAGACTCCATGCTGAAACTCTCCCACTTCTTTCGTCAGTCCCCCCGCAAACGCAAACAACTGCGGAAACGGCAAATATTCTCCGAAGGGCACCAGGTGCACTTTGTCGTACCGTCCAACCCATTCGCCCCGGGGACTGACCAGCGCCGCCGAGTTGAAAATCTGCGAGTTCGTTCCGCCGCTATGCATTGCGGGATTAATTCCAATCGACCCTGCGACAACCCACTCTCCCGACTGCCGCGCCAGCGCACTCACCGCATCGCGAAACAGCGGGTCGTTGGTATAGAACGGCGAAGGCGATTCCGGCCACACGATCAAATCGAAATGTTGAGTGTTCTTGTTACCGCCAGATTTTTCTCCGAAGGGATGCAAGCTCACGTCAGTCAACTCACGCAGCGTGTTCTGAAAATAATCCCTGGTCCACGCCGCACCTTCGAGGATCGGAATATTGGGCTGCACCAGCAGCGCGCTGCGATCGGTGGCGAGCGGCGCGGGAGCCAGCAACTGTCCTGCCTGCAAAATCGCAGCCGCCACGAAAGCCGCCGTCAACAACCGTTTGCGCTGTTCCTTCCCCACCAGAAAAGCCGCCGCAAACACGCTGTTGACGAGCATGATCTCAAACGATAGCCCGTAAACGCCGACGACCGTAGCAATCCGCGTCAGCGAAAAATTCGCCGTTTGCGAATATCCCAGCAGCTCCCACGGAAACGCCGTGATCCGCGTGCGCGCCAACTCCACCGCGACCCAGAGAAATGGAGCAGCCGCAAGCGCACGGCGAATTGACGCCACCGGCGAACTGCTTTTCGCCTCGCCACGCCTCGATCCCGCGACCAAAGCCAGCAGCAGCCCGAATAATCCGTGATAGAGCCCGACATACATGCAAAATAAAATCAATGCCAGCGCGGCCGCCGGAACCGGCATTTCGCCATAGCGATGCATGGTGTCGAATATCCAATAGCAGGTTCCGGCAAACCACAGAATTCCGCACACATATCCGAGGATGAATCCCTGCAGCGGCGTAGCCGGTAGCAGCCGCGCTTGGCCATCGAGTTCCAGTTGCAGAGTTTCAGGCTCAGGCGAGCGAGCCCGCAGAATCGCGACCAGCAGCGGCGCCACCGCGATCCATGACAACCAGTAGAGATTTGGCAGCGGAAAAATCGCGACCTGCAAGACTGCCGAAATCAGCGTCAGTCCCCAGGCGCTTCGGTGGATTTTAAGCACGCCCCAGCATAACAAACGAAATAGCAAACGAACTCGCCTGCCAGCGGCTGGCTTCGACCGGAACAGAATCTAGCGCCGTTTTCCCGTCGATCAGATACCATACGGTGTCATGAGTCTTAGCGTCATACTGATAAAAATTATCGAATTCATGTTTGTCGCCGGATGGATCGGCTCGGCAATTGTGCTGGTGCTTACCGGCATCGAAGACGTCGGAACCCTGTTGGACAGGAAGGACGAGAAGAGCCACTAGGGCACGCGCCGCATGTCATCGACCTCCAACGCACCACCAGGCAATAACCGGGTTCGCATTGTAGTGGCGACTTCGGTCATGCTCACCTTCATCTCTTATTGGCGAGCGGCCGCCGTCATTCTCAACGATCTCGGTTCGTCGGCCTTCTACGCGGGCGGCATCGCCGAACAAGCCATTGGCAAAAGCGCTCCCTGGTTTGTTCTCGGCGTCATGCTGTTCGCATTCGCCGTTCGCGCCGTCTACGTTGAAAGCTGCTCGATGTTCGTGCGCGGCGGCGTTTATCGCGTCGTAAAAGAAGCCCTCGGAGGCACGCTCGCCAAGTTCAGCGTCTCGGCCCTGATGTTCGATTACATTCTGACCGGGCCGGTCTCCGGCGTTTCCGCAGGACAATACATCGCCGGCCTCATCAACGACACCATCGCTATCGCCGACGCCCACGGCTGGATTCCCTCCGCCGTTCATCATCTCTTCAACGGCACGCCGCAGGTCGGCGTCAACGGCACCGCAGTCGTCTTCGCCATCGCCGTCACCCTCTACTTCTGGTGGGAAAACATCAAGGGCATCGAAGAATCCAGCGAGAAGGCGCTTTGGGTCATGCAGATCACGACCGTCATGGTCGTGATGCTGATCGGCTGGTCGTTATTCACGCTCTTGAAAGTCGGCGGCCACCTCCCGCCCTTCCCAACCCTTGCCAACATTCACTACAGCGACGAATCGCTCGGCTTCTGGAAGCACAGCAAACTGCCGCACATGTTCGGCATCCTCGGCCTAATCATTGGATTCGGCCACTCCGTCCTGGCCATGAGCGGCGAAGAATCCCTCGCCCAGGTCTATCGCGAACTCGCGCATCCGAAACTGAAAAACCTGAAGCGAACCGCCATCGTCATTGGAATTTACAGTTTCGTCTTCACCGGCCTTGTCTCATTGCTGGCGGTGATGCTGATCCCCGACGATGTCCGCGTCAAGGTGTATAGCGACAACTTGATCGCCGGGCTCGCCATGAATATGGTCGGCCCGGAAGTTTTGCGCCTCGCCTTCCGCGCCTTCGTCGTCGTGGTCGGATTCCTGATTCTTTCCGGAGCTGTCAACACCGCCATCGTCGGCTCGAATGGCGTGCTCAATCGTGTCAGCGAAGACGGCGTGCTCGCCGATTGGTTTCGCCGCCCGCACAAAAAGTACGGCACCACCTACCGCATCATCAATCTCATCGTCGGATTACAGCTCTTCACCATCATCGTAAGCTGGGGCAACATCTACACCCTGGGCGAAGCCTACGCCTTCGGCGTCGTCTGGAGCTTCGTCTTCAAAACCATCTCGATGCTGGTGCTGCGCTACCGCTATAAAGGCGAGCGCAACTGGAAGGTGCCGCCCAACCTTCACATCTTTGGAATCGAGATCCCCATCGGATTGGCCTCGGTAGGCATGGTTCTGCTCTCGACAGCCATCGTCAACCTCTTCACCAAATCGGTGGCGACCGTAAGCGGAATTATTTTCTCCGTCATCTTTTTCTCCATCTTCAGCTTCTCTGAGAGAGTGAATCGCCGCAAACACGCGCACAGCGCGGCGCAGATGAAGGAGCAGTTCCAGCTCCAGCAAGCCGAAAGCGTTCAGCGCGAAACGGTTGGAATCCGCACTAACAACGTGCTCGTTCCCGTCCGCGACTACAACACGCTGAACCACCTCAAGTGGGTGCTCGATCGCACCGATACGCGCGCGCAGGATGTAGTCGTCATGAGCGCCCGCATCAGCCAGTTCGGCACCGCCGCTTACGGACTTTCCACCGAGCAAGTTTTCAGCGATTACGAACAGACGCTCTTCACTCGCGCCGTCTCGGTAGCCGAAAGCTTCGGCAAAAAGATTTCTCTATTGGTCGTCCCGGCCCGCGACCCTTGGTCGGCCATCGCCCAGACCGCGCACAATCTCGAGTCGTCAGCGGTAGTCTCCGGCGTCTCCAGCAAAATGACCACCGCCGAGCAGGCTTTCAATCTAGGCAGCGCATGGGAAGCCATTCCCGAACCGAAGCGCCAGTTCCTGCTTCAGATCGTGCAGCCCAATGGCAACGTCGACACCTTCCGCATCGGTCCGCACACGCCCACCATGAAGAATGAAGACGTCGAACTCCTGCATCGCCTGTGGCTGAATATCACGCGCGAGCCGGGCCTCGAAAACCTCCATCACCACGACATTCTCGCCGAGGCCCTCACCCGCCTGGAAAACGACTATGCCGCAGCCGGACACGCAGACATTGTCAGGGAATTGCGCCGCAATGCCGATGGCGGCCCCATGCCCGCCCGCCTCATCGCCGACCAGGTCCACACAGTCGAGTCTGAGGCCTCCGACCGAACCAACGGAGACGATAAGCAGCGCGACGAAACGAGTTCCAATCCAAAAATCACTGGCCCTGAATAACGCTTCGCGTCTTTCAATTCGTTCAGCGAACGCAGTTCATTTTGCCCGTCGCAGTTGATTTTGGGTGGCGCAGCGCTTCAGCGCTGCGATAAGTCGCTCTTATAAACGCCGGCTTTAGCCGCTGAGGGAGTCTCCTGCGGGCGAGCATTGCTGGGTAATCTTTTGCGACTTACCTGATCTTCGGCGAACTCATATCCGCGGCCTTCTGATCATCCGCATGAATCACGCCGTCTTCTTCCGCGTAAAACGACCGGTGCTCGCTATCCATATGGTTGGGCGTCATGGTGAAAATGAAACCATCCTCGTGCGTCCGAAAGCTCGCCTTGTAATCGCCGCGGTCGGTGCTGTGCGCCATCCGTTTGGTAAACGATCCCGTCCCAGCCAGCGCCTCCAGCGAAGGCGCGTACTTGTCATGGCGCTTCTTGTATTCGCGCTGCGCCCTCAACACCACCCGCATGTAGCCAAGCGCCTGCGCCTCCGAATCCGAGCGCGCCGGATCGCCCGGAAACTTCGGCTGATAGGTCGATGTCGTTGGCGCTGGCGACTGTTCCAACGCCGGCGCTGATCCCTGAGCCTGCGCCCAAGCCAGCACCGCTCCGATCATGCCCACTGCGAGAATCCCCGCCCAATATCGTCGCATCCGCATTTCGCTCACCCAAACCCTCCGCCGAAGCTACAGAAAGCCAAACTTTGGGGGTTACCCCCGTAATTTGTATCGCATAGCAATCATTTCAATTCCGTGCCGCTTCAGGCAATCTTGAACAGGATGCAATCCTAACAGGGAAACAGGCAAACTGATGAAAGCTGCCGTCGCCAGAAAGCCGCTGATACGTGTCGCCGTAGTGGAGAGCGATCCACTCCGCTTTGTCGGATTCCGGGCCCTCTTCGATACCGAACCTGATCTCGAACTGGTCTCCGCCTCAATGGCCGATCTTAGCCAGTTGCCCAACATCGATCTCGTCCTGCTCGGCAATCGCGGCGGCCAGAACCTCTACGACATTATGGCCAGCATGAAGGCCGTCCGTCCCGACCTCCGTATCATCGTGACCGGCTCCGGCATGGACGATGAAAGCGTCCTCAAAGCCATCGCCGCCGGCGCCAAAGGCTACGTCGACGAAGCCGCCTCGCCAGCCGAATTCATCCAAGCTCTCCGCATCGTGAATCAAGGTTCCGTCTGGGCTCCGCGCCGCGTGCTCTCCACTTTCATCGAACGCGTAAGCGCTTCTCCCGGACGCATCTTCCCCGCCGGCCGCATCACCTTTACCGACCGCGAAAAAGAAGTTCTTGAGATGCTGGTGGCCGGCCGCTCGAACAAAGAAATCGGCTCCGCCTTAGGCATAGAAGAGCGCACCGTAAAGGCTCACGTAGCCAAACTGATGCGCAAGGTAGGAGTGCAGAACCGCATCGCGCTCTCCGTACACGCGATCACGCATTCGCTGGTGACGGCAAAGTAGATCGGAGCCGCAACGAGAGGCCACGTTTTGCCTCTGATTTTGGGTGGCGCAGTTCTCGCTTCTGATTTTGGGTGGCGCAGCGGTTTACCGCTGCGATAACCGCTCCATCTTAAGCTCGGCTTTAGCCGCTGAGGTAAAATTCAACGCTTCCCGCAACGTCTCCCCCCTGCTCGTTCGAACTTTCGCACCCACCACGGTTCGCGCGGCATCTTCACGCGGACAATTCTCAATGCGTGTAATCGCCTGTGGCTGTTGAAAAACTCTTCTCAGGGCATTCCGCCAACGAAATTCGTTCGTAAGTTATTGAATGTTCGTTTACCGTAGACGCTGAAATTCACTGAAATTACTGCTCTGGTTCCTTTTTCAACAGCTACGCCTGATTACGACAACTGACCCGGACGGTCACTCTTATAATAACGGCTCGTAGTGTGGGGATTCTCGCCGCGTGGTCCGCGCACCAAAAAAAAACGGGCGGATCAACCGCCCGTGGCCGTATGCCAACGCCTATATAAAAGCTAGAACTGACTGCTACGGAAGTTCGCGAAATTCGCAACGTCCAGCGTGCGAATAGCGCGAAAAACTCATGTTTTTCTTCATAAACCACCCCTTAGGGGCGAAATGCCGAGTTGTAGAAGTGTCGTTGGCGACGACACATTTTTTAATGATTACGGATACAATCACACCTAGCTTGCAGCAGAGGCATATATGAACCCGATTCTGCGGTGCCTAAGTTTTTTATAGGAATCGTGGGGCGGTTGAAAACGCCCGCAGCAAATAGAAGAGACAACAGTATAACAAAAACTCGGCCCGCCTGCTTCTCGAAGACGGGCCAATGGACAGGGTGGGCGGGGTTCCTAGCATGTTGCCTGCGGTCTACGCGGCTGGTTTGCTCTGCGCTCCTGATCGCCCCTTGTGATTGTAGCGCCCTTCTTCTATTCTGCCGGGTCGTATACGGCAGTCCAGGAGATTGTGACGGTTACCTGGTCCTGAGCGCTTGACGGGTTACTGATTATCGTGGAGTACCCTGTAAACGCAACCTGCTTGTTTACACCAGTCAAATTCTCAAACGGAAAATTGAAGTTGAACGACCCCGATTCTCCCGCGACCTGTGGGCCGAAGTACCCGGTAACGTCAACACTACAAGCATCTCCTGCCGCAAGGCCGCACTGCACGACCTGAATAGATAAATTGACGTTGGCATCAAACAAAGCAAACCCATTCTCGCCGCATCCAACGGCTCCCGTTACTCCCTTGCAGGGTACTGAAAGGGTAATACTTTGGCCGGGCTGGAGCACTTCTTCTTGGCTCTTAGACTTGATGGCCGTGGTGGTCGCATTTGCTGTACCGACGCCCACGAGCAAAGATACGACCGTGAGTGAAAAAAACGCCTTTAAGCTCATCCTACTGATATTCATAAACGACCTCTTCGATTGAAATTGGAGGACCGTAGAACCGCGCGGATCACCTTCCGTGTATCAATCCCCATGATCCAAGCTCGTCCTCCTATCTAGTAACGCGAAGAAGCCACGGAAAAAGGTTCATATTTAATTTCTTTATCTTTCAGACGGAAACTCGGCGCCGGGCAACACAGGGAAAAACGGGAATGGGCCCCAAACGAAGCCGGGATTGTATTCGGTGTCTGCCCAGTCAATCTGCAAATGGTTGCAGTCGCAAAGCCGCGGCTGGCTTATGAATGACGCAGTGCCCCATGCGCCAAGCTGTTCAAGTCCTGGGGTAGACGGCGCTCTTAAAACGACGATTGTTGAGAAATCGCGTCTCTGACAATGT
>PKXQ01000085.1 GCA_003132405.1 Acidobacteriaceae bacterium | reverse complement strand
AAAAGCGATTTGTTGGAAGCCCGAGTGATAATCACAACCTATAATCATCATGTTCGGCTCCTGTCTCCCGAGCGCTCTTGGTTGGTTTGGTAGCCACCAAAGTCTACTCGGCTACAGGAGCCGACATTGTCATGGAATCAATTACACTCGTTGACTAGGATTTCGATATCAGTCGCGCCTTCTTTGAGCTTCGCCTTTCATAAGGAGCGCACGTGCCAAAAAATACGCGACGCATCTCCTGGCTGATTTTCTTCCAGCGATGTGGCGGCGAGATCGAGCCGAGCCTGGCCCGCCAAGTACTACTTACTTGCGCCCTTACTGGCAACGACCCAGCCGGTCGAAGTTTTCTTGCAAGCAAATTGAACGACCCGCGTTGGGAACCTGCGCGCACTTCCGCTACTAATGTTGGTCACGGTCTCACTGCACTGATAGTGCGCCGTATCTCCTGAGACAGAGGGAGGTTCAACACACTGTTCCTGAAGCACTATCTTCTGCGTCAACCTGAAGAATGTTTCGAACGCGTTCTTTGCTTGGGTGTTGCCAGCTAACGAAGGCCAGACCTTAGTCAATTCGTTGACGCTCTTGAGTTTGTAGGCACTCTTATAACGGTCGATGCACTGCTTGGCCTCGGAACTTGGAGTCGTCGTTGACGCAACCGGCGGAGCAGTCGCAGTCGCGGTCGCCGGAGCAGTCACCGCCGGTGCAGTCGTTGGCGCAGTCTCCGCTGGCGCAGCGGGGGGAACAACGTCGATTGTCACCTGCCTTGAATCGGTCCCGCCCGGCCCCTTGGCCATCAAGGTGTACGTGGTTCGACCGTTCGGCTCGACTTGTTTGGAGCCGTTCTTCTCGACGCTGCCACCGTCGATCGAGACCTCGTCGGCGTGCTCCGTCTGCCAGTTCAATTGCGCCGGCTGGCCGTGCTGGATCGAGGATGCGCTGGGAGTGAAGAAGGAAATCACTGGCTTCGGCTTAGGAATTTCTATGAGTTCCGCGGCGACCGAAACCTGTTTGCCTGATTCTGCGGTGGCGCTCCCGGACCACGGCTCATAGCCATCCAGTTTTGCTTCGATACTGTGGCGTCCAGGAACCACTTTCTGTATTAGGCGGCCTTCCGGGGGAACTGTTCCGCGAGGTTCCTGGTCGATAAGAATGCTGGCTCCGGGCGGGGCCTGCAGGACCAAGTAAGCGGGCGCCGGCGATGCCTGTTTTTGGGCTTGTTCCGTCAGCTTAAATGTAACTATCGACGTTCCTCCCTTTGCAATTTCGACTTGTTCCGACGAGTCCGCATACCCTTGTTTGCGCAGAACGATTTCGTGGTTACCTATGTCGAACTTACCCTCAAATTTCTTGTCGACGTCGGTAAGCCCCTTTAGATTGCGATCGACGTAGACTTCTGCCCCACCAATATTGGCGTGAATGATCAAAGTACCCTGGTCGATTACAACCGGGGGTGGATTTGGAGTAGCCGTTTGCACTGGCACCTGGTCCAGCTTTACCGTCGGCAATGACTTCGTGTCTCGGGCGATGGACACCTGCCGTGTGACCGGCTCGTATCCGTCCCGTTCGGCTCGCAATGAATACGTTCCCGGCCGCAACGGCAGATCGCACGGTGCGCGAGACGTCTCGGCCCCGACGGTGACAACGGCGTCGGGCGGGACGGTCGTAATCTCCACGGAGACGGCGCTTTTGGCTGCGCTAAAGATGAAGTAGAAGTAGCCTGCTGCGGCTAGAACAACTACCACGGAAGCGAGTGCGATGGACTTCCCGGGTCCGGCAAGTCGATTCGTCGAATCCGATCCGCGCAGGCTGGTGGTATCCCTCCCGGCCGCTGACATACCCGATTCCATATCCCGCTTCAGCCGTTGCAGGTCGGAACGCATCTCCGAGGCGTGCTGGTAACGCAAGGTGCGATCCTTCTCCAGAGCCTTGTTGATGATCCGTTCCAGTTCGGCTGGCACGTCGGGATTCAGCCGCACGGTAGCCGTTGGAGCACGGTTCACGATGGCCTCACAAATCATCGCCGAACTTTCCCCCCGGAAAGGCAATGCACCCGTCGCCATCTCGTAAAGCACTGCTCCAAACGAGAACAGATCGGTACGCGCATCCAACTCTTTCGCCCGCACCTGCTCCGGCGACATATAAGCCACCGTTCCCAGCATTGTGCCGGGACTGGTCAGGTGCTCTGCATCCTCCGACCCCGTCTGCGTGTCAAGAGACGCAATTTTGCTCGAAGAACCGCCAGCAAGACTGACCTTCGCTAATCCAAAGTCGAGAATCTTTGCATGCCCACGCTTGGTGACAAAGATATTCGCAGGCTTGATGTCGCGATGGACGATGCCCTCAGCGTGCGCGGCATCAAGTGCGTCGGCGATCTCAATGGCGAGAGACAGGATAAGTTCGGTCTCCATTGGACGAGCACCAATGTGATGTTTCAACGTCATGCCGTCGAGAAACTCCATGGCGATGAAGGCTTCGTCATGCTGATCATCGATTTCGTGGATCGTGCAAATGTTGGGATGATTCAGGGCCGAGGCGGCCTGCGCCTCTCGTTCGAAGCGAGCTAGAGCTTGCGTGTCTTTAGCAATCTCGTCAGGGAGGAATTTGAGGGCGACGAAGCGATGCAGCCGCGTGTCCTCAGCCTTGTAAACCACGCCCATCCCGCCGCCGCCGAGCTTCTCGACGATGCGATAGTGCGAGATCGTCTGGCCGACCATGTGCAAAACATGCTATGGCGGAAGCGTAGGCAAGTCAATGAAACCCGTGGAGTCTGTCATACCACATTAGAAATGTCCCCGTCTTAACCACAATAGAAATGTCCCCCTGGTTGTGGTTTCATGCTGCCCCGGAAAAGAGGGCGCGTGCCTTGGCGGAAAAGCCTTTTCTCCAGGGATGATTCGCAGCTGGAGGAAGGCTGCGTCGTGGGATCGGGGAAGGGGGTGCGGGGGAAGGGGCAGCGCCCCTTCTCTCGCCCAGCGCTGTAGAAGCCTTCAACTCGCGGAAGCCCATACGCTGATCGCGATAGTGAATCGCGACTTCTCCGGCTTCGTTTTCCCGCACCCGAACACGACTCTTGGCTGGCGCCCAGTGCCGGCTTGGCCGTTCCAGTTGCAGCAGCCGGTTGTGATAACGCACCACCCAGTCCTCGCTCACCACTCGTTCCTCCTCCAGCCAGAACACTTCGTCCAGTTGCCGCGCCGTCGGTCGCCGCCGGTGATAATCGGCCTGGGCCACGGCCGGGTGCGCGTAACGGCGGTTGTGCTCGGCGAGATAACGCTTCTCCAGATACGCGTTGGCCTGGCCATAGTTCGCGATCCCCGCCAGCCGCAGTTTCTTCACCAGCCGATCCTGATGCGTGCCATGCGCTCGCTCCACCCGTCCTTTCGCTTGCGGCGAACTGGCGGCGATGATCCGGATGCCCAGCTTCGCGCACATCCGCCCAAACTGCGTCACCGCCGGTTCTCCGCTCGCCCGCTCTTCGGCATTCGGCGACCGCACGTACACGTTCTTCCAGTCCGTGTACAAGGCCTGCGGCACTCCGTAGCGCTCGATCCAGCGCCGCAACACGCCCGCCGCCGCCCAGATCGTTTCCTCTTCCGAAAAACATCCCAGCGCTTTCGTCGTCGCGTCATCGACCATGTGCATCAGACAGCCGCGCGGCCCGCGTTCTTCCAGCCACTCATGAAAACTGCCGTCGATCTGCACTAACTCCCCAAAGTGCGCCTTCGGCGCCGTTGCCGATACGGTTTCCGCCGCCGTTGTCTCTGCCACCACCCCGCCTCTTTCCGCCACCGCCGTAGCGTCTCGGCGTTCACCGGCAGTCCGTCATCGCTCGCCAGATGCTCGGCCGCCAGCGTCGGGCCGAAATCCTCATAGCGGGCTTGCACCTGTTTCAGCACCGCCGCCCGGAACTTCGCCGGGTAGGCCCGGTTCGACACGCGCCCGCAGTTCCCATGCTGCAGTGCCTTCGCTCCTCCTACCCGATACCGCGCCCAGATCCGTTTCGCTTGCCGATAACTCAACTCCAGCAACTCCGCCGCCTCGCGCAATCGCAGACTGCGCGCCTTCACCCGCCCCATGACTTCCACCCGGCTCAGCTCTTTCCTGCTCAATCCCGTTCTCCCCAATCGCCATTCCTCCTCAACGAAGGAACTCTAAAAGGGGACACTTCTAATGTGGTCTCACGGGGACATTTTTAATGTGGTTCAACATGAAACCCGTGGAGTCGTAAGTCAACAGAGTTGTTGGCGTAACATCGCGGTTACACTCATTGATCCGGTTCCCGGCTAACGCCTGTTAACGTTGTACCAGCACCCCCGGAAATGCCTCGCCACAACGCTGCCCAGGACCCGTTCCGTCGAAGGGTCCAGTGTCACATCACTTTTCGGTGACGGAGACGTTTGGTGATGCGATACTCCTCACCAGCAATTGGTCTTGCGGTTTATCGCCGAGGCCATAAGCCAGACGCGAACGAGGGCCTGGCAAGGGAGTGTGCATTTTGAAAATGTGCTTGACAAGAGGGGCAGCGCGTCTGGTGGCGACGCTGATGACAACTGCGGCTGTGATGACCGGGCTGGGTGCAATTCCGGCACGCGCTCAGCAGTCGAGCCTGGAGCAGTCGGATAACTACACCTGGTTGGAAGACATACACGGCGAGCGGCAAATGGCCTGGGTGAAGGCAGAGAATGCGCGGACGGCAGCGGTGCTGGAGAAGGACAGTCACTTTGCGCCCCTGGAGGCGGAGGCGCTGAAGGTGCTTGAGTCTCCGGACCGGCTGCCAGAGCCGGAGCTTCGCAACGGCGTGGTGTACAACACGTGGCGCGATGCCGAGCACGTGCGGGGAATCGTACGACGCACGAAGCTCAAGGATTATCTGATGGCGGAGCCGAAATGGGAGACGGTGCTGGACTACGATGCGCTCTCCAAAACCGACAAGCAGAGTTGGGTGGGGAAAGGGCTGGAATGCCTGCATCCTGACGATGAGCTTTGCCTGGTGGCGCTGTCGGCGGGGGGTGAGGATGCCGTAACCCTGCGCGAGATGAACCTAAAGACGGGCAAGTTTGTGGAGGGTGGTTTTGCGCTGCCCCGCGGCAAACAGACTGTGGCGTGGGTAGACAAGGACACGCTGCTGATTGCGCGCGATTGGGGCACGGGAACGATGAGCGAGGCCGGTTACCCGATCACCATACGACGGTGGAGGCGCGGCCAGCCGCTAGAGAACTCCAAGGAGGTGTTTCGCGGAGACACCAAGGACAACGGGTATGGCGACAATCCGCGCGTGTTCATCGATGGACAGGGCCATCAAGCAGCGATTGTGGAACGGAATCTGAGCACCTTCGCGCATGAGAACTACCTGCTATTGCCCGGCGGAGCAAAGAAGCTGGCGCTACCGCTGAAGGCCAGCGTGGAAGGGATGCTGGACGGCCAGTTGCTGGTAGCGGTGGATGAGGATTGGACGCCCGAGGGACAAACCAACAAGATTGCCCAGGGGTCGGTGGTTGCGCTTGATTTGGCGGCGGTTGAAAAGGATCCGACGAGGCTCAATCCGACCGTGGTGTTTGCGCCGACCGCACAGGAGTTTGAACAGTGGTTTTCGACGACAAAGAACCACATGATCCTAACCACGCTCGAACATGTGCAGCAACGCGCGTATGTGTACACACTGGGCAGCGATCGGAATTGGACGCGGAAACGGCTTCCGGTGCCAGACAATCTGACGACCGATTCTAGGACGACGAGCCGCACGGACGACCGCTTTTTTCTGGGCCTGGAGGGTTTCTTAACGCCACCCTCGCTGTGGCTTGGCGATGCGGGGGATGGATCGTTCGCTCTGGCCAAGTCGGAAAAGCCACAGTTTGACGCGAGCGCCGATGTGGTGGAGCAGTTGGAGGCGACCTCAAAGGATGGGACCAGGGTGCCGTACTTCGTGGTGCATCGCAAGGGTATGCGGTATGACGGGTCAAATGCGACTCTGCTGACGGCCTATGGGGGGTTCCAGATCGCGTCTACGCCCAGCTATTCGCCGGTGAATGGCAAACTATGGCTGGAGCATGGGGGCGTATATGTGCTTGCCAATATCCGGGGTGGCGGCGAGTTCGGTCCGGCATGGCATGAGGCGGGGCTCAAGACGCACCGGCAGCGGATTTACGACGACTTCTACGCGGTGGCCGAGGATCTGGTGACGCGCAAGATCACCTCACCGCGGAGGCTGGGGATTCGGGGCGGATCAAACGGTGGCCTGCTGATGGGCGTGGAATTCACCCAGCACCCGGAGATGTGGAATGCGGTGGTGATCCAGGTGCCGCTGCTCGATATGCTGGGGTTTGAGCATTTGTCGGCCGGCGCGTCATGGGTGGGCGAGTACGGTTCGGTCTCGGTGCCAGAGGAGCGGGCGTTTCTGGCATCCATTTCGCCGTATAACCAACTGAAGCCGGATGTGCATTATCCAGAGCCGCTGATCTTTACGACGACCAAAGACGATCGCGTGGGGCCGGTTCATGCGCGCAAGTTTGCCGCGCGCATGGAGGAGTTCCACGAGCCGTTTTTCTATGACGAGATCACCGAGGGCGGACACGGCGCGGGCGCGGATAAGAAGCAGGAGGCGAGGACGGATGCCGAGTATTTCACCTATCTGATGATGAATCTGATGGATTCAACTGGTCCTGGATAGCGTGATTGAAGAACTGACGCTCAACCATTGGTTTTGTCGACTAACCGGAAACTAGGCCGATGATTGGCGTAACATCGCGTTTACACTCATTGACCACGGTTTCAGGCGAAGAAATGGCGCAAGCTTATGCTAACGCCTGATTACGTCAACTAGCGCCGGGTTCCACGATTAGGAGCCCTGCCAAAAGGTGCGAGGTTACTTGCGCTCGCACCTCTTATTTTGTCTCATGGCTGCACAGCTTGCTTGACCGGCGCGGGCGTTGAGAATGCGATTGCCGAAGTCAGGGGAGCGGGCTCGGACCACGGTGCAAGGCACGATCATCCCGACTCCGGGTCAATAGTCGACAGTTTTTTGGAGGAAACAACGGCCCGTGTGGACATTCATGTGGACAGACGAGCGCACGTCGCCCTCACATGCCACGTACGATGCTGAAAAGATTGGTCGGCCTAGAGGACGATTTTCGAACTTTCTTCTTGCGGGGAGACCCGCACCTGCTGATTGCGCGACCTTTCCACAACAGAACTGCAGTTCAAGCTAGGGCGCAATCGGAAACGTGACGCGGCGCAAGATCGGGGCGTTCCCCATGGGCACCAACGCGACGGCGATCTCTGCGTGGCCTTCCTGGCGGGGCAGCCTGCCTTGGAGCGTGACCACCGGCGCATCAAAGGGACGCAGCGGATTCGTTCCCTCGGTCAAATAGACAGGCTTCAGCCCGAATCCGCGCCAGCGGGCGGATGCCGGCAGCACAAACGCCTCGTATTTGCCCGGCACCGGCAGGTAGGTTGTATCTTCAAAGCCCTTTACGGGGTAGGTCCTCGTCACCGTTTTGCGCGCCTCAATTCGCTGTGCAAACAGCAAGGCACCGTATTGCAGCGCCACCTCGCCGTTGGTCGCGGGGACCTCGCGCACGATGGGCCGGAACTCAAGGGCCACAGTGGCGGCGGTCTTCCACTTGCGCGTCACGATCCAATAGCCGCCTTCGCGGCGAATGGCGGCGCCCTCGCACGCGACCGCAGTGCCATGGGACCATTCCGGATCGCGTAGCAGCAGCGGGAACTCGATCTCGCGCTCGGCCTGTACTGTAATCTCGACCTTATTCTTGAAGGGATAGCTGGTGTTCTCCTCGATCTGCACGCGCACCCCACTTACGGTAGTCGAAACCGCGCACGGCCCGTAGAGCAAAGCCGCAAGACCGCCGTCCGTCACGCGCATCCACATGCCCCGCACAAAAAGGGGCGCGACATTGGTGGCGTTGGGATTGCAGCAGACGGCTACATCCGCGTGCGTGGGCGAGAACTTGCTCTGAGGGTCGGGATGCATGCCGTCGGGCGAGAGGTTGTCGCAGTGGAAGCGGTTATCGCAGGTGAGATAACTGATGGCACTCCCGTCGGGCAGCCGCGATCCCTGCGCCGCGTTGAACCAGATCTGCTCGATGTGATCGCCGAGCGAGGCCACGCCCGTCTTTTGCAGCGCTGACTGGAGGGTCGATTGAATCTCCTTAGTGGCGCAGTACTCGTATTCGGTGAACTGCGGATCGGGCTTGAGGCGCGCCACATCCTCCTGGCTCACCGCCGAGCCGCTGACCTCGGTGTAGCGAGAGAGCTTCTCGAGCGCATTCCGAGAGGCTCGGCCTAGGTCTTCCCGGCCGGTGGCCATCCAAAGCCACAGCGGCACGCGGATGGTCTCATAGGTGTTGGGACCGTGATCGGCAAAGCCCACGTCGAGATCGAGAAGGTTGCGCAGATTGGTATCGGCGTTTCGGGCGGTCTGACTCATCTCCTCATAGAAGCTGAGCATGAAGTCGCGATACTTCACGTCACCAGTCTGATCGAAGAGCTTCTCCATCACGTCAGAGATCATCAGATCATGGCTTTGGCCGTATCCACCGGGACCCGATGCGAGCGGCGTTTTTCCCGCGCCCATCGTGGAAACGGTCAGATCGGCGGCGCGCAGTACCGCCTTATGCACGCGCTCATCGCCCGCCAGTTCGGCGTAGGCCAGCAGACCGCGCAACAGGCAGGCCTGCGTCCACAGATCGCCCGCCGCGGAGAAGCGCATGTCCGGACCGAAGACCCCCAAGTAGCCATCCTCGTCCTGCGCGGCCAGAATGTGACGGACATATTCGTCCGCCTTGCGCATGGCCTCTTTGTCGCCGGCAAGATAGGCCATCATCAGGAAGCCGGAGCGCCAGTTCCCCTCCGTCTCACCGTTCCACCAGTTGATTTTGGCGGAGTTGCGATTGTTCTCCGCTGAGCCACTGTTGCGATGACTTCCGAAGATATCTGAAGAAGCTTCGGGACACAGCTCATCGAGTCGCCCCGCAAAGCCTTTGCTGAGGTCCCGCGTCATTTGTTCTTTGATCCAACCCGCAGGCTTCACTTCGCCCATCGGCAGCCAGGTAAAGACAGGTGCGATGGCTTGCGTAGCCGTGTCGCGGCCGCTTTGCAAGGACGCGTTTGCGCCATCGGACGGTGTTGCGGAGGATGCAGGCGGCCGGTGGGCAGCCGATAACCACGGGGAGAGGATGGAGCTATACGAAGCGGCCAGCAACAACTTAAGTGAGTCCCGGCGATCCATAAGGAATCCCTTCGAGATGCCAATTCACGCCTATTGTAGCGTCTCGCTGCTGCGTCCCGGGCAGCATTGCAAATCCCCGGGCGGCAGGCACGAGACCGGCCTTCTCATCCCATCTGATTACATCAACTAACGGCGTATTTCGCAATGACGAGACCTAGCCGGTCACAGCAGTCTGTGTCCTAGGATCAAGGGGACGAAGGAACCAGACGGAGGCGGGCAGCAACTGTTGCAAAATCGCGTCTC
>PKXQ01000044.1 GCA_003132405.1 Acidobacteriaceae bacterium | reverse complement strand
CAAGCAGTTGATAAGCAAAACTGGTGTGGAGGTGACGTCCAAGCTGAGATTCGGTATGGATTCCGAGAACGATCAATCCCGCGCTCTGACTTTGAGCACGCTTAATGATTTCGTCCAACTCCATGCCTCGATCCAAGTGAAACGATGGTATAGCCCAATTTGTGTCGGACTCGGGAAACTCGTGCCGAATCGTCTCGCAGTATTTCTCCGCCAAATCTTGACGAAGTCTTGGATTGTCCTCGGCCAACGCGGGCAATAGTTGGCATACATCGACGGGAGCGCGAAATTCCTTACCGAGGAAGACGGCATACGGAGCAGCCGCAGTGGCTTCCGGACTGAAATCAGAGAAGTAAAGAATCTCTCTAAAGTGCAGCTTAGGATCAACCCCTGATAAGACATGGGCGCCGACGGTCATCGTTGGGCAATTTGTGGAAAGAAGAATCCGTTCTGTATTGGAGCCAATCAGCAGATGCGCTACTCCACGATGGATCCCATGAACGCCTAGAACAAGGAGATCGGACGAATGATGGTCAACGGCTCGAAGAATTACTTCATGGGGAATCCCGTCCTCGACAAACGTCTCCACTCCAAGTCCAGTGCGTCGAACGCCGTGTGCGATGGCTTCCATTCGCTCCAGAGCATGCTTTCGTGTCAGGCTTGGTCTGGACGTTTCTATCTCAACTTCTGTCGCCGGATACAGGAGCTCCAAGGCATGCACCATGATGATGGTGGCCCTGAAGTGCTGTGCGAACGCCACCGCATAGTCGAGCGCGAGGCGTGAACTTCCCAGGAAATCAGTTGCGAACAAAATTCGTTTCACTTCCGGTTTTGCGAACTTCATGCGCTGCCTTCCTTTACAACCTATGGCTGCGATCCACTTTGGAACCGCAACGCCGCGAGGTCAGCTTCATAGTCAAATCGGGCATTAGCTTCACCGATCTGCGCCTGCGTCTGCTGTAACTGGGCCTGACTCAACTCAACGATGGAACTGAGACCTGCGCGATACCTCGTATCAGCCAGATCGAGCGCGGTGTTGGCCTCTTTCAAGAGCTCAGCAGTCACAGTCATTTTCTTCTGTGCGGTGTTCGCTCTTAGCCACGCAGTACGGACGTCCCGTACGATGCGGTTAATAAGTACGCGGCTCTGCTCGTCCGATGCCCTGGCACGAAGGTCGGCTTCGGTGGCCTGTGCATGGAATTTGAAGCCATGGAAGATCGGTATGCCCACGTTCACGCCTGCCGCTCCATACCGATTCGTGGTGAAATAAGTGCTAGATCCGACGGGAGTGAGACCCACAACACCCAGCCCCGAGACCGTAGGGAGCAACTGCTCGTGTTGCGCTCGACTGAAGCGTAGATCCGCCTCATGATTCAGTTTGAGAGCAAGAAGATCGGGACGCTGTTGCACGGCAAGAGCAATCACTGCCTCCGCTGAAGTCGCGACCGGCTGAGGAGGCGACGGGTCGTCGACCAGAGTGTACTGTTGGTCATTCGTGGTTCCGAGCACCTCGTTGAGATCCGCCGTTGCGGCATCGAACTGATTTTGCGAATCGAGATCGAGCAATTTGGCTTGCGACAAATCTACTTGCGCGAAACTCTGATCGAGCGTGGACTTGAGGTTGTTGGCAGTGAGAGCATCGATCTGATCGCTAACCGTCTGTCTGGCGTTGACGGTGCTTTCCGCGACCTGAAGAGTGGCCTGCGCCTCCAGAGCATTGTAAAAGGCAATGTCCGCCGCCAGGACGATGTCCTCCCGCGTCGCCTGCGATCGCTGCTCGGAAGCTTTTGCTTGAAAAGAGGAGGAAGCCACTAAATTGCGCGTGTGGCCGAAATCAGTAATCAGCTGATTGAGGTCAAGCCCCGCTCCGACGTGATAGAGGAGCCGGGATGCGGCTAGCGAACCCGAAGATAGGCGGCTTGCTTCTTCCGCGTCGACCCCAGTCACATTGCCATCCAAAGTCGGGAGTAACGCCGAGCGAGTCTCGCGGACGACTTGCTTCTGTGCGAGAGCGAGCAGTGCCGCGACGGTGATCCGTGGATTGTTCTTGAGGGCTAACTGCTCCACCTGTTGCCGCGTAAGGGGCTTGCCCATCGGAGGTGGCGAAGGAACAGCGTCCGCAGGATTGGTTGCCGGAGAGTATAGCGCGGGAGCGGTCTGTTGCGCTTGAGCCTGGAGTTGCGGCGCGTCTGGAAGCTTCACGACGCTCACTTGTGCGCCCATGGAAAGGGAGCACAGAAGAAGCCATAGCGGCAAAACTAGACTTCGGTTACGCATGGATCACCTCACCCGATCGGGGTTCGAATTCGTCATCATGAACGTCTTTGCGATGAATGAGACGGTGCGCGGTCGGCACCAGAAATACGGTAACCATGCAAGAAGCGGTCAACGTGCCGAGAATTACGCATGCAAGCAGGGTACACTGCTCGCTACCCGGCTCTAGAACCAGCGCCATTGGAATGAGGCCGAGGATAGTGGCTAGCATGGATTTGGGCGTCGATATACCCGACCGTAGCACCGATCCATTCTGAATAAACAGGAACATCTCTGCGCACGGGCTTCGCAACTTCCCCGACGGTTAGCGGAGTTTTCGATCTATGTGCGCATCCCACCGAACTCAGAACCATCGCGCTGGCGGCGATCCAAAGGGTTACTCGGCGTTGGCAACTGCCCAATGCCAGATGCGGATTCTGAAGAGGCATATTTTGCGGTGTGCGAAGCGGGCATGAATCCGCCAGAGCGAGTTCAGAGGCAGAATGCCTCTTACTTGACGTGCTGGTCGCTGGCAGTCTCCTCCTGCTGTTCTTCAGCCTTTTGCCAACTGGAATTGGGGTTGTATTCCTTCATGTTCTTGGCGACAACATCGGTCTTCTTACCAAGATCTTTCTCGTAAACTACCCCGTCCTGGTTAACAATGAATGTCATCACGCCGGACGATCTGTACTCCGCTGGATAGGCCACGAAAGCAAATCCGCCGGTCATTTTGCCGTTTACTATGTAACTCTTCGCGCCACTTGGACCGTTTTTCCCCTGACGGGTCAGGATGTGAAAATAGTATCCCTGATAGGGAGTCGGAGCGTCCCCCTGGCTCTTGGAGTAGTCCTCTGCAACTGCCGCCGCCACCAACGGACCGATGGGGCTCTCTGGTGCCCCGTCCGCCGCTTTCCAATAGAGACCGTTGTGCTGTCCCTCATCACTGAAGATTTTCTCGGCGTACTCGTTGTGCTGTGCGGAGTAGTATTCCTTTTGCGAAGCGACGAGTTCCTGGCAAACGCGAATGGACGATATTTCGTTCTGGCCAATTCGCCTGTACAAAATCTCTTTCTTGCCCGCCTCAGTGTCGAAATACCACGAATCTCCGTGGTTCACGAGCGGTATCGGCGTGGGCCAGTTCTCCGCTCCGATGTATAAGGTGGTGGTTCCATCCGGTTCTTTCACCAAACGGTGCATTTCCTGATATTTCTCCACAAAATTAGCGCGGCTGGTGGCATCCTCGGTTTCGTCACCTGACGAGACGATTTGCTTCCCGTCTGGTCCAAGGATCTTGAGCATCGTTTTTTCGTCGTTACCCTGCGCTGCCGTGACCAGTGCCTGGCTGGCATCTTCCGGCGATGAAAATGTTTTCTGGCCCGGTTGCTGCGCCATGGAACGCGTAGGTAGGCACATCGTCAAAACGATCGCGACCGCCACCAGTTTAGAAAGATTGGCCCAATCAATTTTGTCGAGGTTCAGCGTCGTTCGTCGCATATGGCTTCTCTCCATTTCTAACTTTTACAAACTACCCGGAACATAAACGAACCTTCGATCAATGATGCCCGCCACCGCCGTGACCTCCGCCACCGGCGTGGCCGCCGCCACCGAAACCGCCGCCCCGCGCGCCGCCGCCCACACTGGCGCTTCCGCGTGAGGAGGAGCTTCGCGCCTGTCCGCCACGCTGGTAGCCGCTGAATGCGCCCGAACGAACGCCGCTCTGTCCGCGCGGTGCAGCGTATCCTCGTGCCGCCCGAGTGTTTCCGTTGAAAGCTCTGCCGCTCGCGCCGGAACGGGCGTTTTCTCCGCCGCGTTCGCCGTTAAATCCGCCGCGAGCGTTCGATCCGCCTCGGGCGCCGTTCGACCCGCGTTGCACGTTCCTGGCTACGCCCCCCTCGCCTCCTCCTCGGTAGTAGCTGTTCCGGTTGTAAAACGTATTGCTGCGAGAGTTGTACCGGCCGCCGCCGTACATCCCGTATCCGCCACGCCAGTTCAATCCCCAGTTGTTCCAGCCCCAACCAAAACCGCCGTACCAGCCAATCCCGAACCCCATTCCGAAGGAAAGGTACGGGCCGCCAAACCAGATTCCGGGATACGGATACCATCCTGGCCATGCCATTACAGGTCCTCCGTAAACCGCCCACGGATCGTACGCGGGGACGTAAACCTCATCTGGGTCGGACGGCGCAATGCTGATGTCAGAGTCCTGCGTCGCCACGGTTTGCTGCGGCGTGCTCTTAAGGTTGCCCGCTTCTTGCGCCCTCCGGCGCATCACCTGTACGGCATTCATAACGTCCGCTTGCTGGTTGTAGTATGCGTCGCCTAGAGACGATGCCCAGGAGAGGTTCTTGTCCATATTTCCAAGAACGGATGGGAATGCAACGAGGGCCTTGACGCTCGGGTCCCAGGGTTGTTGGTCCACTGCCTTACCCAAATCGGCGCCCTTCAAATCAGGATGCGCTTGCACCCACCGGTCAGCCTCGACGACTTGCTCGGGAAAGGTCGATGCCGCCAGAATCTGCGCCACCAGCGAATCCGGATACAGCGCAATCGGCGCGACCAACTGCTGCAACTGCTCGGGAGTCTGTTGGGCATAGGACGGCGCCTGCGCGGCCGGCGCCGGGGCTGGAGCGTCTTGAGAGGCCGCCAGCTTCTGAGGCCAAGCCACAAAGCAAAGAGCTAACGACAAGAGACAAACCAGACTTCGATTGCTCAAACGAGACCTTGAAAAGCCCGCGGCATATTTGAAAATGTTCATGTTCTTGACTCCCCTCAGCACCTTCATTGCTTCGCTGCGACTGACGGCAGATCTGTTTTTCGTGAAAGAGCTACCACACAAACAAGCGCGCACCGGCGCCGGGAGAGCGAACCCTACCAGCTTGCACAGAACCGTCGTGAACGGGAGCCATGTCGTCGCGGTCTGTGCCAGGGAGATGCGGTACTGAGGCACCGAGCTCTTCGATCTCTACAGCGCAATGGCGGTTCATAATTTCAGCAGCCGTGTCCGCCTTTTCGCCCGAACCCGTTGCGAAAACTATGACTCCTCCCCGCCGTACCCCTTCGACGTAAGCTTCCGCGTCCGCATCGGCGGCTCCGATCGTCCTGAGCTCTCGAGTCAGGTCCACTTCAAAATCGGTATGTGGGATACTCATGACGCCGCTACCAGCCATCTCCCGCGGCTCACCTAAGATGCGGACGTCCTTCTGAGGAAAACCGCTGGCCTCGAGATCGCGAACGACCTCGTCGACCGAGCTCGAATTCTCAAACAAACCAACTGCTGTTTTTGCCATACTGGCCTCCTCCAAATTTAATCTGCAGCACTGCAGTCGCTAATTCCCTCGGACAATGTCTGCAGCAGTGCTTCGTTTCGGTACATCGACATTCCCCCTGCTCCTGTCCTCGCTTGGGGTGGCGCAAGTATTCTGATTCGCTGGTCGTACGCGGCCTTGGCTTCGACCACCGTGTTGTTCTTGCCGATCGTGATCTTCGCGGCTAGGCCGAGATCGGAAATCTTTATATTTGTCAGCTGGGTGTCGAGGCCTTCGGTGATAGCCCTGCCCTCAGTGAGGATGGCAATGCCCTGCAACATACTCTTGCGCTGATCCCCCAAAGCGGGTGCCCTGACGGCGGCAACTTGCAGCGGGCCACATAGCTTCTTCACGACGAGAGTAGCCAGCGCCTCGCCCGCAACGTCCCCTGCGACTATGACCAGCGGCTTGCCACTCTTTGTGATCTGCTCAAGTAGAGGGAGCAGGTCCTGCTTAGAACCGATTTGCTTTTCGTGAATGAGGATGTAGGAGTTCTCGAAGGCAACTTCCATGCGTTCGGGATCTGTGACGAAGTAAGGCGACAGGTATCCGGAGTCGAATTGCATAAAGCGACCTTGCGGCTTGTCGCTGACGCAGATGGGAACGATGCTCCTGTCGTTCACGGCGCCAGGGGCTTCAACACCCGCCAGAATGTGGCCGTCTACGGTAGCAAGTTTGGCTGTCATGCTTGCAGAGTCTCCGTGAGCAGTGCCTTAAGGCATGCTCTTTCGTACGCGAGGTGGATCATTCTGCTCTTGGTTGCGCCGTGCCAGGTTCTTCGATCCAGCAATCGCAGATGACCGTTTTGTTTTCGCTATTAGTTCCTTAGACTCCTGAATGATTTCCGCTTCTTTAGCATTCTCACGACTCGTTATCTCTCCTCTTTAGCATTCTCACGACTCGTTATCTCTCCTCTTTTCACCTTGTGTTTGTCATTGCTTACAAGTATGTCCGATTTCAACTTTGCAATATGGTCAGTTTGGTACACTCTGCAAATAACCCACGCGCGACTTCAACGAACGGATTGCCCACGGGGCATTCCTTGTCGATG
>PKXQ01000018.1 GCA_003132405.1 Acidobacteriaceae bacterium | reverse complement strand
GCTGTAAGGCGGATCAGATGACCCTCCCCCCTCCCCATTTTGCAAAGACGCGCTTGCGAAGAGATCTGTTTGGTCTTCATGATTAAAATGGTCCAGACTACGCAGAGAACTCTCAACTCGCGATTAGGGAGTCTAGTAGCACGTCCGAGATTGGCCTTTGTGTTTGGCTTTCTCGCGACGGCCATCGCTGTCTTGGCTGCTCTCTCTTGGTTTCACAGGACTCAGGTCGACGAAGCCCGCTCTGCCCAAGTAATTCTCAATCAAATTGCAGTTCTTACGCGAGAGATCAACAATCTTACGCTGACAGCCTTGCAAGAGCAGAACCTGACCGCCGAAGAGGACACGGTGATGCTGGAGGCAAGACATGCACTGCCTAAAGCAGTGCTGACGGCGCACCTTCATGCTTATCACACCGCTGCCCTAGAGAAGGTCTGGCCCGCGTTAGACAACTATATTACGTCGGCTGGCCGGCAATGGATCCTGATGCAAGTTGGGGACTTTGACGAGGCCAAGCAGGCCGATTTCCAAGCGGTCAGCCCCCAGTTTGACTTGATGCAGCACCAAGTGCAGATTGCCATTGACGCCGAGGACAAATGGGCCCAAGGTATTGCGCTGAGAGCTAGAAACGAATTTCTGGCGGCCGCAATATTGGCAGCGACCACTATCTTGATACTTTTTCTCCGGCTTAAGAGACAAGAGCACCTGGGCCAGTTGCAAGAAACCGAACGCAATGCCCTCCGCGAGAGCGAAGATCGCTTCCGCGCTCTTACCGAGCAGTCAACCGACGTCATTCTTATCGCCGATCGCTCTGGCCAAATCAAGTACGCTAGTCCTTCCGTTTATACAGTTCTAGCGGTGCATGGAGCCAGTCTCGTGGGAACGAACATGATCGACCTAGTACATCCGGACGATTTCGCGAAGACCATGAGCACAGGGTCGCGATCGGTAGCGTGTGGACAGAATCCGAGACAGAATCCGATAGTTGAGTTCCGGCTACGACATGCAGACGGAAGGTGGCTCTATTTCGAGTGTGTCGTTCGAAACTTGATTCAGCACGAGAATATCGGCGGCATCGTCTACAATGCCCGAGATATAACAGAGCGGAAACATGCTCAGGAAGAATTGCTTTTTAACGCTACCCACGATGTGCTCACCGGCCTTCCAAACCGGGCCTTGTTTTTGGGACGTTTGCAAAGCGTCGTGGATCGGATGAAAAGGCATCCACACCAGGCCGCCGCCGTCCTTTTCATTGATATTGACGACTTCAAGATCGTCAATGACTGCTATGGGCACGCAACCGGGGATGTTCTAATCAAAGAAGTGAGCAACAGACTGCGGACATGCTTGCGCAACGACGGCACAATAGCCAGGATGGGTGGAGATGAGTTTACGGTTCTAGTGGAGGACGTTACCGACCCGAGCGATGCCATCCGTGTAGCCGAGAGGATCCAGTCTTCATTTACACGACCGTTCCTCCTGGAGGGACTCGAGGTCTTTAAGAGCACGTCAATTGGCATCGCGCTGACATCGCCAGAGACACCTGCGGAGGCGGTGCTTCAGAATGCCGATATTGCTATGTATCGTGCGAAAAGCCAAGGCAAGGCTTGCAGTGAGCTCTTTGACCGCACGATGCACGAGCAAGTCATGAGTCGACTTCTTGTAGAAGCCAAGCTGAGATATGCTCTGGAGAATGAAGAACTAACACTTCACTACCAGCCAATCGTCGCCGTAGATACGAGGGCAGTACAGGGCTTCGAGGCACTTTTGCGCTGGCAGCCCTCGGGATCAAATTCGATACCACCAAGCACTTTTGTCCCGGTCGCAGAACAGTGCGGCCTGATTGTTCCTATTAGCGTTTGGGTTTTAAAGAAGGCGTGTTTAGAGGCGGCGAGTTGGCGACAGCGCTATCCTGCCGACCCGCCGTTATATGTCAGCATCAACATCAGTTCAAAGCATTTCTCTCACGCCGGTTTTATTGGGCACGTCAAAGATGCACTTGAAGAGAGTGCGATTGATCCGCAGTGCATCACCATCGAGCTCACCGAGAGCTTGGCCATGAATGACGTTGCGGCAACCTTACAAACAATGTTGCAGCTACGGACTTTTGGAGTGAAGCTGAGTATCGACGATTTTGGTACTGGATATTCCTCTCTGAGCTATCTCCGTCGTTTTCCAGTCGACACTCTGAAAATCGATCAGTCGTTCGTTAAGACAATGGATGCCGAAAACTACGCGATCGTTAAGACGATCATCGGGCTGGCGCGTAATCTAGAGCTTAAAGTGGTCGCTGAAGGGGTGGAAACACCTAACCAACACCAACTGTTGGCGTTGGCCGGTTGTGGGTCAGCCCAGGGATACTTGTTTGCGGAACCCATGCCGGCCAAGAGTGTTGGCGTTTTCATTGAGTCCAACCGGCGAAACTCCCGACAAACTAAACAGATCGGCTTGGCACGCTCGACAGCGGGACTTTGATTCTTCAGAGAGAGACCATTCCCTCGGGAGCTTTCCACTTGACCTGCCAGGTGCCCAGAAACGTGTGCGCGAGGAGAGGGCAGCAGGCCAATCAGCGCCAAGTGCAATCGGCGTTCTATCTAGGGTTCTGACCGAACGACCATGGGTCACGGCGCTTTGGTCCTCTCCGTTTCCAGTAACCAATTCAGTTTTTATTACTCCCTTCAATCGGCGCTGGTAGGGTTATGGCACTCTTCGGCGCTGAGCTCAGACCACGACACGTTTTCGTATGAATTACCGGACCGGCAAGGGTCGTTAACCCAGCCGTCCTTCGGCTGGCGTCAACGTGAGTCACAATGAGGCTGTGATCGCTACCCTCAAGAAGAACCGAGTCATTGAGTCTCGGAACATAATTGAATGATTCCGCCATTGCACCTCTCCTTACTTTTCGGGCCGGATGGAATTACGACTGTGCAAATTGTAAGAGGACGGTTGGGGGCCTGCGGGTAGAGACGAACATTTCCAACACTGAAAGCGGAGCCAAGGCGCTTCTCCTGAAAATGATGGACCCAATTTTCAAGAAACGAAAAAAGGGAGAAATTTTGCCCGTGCGTATCTCCGGCGACTACAACCATCCTTCATTTGTGCTGGATCTAGACGACAAGAAAACCCAGCAGACCGGCGCGCCATCCCACCCAGCCGCCAGCAAGACAGTGCCAACTCAAGGCAGCTAGAGCAATCATCAATAAAAAAGAGTATGTCTGTTCGTCTTGAAATAAGGAGCACAAATCCCTTCAGAATGGGGGCTTGCCAAATTGGAGTTCAATCTGCTGGAGCGCACTGGCGAAGACTGCTTTCCCTGTATTCGTTTCGAGTTTCGGGGGCCCTGCGTGTAACCGCCTCGATAGCAGCAGCTACGGCTTGTCCGGGTCAATGAGTGTAATCGCCTTCCATGA
>PKXQ01000017.1:6570-12582 GCA_003132405.1 Acidobacteriaceae bacterium | reverse complement strand
GACGTATGCGACACAGTAATCCATGTGAAGCGCAGCGCGTGGGAAGGTGACCTTTGCAGTCCGAAGACTGCGGCCGGAAAACGAGAAGTGGATCTTCACTCCTCGTTGGCTACTGCGTTACGGGATCACATTGGCTCGCGTAAGAGCGGGTTGGTATTTCCATCGGCTCGCGGCACTCCACAACGTAAATCGAATCTGTTGCGGAGATCCCTTCACCCCAATACTCCTAGAGATGGGAAGGCCACTTTGCGGCTTCCATGCCTTCAGGAGATTCCGAGCTGCTCACTCGATAAAGAGTTGGTGCCTGAGATCCTCGTTCACATTTGGATGGGACACTCGAACAAGGACATCTCACAACACTACGCTCGCACCGGGGTAAAGATAGACGGGATGTTTCGTACAATGACGGCACAGAGGGTAGGGTTGAGCTTTACTCTCCCTGAGTTGCGCCCAATTGCGCCCACTGTGAGTTCCGATAAGTGCTTTAGATTTGGTCGGGGCGCGCGGATTTGAACCGCGGACCCCCTGCGCCCAAGGCAGGTGCGCTACCAGGCTGCGCTACGCCCCGACTGTTACAGCGAGATTCGATTATAAATGATCGCCCGGTGACCTTCGCGATACCGCCAAAAGGTGGACTGCGCTTGCCCCTGCGCTCACGTTATAATTTTGTCGGTAGTCATGCCCATTTCACGCTACGCGCTGGTGAACTACGTACGGAATCCGGTTGGCGAGTTTGTCGAACAACTGCGCCGTGAACTCCATCCTCCCACCTCCCACATGGCCGCCCATCTCACCATTCTTCCGCCTCGCGAGTTGAGCGGCACGGAAGCGGCCGCGCTCGAATTTCTGGAGGAAGTGTGCAGCCATGTCGTTTCCTTCAGCGTCGAGCTTGGAGATGTCGAAACTTTTCTCCCCACCACTCCCACCGTGTTTATCCAGGTGAAGCGCGCCGCCTATCGTATTCGTGAACTCCACGACCTGGTCTGCGGGAAGGGTTTGCTGTGCGCCGAGAATTGGCCGTACATTCCACATCTGACGATTTTGAAAACTGAAACAGACGACCAGGCTCGCGCGGCCCTCGCAATTGCGCGGCAGCGCTGGGCCGAATTTTCGGGTGAGCGCCAGGTCCTGGTGGAGCAACTGATGTTCGTCCGCGAAAAGGACGGCGCGTGGCAAGACGTGGCACATCTGCCATTGGGACACGGCCAATTATCTTCGAAGTCGTAATTTCCCCATTGCGTCGCCAGCTGCTTAGCGCGCCCGCTTGACACTGCCCCAATAACCCCCGAAAACCCGCAACTAGCGGCCTATTTCACGGTCCTCCGGTACATGTACTTTCTAGCCGTTGCCAACCTTATTAGCGGGATTACCATAGGTTTAACGGGCGGCTGTAACCGCTAGCGCCGGGATCCCAGGCTGCGGACTTGATCGAAATTAGATCGAAACGCTAGATCGTAAATTAGATCGGCAAATTAGATCGGAAGAGTGCCTATGCAAATTGGGGTTTATGGATCCGGCTATCTCGCTACCGTCATCTCCGCCTGCCTCGCCGATTTCGGGACGCCGGTTTGCTGCTGCCACGCCGATGGCGCGCGCATCATGGATGTCGCTAAGGGCAATATTCCTTTTTTCGAAAAAAATCTTCAGGAAGTAATTCGCCGCAACGTACGCTCGGGGCGCCTCGTCTATTCCGCCGACCCCGATGAACTGGCCCGCCGCGCCCAGGTAATTTTTCTCGCGGAAGATTCCGCGCAGGGGCTGGAAGACCTCATCATCCGATTGGCTTCCGCAGCAGGCCGCTTCCAGGTGCTCTCCATCGTTACGCCGGTCCGCGTAGGTTCGACCACTGCAATTGAAAAAATACTCAAAGAGAAAGGGCTGAAGAGCCTGCTCGTCTGCCAGCCGATGTTCTTCACCAACGGATGCGCTGTCGAAGATTTCAATTGGCCCGACCGCATCATTCTCGGAACACCCTCCAGCGAGGCCGTCTCTTCTCTCAAACAGATCTTCCATCCGCTGGTCATGCGCGGAGTTCCCGTGCTGGTCACGAATTACGAAACCGCCGAACTGGCGCGCGAAGCGACCACCGCATTCGTAGCCACCAAGATTTCGTTCATCAATGAAATCGCGAGCCTCTGCGAGCATGTCAATGCCGATGCCGTAAGCCTGTCACTCGCGCTCGGCCTCGACAAAAAAATTGCTCCCCGCTGCCTGCAACCCGGCGCCGGCATGGGCGGAATTTTCGCCGAGAGTGACATGGAATCGATCACCGGTCTCGCGCGAGACAACCACGTGGACCTCAAAGTCCTCAATGCAGCTCGCGAGGTGAATCTGGCTTTGGCTGACCGGCTCCTGCAGAAGGTTGCCGCCGCGCTCGATACGGTCCAGAACAAAGACGTGGGCATTCTCGGTTTGTCCTTCAAGCCGCACACCAACTCCGTTGCCGGCTCCGCCTCGCTGCAACTCGCGCAGAACCTGCTCGCCGGCGGGGCGCGCGTGCGCGCCTACGATCCCGTCGCGATTCCTGACGCGCGCCTGCAACTGAACGGCATGGTGAAATATTGCGAATCCGCCTATGGAGTCGCCGAAGGCGTCGACGCTTTAATCGTCGCTACCGGATGGCCGGAATTCCGCACGCTCGATTTCGCCCGCATCCGGCATCTGGTCAAGCATCCGATTATCATCGACACCAAGAACCTGCTCGACTCCTCGCGTCTGCGCGCCATGGGCTTCCGCTACATGGGCGTAGGCCGCGTATAACTGTCGCTAGTCAATCCGTTAGGCTCTCGCTCCCGCCTCAATTGCTATAATCGTTATCTGCGGTGGGAGTAGCTCAATCGGTAGAGCATCGGACTGTGGCTCCGACGGTTGCGGGTTCAATTCCCGTCTCCCACCCCAATGCTTCAGTCAGTTGCAGAGCCTTCCGTGCCGTTCCCGTGCTGTAAAGCCCGTTGCACCACTTTTTCGTGCGCTTGCCGTAGGTCCGATGCAACCGTGTCCCCATAGTTTGCTGTGGTGGTGATGCTGGAATGTCGCATCATCCGTTGCTGCAAACCAATCGGTGAGCCCAGGGCATCTAGCCAACTGCGGTAGGTGTGCCGGAAGCAATGACTGCTTACGTGCGCGATACCCAGGCGCGTGCATGTCTGGGTCAACACGTTCCACACCGACGTGTAGCCAAGCGGCATACGGCCCAGCTTGACCGGGCTGGCAAAGACCCAATCTTCAGCGTCGGCAAACTCTGTGGTTTGCTTCCACGCTTTCAGAATGTCTAGCAGCTCATCGGCACAAGCCATCTTGCGGGCCGAGTGCCGAGACTTCACGTCGTCCACAATTGCTTTCACAACGCCCCTGTTTATGCTCACCGTTTTACCAAACCAATCCACGTCTTTCCATTTCAGCCCGAGCACTTCGGAAATTCGTAGCCCGAAAGAAATTGCCAACAGAAAGAGCGTGCGCCAACGGATGCTGTTATCGAAGGCTGCCAGCAGCTCTTGAAATTCTGCGGTGGACAGACTCCGCGGGACTCGCAACCGTTGACTCGCCCCTGGAATGGTCACAAGCTCCATAGGGTTTCGCTGTACGGGGACGTGTCCCGCCCACATGCTGTACTCCCAGAGAATGCGCAGCATCCCACGGACGTGCGCCCGACTCTTGGGCGCGATGTCTAGGGATTGCAGCCACAGTTCTATGGATCACATTCCGTTTCCCAAGCGTCAGAGGCGGATGCCCACAGTACTGAGTCAGGAGGAAGTGGCGCGACTCATCGCTTCCGCGCAGAACCTGATGCACCGCACCATGCTGATGATGCTGTATGCGACCGGCCTGCGACGTGCTGAACTATGCCACCTCAAAGTATGCGATATCGACAGTGAACGCATGGTCATTCATGTTCGCCAGGGCAAGGGTGGCCGTGACCGCGACGTCCTGTTGACCCCGAAGCTGCTGGACACCCTGCGCGAGTATTGGCGCTGGATGAAGCCGAAGACATATCTGTTTCCCGGCACTGTCAACAACTGGAGGGCCGACGTGCCCATCACAGAGAAGATTGTCTGGAAAGCCGTGGCGGACGCCGCGAAACATGCTGGGGTGAGCAAGCATGTGTCTCCTCACACGCTCAGGCACAGTTTCGCCACCCACATGCTCGAAGCCGGCGCCGATCTGCGCACGATTCAGGTTTTGCTGGGTCATGCCAAGCTCGCCGACACCACGGTCTACCTGCACTTGTCCCGGCGTCATCTGCAAGCAGTTCCCAGCCCTCTGGAAGCTATCGAGGTATCCAGTCCTGACCAAGTGAAGCGTTCCAGGAGGCTGATCAAGCGATGAGTCGGCCCACCCTTGAGGTGGCCGATATCGTCCGAGCATCCGGCAACAGGTTTTGGGAGCATTACGGATCACACTTTGCGTGGCAGCATCGCAAGGTGCTCGATGCCATCGTCCGCTGCCGCACTGCGGCCTTGGGCGCTCATCGTGATCAGTGCACCCGCTGCGGACATCTGGCTATCTCTTACAACTCATGCCGTAACCGGCACTGCCCCAGATGTCAGGGGAACGCCCGCTCCCGATGGCTCGCCAAGCGCAGGGCTGAACTGTTGCCCGTCTCTTACTTTCACATCGTCTTCACGCTGCCGCACGAACTCTCCGCTCTAGCCCTGCAGAACAAGCGACTGCTTTACGATCTGCTGTTCCGAGCTAGTGCAGCGACGCTGCTCGAACTCGCCGGCGACCCGAAACATCTGGGTGCGGACATCGGATTTCTTGGCGTGCTCCACACTTGGGGACAGAACCTTCACCATCATCCGCACATACACTACGTTGTTCCTGCTGGCGGTCTTGCACCCGACGGTTCCCGATGGATCCCCTCCTCGAGACGATTCTTCCTGTCCGTCGCCGCGCTGAGTCGCGTCTTCCGGGGCAAGTTCGCAGCCGGACTGAAGCAACTCTTTCTTCAGCACAAGCTCCAGTTTCACGGCTCACTCCAGAGTCTTGCTAAGCCACGTCGCTTTCGCCAGTTTCTCCGACAGCTCTTCCACCAAGAGTGGGTCGTCTATGCCAAACCACCCTTCGGCGGTCCCGAGCATGTTCTGAACTATCTCGCCCGCTATACGCACCGCGTCGCCATCTCCAACCATCGACTGGTCGCGTTCCAGAATGATCGAGTCTCGTTTCGCTGGAAAGACTATGCGCACGGCGGCAAGCAGAAAATCATGACAGTCTCAGCAGATGAGTTCCTGCGCCGCTTCCTGGTCCACGTTCTGCCCAGGGGCTTGGTCCGCATCCGCCACTTTGGACTTTTTGCTAATCGCAGACGTGGCGACATGCTGTCACGCTGCCGCGATCTGCTCAGCGCGCACTGCGCCAACGAGCCTGACGCACCAACTCATTGGCGATGTCCGATTTGCTGCGGTCCCATGCTCGTCGTCGAACGGATGACCAGTAGCCAGCTTTGTTTCCGCTCAGGCCTGATCCTGCCTGATCCACAGAGGCGCAGCCTTGATTCCTCCTGAGATATCGATGACGCAACTTCCTTCGATCATCGTCGGTCGCAGTCGTGTTCAAACACGCCAAGCCCGCGTGTGCTCAACCAGCGGCTTTGTCCACCGATACGAACTCTTCTTCTGCAGTCTGAGACTCCACAGCCGCTTACAGGAACAGGTCCACGACACTCTTCGTTCCGGTTTTTTGACGCACAGACGGTTAATAACCTGCACAGCCCAATCGAAATCCCATAGATCTCACTGTCCTGCCTCAGTTGGAAATGGAGAACGCCGCTCGTCCGTTAAGATAACGGAGCGAACGTATGAGGAAGGAACGGAAGCATTTCACCCCAGAAGAAAAAGTAGCCATCCTGAGGCGACATCTTGTCGACAAAGTACCCGTCTCGGAGCTGTGTGAAGAGCTGGGCCTGCGGCCAACGGTGTTCTACCGCTGGCAGAAGGAACTGTTCGAGAACGGAGCCGCCGCTTTTCAGTCTCAAGAGCGTCCCCACCGCCAAGTGGAGGAGAAGCAGAA
>PKXQ01000017.1:0-6520 GCA_003132405.1 Acidobacteriaceae bacterium | reverse complement strand
GGGTGCGTCAACGAGCACAACGGTTGGGTTCCCCGCGATTTCTGGTTAGCGCCGTGGGAGAAAGAAGCAATCATCGGGTTCCATCTGAAGAACCCGCTGGAAGGCTATCGGCGGCTGACGTTCATGATGCTCGACGCTGACGTTGTGGCCGTTAGTCCGGCGAGCGTTTGGCGGGTGTTGAAGCAGGCCGGATTGTTATCCCGGTGGAAGAGACGACCGTCACGCAAGGGGACTGGTTTCGAGCAGCCGCTGCAACCGCACCAGCACTGGCATATCGACATTTCCTACATCAACCTGTGCGGCACGTTCTATTACTTGTGCAGCGTTCTGGACGGGTTCAGTCGTTTCCTCGTGCATTGGGATTTGCGCGAGTCGATGCGGGAAGCGGATGTCGAAGTAATTCTCGAACGCGCCAAGGAAAAGTACCCGGAGGCGAAGCCACGCATTATCTCGGACAACGGCCCGCAGTTCATTGCTCGCGATTTCAAGGAGTTCATTCGCATCTCGGGCATGACGCACGTCCGAACCTCGCCTAGCTACCCGCAGTCAAACGGAAAGCTGGAACGCTGGCACAAGTCGCTGAAAAGCGAATGCATTCGACCGGGGACGCCGCTGTCACTGGTAGATGCAAAACGCCTGATTCAACAGTATGTGGATCGCTATAACAATGTTCGCTTGCACAGTGCGATCGGCTACGTGACACGGAAGGACATGCTTGCAGGCCGACGGGTCGAAATTCACACTGAGCGCGACCGCAAGCTGGAAGCCGCCAGACAGCAACGTCAGAATCGCCGCGAGCAAGCTGCGTGAAGAGCGAGGTGGCTCGCAGTCGCGATGTCGGACAGTCGTGAGGTAGATGGTTTCGGTTTGAGCTGGGCACTCTGAGCCTATCTTCAACAAGTGCTACGAGCGTGCAGCATAGTTTATGACTGCCATACCCAAATAAACTTTTCCCACCAAGTTGGTGGACGAACAAAAATAATGACTTCACCAGGCTTTGCGGTAGCGGTTCTTCGGCTGCAACTATTATGAGCTACGAGGCCTGAAGCGACGATTGTAGAAACCGGATACAGGTGTTCGCTTCCGTATGTCCGCGTGTTGCTGTCATAGAGCTTTTGCCGGGTACACGGTACCCATGCCCCATTATTGCCCAGCCCGTTAAAAACCAGAACCCCGTGAGAGTCTGGATTCGCAACGTATGAATCTTCATCCGCTGAGGTCTCGACAATCATTCTCCCGTTGAGATCAGCGTGTGCGCTCCCATCCCGATCATTATGGTAGTCCACAAACGTCAGGTTCATTCCGGACAGGTTTTTTCCTGTACGTCCGTCAAGTACACGAATATGAATCGTGGCAGTCTGCCCGAGTAGTCCGATCGGCGCGACCGCAAACAGAATGCACGAGAGTATGGCTGTTCTCAGCGCCACGATTTGTAGACGTTCACAATTCATATTCCCCTTGGAAATTGGCTTACTCATCCCTTGACAGTTCGCTCAGCCGGATCGCGTCTGCGGCAGAACGCCACCGCGTGCAAGGGCAACCAGGATTATTCCTGACCATAATACTCGAACGGCCTCACTCCGCCCGGATGAGCTAGCAACCCGGAAGTTGGGCGGGACAGCATGGCACGGCGGAGCTACAATGAACCTGCCAGGTGAAACGGAGGCGGGCTCTGCAGGGATGCAACCATGCTGAGGGATAATCTGGCGGGCTCATCGCGCCGATGTCTAGCAGCGCGGGATGCTCTTCTCTCGCGCTGCACACTGACTACCAGAAGGAGTCATCGGACGATAGACCCGCATGCCTTGAAAATCCCCGCCCCGCAGGGGCGGAATCTACACTAACGGAGAACGTCGCTTCTCCATTTCACGCTGAGCCAAGACATCACCGCATCCGCCGCAAACGCTAGCGGCTCACTTCAAACGACCCTATCGAAACTGCCCCGACCACACGAACCTGGGCATCCCGCATTTCTTTCGGGGCAGTCCCGATAGGGATCTATCGTTTAGCGGTACTAATCCGACGCACGAACCCATAACTAATGGGATGGTCCGCCGCCCTTTACCAAGCCAGCAGTTTGGGTATAAGAGGTGAACGGAGGAGGCATCCCATGGAGCTACACACGATCGGCATTGATCTCGGCAAAACAGTTTTTCATCTAGTAGGGCTTAACCAGCGCGGCGAGGTTGTGGTGCGCAAGAAGTTTTCACGCAAACAACTGCTGCACTTCACTGCGAACCTGTGGGTCGAATTAATTGGCATGGAAGCCTGCGGAGGGTCTCACTTTCTAGGGCGGGCTCTGAGAGAGCAGGGGCACGAGGTGCGGCTGATGCCGGCGCAGTATGTCAAGCCGTACGTAAAGACGAACAAGAGCGACTACATTGATGCCGAGGCGATTGCGGAGGCAGTCGAGCGGCCGAAGATGCGCTTCGTACCGATCAAGAGCGATGACCAACTGGATCTGCAGTCCCTGCATCGGGTACGGGAGCGTTGGGTGACGCGTCGCACCGCAGTCATCAACCAGATTCGTGGCTTGCTGCTCGAACGTGGAATCACTTTGCGCCAGGGGCGACGCCATATCGATGCGGCATTGCCCGGAATCCTGGAAGATGCCAGCGCCCAGCTCTCCGGCGCATTGCGGTTGCTGCTGGCGCAACTGAGGCTGGAGCTCGATCACTTGCAAATGCGGATCGACGAAGCTGATGCAGTGATCAACAAAATTGCTGGTGACAACGACGCCTGCCGACGGCTGGTAGCGATCCCTGGCATCGGACCCGTGACGGCGACTGCAATCATCGCCGCGATCGGCAATGGAGCAGCTTTCAAAAAGGGGCGAGGGTTTTCCGCGTGGCTCGGAATCGTCCCGGGCGAATATACCACTGGGGGTAAGCAAAAGCTGCTGGGGATTAGCAAACGCGGGAACTCGTACTTGCGAAGACTTTTCGTGCAAGGGGCACGTGCCGTCCTGCAACAGAGCGCGAAGCAATCTTCCGGTCTGAGTGCGTGGCTGGCCCAACTCACAACCCGCACTCACAGTAACGTGGCCGCGGTGGCCTTAGCGAATAAGCTGGCGCGCATGGCCTGGGCTGTGCTCGCTAAGAATGAACCCTATCGACCCCCAATGTTGGCCGGCGCAGCTACAGAATGCCTGGCCTGCAGATGACGCCTGGCTAAGGCCAGGCTTGGAAATCGCATTCGCGATTCCCACATCTACAGACCAGCGGCGACTACGGTGTTGATGATTTTCTGCCAGGTCTGCTGGCGAACTATGAGATGACACAACGGTCGAACCCGGCGCTCTCGAAACCTGTAAACAGGAAAAGCCTTCCAAGGCTGCATTACTAAATAGGACGAGCGCGCAGCGCATTCCATCAAGGCCCGGAGCCTTGTGCTCCAACAAAGGCCGAATACATTTGCGCAGACCATCCTGTCAACTCTCATTTTTCGCTTGCGACAAAGCGGCGGACCATACATTCCGGGTTGCCCGTCAACCGACAAGAATCCCGACTTGGTTGTGAGCGCTACACCGCTGACCCCAGCACAAGAAAAAAAACTGTCACACGTGCAGGTCTTTAGAAATGCGGCTGGCGAAACGCGAAAAGAGCGCTGGCAGCATGACTAAGACATTTCACTTCTTCAACTCTGCATCCCAGTTGGTAACCAGAGTTAACGGAGTGGAACTTTCGGTCGTAGAGTTGAGGAGTAGGAAACGTCCGTCGCGGATGACATCGTAACCGCCGCCGCCGATCGAAGCCCGAACCCCGGTTTGAAACAATGGGACGGGTCTGCCTATCCGAACCAGGTCCTTACTCAATTCGACATCGACCGCGATCAATTTCTGAAGGGGATCGAGATAATACAAATGTTTTCCGTCCTTACCCCACAACGGCATCAAGCCACCTCCCGCAGACACCTGGTATTTGCTCTCTCCGCCAGGAAACTTCGTGATGTAGACCTCGGAGCCAAGGCTGCTCACGAACGCGGAGAGTGATGTTCCGCTCTGATGGGACTCGTTGGATTGATACGCCACCCAGCCGCCGGTTGGCGCAACTCGCGCATTCCTGGCTCCCGCCAGTCCGCCGGGCATTCCCTCCAGGTGATCGACTAGCAGGAGCGGCTTGCCATCCCCGCCCAACGGCAAGGCTTTCAATTGTGACGACTCAGCGTTTCCTTCTTCGTATAAGAGATATTTCCCATCGGGCGAGACATCCTCGACGGCGAGCTTCTTCTCTCCGCCGAGAACGCGCTGCTGAGGACCCGAGCCGTCAGCTGGCCGCGAGTAGATTCCTGGCGGCTCGCCGCTTTCACTGAAGCTGAAGTACACGGTTTTACCGTCGGGAGACCAGACGGGTGAACTGACGAAGCGCCCGCCGAAGCTAAAGCGTGTGCGCGCTCCCGTCTTCAGGTCCAAGAGCCAAATGTTGTTTTCGGAAGAGCCGTTAGGAAACGCCACCTTGGTTCCATCCGGCGAAATGCGCGTAGAGCCCAGAAATCCCGGCTCCACGAGTTGTTGCAGTTCTTTACCTTGTGCATCGACCCATACCATGCGCTCGCCCGCCGCCTCGACGCCGTATTGATACAAGAGCAAACCATTCTGCGTGGCGGAGAACACCGCACTCGCAACCAGGTCGTCGCGCTGCACATGTTCAGCGATCACCGTGACTGCGCCCGAGAGCTTGCGACTCGAGAGATCCAGTTTCTGCGCCGTCAAGGCGCCATCGCGGACGGCTAGCAACTGCCCTGAGGCAAACGATGAGAGGTAATAGCGGCCGTGGAGAAGTACGGTCTCCTCGCCTCTGTCGAGCGATGCAAGGCGAACTTCATTGCTTTCAGTCACCGAGCCAATTGGACTCCGCAGGTAGACAAAATGTTTTCCGTCGGGAAGAAAAAATGGCCAGCGACGGGACTCAGTTCCCGAAGGAGTCTCGGTGACAGCGACAGGCTTGCCCCCCGAAGCGGAGACGCGGAGAATTGGGCTGCCGATCTGCGGCGCAAAAAGGATGACATCCCCAGGGCCCCAAGTGGCGCCGCGTCCGTTAGGCGCGTCACAAATCGCGGCCGGCGGTCCACCATTCGCATCCATCCGCCATAGCTTTCCATTCGCAAAGAAGCCGATGAAGTTTCCGTCCGGCGACCAGAAGGGGAAAAAAGCGCCACTCGTACCTGGCAGTTCGAGTGCGTCCATCCTATCCAGAGAGCGCACCCACAACGATGTTTTACCTGCCCGACTGGCAACGAATGCAATGCGTTTCCCGTCAGGAGAAAACGCGGGAGGGCCGTTGCGATTCAGCAGCGCGAATTGTGTGCCCTCGAGCGGCAGCAGCGTGGCTCGTATCACTTGCCTCGGACTACGCGTTTGCCACCATCCAGTGGCCAGCGCAATGACGGCAACGGCGAGCACCGCCAGCGCGGTCAGCCAAAACGCGTTTTTGTTCCGCCTGCTCGCCATTAAGGCCGGTACTCCCGCCCGCGATCCCGTTTTCGTAATCCACAGCAGCTGTAGCTTCATGTCATGCGCCGTCTGAAAACGATTGTCAGGGTTCTTCTCCAGGCAGGTTTGTATTGCATAGTCGAGCGCCGGCGGCGTAGAGGGTTGCACTGTTGCCAGCGGTTCCGGGTCTTTCTCGAGAATCGCGGTCAGGACGCTCAGTTGTGACTTCCCCTCGAACGCCCTCCGGCCTGTGATCATCTCGTACAGCATGCAGCCGAAGCTGAAGATGTCGCTCCGTGCATCCGCCTCCCGGCCTTGTGCCACCTCCGGTGCCATGTACTGGAACGTTCCCACGATTGACCCTTGTTGGGTCAATGCCTCCGCTGACGCGCCCAGCATTGACAGGTTCATCGTGGGAGTGGAAGGCGTCAGTTGTCCTTTGTCGCTCAGGACCCGCGAGCCCAGCATCGCTGCTGCCGGTTTCGCCAGGCCAAAGTCGAGTAGCTTCACGCCCGATGCCGTGAGCATAACGTTTCCGGGCTTGAGGTCGCGGTGCACGATGCCGGCCCGGTGCGCTTTCTCCAGCGCATCGCAGATCTGCACGCCGATCTCTAATGTCTGCTTCAGCGGCAGCGGTCCTTTCTGCATGCGGGATTCTAGAGTCTCGCCCTGCACATACTCCATGACCAGGTAGAAAGTTCCGTCCTGATTGCCCACGTCATGCAGCGTGCAAATGTTCGGATGATTCAAAGAAGAAATGGTGCGTGCTTCCCGCTCAAAGCGCTGCCGGGCCTCGGAACTGTCAGAAAGATGAGTGTGCAGGATCTTGACCGCAACGGTGCGATCTAGGCGCGTGTCGCGAGCCCGATACACCTCGCCCATACCCCCAGCTCCTAGCTGTGACTGAATTTCATACGGGCCGAGTTTTGTGCCAGAGGTTAGAGCCATGGGTGGGCGTAATTATAGCCTGCGCAGCGTATTGCAGAGAATTCTCGACTTTCTGGGCGGATGGTCGGCAAACCTTACCTAACCGGATTATCAACGGATTCTGACTCTACCATCATGGGGTCGATCCGAATATCTGTGGTG
>PKXQ01000006.1 GCA_003132405.1 Acidobacteriaceae bacterium | reverse complement strand
GTCGATCCGAATATCTGTGGTGCTTCAGGCACCGCAGCGCCATCTGCTCTCGGATCCGAAGCACCATAGTTGACCTTAGTCGTGCTGTCGTGGAGGACCGCTTGCCCGCGCCCCATCGTCGTCGAATATTCTTTGCGCACCTCCAGAACGTGCCCCATTTTTGTCAGCTGCTCGATGGATTCGGGCGTGACGCGCGACTCGATCACAATGTTGCACCCTAGTCTTGTATTGACGGTAAACCGGGGCTCTTCCAGAGCGGCCTGGATGTTCATCTTGTAGTCCACAACATTCGAGACAAATTGCGCATGCGCCAATGGTTGATTCATGCCGCCCATAATGCCGAAGCCGATGTGCTGATCCCCGCGCTCCATGAATGCCGGAATGATGGTGTGAAAAGGCCGCTTACGACCGGCGAGAGCATTGGGCGACGCAGGGTCGACTGAAAACAGCCCGCCTCGGTTCTGCAGCACGAATCCCATCCCTTGCACGGTTACGCCGGATCCAAAAGCGGAATAGTTACTCTGAATAAAGGAGAGAATATTTCCGTCGCGGTCGACCACTGATAAATAGGTCGTGTCGCTTTCGGAGAGCGCACGAGGAGTGACGGCGCAGTTGGCTCTGGTGGGATCGATCAGGCGGGCACGCTTGGCCGCGTATTCTTTAGAGAGCAACTGCGTCACCGGAATTTTGCTGAACCTGGGATCGCCGTTGTAGGCCTTGACGTCGGCATAGGCCAGCTTCATCGCTTCGATCCTGGTATGCAACTCCGCAGCGCTGTGGGGTCCGCCGGGAGCAGGCTGGAATTGCTCCATAATATTCAGCATCTCGAGCGCAGCCATGCCATCGCCGTTCGGAGGGAGTTCATAGACAGTCCAATCTCGATATTGGGTCGAGATGGGCTCGACCCACTCCGAGGAATATTGAGCCATGTCGTCGGCGGACATCGTGCCTCCGAGATCCGCCGAGGTCTTCAGAATGGCCTGTGCGATCGTGCCTTGGTAGAACGCCGACTCGCCCTCGTTCGCAATCCGGGTCAGCGCTTGGGCAACATCGGGATTGCGAAAAATCTGACCTGTCTCAGGCACCGCGCCACCCGGCAGAAATACGCGCTGGCTTTCGGGATTCTGCATGAGCCCGGTCAGAGAACCTTTCCAGTAGTCATGAATAATCTCCGGCACCGGATAACCATGATCCGCATAGAAAATGGCGGGCTGAAACAGCTCCCGCCAAGGTAGCTTGCCGAACCGGTCGTGGAGCTTCGTCCATCCGTCCACGACGCCCGGCACGGTCACGGAATCAATACCGGATTGCGGCATCCCGGCCACGCCTTTAGCTTTCAGATGTTCAATGGTCAGCGCTTTGGGTGCCCATCCACTGGCATTCAAGCCATACAGCTTGCCGGTTTTGGCGTTCCAGTAAATCGCGAAGAGGTCGCCGCCCATCCCGTTCATCATGGGCTCGGCAACTCCCAACACGGCATTGGCCGCAATGCCCGCGTCAATCGCGGAACCGCCCTGCTCCAGAACTCTTGCGCCCGCTTGGGATGCCTGAAGGTAGCTGGTCGCGACGATGCCATACTTCGTAATCACTACAGAACGTCCGTAGGACCGATCCTGTGCCGATAGGCCAGCAGCGGCGGCGGAGAACGCGAGGAAAGCAAGTGCGGCTGTGCGAGAAGTCATTCGCTGATCTCTCCAATCCGGATAGGTTTGTGCACTTCTGAAGAAGGACATTATTCTGGGGGAGATTATCACACTAGGAGATGGCGAGAGCCACTTCCGTCATCAGAGCATTTGCCGAAATGCTCCAGTCTCTCCACTCGTTGAGCCGCTGAGAGTCATCCGTGGGCAGCGCCAGGCGTGTTCTGAGCGAGTAGTCGGCAAACCGGAAGTTATCCAGAAAACGGGCTTGGAGGAGATNNATCAATGGCGATCTCCTCGAAGAGGACTTCTGGCCCGCGTCGCTGAAAGTTTGTTCCGGGGCATAACTTTCGGGTAGCCCGTGATCCGGGAGGAACTGGTAGGCACGGAATGGCAGAATCTCTTCCACATGCCGACTAATAGGTACTGACGGGGACACGCGCCCTTATCAATGACACCAACCTGAATCCTCACTTGCCGCTTCGCACCGACCTTTCACGCGCAGACACTTTCTTGTTGGCCCTCTTTTTGGGGGGCTTGATTCGGAGTGCATCTATTGGCTCCCCACGCGTAGAAACAGCCATCAACCACGCCTCAAACCCAAATTCAAGGCCGCTTGCCGGTTTGATCTCGCCTAACACTTGAGCGGCTTCTAACGCCACGGCTCCATGTAGGAACGCCCAAAGCGCGACGGACGCCTGCGCAGCTCGGTCCGACCCGGCAATTCGTTGCACCTGCTCGACAGTGAACGTCCAGAGGCTTTGGTGGGAGGTCGCATCGTGCTCTGGCGCGTGGAGACTCATCATCACCTCGTAGAGGTGCGGGTTGTCCCTTGCGAACTTAATGTAAGCAGATGACATCTCGCGGATTGCGGTAACCGGTTCGCACCCGTCGGCTGCCTTCCTCAGCGCCAGTTCCAGTTGCCGGGCAGCTTCGTTTGCTAGGGCAGCTTCGAGTGCCCGGCGATCTGAAAAGTAACGGTAGATCGCATTGGGCGCGAGGTCGAGGGAAGCAGCGATGTTCCGTAGCGATAAGTCGCGGATACCCCCGTGGGCCAGTTCCTTAACCGCAGCCGAAAGGATGGTTTGACGGTCCGTTTTCGACGGATACGGCATACAGAACACTGTACACCTTGACGCGCCGTGCACCAAGATGTACGCTGTACACATTGAAGATGAACAGTGATCATCTTAGGAGAAATGCAATGGCGAACAGCAAAGATGTCGTGGTCACAGGGGTCTCCACCGGAATTGGTTGGGGAACCACAAAGGTACTTGTTTCAAAGGGATTTCGCGTGTTCGGTTCCGTGCGCAAGCCGGCTGACGCCGATCGTTTGCAAAGAGAGTTCGGTAACGGCTTTGTGCCTCTCATGATGGACGTTACGGATGCCGACGCTGTACATCAAGCTGCCCAGAAGGTCGGCTCTATGATAGGCGACAGGAATCTGGTTGGCCTGGTGAACAATGCAGGAGCCGTCGTGAGTGGGCCACTGCTTTATCTGAGGCCGAGCGAGTATAGGCGGCAGTTGGAGGTCAACATGATCTCTCCGCTTGTCGTAATCCAAGCCTTCGCTCCTCTCTTGGGAACGGATAAGAAAAGGCAGGGTCCCATTGGCCGCATCGTGAACATCAGCTCCACCGGCGCGAAAGTTGCGATCCCGCTTATCGGTGCTTATAGCTCCTCCAAAGCTGGTCTTGAAGGAATGTCGGACGCGCTGCGGCGAGAACTGATGTTANNTCGTGATTATTGAACCGGGCACCGTGAACACGGCGATGTACAACAAGGGCGAAAAAGAAGATCTGAGTGAGTTCAAGCAGACCGAGTATTGGGAGGCGGTGCAGAACTTCCAGAAGTTCATCGTCGCCGAAGCCCGTAATAACGGCTTATCCCCTGAGCGTCTGGGCGAAGCCGTCCACGTGGCACTCAGCACGGCGAAACCGAAGGCACGCTACGCGGTCGTTCCGCAACGTTTCAAGAACTGGACTCTGCCCAGACTTCTTCCTGTGAGGATGCTCGACGCCGCGGTCGCAAAGCAGATGGGACTCAAAAAGCCGTAGACAGGCTCGGACGGGAGGATTCCCACCTCATCAAAAGGAAAAACAGCGAAAGCCGTTATTTCCCGTACTTTTTGCATGTGGTCCCGGCGTGACGTGAGGTAAACACCTCATCGGGTGACTTGGCTCACACTCAGAGCGGTTTTTCTGACGAGTCCCAAGAAACGGACTTCGAGACCATAAGTCTTCAGTTGAACGACCATACTGATCGCGGCGTGGGAGGCCGCCAGTATGGCGCGTCGGAAGACATCGAAACGCTCCAAAGCAAAAACAATGCTTCGACTAGCCGATTTAGAGCAGTCGAAGAATGCGGTTCTTCACTCGCTAGGCGCGGCGAGCTCGCAAGAGTCATACGGTCATGCCATCGACGAGTTTATCGGATGGTATTGCTCTGAACCGCGTCTTTCATTCAACAGGACTGTCGTCCTTCGCTACCGGTTCTTCCTCGAACAGAAAAACCTCGCGCCCTCCACGATCAATGTGCGCTTAGCTGCTGTCAGGCGTCTCACCTATGAAGCCTCTGATACAGGCCTTTTGAGCCCAGACCTCGCTGCAGGAATCCGTCGTGTCAAAGGAGCCAAGCGACTCGGTGTTCGGATCGGTAATTGGTTGACCATCGATCAGTCCAGAACTTTACTCGTCATCTGATCCGCCTTACAGC
>PKXQ01000156.1 GCA_003132405.1 Acidobacteriaceae bacterium | reverse complement strand
CCGGGCTGGGATGCCTGCACCGGCCTGGGCAGCCCCGACGGAGCCAAACTATTAGGAGCCCTGACCGGAACATCCACATCCATCCACGCCGCCGCGTCGGCAAGATCCCACCACCCCAAAGACAAAAATAAAGACAAAGAATCAGCCGCTTAAGAACAATTAGTGGCTGGTGCGCCNNAAAAGCGCGAGAAGTGGCGCACCCAGCTAAGATCCATGAGCTTGTCGAATTACAATATCCATCATGTCCGACGATCTCTTGCGCTACCGCTCCGAGTTTCCCATCCTTGAGCGCACCAACTACATGATCTCCAACTCCCTTGGAGCTATGCCCCGCGCCGTTTACGACGCGCTCCACGCCTACGCCGATATCTGGGCGACGCGCGGAGTTCGCGCCTGGGAAGAACGCTGGTGGATGCTGGCCCTAGAAGTCGGCAACGAACTCGGCGCCCTGATGAACGCGCCGAAAGATTCCGTCTCGCTGCACCAGAACGTTACCACCTGCCAGGCTGTCGTCGCCTCCTGTTTCGATTTCACCGGAGCGCGCAACAAAGTCGTCTACAGCGACATGAACTTTCCCTCCGTCATGTATTTCTGGGAGGCGCAGCGCGCTTACGGCGCGCAGGTTCACATGGTCAAGACCGACGACGGAATCACAGTTCCGACGGCCCGCCTGCTCGACGCCATCGATGAGCGAACTCTGATCGTCCCTATATCGCACGTTATTTTTCGCAGCTCTTATATCAACGACGCGAAAGCCATCATCGACAAAGCCCACAAGGTCGGAGCCCACGTAGTCCTCGACACCTTCCAATCGCTAGGCACCGTTCCCGTAGACGTTCAGTCGCTCAACGTCGATTTCGCCTGCGGAGGCGTGCTCAAGTGGCTCTGCGGCGGCCCCGGCGTCGCCTATCTCTACGTTCGTCCCGACCTTGGCAAGAAACTCGAGCCGAAACTTACCGGATGGTTCGCGCACGAAAATTCTTTCGCCTTCGCCAGTGGCCCAACTCGTTATGCCGATCCTCCCTTCCGCTTCATGAACGGAACCACGCATATCCCCTCGATCGAAGCGGCGCGGCCCGGCATAAAAATTATTAAGGAAGTTGGCGTAGAAAAAATCCGCGAAAAATCCAAACGCCAAACCGCTCGCCTCGTCGCCTTCGCCGATCAACAAGGATGGCGCATCAACACCCCGCGCAATCCCGACGAGCGCGGCGGCACCGTTTCAATCGATATGCCCGATTCGCAGCAAGTCAGCCGCGAGTTGCTCGCTCGCGACATCCTGGTAGACTGGCGCCCCAAAGCCGGAGTCCGCTTCTCTCCACACTTCTACAACACCGACGCTGAAGTAGACGCCGCAATGGAAGCGGTAACGGAAATTTTGAAATCGCGCGCCCTCACCGCATAAGCGTATGTAGTCTTTGTCATCCTGAGCGAAGCGAAGGACCTATGTATTTGGCGCGCGCAAGAAAGTAAGAAGTCGCCGTTAGTAACTGTTACTTACCTCGGTAAGCCGCCCCATCCGCTTTCTCCGTGTCGCTCGCGACATCTCTCCTTATCCTCATAAGAGATCACCCGAGACAACTGGAAAGCACTGTGAGCGCCTGCCTATTCGTCCTCCCGCCGATCAACCATCTGGCGCTTCTGTCCCTGATCGCGATCGTCGGAGGTTTGTACTTCTTCTTCTACGGATTCCGTCTCCTCGCGCGCAAACGCGTATTGCTAAACACTCCCACTTCCAAGATTCGCAGCGCCGCTCTCGGACTAGTTGAAGTCAATGGCCAAGCGACTGGTCCGCACACGATGCCCGCGCCGATCACAGGCAAACCCTGCTTTCTCTACCGCACCGTAGCCTGGCAACTGCGCGCTGGCAAGAAGCAGGAATGGGAGAAAGTCGCCGACGAGACTCTGCACCTGCCGTTCTTCGTCGACGACTCGACCGGAAAGTTGCTCATCGAGCCGCTTGGAGCCGATCTCGACCTGCACCGCGACTTTCGCGAGGAATACGACGCCTCATTCTTCGTATCCAGCGTCCTATCGAACGGCGCAACCATTCCGCCGCGAGTCAGCGTCTTTCTCGCGCGCCACGGCATCACGCCAGGTCGACGCCTGCGCATCGAAGAGCATGCCATCAAACCTGATGACGCTCTGTTTGTCGCTGGAACCCTTGCGGAAAATCCAGGCATTCAGTTGCGCCCTTTCGCTCCACACAACGAACCTCTCGCAAATGCCACTCACACTACCGGTTCGTCCATGAACGGCGCACGCAATAATCGGCGCGATCTCAGCCGCGATAGTTTTCCCAAGCCCGTTCCCGCGCCGCAGATTATCCAGCTTTCGAGCGGTGATGCCCCCTCCTCGACGCAAGACATGAGCCAGCAGGCGAAGATCGCCGCCGCGCTCACGCGTGCCGGAATTACCCGACCAGAAGCGTGGTCTGTTGCGGGAATTCCATATCAGTCTGTCGCTGTCGCATCGAATGAGGAATTTGCCTCAACCGCCGCAGATGTTACAACGAGTCCAAACAGCGACGACGTAAACGGACGTCAGTCCACATCCGTCGACTTCGATCCCAATCCACCCGTCGTGTTGATGAAAGGCGCGAATGATCCTACGTTCGTAATCTCCTTCCGCAGCCAGAAGGAATTCGTCAGCGCGCTCGGATGGAAATCCGCTGCCATGATCTGGAGCGGAGCCGCGATTACGCCGCTCGGCATTTACATGCTTATGGTGCAAATGGAGTTGCTATAGTCGCAGGAGCGCCCGTGATGCCAGTAGCTAACTGCTCAATGCTATGTGCGAGCCGCTAATTTAGAATGTCCTCTGTGACCGAACCCGTCCGGATCGGGATTCTCGGCGACTTCAATCCCGAGTTCCGTTCCCATCACGCGACTAACGACTCACTGCAGCACGCGGCGCAGAAGCTGCAACTGAAAGTGGAATCGGCGTGGCTTCCCACACCTTCGCTGCTCGAACCGGGAGCCGCTGCTACGCTCGACTCCTTCGACGGGTTGTGGGCCTCGTCAGGCAGTCCTTATAAAAGTTTCGACGGCATGCTGAAAGGCATCGAGTTCGCCCGCGTCCATGACCGGCCATTCCTCGGCACCTGCGGAGGCTTTCAGTACGCGTTCATCGAATGCGCGCGCAATGTGCTTGGCATCCGGGACGCGACCACCGCGGAAGAAGACCCGAACGCCAAGAACATCGTCATCTATCCCGTCGCCTGCGCCGTTCCTAGCCACGATCCGAAGGCACCAAAGCTCTCCGGTAAAGTGAAACAGATTCGCCTTCGTCCCGGCTCCTATCTTGCGGCGTTTTACGGCAAAGAGGTGATCGAAGAAGAATTCTTCTGCAACTACGAGATGAACCCTGAGTTCGAATGGATGGCGATGGAAGCGGGCTTTCCCGTTGTGGCCCGCGGCTCCAAGGAAGAATGCCGCGCCATCGAATCGCCCGCGCATTTGTTTTTCGTTGCGACTTTGTTTCAGCCACAACTTTCATCGAGCGCAGGTCATCCTCATCCTCTGCTTATGGCGTTCGTGCAGCATGTCGCCGACTTCCACCGCAAACGGCTTGACGACTCCATCCTCGCTTGAGGTCGATCAAAAACGCGAGGTAAGCTTTGGCCGCGCTAGAATGTGAGCGGAATTGCTATGTCTTCAATCGAGCCCTGGTCAATCGAACCTTGGTTGCGTGGCACGGAGACGGATATGCCCGCCGTCGCGCGAGCAATTCTCCACGCACTGCAACTGGCCGATGAAGATCTGCGCACGTGGTGCGGCAGCCTCTCGGATGCTGAAATGAATGCGCGGCCAGCGGGAGCGGCTCCGGTTGCATATCACATTCGTCATCTCGGGCGTAGCCTGGATCGTCTGCTGACTTATGCCGAGGGACGAAGCCTGAACGAAGAACAGATGTCTCGTCTGGGGACGGAACTCGATCCAGGAGCAACGCGGGACGAACTGTTTGCGGAACTCACGACGGCGCTGGCCGATGGAGCATCTCGCGTGCGGGCGCTGGCAAAGGCGAATCTGAATCTGGAAGAGGCGCGAGTCGTGGGCAAGAAACGGCTGCCGACTACCGTCGGAGGATTGCTTGTCCACGTCGCGGACCACACGCAACGGCACGTGGGGCAGGCGATCACGACCGCGAAGACAGTGGTGGCAAATCGATAGCCTTCTACCCGCCCATGCCCGAACCCAAAAGGCTGAAGAGCAGAATCGCCAGCACAATCAGCGTGAAGATGACATACATGCGATCGCGTTCGATCGCGAATCCGACGACGGAAAAAGACACGCGCGCGATCGGCGTCGCGATCAGAAGCAGCAATCCAAGTTGGATCAAGCCGCGCCCTCGGCCGTTCATGACGCTGTGGATGACGCCGGGAATCGTGCGGTAGTCGGTGGGCTCGCCGCGAAAGATGCGGTAATTGGCCGGCTCGTGCGCGTGCCGCGCGAGGTAAATGCACGCTCCCGCGAAAACCACTGCCGCTGACAGCAGGACTCCGGCGCGCAGCAGGTTACCGAGAATCAACTCCAAACGCCGGTCTCTCCACGGCTGCGGTTGAAAAGGTTCTGGTGGGCGCGCCGGCACGCGCAGCGGTGACATTAAATTTTCCCCCAGAGTCCCTTGTAGAGCATCTGCAAGCCAAGCACTAGAATCACCACGCTAAATACGAGACGCAGCGATTTGGTTTCCGCCTTGACCAGGATGCGCGTGCCCACCAGCGAGCCGCCAAGCACGCCTAACATCACAGGCATGGCGAGACCGGGATCAACGTATCCGCGGCTGAGGTAAACGCCAGCGCTTGCCGCGGCTGTCACTCCGATCATGAAATTGCTGGTGGTGGTCGAAACCTTGAACGGAATCCGCATCGCCTGATCCATGGCCAGCACCTTCACTGCGCCTGAACCAATGCCGAGCAACCCTGAAAGCGCGCCCGCTCCCAACATCAAGCTGAAGCCGGTGGGAACGTGCTGCACATTGTAGTCGCGTTTGCCTTCGAGGTCTGGAAAACTTCCATTCAGCCGCAGCTTTGTCGCGAGAGGATCGGGAGGCAGATTGCGCTGGTCCAATGGGCGCGGCTTCCGGGAAAGATAGGCAGAGTAAAGCAATACAGCGCCGAAGATCACAGCCAGGGCGCTGGTGGGAATACGCGTGGCCAGGAAGGCTCCGAGCAACGCGCCGAAGGTAGTGGCGATCTCTAAAAACATTCCGATGCGAATGTTCGAGAATCCCTCTTTCACATACGCTGCCGCTGCACCCGACGAGGTCGCAATCACGGAGACGAGCGACGCTCCGATGGCGTAGCGAATATCTACATGGAAGAGAATGGTAAGCAAAGGCACGAGTACGACGCCGCCACCAAGGCCGGTGAGCGATCCGAGAAGTCCCGCGGCGAAAGAGACGATCGCGACGACGGCGGTGAACCCCAGGACGGTCATTGAATCTACCTAGGGTAACATTTTCTTTTCTGAATAGATTTCGCGGGCGCTTGACTCGGATGTTCGGGATTATCCGGGCGGCGGTTTGCCGGAAAGTTTCAGCAAACCGCAATCCAAAATCGCACGCGGATGTAGGTCGGCGCGACGAGCTACTGATTGATCCAAACGACGCGGGCTTTCTTCACAGGCGCATGCTGCTCCCTGAGTTCGCGAGCGGCGACACCGAGAGAAACGCTTTCCGGCTGGGGAAAATCGGACGCTGGCCGATCTCCCGAGGCAGAGCTATAGCTAGACGAGGCCAGAATATTCTGCTCCTGCGACATTGGCGCATAAGCGGCGTGCTGCGGATGGCTCGAAAAACTGTAAGACTGAACTTGGCTGTTAAGGCTGTTCCCGCCAACGTTATTCTGCGCAACCGCAACGGTAGTCAGAGCCAGGCAGAGCACAAACAGGATTTTCTTCATCGCATTTCTCCCAATTTGAAGCGGGGGATTATCCGCCAGCCAACTTGCGGATATAAGCTTCTCTGGGTTCAATAACAGCAAGGTCGGTACCAAACTATTATCGCGTAAATTGTTGAATGTTAATGAGTTGCCGGCCACCATCCGGGGTGGACGAAAATGTTTGCACATTTGTGAAGCGCCCGCGGAACCTGCTTCGACCATGCTCATTGCGGCTTGAGGTAGCTCAAATCCTCAATCTCAAATGGGCCGGCTACGGACACACTGACGGAGCAAAGTTTAAAACTCCGACGCCGGCCGCTTCGGGCTCGCCGCTAAACCACACTGATGCGCTGGCGCAGCCCAGGCGCAAAAAGACTCTTGGGGATCATGGCATGAACCCCGCGCACAATATCTACCACCTGCGTCACCCGAAAACTGACGGCAATGCTGCACAACGCATACGCGTCGAGCTTACTCAATTCCGCGTGCGCGGATAAAAAGTTGATCGCGCTGCGCGCCGCCAGCGTCATGGCGACGTTCAAATCTTTATCGAGGCCCAGGAGAATCCAGTGGGTCGCGGTCTCGGCCACCGGCCAGGCAAAATTCTTCTGCTTGTGCAGCACCACCTGAATGCGCAATTCTTTCATGCGCGTTTCGAGCGCTGAAAGATTGATTTCGCCATCACCCTGCACCGCATGAGAATCGCCGGTGAAGATCAAGGCTCCAGGCTTCCACACTGGAATGAACATGGTCGAGCCTTCGATCATCTCGCTCAGGTCGGTATTGCCGGCATGTGGCCAGGCGGAACGGAACTCGTCACTCCCGAAGTCAGCGGAGGATAAAATCCGTCTGGAGGCGCGACGCCGAGCGTCCCCTGAAATGGCCGGAGCGGTACGTGAATGTTCGCGTTGAACTCCGCCGTCATGTTGGGCAGATCGAGCTTCAGATATTTCATTTGACCATCGGGGAAATCTTGCGCCAGCAAGCCCGTTCCAATCGTCCCCGGATTATTGAAAACCGCTCCCCAATCGAATGGAACAATTCGTTTGTAGCGGACCTCGAGCACATCGCCGGGCTCGGCGCCATTAACATAAATCGGACCGATGATCGAGTGCGGCCCGTGCCCAGGATTGCTCAAACGAATCTTCACCAGCGTGTCGAGCGGAACGCCGGGCTGCATCTGGTTCAAAAAGTGTGACCAAGTATTCGGAAAGCTGAGCGTATCGCCGGAATCGATCTTGATAATAGGATCGAGCGTAGTGTCGTAGACTCCGAGGTGCACGGTCTTGTCATTGCTTTCGACGACGTGGACGCGCCCTTCATCGTCCTTCCGCGGCGCGGACGGAATACCAGAATCATGAGTAGCAGCACCGCTGTCGAATGTAGCGGCGGCGTGCGCGAGTTTGCTGAACCACGGACCGATTCCCGCCAGCGCCCCCATAAACGTGCTCGCGCCTAGCAGACGGCGGCGCGAACGACCGCGAGCCGTCAGATAGCCGTCGAGTTGCTCCTGATTCACCTCATCCATGTGCAGAAGCCGATCGGCGGCGCGCCTGTTGAAGGCGACGTCCTTGATATCTTCGCGCAAGACGCCCGTTCCCTTCTCTTCGCCGCAGCCAAAAAGGTTGCCGCAATGATGGTGATGAGGTTGGGGCTGCTCCTCCGCTTCCTGATGGCGATTGGGTTCATCCGACATCGCTTGCTCCTCTGTCGTTATGTGGTTCGAAATAGAGATCTTCGAGGCAACGGCACGGGGACTGTCGCAGCCGCGAGTGCGCGCATTATAACGCGCCATAATCATTAACGGCTGCGCGATTGACCGCAGTTTGCGCACCTCACGCGCTCGGACCTGACACGGCCCGCTGGACGGCCACTTTGGTAACCCTCCTATACAACCTGTCCATCAAATCGCCATTTACAATAGTGGTAGACCAATGAATTGTGGAGTGTAAATAGTGGATAGCATCACGAGAACTCGCCAGCGGCAGAAGCTGATGGTGGAACTGCTGGAGAGAAAAATACGGCTGCGCGCGCGACAGCTTTATCATGAACGCGGGCAGGGCGAAGGCCTGGAACTCGAAGACTGGGTACAAGCCGAGTCCGAAGTTTTGCAATCGAGCATCCTCGCGCCACTCTGGAACAGGCGCCAGGGGAACACACCGGCGCAAGAACACGAATTGGTAGAAATCTAGAACTGCCTTGTGGCGGAGAGCTCAAGTTTATCCGCTCGGTCGCGAGCCATCCAATCCAAGACTCTCCCGTTGCACGCCAGAAAGTCGCATCAACGTTAACGCTGACGACAAACTTAGCACCGGTCCCGCGATGCTGAAGAGCGCTCGTCCCCAGGCCGATCCGGCCTCTGGCGTTCCTCCGAAATAAGCATCCAGCAAGAAGGCCATGCCGCAGGCCGAGCCGACTGGAATTAGCCACGTTCGTGGGAAGCGCTTCAGATTCGGAATTGCGGTTGCTAACAGCCACAAAAAGATGTACCAGAGATTTCGATCTCGTAGCGAGACGTCAAAGTGCTGTCCCCCGCCGCGTCGCAGCGTAGAACCAAACTGCAAAGGACTGACATACATTCCCGTGATCGACCAGTGCAGGGCAATTATTGTGGCCAAACCGAATACCCAACTTGAGAGGATCCATGCGGCATCGGGCGAAAATCGACAGCGTCTTCCCTCCCCTCTCGGATGATTCGTTCCCGTCGACAACCACCACGCGAATGTCATCACGATGCTGAAGGGGATAAATGATTCTTTGGTTAGCGCTCCCAGCGCCGCGATCAGCGGCAAGAGCCAGAGCCTTCGCTCCGACAAACTCCAGAGCAGAGCCAGGAGAAAGAAGCCCTCGCCTGCGTCAACTAATCCAACCAACCGCAGATTTGGTACGGCGAAGTTGACCATGTAGAGCAGAGCGCCAACCAATCCTGCGGCGGAGTTGCCAAGTGTGTTGCAACCAATTATTACGATGAGAACTGCGGTCGCGGCGACAAACAGAGCATCGGCGACAAGCAGGCCAAACATCACTGGATCCCAGCTTGCGGTGCGTCCGCGCGCAAGCGCGTAGAAAGGTCTCGCGATCCAAGGAACGAGCACGCGAAAGCGGCGGAAGCGCATGTCTTCAGCATCGGTGATGGTTGCGCCGGTGACGAGCGCAGCATAAGTCTTAACGTCTGACAGACCAGGCGTTTGGCGCGGATCGAAGCGATTGAGGATCGGATAGCCGAGACCGCATGCGATCAGGAAAAAGATACAGAACAGCGCGGCGAGTCGAGGCGTCGCGATTTTCGTAGAAGTGTGCTCGCTCGTCATTCGATGTTAGCAAAGGATATTGGCGAAGGTAGCGTTAGCGATTCGACATTGCAACTTAAATTCTGCAACCTAAATTGCACAGCTCAATATTTAGCGCCCGTTTGCGACGCAAACTTGGATTCGCGGAACAAATCTGTTAGCGTCGGCGTACGCATTTTTTCACTGAAATCTTTTTGGAGGATGAACGTGGGCTCTAAGAATCTTGGGCTGGGTTTACTTGTTTGTATGGTGCTGACAATCTCGCTGCAGGCGCAACCGCCATCACTGTCGTCACAAGACGAAACCACGCGCAAACTTGCGCTCGACATTTTCAAACAGCTGATCGAAATCAACACCACCGATTCTGTCGGCAGCGTGACCGCCGCCGCTGAAGCCATGGCGCAGCGCTTTCGCGACGCTGGATTTCCTGACAGCGACATTCATGTGCTCGGGCCGAGCTCCAATGACGGCAACAAAGGCGACCGCAAGAAAAACGTTGTCGTGCGGCTGCATGGATCGGGCGCGCACAAGCCGGTCCTGCTCATCGGCCATCTCGATGTGGTCGAAGCGCGGCGTGAAGACTGGACGACCGATCCATTTCAGTTCATCGAAAAAGACGGCTACTACTACGGCCGCGGCACCAGCGACATGAAAGATGGCGACGCGATCATGTCGGCTACGCTTATCCGCATGAAGAAAGAAGGATACGTGCCCGACCGCGACGTCATCCTCGCCATGACGGCCGACGAAGAGGGCGGCGCGTTTAACGGAGTCGATTGGCTGATCAAAAATCATCGCGAACTGGTCGATGCCGAATTCGTGCTCAACCACGATGGTGGAGGCGTGCTCGCCGATCACGGCAAACCGTTAATGATGGAAGTGAACGCCACCGAAAAACTGTATGGCGATTTCGTGCTGACCGCGACCAATCCCGGCGGCCACAGCTCGCTTCCACGGCCTGATAACGCAATTTATGAACTGACTGACGCGCTCGCGCGTATCGAGCATTACCAGTTTCCTTTCGAGCTGAATAACATCACGCGCGCTTATTACGAGCGGCAGGTGAAGATGTCGACTGGGCAGCGCGCGGCCGATTTGCAATCGATGCTGAAGACTCCTCCTGACCTGGACGCGGTTGCGCGATTGTCGAAAGATCCGCTGGATAACTCGACCATGCACACAACCTGCGTGGCCACGCGCCTGAGCGGAGGCCATGCCAACAACGCGCTGCCGCAGATGGCGCAGGCCAACGTGAATTGCCGCATCGAACCTGGACATTCGCTCGAAGAAATCCGGCTGACGCTGGAAAAAATTGTCGCGGACCCGAAAAATGCGAAGCCGACTATTAAAGTGCAGTTCCGCGAGAACACCGGCGTGCTGATGGATCGCGGCTCCGACCGGCATAGTTACGTGCCGCCTGCTCCGCGCAAAGATGTGTTTGATCCGCTGGAGAAGGTCGTGGCGCAGATGTGGCCGGGAATTCCGGTGATTCCCGACATGAGCACGGGCGCGTCGGATGGCGTCTATACCAACGCCGCCGGCATGCCGACTTATTGCATATCCGGCGAATTGTATGATCGCGACGATATTCGCGCCCACGGAAAAGATGAGCGGATCGGAGTCCAATCGTTTGCGCGGGCAGTGGATTTTTATTACGTGTTTCTGAAGGGAGTTACAACGGAGTAAGTCGGACTGACGGGCGGTAGTTAGTTCCGTTTTGAAACTTGGATATGATTGCCAGGGGTACCCCCCCCAACCCCTCGCTAGGCATTTTAGAATCACGACTTTAGCAAATGGCTCCCGCCAAAGTATTAAGCCGATGGGAGTTAGAGGCAAAGTATTCAAGACACGGGAGTTAGTGGCCAACTTTTGGAAGTTAGTCGCTTATTAGTTGCCGGTTAGCGGCCGGAGTAAGTTGTCAAGGAACCTGGTTGATTTGTGGCTTTGGGCCTAGTAAGTATCTTAGCAGAGGTGTCAATAGCGGGAACCTAATGTCACAGCCAGGATTCGATCCCGTTTAGCTTTTTCCTTAATGCTTACCCCATTCCCCATACAGCGGGCCGACCTTCTTCCACTCGTCCTCGAACCCGAAATGTTTAGTTACCAGGTTTGAGATCATAAAGATGGCGCTGGATGTGACGTTGATCACTTCGATGATTTCTTCGTCTTTATAAGACTGCTTGAGGTCATTTCCGTCAAAGCGTCTTCCGAGTTGATGAACTCCCGAATGAGTGTAACTGTGGAGCGCACTCCGGGTTTTCTCGCTCAGAAAATTCTGCATCAATCCCTCTAGCCCAAACGCAGCGTCGAGCCTTGGCCCAATATCTTTGAAATTAACTCTGTAATCGTCATTCTGTAGGGCTTTGAGTTCTTCATCCGAGCCGCATATGGCGAGGTGGGCACGAACTACAGCCTCTGCGACGGGACGGCAGAGAGCGAACGCCGAGCCGAAGAACTCCGCTTGTAGGAGGCTGAGTATTCCCTTGTCGTAATCAAATAACAATGCCCAGTAGGCTATTAGCAGGATGTTTCGGTCACTGGCGGGGAGTTCCTTCTTGTTGACGACAATCAGTTCTAGTTCTTCGCCAAATTTTCTCGCACTATCAATTCGCTTCTGGATATCTTCGCTAATCATGAATTCACTTCGCTGGTCCGAGCGCGACGGTTTTCTATTCAAACCTTGACGCCGTAGCTATGTTATTCCTCTTTGCGACTATGTCTCATCCGTCAGAGCCTACAGGAGATCACTGGATATCAGCGCCAGGGGTCACCGTAGCATTGCATCCACCCGCCGCGTCTATTGCCGCTGCGAGTTGCAGCGTTTGCACTACAACTGGATTATCTGAGCCGATTCTTCCCGCGAGTTCCCCCGGCTTCACTGGGGCAAATTGCACGCCATTGAGTCTCGTCGGCGCCTTGCCGTTATACACAAACGTCACGTTCTCGAAAATCACGTCGATATATTCGTTGTCATCCAACTTTACAGTTTGATTTTTGAAGCGCTGATGTTCGACTCGTTTTAGAGGATAACTGTTCCACGAGGCCGGTAAAGATTGCTGTCCTCCACTTCGCCTCTGAAACTGATCGTAGATGGCGCCTCCCCAACATAGGAGAACCATCAGCGCCATTGCTATGAATGGCCAGCGAGGAGGTTTGTAAATGTGTGCTTGAGTCGCCGACCCGCCTCCCTGTTCGATCATGATGCGGTTCTGTTCCTCAAAATGCTTATTCCCGCGATGTTGGAGAAATAACCCACCCACAGTCCCGACCACCGTAGCGATTGCGGTAAGCGCTAAAAGAAATAGCTCCACACTAGTAATCCTCCCGAACCGCGCATAATAGCAGCCTTAGGACGAGAGTAACAAATCTACGGCTTTGATCACCGACCCTTGCCCCTGCCTAGGTCTTCCTGTGTTTGCGAAGCTTGTTCTGGCCGTTGTACTGTCTTGACATTCGCCGAGCATTCGCCTATGCTCCGGGCATGGCGATCACTCGGCGTCAACGCGAACTCTATGATTTCATTTCGCGCTTTGTGGCGGAGAAGCAGTACTCTCCTTCGTTTGAGGAGATCAAGGAAGCCATGGGGCTGAATTCTCTGGCCACGGTGCATAAGCATGTCACCAATCTGGAGAAAAAAGGGTTGCTGACGCGCGACTATAACCGCAGCCGCTCGATCGATCTGATCCCGCCGCGGGGAAAGTTGAAGCAGTCGATGGCGGTGAATACGGCGATGGTGCTGCCGCTGGTGGGGCGGATTGCGGCGGGGCGTCCGATTGAAGCGATGCAGCAGAGCGAGACGATTTCGCTGGCGGATTTTGTGCGCTCGAAAGAAGTGTTCGTGCTCGAAGTGCGCGGCGACTCGATGCAGGATGAAGCGATTCTCGATGGCGACTACGTGCTGGTCGAGAAGACGAAGACGGCGCACAACGGAGATATTGTGGTGGCGCTGATCCGATCGTCGGATGCGACGCTGAAGCGCTTCTTCCGCGAGGGCGACAATATACGGCTGCAACCGTCGAATGCGGCGATGGCTCCGATTATCGTGCCGGCGGCGGACGTGGAGATACAGGGGCGGGTGATTGGGGTGCTGCGGAAGTATTGAAAATCAGTACCCAGTACCCAGTTGCCGGCACCCAGTGAACTGTCCGGCCCGCGTTCCGCACGGGCCTTGGTCGGCTGAGATTTACTTAGATCTGATCTTACTGACAGCTGAGGAGTTGATGCCTGAAAGCTGTCCTACGTCGTCACTTTCGCGGCTACGTGGCGATCGAGCGCTTTTTGCAGGTCGTCTTTGGAGCGGTAGCCTACTAGCTGCTCTACTACCTGTCCATTTTTGAAAATAAGCAGAGTAGGAATGCCGGTGACCTTGTAGCGCATGGGGGTGGCGCCGTTGCGGTCGACATCCATCTTGCCGACCTTGATTTTGCCCTCATATTCGTGGGCCAGCTCTTCGACGATGGGAGCGATGGCGCGGCAGGGGCCACACCAGGCGGCCCAGAAATCGACCAGTACAGGCGTGTCGGACTTCAATACATCGGAATCGAAATTAGCGTCGGTGACCTCGACGATGGCGTTGCTTGCCATTCATCCTCCAGAGTTCTCTATAGTTGTTCATCCCGCACGAAGCAGGCGGCTTGGCCTACTCAGGCCGGAATCTCTATCGTAACACTACGCATTGGATGCTTCGATAGCAGTGTCGGTCGCAGGTGAGGGCGGCGGCGGACGGCCTTCGGCTGGGGGCCGTAGAATGAGGGTCTTAGAGAAAGATGGTGGGGATGGCGAAGAAGAAATCAGTTACCGGTCTTGACCGCGTTCGCCTCATGGACAATCTCCGCGTCGTGCTGGTCGGGGCGCGGAATCCGCTGAATATTGGGGCGGCGGCGCGGGCGATGAGCAATTTCGGCGTGCGGCGATTGCGGGTGGTGAATCCGTATGAAGTGGCGTTTCGCGAGGCGCGGTCGGCGGTGGGCGCGGCGGATTTGCTGGCGAAGGCGGAGCAGTATGACGACGTCGGCGCGGCGGTCGCGGATTGCCGACTGGTGGTGGGCACGAGCGCAGTGGGACCGCGAGAATTGCAGCATCCTTTAAAGAGGTTGGAGGCGGGAGGACGCGAAATTCGGCGAGCGTTGGCGGAGGGTCCGGTGGCGTTGCTGTTTGGCTCGGAGCGGTTCGGGCTGTCGAATGTGGAGATAAGCCATTGCCACTGGATGATGCGAATTCCGACGCGCGAAGAGCATGGGTCGATGAATCTGGGGCAGGCGGTGGCAGTGTGCCTTTATGAGTTGATACGGGGGCGCGAGATGGCGCCGGCCGAGGCTGCGAAGGGTGCTGCTGTGAAGCAAAAAAAGATCCTCGCCACTTCGGGAGAGTTCGAGCGGCTGACGCAGGTTTTGCTGGAGGTTCTGCGCGCCAGCGGATATGTGAAGCCACGAGTCGTCGCTGCGGAAGAAAAATTGCGGCGCCTCGTTCGCCGAATGGAGTTGAACGACAATGACGCGGAGGTGCTGCTCGGGATGCTGCGGCAAGTGGCATGGAAATTGGGCGCTGGCCAAAAAGACAAATAGTCTGAACAAACTCAGTTTGTTTCGTCTCTGCTGTTGGCAAATATCATTCTCGATACAAATCCGCTCGGTACAATCCCGTCTCTTCGTCCGAGATCAGACTATTTACGCGCTAACGCCTTGCCTTCGGAAGAGTCGAATAACTATGCGGCGGGAACGGCGGTTGGCGTCTTCCTTCCCCTTCCGGCCTCGAGGTCGATATGCGCACGCTCGTCGACACCTTCGCGCAAACTTTGCAGACGCTGTGGGCGCACAAGCTGCGATCGTTCCTCACGATGTTCGGAATCGCGTGGGGAGTGGGTTCGCTGCTGCTGCTGGCGGGCGTGGGCGAAGGCTTCCGCAATGGCAATCGCAAGCAACTGGAAACTTTTGGCAAGAACATTATTTTCTTTTGGGGCGGGCGCGCGCCAGCGGTCGAGGGCAGTTTCAATTCAGCGAAGTGGTTCAACCTAACTTATAACGATTACATCGCCATCAAGAATCAATCGACGCTTGCGATCAATATTTCGCCGGTGATTGCGCGCGACGACATCCGCGCGGTGAGCGAATATACCAGTACCAACGGCCAGGTCTCGGGCGTGCCGCCGGTTTATAGCCAGGTGCGGACGATTCCTCTGGCGATCGGGCGCTGGATCAATGACGACGACAATGAGCAGCGGCGCCGCGTGTGCATCCTGGGCAGTCAAATGACGCGCAATATATTTCCGGGACGGCCCGCGGTCGGAAACACTATTTTGCTCAATGGCGTTCGCTTTCAGGTGGTCGGCGTGCTTTCGATGATCGGCCACGAGGAGCAGAACTTCACCAACATTCGAATTTTTATTCCGTTTAACACGATGCGCGAGTTGTTTCCGTTGACGGGCGATGACTCGCTCGATGGCAAGGCAATTTCGTTCATCAATTATCAGCCGCGAACTTTTGACGAGAACGAGACGGCTAAGGCCGAGTTGCACAGCATCGTCGCGCGTAATCATGGGGGATTCGATCCGAAGAATCCTGATGTATGGGAAGAATGGGACACGATTAAGAATCAGAAGACGATGGGCAAGATTTTCACGGCGATGGATTGGTTTCTCGGCGGAGTCGGCCTGGTAACGCTGGCGCTGGGTGCGATCGGGATCGTGAACATCATGCTGGTAGCCGTGACTGAGCGCACACGCGAAATCGGATTGCGCAAAGCGGTTGGCGCGACCCAGCGCAATATTTTGTTTCAATTTTTTCTGGAGGGCGCGTTTTTGACTCTTTTGAGCGGAGCGGTCGGAGTCGTTGGCGCGATGCTTGTCGTTCACCTGCTTTCGGGAGTGCAACTGCCGCCGGGTTTCGATACTCCGCGGATTGTGCCGGTGTCGGCGATTGGCGCGGTGCTGTCGCTGGCGATTGCGGGGATTGCGGCGGGGTTGTCCGGCGCGCAAGGCGGCGATGCTTGAGCCAGTGGAAGCGTTGCGACAGGAATAACACCCGTAGTGTCATCCTGAGCGGAGCGAAGGAACTCTGCATAAGCATGCGCCCGAATGCATAGGTCCTTCGCTTCGCTCAGGATGACAAGATGGGAGAGAGTATGACAAACGACCTGCTCAAGGAAGCGTATGGCGCGATGCGGCACAATCGACGCCGTACAACGTTAACCATGCTGGGGATGGCTTGGGGAATTGCGACGGTGGTCATCCTTCTGGCCTTCGGCTCAGGCTTTGAGCGCGCCATTAATCTAATTTTCAGTTCGTGGGGAACGGACGTGATCGGAGCTTTCCCCGGCCGAACATCGCTGCAGGCGGGCGGCGCAAAGGCGGGCGCCGAAGTGCGGCTGAAGCTGGCCGACGTCGACTACATTCGCAACGAAGTGCCGATGGCCAAGGGAGTCACTCCGATTTTCGACAAGCAGGGAGTGATCATTCAGCATGACACGCGCACCTTCACCAACCTTTTCCTGACCGGCGTCTTCCCTGTTTATGAGCGCATTCGCGGTTTCGCAGTTGCTACCGGCCGCGGCTTGAGCGAACAGGATCTGGCGGAGCATGCGCGCGTGGCTGTGATCGGCGACGAAGCAAAGCGTAGACTTTTCTCCGGCGAACAGGCTCTCGGGCAGAGCATCCGCATCACCGGGGTGAGTTTTCAGGTAATCGGGATTTACCAGCACAAGGTGCAAGGCGGCGACAACAATGACAACACGCTGATCGCGATCCCGTTCAGCGCCATAGGCGATCTCTACGACACGCAATACATCACAGGGATTTTCATGGACTATGAGGGGCAGGATCATCAGCAACTCGCGCGCGTGGTGCGCAGCGTGCTCGCCGGGCATCACAACTTCCGCCCCGATGATAAGCGGGCCGTCTTCATCGCCGATTTCAAGCAGGACTTCGACGAGTTTACGGTTGTAACCACCGCGCTCAAGATTTTGTTGGCGTTCATCGGCGCGCTGACGCTTGGCATCGGTGGCATCGGTCTGATGAACATCATGCTGGTTTCGGTGCAGCAGCGCACACGAGAGATCGGCGTGGAGAAGGCGCTGGGCGCGCAGAAACATCACATCCTCTTTCAGTTTCTCGCGGAGGCATTGGCGATTACGTTTGCCGGAGGAATCGCCGGAATCGGGATCGCGTATTTGATTTCGTGGTGCGTGGGCGCTCTTCCGCTGATGAGCGCCTTTGGCGATAACCTGCAGGCTGGCGACATTCATCTGCAAATCAATATCAGCAGTCTCGCTGTAGCGACAATCATTCTTGGCGTGGTGGGAGTGCTCAGCGGAATGGTGCCGGCGATTCGAGCAGCGCAACTCGATCCAATCGAGAGTCTGCGCTACGAATAAGGTGGTTTTACTGGGCCAGCCTTGGCCGCTTCATCGAATTCATGATCACGGTGCCGACGACTAGGAGGCTCATGAGAGTGATGATGCCGAGCGAGATGACGCAGTAGATACACCAGACGCCGAGAATCATAGACTCGACGTCGGCGAGATGGATCGCAAAAGCAAAGGCGACCATCACGAAGGGCAGCATCCACGCGTACGCTCGCAGAGCAGCGAGCACGCCAAGCAGAAGATATCCGGCAATGCCGATTACGGCTACGGGAATTCCGAAGAGCATCGCGTAAGGACTGTGATTGACGATGCCGCAATCCCAACGCTCATTGATGCTGCAAGGCGACGCGTCGGTGCGGTAATGCTCGCGCAACGCGAGCGAAGAAGCGACGATGCCAGCGACCGCAAGAACAATTAAAACCCATCTCATGTAAGACTCCCGAATCGAAATAAACGAAGTGTGTCGGCAAACAAAATATTATCCACGCTTGATATCAATCGTGATACCGCAGTTCGCCCGCCGGAATCGGCACTGTGAGCCGATTCTGCGGCGGCGGCAGCGGACACGTGGCATAGGCAGTGAAAGCGCAGGGCGGATTAAACAGCCGATTGAAATCGAGCCAGATTTCGCCGGGCTGATTTAGGCCATGGTCGGGAAATTCGGTATACAGAAATCGCCCCGCGCCATAAGTCGTAGTCTTGCTGGTGGCATCGCGCATGATGAAGAAAAGATCGGTCGCCTTTGGATCTTCGAGCACAGGCTCGAGGCGCAAGACTTTTCCATCTACCGAAAATTCGGCGACGCCGGGCGCCGGCATATGCGTGGTGGTGCCAAGCACGGTTGGAATGTCGAGCACTTTAGGCGGATTGTAGGGAATCCAACGCGCATGAACGCGATAGTTCGCATTCGGATCGTACCAGCGCAATCCGTGGAAAGCGGTGCGGGTAGCGGCTTGCAGGTCCTTGACGCGCAGCGCATAGCGGTCGTCGCGATGAATGACGATGATGGTGATGGTGCCGATCGTAAGCTTCGACGGCTTGTTAACATCGTCCGCCAACAGAACTTGCTCTTTCGCCGGCTGACCATCGACGAGAAGATCTTTCGGAAAGCCCTCGACCGGAGGCAACAAGCGCAGCGTACTTTTTTCCAGACGAACGACCGCAATGTGCGATGGCGCCTTGCCGGAAATCTGCACGTGGCTGTCATCCGCCGAGCCGAAACTGTTGTCGCCTTCTTGCAGCCAGCCGAGGGCGACCAGAGAAAGCCAGCCCTCCGGCGCCTGCAAGTTCGCTGCCCGTTGCGCGCGCCAGGTGAGCAGGTCGTGCTGCCACGAGGCTCCATCGTCAGAACTAGCCACCAGCAATTGCGCGAGCATCACCAACACAAACCCCGCGGCTACCAAGAATTGTTTTTTCATTGGCAAATATCCGTCCCTCAAAACTGGCGTTAAGACCGTCACCCGATTCTAGCTTGGTGTGCTCTTGCATTCATACGTAATCGAACAGGGCCATGAAACCGAAATCCATGTGCAGTTGCTGGTGACAGTGGAATAGGGTGAGTCCGGGGTTGTCGGCGACGAAGTCGATTTCGGCCTCCTGGTAGCCACCCAGCATCACAACATCTTTCGTAACGCGGGCAGTTGGTTTTCCGCCGATCTTCGTAAGTTCGAAACTATGGCGATGTAGATGGATGGGATGGATGTCGTCGCTGGCGTTGCGCATGCGAATCCGGTAGCGCTTGCCTTGCTGCAAATGAAACGACGCGGACGCGGGCTGATCGCTCATGGGATACGCGTTTCCATTGATCGTCCATCGATTGAAGCCGTCTTCGGCGGCATTATCTTTCTCAAAGATCATGTCGAAGGTTTCGTCCGGCTGCGCAGCCGTCGCTCCCGGCTTGGCAAAGAGAGAATAGTCCCAATGAAATTTCGGCGGAGCGATCCATTCTCCTTTGCCCGCGTGCGCTTTGCCCGAGGCTCCCGCATATTCGACTATGATTCCCATGCCGTGATGACGATCGTCATCCGCGAGATCGCCCATAATCCATACTCCGGGATGACTCATTTCTACGATGGCGGAGACGCGCTCCGCAGTGCCGAGCCAGAGGACGGGAACGGACGCAGGATTGGGTACAGGATTTCCATCCAGCGCCACAACCTGGAAGAAGTGGCCGGGCAAGGCGAGGCTCCGAATCTCGGTTGCGCTTCCATTCACAACGTGAAAAAGCACACGTTCGCCGCGCTTCACGCGGATTGGCTCTCCGTGGCCGAGCATGCGCCCGTTAATCGTGAATGACTGATAGCCGACTTCATAGCCGTGCGGCATGCCCTTGGCGAGCGACGCTTTCATCGCAGACTCGCCTTGATCTTCGAGGGCCTTGATCTTCTTGGGAGGCAGAAAATTCTGCGGCATGTCTCCGCCGCGGCTGAAAGTTGGCTCAAACTCTTTGAGCACAAGAAACACTTCGCGATCGTACCGACCCGCTTCCTGTTTGGGCTCGATATAAACCGGCCCTACTTGGCCGCTGTATTGTCCGGCGGCGAGGTTTGCACCGGCGCGGTTATGGGTGTGATAAAAACGCAGGCCGGCTGGTCCTGGCGTAAACATAAGGCGCCGCCTGCCGTGGGCTGGAATGAACGGAGTGCCTTCCTCGGACGCGCCATCTACGAAAACCGGAACTTTTTGACCGTGCCAGTGCAACTGTTCGGGCGTGTCGGTTTCGTTGTGCACGTCTATCGTTACCGGCGCACTTTCTTTGAAACGCAACAGTGGGCCGGGAAACTGCCCGTTATACGTGGTCGCTGAAATAATCCTTTTGGGCGCGATCTCGATGGGGGAGTTTTTGATGCGCAATGTGTAGTCAGCCGGATCCTGCTCTGAGGGAGCGACGGGCGAATCGCTCTGCTGCGGGGATGTGCCAGCTTGAGCAAGCACCTTATTGGTCGGGAAAACGGTCGCGGCAGCTGTAAGGCTCGCTGCTTTCAAGAAACTGCGCCTGGATTCAAATGGTGCCATCGAGCCTCCGTATCGGGATGCCGTTCGCTTTGACGATCGGCGGTCGCGCCGAACGCACCTTCATTTGTGTCTATTGAGCGGGGCATCAAGAGACCACCTTCCGCCACCTACTGAGATGAGAAAAATCAGACAGCAGAACATGGCAAAGTCGGTGCGCGCATCGCTGACCATATACCAGAAACCTTGATGGGCGCGAAACAACTCTGGAATTTTCGTCGTTGCAATTGCGGTCGTGATCACGATCAGCAGTGGGATGGAAACGAGTCTCGTCCACAGACCCAACAGAAGCAGCAAGCCGCATGCTACCTCGAATGTGCCCACAAAATGAGCCGTGAAGTAGGGATGCGGGAAGCCGATTCTGGTGAAACGAACCACTCCCAGGTTGGGGTCGATAAACTTCAGAATGCCTTGGGAAAAAAATATTAATCCTACGGCAAGACGGACCAGCAGCACGCTGCGCGGAGCTAAGGTCGGGCTGAACAGCAACTGAAACGCTCGGTTTATCACGCTCATAGACAGCCTCGATTCAATTTTGCAGTTTGCACCATTTGCGAACTTTTCGCGACCGCATTATGTTTCTTGAGGAGAGAAAATTAATGTCCATGCGGTCGTGGCTCTCGTCCGTCGCCCTGCTCTTCAGTTTGTTGTGCGGCTTTTTCGCGCAAGCTCAAACCCAGCCGGTCGATGCGGAAGGCCATCAGTGGTGGCAGAATGCCGTGTTTTATGAAATCTATCCGCGCAGTTTTGCGGACAGCGATAACAACGGCGTCGGCGACCTCAACGGCATCAGCTCGAAGATGGGTTATCTGCGCGACCTTGGCGTCGACGCCATTTGGATCACTCCCTGCTATCCCTCGCCCCAGGTCGATTTCGGCTACGATATTTCCGATTACGAAAATATCGATCTCATGTATGGAACGCTCGCCGATTTCGATCACATGGTGGCCGACGGTAAGAAGCACGACGTCCGCATCATTATGGATTTCGTGCCCAACCATACTTCAGACAAGCATCCGTGGTTTTTGGATTCGAAATCTTCGCGCACGTCAGCCCATCGCGATTGGTATATCTGGCGCGATGGCAAAGGACCCGGCCAGCCTCCCAATAATTGGATTTCGCTTTTCGGCGGCTCGGCATGGAAGTTCGATCCCACGACCAATCAGTACTACTATCACTTTTTCTACGCGCAGCAGCCTGACTTGAACTGGCGCAATCCCGCGGTGGAAACAGCGATGCTCGGCACCATGAGTTGGTGGTATCAGCGCGGAGTTGCCGGATTTCGACTCGATGCCGTCGACACTCTGTTTGAAGATCCCGCGCTGCATGACAACCCTGTCCTGCCGGGGAAGAACGCGCAGGGCGATCCCAACATGGAGAACAAGAACAACACGAACTTTCCCGAGGTGCACACGGAATTGCAGAAGATGCGCAAAGTGGCGGACGAGTCCGGAGCGGTGCTGATCGGCGAGACCTGGACCTCGACGGCGGCGGAACTCGATTGCTATTACGGCCGGAACGGCAACGAACTTCAGATGCCTATGGATTTCATGTTCATGATGGTCGATAAGCTTTCGCCCCGCGAATACCGGCGCCAGATCGCCGCGGTTGAGAGTGCGCACGGCTGGCCCGTTTTCGTCATCAACAATCACGATCGCGAGCGCTCCTACAATCGTTATGGCGATGGCAAGCACAACGATGAGATCGCGAAACTGATGGGCGCGTTTTATCTGACGCTGCGTGGCACGCCCATCATGTACTACGGCGAAGAGATCGGAATGCGGAATAACGATCCGAAGCGCAGAGAAGATGTGAAGGATCCGATCGGGCGTACAGGATGGCCGAAAGAAAAAGGGCGCGACGGCGAACGCACGCCGATGCAGTGGAACACTGAGCCGAACGCGGGATTCAGCACGGTTAAGCCCTGGTTGCCGGTGCCGCCGAGCTACCGCACGCATAACGTGGAGACGGAGTCGAAGGATCCTAACTCTATTCTCAACCTTTATAAAAAAGTGCTCACGCTGCGCCACAGCAATGAGGCTCTGCTCGACGGCAGTTACACCGCGCTCAACGAAAATGATACGCATGTGATGTCTTACCTGCGCAGCTATAAAGGAAAAGCCGTGCTGGTGACGCTGAATATGTCAGCGACTCCGGAAAAACCGGCTTTCGATCTGGCGAAGCAGGGATTTGGCGGAGCCAAACTCAAGGCGCTGATCGCCTCGCCCGGAGCATTGCTCCAAGGTAATAGGATCACGCTTGAGCCCTTTGGACTGATGATTGCCGAGGTGAAACCGTAAAGGCTGCAAGGCGCCAGATAGCGGCGTTTTTGACACCAAACCCTAGGCCCTTTCGGCCAACAAAACTTTACAGTCGGGAAGTTTGCTCTTCCGATACAATGTCAGGCCTGCCTCGTAGCGGACAGCGAACTTCAGGGGAAAAAATGGCCGCCAGGAAAAATGGAAAGCGAAAGGACCTGAGCATATGCTGGAGATTCAGAGCAAGCAAATGCAGCCTGACATCGTTGTGCTTCAGCTGACAGGAAGAATGACTCTCGGCCGACAATGTAAGCAACTGGAATGGGCGGTGGACAACCTGGTGGGCGAGGGCCGGAAAAAAGTTATTTTTGATTCCAGCGGCGTGACCAACGTCGACAGCACGGGCATAGGGATTATCGTCATGTCTGCCGAACAGGTAAAAAAGGCGGGAGGCGAGTTGCGAGTGGCGGGCGCTACCGGGCAGGTTCAACAAGTGCTGAGAATGACGAACATCCACCAGATAATTGCGCTGCATCCGAGCACGGCGGCCGCAGCGGCTAACTTCTGATTTGCATTGAGAATGAATTGTTGGTTGCGGCTGAGCGACAAAAGAATAATTTCAACCCACCCTACTTCAACGTATCGCTGCGGTAGAGCTGCCCCAATTGCGTTCTGTAAGTAAATGCCATCCAGCGGCCATCTGGCGTAATCGCGGTGGGAGTGACCATCGGCCTCAGGCCCACCTGGTCTTTCGGAGTCACCACTCGCCACAGTTCCCGCTGGCCTGATTCGACGTCGACCTTATAAATAGTGATGCCTGTCGGGGTGATCGATTGCGTGAATACATGCTTCGAGTCTTCGGCCCAGGCCGCCGGAAATTCTCCGGGTTGCATGCCCGGAATTGGCTTGGTCTTTCCGTCGGCGATGGAGAGAACCACCCACGCTCCATTCTGCGTAGTTGAAAGAAAGCGCCCGTCCGGCGAGACCGTCGACCAGTCTATCGTCGCGGGCATCAACTGCTTGGGCGTCAAACCGTTTACGTCGGCGACGTAAACACCCTCGGGTTGTCCGCCGTGGCTGGCGTTCAACAGAATATGTTGGCCATCGGCGAACCACAGCGCCCAGCGCAGCTGAAAACCATCCCAGTGTAGTGTGCGGGCCTGCCCCGGGCCCACCGGAACTATCTGTAAGCGCCCCGTCCCATCACCGGGCATCATGATCAGCGCCCATTTTCCGTCCGCAGAAATATCCGTGCCGAATCCGCCTCCTCCGATGCGAACCGCGGGCGATCCATCTGTCTTGCGTACATACACCGAGTATTCGTTGCCTCCCTGCTCGGATAAATCGCTGAACAACATTTCACTTCCGTCGCGCGATAATCTGGGGCCGTAACTATAGGAGAGCCAACTCAGATCACGATCGCTGGTGTTTGCGCCGTGCTCGACCACGGCCATCGATCCGCGCGATTCTTCGGTTGAAACCAGCACGCGACCTGACTGTGCGATGTCGAGTATGCGCGTCGGCGCAGTGCCGCAATACAACAGTCTTTCCTTCGCCGACAAGCTGACGGCGTGGATGCAATATTGCTCGCCCGATGCCGCCGCGGAGAACCAGACTTCTTTCCCCGATGGCGACCACGCCAAGCCTTCCAGCGATTCCCATCCCGTCGACAAGACGTGGACGTGCCCGGCGCGGTCGACTAGGATCACATCGCCGCGATCATCGATATTGGGCGGATGGCGAAAGAGCGCTACTTGCGTTCCATCGGGCGAAACTCTCGGGTCGCTCATCCAGTTCTCGCCGTCGAGCAGCACCTTGCCCACGGGATATTGCAATCGCCAACGATGGTTGGCCCGATCCATCACAGCAAGCTCGTTGCCGTCCGGCGACCAGTCGGCATCGTAGACGTTCTCCAGCAGTTCGCGGGGCGCACTGCCACCGAGCGGAGACACGGCCAGCGTGCCGCCCCATTGATAGTGAGCGAAAAATTTCGGCCGCATCAGAACCGCCATCTGGCCCTGCCTCGAGATCGAGAGCACGGTCGCCCCGCCCAATCCCGCCGGCGTTGATTCGGGATAGTCCTCGCGAATGTTGTAGGTATCTGGCGCTCCACCACCGAATCTCGCGCTGTAGAGAACAGTCTTTCCATCCGGCGCAAATCGGCCGCGGATAACCTCGCCACGCCGGAATGACACTCGCTCAAAAGTTGGCGGCGACGCCGGAGCAGGACGCAGAAACCACGCGATCGCGGCTCCAATCGCAATTCCGACGACTGCGGCGATGGCGACGAAGCCCAACCAGCGCGGCCTTTCGGCTCCGACGGCAATCGCAGCATTCGCGGCGGTCTTTGAGGTCGTGCCCGTCAATGCTTCCAGCGCGAAGGCCAGATCCTTCGCGGACTGAAAACGCTGCTCTGGTTGTTTCTCGAGACAGCGGCGAACGATGCGCTCCAGTCCCGGCGAGATCGGCTGATTCATCTCGCTCAGCTCCGGCGGCTCTTCCTTCAGGATCGCCGTCATGGTCTCCGCCGCTGTATCACGGCGAAAGGCGCGCTGGCCGGAGAGCATCTCGTACAGCAGTGCGCCGAAAGCAAAAATGTCTGTGCGAGAATCGATGGCCGCGCCGCGGACTTGCTCCGGCGCCATGTATCCCGCCGTGCCCATCACAATTCCGGCTTCGGTCGGCGAACTGGTCAGCGTCAGGCCATCGGAATCCGCAGAATCGCGCTCAGCATCGCGAGCCGGCGCGAGCTTAGCCAGGCCAAAATCGAGAATCTTCACCCGCCCATCGCGCGTGATAAAGACGTTCTCTGGCTTCAAATCGCGATGGATGATGCCCTTGTCGTGAGCCGCAGCCAGCCCTTGCGCGATTTGCGCCGCATAATCGGCAGCCTTGCGCGGCGGCAGCGGACCGTTATCGAGTTCGCTGCGCAAGCTGGCGCCCTCTAAAAGTTCGGAGACGATGAAAGGCGATCCATCTTGCTCGCCGATGTCGTGAATGGCCAGGATGTTCGGATGGCTGAGCGCCGCGACAGCGCGCGCCTCTTGCTCAAAACGCCGCAGGCGATCGGCATCGCGCGAAAAAGATTCCGGCAACACCTTGAGGGCGACTTCGCGGCCGAGCCGCGCATCACGCGCGCGATACACTTCTCCCATGCCGCCAGCGCCGAGGGGCGCGATGATTTCGTAAGGACCAAGTTTTGTGCCAGAGGCCAGCGACATTCGTGGCGCAATTATAGTGGAAGCCTTCTCATGATGGCATTAGGGTTAGGGGACGCGACGTGGTCGCTGAAATCTTAAGAGGTTTCTCGAAAAGAGAGTCCCATGCGGCCTGAGCGGTGAACTACTGCAATCCAGCCTACGTCAGCTTGACCGCGCAATACGCGGCCGTAGTTCCGCAAACCGTGGTTGACGTCGCCAGTGTGCCGAAGTAGAGGCTCGACGCCTGTCCGGCAGTTGAATCATTATCCACGATGATCGCGCTTGTTCCGCCAACTGCATCGGTCGTGTTTGTCGCCGTATCGGTACCGCTCACAGCCCCTGCGGGTAACAGGAAGGTATACACTGCGCTCGGGTTTTCAACCACTCCGAAGAACATGTAATCTGGTCCGCCTGTCGCATATTGGTCGCCGTGACCGTAACTACAGTTGTAGTTGCCGTAAACCTCTTCGTTCGGAGCAGCCGAGGGGAACCGTGCGATCCAATCGTCCCTCAAGCGCCACGGCGGGCGTCTCTCGCAGCTTCGAGCGGGGGAAACTTGGAGGCGCGGGCCGGAATCGAACCGGCGTGTAAAGGTTTTGCAGACCTCTCCCTTACCACTTGGGTACCGCGCCCAGTTTTATGACGGTAGAACTTTGGGGGGTGCTTTGTCTATTCTGAACAGCGAATCTCGAGCGACGAACCGCGAACCGCAACGCTTTAATTTTCTGACGACCGCCATTTGTGTTACAACACCGGACATGACTTCGTTCAGGAATCCGTCTGGGTTAACCGCTGCGCCAGCGCGGGTTGAGATTGCGAACGGTGTATCTCCGCAAATTCCTGGCGAGGTTCGGGCGGTGATTGTGAAGACCGATGCCGCCTCGATCTGCCCTAACTGCTCGACCGAGTTGCGCGGGCATGGTTGCAAAGTGGTCTGCAAGAAATGCGGATTCTACCTGAGCTGCTCTGATTTTTACTGAGGGGGCGCTTTTTTGCTGAAGGGCTGCGTCGCCCAGGAACTCCCGAGCCTCTACAATAGCTAGGACTTCAATCCTCATCTCAGGAGATTGGTATGCAACGGAAGGCTAGTGCGGTGTGGAAGGGCGGTCTTAAGGATGGCAAGGGGACGGTGTCGTCCGCGAGCGGCGTACTTGCGAACACGCCTTATTCCTTTACGACGCGGTTTGAAAATGCTCCGGGTACAAATCCGGAGGAGTTGATTGCGGCGGCGCACGCGGCGTGCTTTTCGATGGCGCTGTCGGCGCAACTGGGTGGCGCGAACCTGACCCCGGAGAGCATCAACACCTCGGCCACGCTGACCATGGAGAAGCTTGAGGCGGGTTGGGCGATCACGGCGGTGCATCTCGATGTCGTCGCCAAGGTGCCGGGGGCGACTGCGGAAAGCTTTAGCACGGCGGCGCAGAATGCCAAGGCGGGCTGCCCGGTTTCGAAGGTGCTAAACGCCGAGATCACCATGGACGCCAAGCTGGGATAGCGTATAAAAGGAGAAAATGTTCCACGTGGAACATTTGTGGTGTCATTTGTGTACATACGAATTTATACGTATATGTCTCACTTTGCGAAAATCGTTCACCACCAAGGACACTAAGGTCCACGAAGGAAAGCTCACGGAGCTTTATCTTAGCGGCGATCCAGGCGGAATTTTGGGCTAGCTTTGGGAGCGGAGTAATTGACGCAGTTTTTGGTTGATTTTTACGGCTTCCTGGGAGGCTTGGTCGGTGAGTTCTACCCAGCGGCGAATGTTGTCGGGAGGGCCGGATTGGGAGATCAGGTAAGTAGCTTGGACGATGGTCTCCAGCGAATTACTGAGATCGTGGGCGAGGGTGCGGAGTTCTTTGGCCAACTCGGCAGGGATTTTGTTGGGTGGATTTGGCATGGTCGCTTGAGTCTCTCCGTGGCTTTTGAAATTCTAAATCCCGCGCGTCAAAAGGCTGGGGGAAAAATGGAAAACTCCTCGCTGTCTCTCGCAGCGGCTAAAGCCCGGGTTGAAGGGCCGACCTATCGCAGCGGTGAACCGCTGCGCCACCCAAAAACAAGGGCCGGAACTGCGGAAAGAGCGGGGCGGCTGAGGCTTCGAATTGGGAGCGCGAGTTTGACAGGTGGACAGCAGCCAGTAGAATATTAGTATAGTCGCCTTGATAGAAGGCCCTCCGATTTTTTCTCTAATGCGGATATGGCGGAACTGGCAGACGCGCTAGGTTCAGGTCCTAGTGATCGCAAGGTCGTGGAGGTTCGAGTCCTCTTATCCGCACCACACATTACCAAAGATGCTTTGATCGCTCGATAAATGGCGGCAAGACGCGCCAAACCTCCACCGTTACGATAACGAGGATCATCTTCGTCCACCACCTGATTTCCCGGCTGAATAGGGCGGCCAGAACGCAAAGAGAAAGAACTCCGGCAAAAACCTTGCCGCAGGCGTAATCGAGAAACCAGAGTATTGCGAAAGGGGCCTCAAAGAACGCCGGCAGCCGAACCGGATGCCGCACGATGAGTTGATCGGTTAAATCGATTGCCGGTCCAGAAAGGCAGATGGCCATTAACGCGACGGCAAGAAAGACAAGGCCATCGGCACGAGATTTCATCAGGCGCCGGCGGATAGGCGGTGGGTGCTTCTGGTTTGGGCTATGCCGTATTGGCGGATTTTGTAGAGCAGGGCTTTATAGCTGATCTTCAGCAAGGCTGCGGCTTGTTTTCGGTTCCAGTTTGTCTCTTCTAATGCGCGGGAAATGGCTTCTGCTTCCGCTTCATCTTTGGCGTTGCGGGAGACCGACTTCAATCCACCGGAACCGTCGGCGCTGACTACAGCGGCTCTGCCGGCGGCATCGAAATGCATTCCGCTACCGCCATCGGGCCGGGGCTGCAATTCGGATGCGGCCAGGGTTTCGTCTCCCAGAACCAAGTAGCGCTTGATGAAGTTGCTGAGTTCGCGCAAATTGCCGGGCCAGCTATGGCGCAGGCATGCTTCCATGAGTGGCCCTGACAATGGAAGAGGAGGGCGGGCGTAGGACTCCGACATGCGCGACATGAAATGCTTCAGCAGGATCGGAATTTCTTCTTTGCGCTCGCGCAGCGGCGGCAGCGACATGGTGAAGGCGTTCAAGCGGTAGTAGAGATCCTCGCGCAGGCGCTTGTTGGCGAGAGCTTCGGGAATATTGATATTGGTCGCGGCCAGGATGCGGACGTCGACCTTGATCATGGTGCGGCTGCCGAGGCGCGAGAAGGTCTGATCCTGAAGAACGTGCAACAGTTTGGCCTGCAGGAGCGGCGACATTTCGCCGATTTCGTCTAACAGGATAGTGCCCTTGTTGCACAGTTCAAATTTGCCGGGCTTGGGATGAGTGGCGCCGGTGAAGGCTCCCGCCTCGTAGCCGAAGAGTTCGCTTTCGAGCAGGTCGGCGGGAACGGCCGCGCAATTCACTTTCAGGAAAGTGCGGTGAGCGCGCGGAGAAAGCTTGTGAATGAGGCGCGCAAGCACTTCCTTGCCCGTGCCGCTTTCGCCTAACAGGAGAACAGGAATCTCAACATTGGCGACGAGCGCGGCTTGCGAGCGAATCTTTTTCATCGCAGGGCTGGCGGCTACGAAGAAAACGTCATCGCAAAGCTCTTCGATTTCGCCTGAGTAGCTCTCGCCTTTGGCGGTGCCGATGCACTGCCCGATGACGGCGTCTAATTCGGCTTTCTGAAAAGGCTTGGTCAAATAATCGACGGCGCCCAGGCGCATGGCCTGTACGACTTTGCGCGTGTCGTTGACGCAGGAGAGCATGACGACTTTTAATCCGGGCTTGAGTTGGCGCAGTTTTTCGAGAGTCTGCAAGCCGTCGATGCCGGGCATGAGGAGATCGAGCAAAACGAGGTCGGGATGCAGGCCCTTCTGGACGTGTTCGACGGCTTCTTCGCCGGTGCTGGCGGTTTGAACTTTATGCTCGTCGACTTCCAGCAGGGTGCGGATGTAGCGCAGCATTCCCGGTTCGTCATCCACCAGCAAAATGTTGGCGGTTTCGCTCATTCGGCTCCTCTTGTCGGAGTATTCAGAATGGGGTTGAGGGGAATGAGAAAAGAAAACTTGCAACCTGCGCCGGGTTCGCTTTCGACCCAGATCTTGCCGCTCATGCCCTGAAGAAGACGGCGCGCGATGGCGAGGCCGAGGCCCATACCTTCAGCGGATTCGCTTCCCGGCGAGCGGAAGAAATCATCGAAAATTTCGAGATGAAACTCGGGGCGGATCCCGGGGCCGGTGTCAGCTACGCTGACTTTGACGGCATTCGGCACATTTGTCGATTGGCGACGGCGCTCGCCGTTGACAGACGATGCACTGGCGCCGCGACGCTCCCACATATGAGGTTCGGCGTGCAGCCAAACGGTGCCTCCCTGGGGCGTGTATTTCGAGGCATTCTCGAGAAGATTGGAAATGACGCGTTGGATCTTGGGGCCATCGAAGGCGAAGGGCGTCAATTTGTCATTCGCGAGGAAATAGAGAGCGAGGCCGCGCTCTTGAAAACGGCCAGACCAAAGGCGGCAAACTTCAGAGAGGCAGGCGTTCATGTCACCTTCGATAAATTGCATGCGCAGTTCACCGGTTTCGAGCACGCTGAAGGTGAGGAAGTCCTGAATGAACTGCTGCAAGCGCTGACCACTCGAGAACATGTCTGCCATCACTTCGCGCTGGCGCTCGTTGAGCGGACCGAGTTTCTGACTGCGCAACAGTTCGATGTAACCGTTGAGGATCGCGAGCGGAGTTTTTAAGTCGTGGGCGGCGGAAGCGAGCGCGTTCGTGGTTTTGCGAAATCGATCGCGCAGTTGCTCCAGCTCACGCGTCCCCTCATCCCCGAGGCTAGAGGCATAAGCAGGCGCGGCGACGGCTGCCGGCGAGCGGTCATTTGGGGTTGTACCAGCGATAGCGGCGGCTGGCCTTTTCTCGCTTATCGAAGACATGGAAATCCCAATCAAAACAACTAAATGGGGAGGAAACTACTACCGTCAGAACGTGGGGGATTTGACTCCATCATAGGGGAGCCACTCCGGACTGTCAATTACAAACCATGCACCAACCGGGCCGAGAGGAAAAGATTTGCACTTTTTATCTATGACTAGCAGTCAATCGTCAAGTGCTCGTGTCCTGGTGACATTGCGTCAAATTCGGTGTGGGAGGCGAGGTTTGGAGATGGTCGACCGAACACAGACAGTCGCCGAGGTTTGGCCCATGAGATGCGGCCCTCTAGTTGCAATAACCCTTATATAGGAGCGGATAGAACCTTGCCTCGCAGATTATCCAAGAAGGAACAACGAAAATGGGCGCGGTTGCAGCTGGCGATTCCGGTTTTTATCCGTGCGCACGACGGAAACGGCAAGGAATCCCTGGAGTTTGCCACCGCTATTAATATAGGAGCGGGGGGCGCTTTGGTGGCAGTACGGCGTTCTTTGCCTGAATCTGCCGTGGTTTCAGTGGAAATTCCGAGCGCACCACTTGGCTCCACGCATGGGTTGAAGACCTCGGCCCGAATCATGCTGGCTAAGGCTGTCTGGGTAGCACATACCGATGAGCATCATCTTCTGGGACTGAAGTTTGCTCGGCCCCTGAATACCGATACAGAGGCGATTTCAAGCAAGCATTTGAGGAAAGTCCGAGCACCAGTGTGAAATGTTTTTCCTCTCTACCACCCATCTCATAGTGGCACTTTGGTGCCATGCTATTCCTTAGCGCTAATAGGCTATGATCTTTGCAAGCCATTCATAAGTTGAGCGCTTAACAGCAAGCTTGCAGGGCGCCCAGCCAACTTCCCCAGTTTGGTGCTTGGGATGCACTTTTAGTGCATGCGGATGAAGACCCTCCGCAAAGGGCATTCACTCCTATGACCACACTCTCGGTAAGCTCATTGCAGCAATCGTTGGGCGAGATTCCTCCGGATAACATCGTTTTTGGCCACACTGAGGTGATGCAGGCAGTGCGCTCGCGGCTGAGCAAGGTTGCCGCGGCCAACGTTCCTGTGCTGATCACGGGCGAAAGCGGAACTGGCAAGGACATCATTGCCCGGCTGATCCATAGCCTTTCGCCGTGGAAATCCGGGCCCTATGTGAAAGTAAACTGCCCGGCGATTCCTGGGACGCTGCTGGAGAGCGAACTGTTTGGTTACGAAAAGGGAGCGTTCACGGGGGCGGTTGGATCGAAGCCTGGGCGGGTGGAAATGGCCCATCGCGGGACGCTGTTTCTGGACGAGATTTCCGAACTGGATCCAACTTTGCAATCGAAACTCTTGCAGCTCTTGCAGGATGGGCAGTTCTGCCGCATCGGCGCGCAGGAAGATAAGAAAGTCGAGGTGCGCGTGGTTTGCGCGACCAATCGCCACCTGGAGACGGAGATCGAATCGGGGACGTTCCGGCAGGATCTCTACTATCGAATTAATGTGGTGAATATAAGGATGCCGGCGTTGCGTGAGCGGCATAGTGACATTCCGGATTTGTGCGCGTACTTCCTGGAGTATTACAACCGGAAGTTCAACTGCCGGGCGCGTCCATTGTCGGGCGAAGTGATGGCAGTGCTGCAGAAGTATCACTGGCCGGGAAACATTCGGGAACTGGAAAACCTGATCAAGCGCTACGTGATTCTGGGGCATGAGGAAGTGATCACGAATGACCTGGTGGCGCGGGAGCCGGATTTTTTCAATTCGGAGATTTCGCTGGATGGGCCGATTTCGCTGAAGAAGCTGACACGGCAGTGCGTGCGTGAACTGGAGCGCAAGGTCATATTAAAGGTGCTGCAGCAGCATCACTGGAATCGGAAGCAGACGGCGCGGACGCTGGCCATCAGCTATCGCGCGCTGTTGTATAAGATCCGCGATGCGGGGCTGCCTTCGAACCGTGCGCTGCGCTTGCGGCAGGCGGAGAAGGACAGCGCTAACGGGAGTAAGGGGAGCCCGACTAACACTACGAACGGAGCAGCGGCCGATTAAGGTTGCGAATGCCGACGGCGAGCGAATTTCGCTTGCCTGAATCCCTCGACCTAAGGCACGCTTACGTAGGGCCCGTCGCTACGCGAGTCTTTTTTCCAAGTCTCGGAGCACCGCGCTCCACTCGTTCAATCCTTCTGCCTCAAGCCACAAATCCTTGAGTTCGGAGTTGGTTCGCACTTTCTCTACGGCGCGGCTGGCGAGCTCTGACATTTCGGCGCTTGGGCTGCCTTCGATCTTGGCGATCCATTCCACAATCTGGCTCGGCACAGACTGTGGAGGGTTGCCCCTCGCCGTGGCAACGATCTCGGCAACCACGATCACGACAGTGCTTTCGGACGCATCCCCATAGCCGTGATCGGTGGCGCGGGCCAGCATCGGCGACAGATCATCGATTCCCAGCGAGTTGAGCCGCCCCAGAAAATTCTGCGCCTGTTCGTTTTCGAAGCTACCTGTACCCCAACCCGGCATGAAGCCTCCGGAGTGGATTATAGAATGCGCGGCGGTCGCCGCAGTTCGAGGTTGTTCGCGAAGGGCTAAGGACGAGCGCCGGCGTTTCGTCGATACTCTTTAGGAGCCACACCCAAGACACGTTTGAACGCTTTGCTAAAGGCGGCGTCGGAGTCGTAGCCAACCGACTTAGCTACCTCGAACAGCTTCCTATTATCTTGCTGTAGCAATCTGGTCGCCTTATACATTCGCCAGTTCGTCAAGTATTCGAGAGGCGTTTCCCCGAGCAGTTCTTTGAATTTCAACGCGAAGGCTGAGCGCGACATACCTGCTGCGTCGGCCAGGGTTTCCACCGTCCACGGATTCTCAACTCTCTCGTGCATTGCTTTGAGCGCAGATCCAATCTTTGGATCGAAGATGGCGCGAAGCCATCCGCTTTTACAATTTTCGGAGCTCGATGCTATGTGCACACGGACACACTGGATGAACAAAATATCCGCTAACCGGTTGACCATCACCTCCGAGCCAGGCGCCGGTTCTGCCATTTCCGATGCCAGCAACTGTAAAGTCGCGTGGAGTGCAAGGGTTTGGGCTTGGTCTGCCTTGACCAGTATTAACTCTGGAAGCAAACGTTTCAGGGGCTTGACGCTCATCTGGCCAAAGCTGAACCATCCCGAGATTACGGTGGTCGGGACGCCGCCTCCGCCATAATGGATCACGTTGCTACGGTTTTTGGGTGCGGCCTCACAAAAACTGCGCGCACGTGTGCGTGGGTTGTCCCGCAGGGCGTACGTGCTCGCCGGAGCTAACAGGAAGCAATCTCCGCCGGTGAGCGGAATCGGATCCGGAATCCCTTTTACGCTCAGCCAGCAATTGCCACGCGAAACCATGCCGAAGTGGCGAACTGGGACGGCAAATTCCTAAGGGCAGACGAATGCGCCACTGCTTCATTCGCGTCTTCAGCCCCGCGCATAAGACCCCAGGGTGCAGTGACCTCCAAACGGGCGTGCACTACGCTGGCCACGTGCATGGTGTGGAACAAATCTGTAATCGGGTCCAACTTCAGCCTCCTTGTTGGACGATAAGACAAGTTATGTGGACTAAGTGACAGATCTCGTCCACCGGTGCGGACATCTACTCTATCAGTTTGGATGAATCGCACGGCTCAAGAGGTGCATATGAAACTACTTCAAATTGATTCCAGTGCTCGTTCCAGTTCAGTAACTCGGCAATTAGCCGCGAAGTTTGTTGAGGAATGGAAAAGGAATTATCCCGCTGGCGAAGTTATACAGAGAGACCTCACCACAACCATGTTCCCGCACATCACCGATGATTGGGGCGCGACCCGTCTCGAACCGTCTCAGTTGACGCCTGCTCAGCGGAATTATCTATCCATGTCCGATCACTTGATCGAAGAATTGGAGGCGGCGGACATCATCGTAATGGGCGCGCCCATGCACAACTTCGCGATCCCTTCTTCCCTTAAGGCGTGGATCGATCAGATTGTGAGGTTGGGGAAGACGTTTGGTTATGGATCAAGCGGTGTGCGCGGACTTCTAGCCAAGAAAAGAGTGATTGTCGTCACGGCGCGAGGCGGCGCCTATGAAAAGGGCACTCCCGCAGAGAAGTTCGATTTCCAGGAGCCCTATTTGCGTCACATTCTCGGATTCATCGGTCTCACTGATGTGACATTCATCCACACTGAGAACCAGTCGCGTGAGGGGGCCGGTCCATCGTTTGCAGCCGCGGCTGAACATGTTGAACGCCTGGCGGCCGAGCAAAGCCAGCAAGTTGCTCATGGAGATAAGGAAAGGAAGCATATATGAATGTGACCCTATGGGTCGTTCGAAGCCCCCTGGCGTTCGCCTTCATCGCCGTCGGTACGATGAAGCTGTTTGCCTACGAAAAGTTCAAAGCCCGATCCGAGAAGAAGGGACCAACCGGCATCACACGCGGCCTCGCGGCCTTCATTGGCGTCGCTGAGGTTGCGGGAGGCATCGGCATCGTCCTGCCAATGGCAACTAACACCGCTCCGTCGGTCAGCATGTGGGCCGCAGTCGGACTTTCGACTCTCATGCTCCTGGCAATTGGCTTTCATGTGCGCCGCCACGAGTCGCCGGTCGCGCCCGGCATCCTTTTCTTGCGGGCAGTGTTTGTCCTGTTCGGGCGTTTTTCTCGCTAGAGGTAAGGACATTCCCCCGAGTGACGGGTGGGACGCGCGTCGACTCCGCAGAGGCGGCTACGCCCAATAGGTGCGATCCAGCGTCCGGTACTGAATGGCCTCGGCGATGTGTTTCGGTTCGAGTTGGGGAATGCCGTCGAGATCGGCGAGGGTGCGGGCTACCTTGAGAATGCGATCGTGGGCGCGGGCGCTTAAGCCTTGCTGGGCCATGGCACGTTCGAGCAGGCGCTCGCAATCGGCTGAGAGTTCGCAGAACTTTCGGATGAGTTGGGTTGGCATCTGGGCGTTGCAATAGACCTTTTCGCGGCCGGCAGAAAAGCGCTGCAACTGTACTCCGCGGGCGCGGACTACTCGTTCGAGAATGCTGGCCGAAGTTTCCGCATCTTTCGTGCTGCGCAATTCTTTGTAGTTCACCGCCGGGACGTCGATGTGAATGTCGATGCGATCGAGGAGCGGGCCGGAGATTTTAGAAATGTAGCGCTGAATCATCGGCGGAGTGCAATGGCATTCGCGAGTGCGGTCGTTGTGGAATCCGCAGGGGCAGGGATTCATGGCGGCGGCCAGCATGAAGCGCGCGGGAAAGGTCAGAGACATGGCGGCGCGCGCGATGCAGACGGTGCCGTCTTCGAGCGGCTGGCGCATCACGTCGAGAACGTTGCGCGGGAACTCGGGAAATTCGTCGAGGAAGAGCACGCCGTTGTGAGCGAGGGAAACTTCGCCGGGGCGAGGGATCGCGCCGCCGCCGATTAGGCCGGCGTCGGAGATGGTGTGATGCGGGGCGCGGAAGGGGCGCAGGCCGACGAGTCCGGCATGCGCGTCGAGCACGCCGGCGACGCTGTGGATCTTGGTAGTCTCTAACGCTTCTTCGAAAGTAAAAGGCGGCAAGATGGTCGGCATACGCTTGGCGAGCATGGTTTTGCCGGAGCCGGGAGGGCCGATCATGAGAATGTTGTGGCCGCCGGCGCAGGCGACTTCGAGGGCGCGCTTGGCGGTTTGCTGTCCGCGAACGTCTTTGAAATCGACGTGAAATTGCTGCGCCTGGCAAAGCAGCTGGCCGGTGTCGACCTGCAGGCGGGGAACTCCGTTACCGGAGTTGATCAGATGAATCACTTCGGTCAGCGACTTGACCGGGTAGACCTCGACGTCGCCAACCATGGCGGCTTCGCGGGCGTTGACTTCGGGGACGATCAGACGTTTGACCTTGGTGCGGCGGGCTTCGATGGCGATGGGCAGGGCGCCACGAACTCCGCGAACTCGTCCGTCGAGAGAGAGTTCACCAACAAATAGCGCGTCGGGGACTTCCTTCTTATTGAGGCCGCCGTAGGCGCCGAGAATGCCGAGGGCCATGGGCAGATCGAAGCCGGAGCCTTCTTTGCGAATGTCGGCGGGCGCGAGATTGATGGTGATGTGAGTGGGAGGAATATCGTAGCCGCAGTTTTTTAGCGCGGCGCGAACGCGGTCGCGACTCTCGCGCACGGCCGCGTCGGGCAGGCCGACGGTGTGAAAGTAATCCTGATCCTTCTTTACGCCGGAGACGTCGACTTCGACTTCGATGATGTTAGCGTCAATGCCGTAAACGGCGGCGCTCAAGGTTTTATAGAGCATAGAGATTCGTTGGCACACGAAGGGGCGAGCGCGGATGGGAGATCCTTGGGGAGATCATAGTCCGCGCCGGATTTGGACGATGTGATGGCCATCACCCGGTTACCGTGATGGAACATGAAGGAACGTTCTCGCTCGGGTGGGGAATTCAGTGCTACGCTAGGTCAATCTTTCAGAAAACGTTGCGATGTTTCGGAAGATTGTTTCCTGGGGCAGCGGAGTTTCCTGATGGTCGACGAAGATCCCAGTTCAAAACGTCCCGATCCGTCGCCCAGCCGGCTGGAACGCGAAGAGAGCCAGTTGTGGCGATGGGCGCTTTGGCTGCTGGTTTTATTTGCGGCGGCGGTAGCGGCGTTGTCGTGGGAACAACTCAAAGATCTTCCTTACAGGTTGTGGGCGATTCCGTTGGGACTCTTCGTGCTCGCGGTATTATTTGCCAGCTACGCGTTTGGGCGCAAGCGCGAGGTTGGCGAGCTCAAGCAGATTCTGAAAGGATTTCAGGATCGGGGCGGGGTAACTCCTTCTGAAGAGCAACTGGATCAGCTGGGCCAGCTGATCATGCGCTCGCAGCGAAATTTCAAAGAGCTGATCGATTCGCTGGACGATGCAGCACTCGCCATTTCGCTCGATGGCACGCTGCGAACCGTCAATCGCCGGGTCGCAGAAATTTTCGGTGTGTCTTATTCCGAACTGGTGGGCCACAAGCTAGAGGAATTTCTAGGAGCGCCTTTGCGCACGGAGGAGTCGACAAACCTGGAGCGGTTTTTGGAGAAGCGAAATTGGTCGGGAGTGGTTGAAGTTCAACTGAAGAATGATCCGCGGCGGCATTATTACGACTGCGTGGTCAACGCCATCGTTAAGGGCGGCGACGTGACCGGGGCGAGCGTGCTGGCTCGCGACATCACCGGGCATCGCGAAAAGGAACAGCGCTTCACGCAGTTATTCGAGTCATTGCAGGAGGGCGTCTACATCAGCAGTCCCGAGGGCAGGCTGCTGGAGGTGAATCCGGCGCTGGTTTCGATTTTAGGATACACGAGCAAGGAAGAATTGCTGGACCTGCCTCCCGAACAGTTGGGAGTGGAAGCTGGTGGCGAGCCAGTGCTGGGGCGCAGCGGGAGCCAGAGTGGGCGGACGCGCACGCGCGAGATTCGCTTGCGAAAAAAAGACGGCGGGGTCGCGGTGTGCGTGGACACCTCAACGGGAGTGACGGAAGCCGGAAAGGTAATCCGCTACCACGGCACGCTGGTCGATGTGACCGAGAAGCGAACGCTGGAGCAGCAAGTGCGGCGGCAAGAGGAGTTTCGCCGGCGGCTGCTGGAAAGTTTCCCAGATCTGATTCTGGTGCTCGATTTGAAGGGGCAATATACGTTTGTGAGCGCGCGCATCGGCCAACTGTTGGGCTATGGGCCGGAACAGCTCATGGACAAGAATGTCGAGGATGCGGAGATTACTTCGCCGGAACTGGCGGCGCTTTTCCGCACGGTCGCGAGCGGTGAGAGTAAGTTGACCTCGTGCGAATATGGCTCGCGGCATCGCGATGGCAGTTGGCGCACGATGCTTGGCATGGCCAGCCCTCTGCTCGATGCGGAGGGCAAGCCGGCGGGCGTGATTATTTCGGTGCGGGATGTGACGACGGAGAAAAAACTGGAGCAGCAGATTATTCAAAGCGAGCGCCTGGCGGCGATGGGGCAAATGATTGGCGGCTTTGCCCATGAGCTGAATAATCCGCTGACCAGCATTCTGGGGATGGCGGAATTGTTGCAAGAAGGCGGGATCAGCGAAGGGGCGCGCAAACAACTCGCGGTGCTGCATCAGCAGGCGCGGCGCGCAGCGGAGATTGTGCAGAACCTGCAATATTTCGCGCGGCCGCCCGCTCCGGGGCGCAGCCCGGTCAATCTGAATGAACTGGTGCAGCGGACGGTGCAGATGCAGGCGTACCCGCTGCGCAAGAGCAATATCACAGTCGACTTTCTGCCTGAGACAACGATTCCGGCGGTGGTGGCCGATCCGAATCAGCTGATGCAGGTATTTTTGAATTTATTGCTGAACTCGGAGCAGGCGATTCGCGAGAGTCGCGAGAAGGGAACGATTCGCGTGCGGCTGGGGCGCGGCGCTGCAGCGAACGATGCTGCGAATCAGGACACGGTATGGATTGTGTTTCAGGATGATGGTCCAGGGATCGCGCCGGAAAATCTGGCGCACATTTTTGATCCGTTCTTTACGACGAAACGGCCGGGGCGCGGGACGGGACTGGGGCTTAGCATCTGCAAGACGGTGCTGCGCGAGCATGGTGGGAACATTGAGGCAGCGTCTGCGCCGGGGGGTGGGGCGATCTTTACTATTACGCTGCCGGTGGGAAGTGAGGCTGCAACGGAGACACGCACAGTTAGCTAGTATCGTGTTCCGAAAATTCGCAGCATAGCAAACGGGGGCCATTATCACTCACTTGAAGCGCGTTGGTAGTGCAAACAAAATACATAGGTCCTTCGCTTCGCTCAGGATGACAATGAGAGTTTTGATCCGAAAGTTGCGGGCGGGACACTAAGGGAAGCTGCTATCATCGGATCGGAGCGGGTCGACACGTTTAGCCAATGAACATCAACTTAACGCCCGAGCAGGAGCGGATCATCAACGAGGAAGTGAGATCGGGTCACTTTCGCTCTGTGGAAGAAGTAATTGCGAAAGCGCTGGTCGTGCTGCGCGAAAGAGACGGTGCGTCGTTGGCTGCTGGCCGCTCTGTCGATGACCGCAGCCGCGCGGTACGCGAGATGATGAATTTTGTAGAAAAGAATCGAATCCCTCTGCGGGACGTGTCTGTTAAGCAACTGATCCGCGAGGGTCACCGGTTGTGAGTGATTTGGTATTGGACGCGTCGCTGGCGTCTTCTGAGTAAAATGTTGTCCATGGAAAGCGCGAGCATCCGCAGGGTTCTGCTGCTGACTGGCTTGCTGATTTTTGTCGCGAGCAATCCGATCAACTTTCCGTTTTTGTCATGCAATTCGGCCGTACTTGCGGGTACGGGAGGAAAGCAGTGGTCGATCGATCTTGTCCCCTATGGCTTTCACGTGGGAGGCGGGGACGAGAGCGATTACGTTTCGGCTACCAGGGTTGCGGCGTCCGAAAACGTGGTTGCTTTGGCGATGCAAAAGCTTTCCCCTTCATCCCGGATCGAGAAACCGGGCAGATACCTGCAAGCTCGATGGGATGTGTTCCTCTTCCTTTTCGACGTAAAGACGGGCAAGCTGAGGGCGAAAAGCGGGCCATGGACGGGTAGCTTAGCATTTGAGATATTTTCCACTTCGCAGGGAAGTTTTCTCCTGCATCTTTGGGACTACCACAGCTCGCGCGCAAGAGAGAAACCGGGCGAGGCTCTCCTCCTGATCTCGCCTTCCGGGGAACAAGTAAAAGAACTTGATCTCGCGGCCATCTCTGATCCCGAACTGGCAGATCGCGATTGGATAGTCTCAATTTCGCCCAGCAGGAAAACGTTGCTCCTTGCAGAACCTCGGGTCGATGGTCGTCACTACGAGATCGTGGATGCTAACACGCTAAGAAAAAGGTCTGAATGGACCGACGCTGGTCGCAAGAACCCGGCGGTCTTCGCAGTCTCAGATAATGAGTTGTTGGGTGCCAGCCAATCTGTAGCGCAAAGTGAGCCTGCGGAGGCCAAAGGAAAGTACGAGTTCTTGGTTCGGACGCTCGACGGCCCATGGAGACCATTTCGAAAATCCAATTACACATGGCAGTTTCTTTCCGATGATCTGGTTGCTGGCTTTGAAGAGCACCGGGTGGAAAGCGGAGCCGGAACGAATGGATATCGTCTGATTGTGTCCCGTACTGACGGCACGAACGTTTTATCCCAGAGCATCCGGGAGAACCATCATGAGTTGTCGCGTAGCGACCCATTTTGTCACGTCCTCCGACGGTCGCCACTTAGCCTCGCTGATTAATTGGCAATCCACAATAGAGCTTTGGCGGGACTTGGATATGGCACCTGTAGGGTCTCATTTGTACGTTTGGGCACTTCCAAATCCTGACCCTGTCCTCAAGGCAAAGGTGAGCGACGGGTTTTCGCATTACAGCTTTTCGCCGGACGGCGATTGGATATTTATAGCTGAGGTACACACATTGAAGGCTATTCGGATTCCGGGGTAAGTAGAGGCAGTGTCGCCGACGATTACACTTGCGATCTGGAGTTCGCCCTACCGCTCGACCGCCATCGCCACTGCATTCCCTCCGCCCAGGCACAGCGCCGCGATGCCTCGGTGCACGTCGCGGCGGATCATTTCGTAGATCAGGGTTACGAGGACGCGGGCTCCGCTGGCGCCTATGGGATGGCCTAGAGCTACGGCGCCTCCATTGACGTTGACGCGGTCGATGTCGAGGCCGAGTTCGCGAATCACTCCTAGGGCCTGCACGGAGAAGGCTTCGTTCAGTTCGTAGAGATCAACTTCGTCTTTTTTCCATCCGGTCTTCTGCCAGATTTTTTGCACGGCGCCTACGGGAGCCATCATCACCCACTTCGGATCGACTCCGCTGGTGGATTGGGTGACGATGCGGACCATCGCGTTTGCGCCGAGCTCTTTTGCGCGCGCGGCGCTGGTTACGACCAGGGCGGCGGCTCCGTCGTTGACTCCGGGAGCGTTGCCGGCGGTGACGGTGCCGTCTTTCTTGAAGGCTGGCTTAAGGGCGCGCAGGGCTTCGATGGTGGTGTCTTCGCGCGGGCCTTCGTCTTTGTCGAAGATCACGGGCGGCAGGCCTTTCTTTTTTGCGGGCAGTTCGACGGGAACGATCTGCGCCTTGAAGCGGCATTCCTTTTGCGCGGAGATGGCTTTGCGATGGGAGTTGACGGCGAATTCATCCTGCTCTTCGCGGGTGATGTTGTATTTTTCGGCGACGTTCTCTCCGGTGAGGCCCATGTGATAGTCGTTGTAAATATCCCAGAGGCCGTCGTGGACCATGGAGTCGACGAGCTGTCCGTTGCCGAGGCGATAACCTTTGCGCGCGTTGGGCAGAAGGTAGGGCGCGTTGGTCATCGACTCCATGCCGCCGGCGACGACGATGGAGCTGTTGCCGGTTTCGATCGCTTGCGCTGCTAGCGCGACGGCTTTCAATCCCGAGCCGCAGACTTTGTTGATGGTCATGGCACCTACCTCGGGAGTGAGACCTCCGAAAAGCGCGGCCTGGCGCGCGGGATTTTGGCCGATGCCGGCGGAGACGACGTTGCCCATGATGCACTCGTCGATTTGCTCGGGCTGGAGATTGGCGCGCTTCACGGCTTCGCGCACGACGACTGCGCCGATTTGCGGAGCGGTCATGTCGCTCAGGCTTCCTTGAAATTTTCCGATTGGAGTGCGGCATCCCGCGATGATTACTACGTCATTTGAAGTGGACATGATTGCGCTCCTTTTATTATTCACGCTTCTAAATTGCCTTCCATTATAGATGCAGCGAGGAGAGTCGTTGGTCGTTCGTCGCTGGTCGTTCGCAGAGTTTTGCCAACGACTATCGACTAACGACCGACGACGAATCGTCTTGCTAGATTTTTTTTCGCGCGCGAGTGACGCACGTGACTTTGGTACAGCATTGCATGTATCTCTTTCGATCATTTTTCTCTTGACTTCGTTCTGCGATGACTCTATACATTCAACTAGTTGCAACAAAACACCGTTGCGAAATTCCATGAAGAATGGAAAGGGAGAATAGATCCATGGCAACCAAAAAGAAAGCTGCAAAGAAAAAGAAGCATTAAGAACCTGTAACAGGCAACTGCAATGACCGAGGGGACGCGATGAGCGTCCCCTAAGTTTTTGGGGCGATGTGGTGAGTGCGATTGCGGGCGGCCTAGTTGACGCGCGATTTTTTCTGCGGAGCCGCGATTCTCACGACCTTTTCGGTCGCGGGGCAGAGATTGCGATAGGGACAAAAGCCGCAGTGATACTTGGGATTCGGCGGGAACTCTCCGCCGGCAATGGCCGCAGCGACCTTCTGGACGCGGTGTTTGGCTTCTTCCAGCTCTGCGTCGTTGCGCGTGGTCGAGATGGTCGTATTGTTTTCGAGGTTGTGAAAGATCAAGCGGTCGGCCCGCTTGCCCAGGGTTTCCTGGGCCGCGATTGCATAGAGAGAAAGCTGCAGGCTCTCGTCGGCGTCGTCTTGCGTCTTCGGCTTGCCGGTCTTGTAATCGACGACGGCAACTGTGTTGGGGCCGGTGCTATCGATGCGATCGACGCGCCCAGCTAGCTTTGCAGTGCCGACTTGCAAATCGAATCTGCGCTCGGTCTCGATCACGTCGGGAAGTTTTTCGTTGCGCGCACATTCGAAAAACTGGCGCAGCTGCTCGATGCCCTGGCGGAGATAAAGGTCGTATTGGTAGCGATCGGCGATACCGCGCGCAGCCAGGTCGGAACGAAATTGTTCCAGCAATTCGTCGTCGCTGATGATGCGTTGATAGCGATGGGCATCGTAGAAGGTGCGGAGCACGCCGTGCATGGCGGCGCCATAATGCAATGCTGCCGAGACCTCGCGCGGCAGATTCCACTCGCGTTCGAGCTTGAAGCGCAGCGGACACATCTCGTAGATTTCGATTGCTGACGCGCTTAGGCCAGTTACGAAATTTGCGGACGGATCCATTAGCAGCCAAGCGGCGACGGTCGATTGCTGCAACGCGATTTTCTCTTCTTCTTCGGCAAACAAAGTGTCTTGCACCGCGGCGGCTGAGCGGGTTGACCAGAAATTCTTGTACGCCGGATGAATCATGAATTCGCGGAGGAATTTTGTCGGCTTCGGGTCTTTCTTGCTCTGCCCCTGGTGCGCGTAGATCGCGAGGGTATCTTTGGCGCGCGTCATGGCTACATAAAAAAGTCGGCGCTCTTCTTCTTCGTGCAGCGTTTTGTCGTCAGGCGGCTTGGCTGCAGTGGAAATCGCACCGGTGCGGCGCAGTTCGGGCGGAAGAGCGATGAGCGGCTCGTGATAGGCAGTGGGAAAAGAAATAGATGAGCCGCGAATGATGGCGACGTGGCGAAATTCGAGTCCTTTGGCGGCGTGGGCGGTCAAGAGCTGGACCGCATCTTCTTCGCTGCGCGGGAGCGCGATGCCGCCGCCCGCTTCGACGTAGTAGTCGAGATACTCAAGAAATTCGGAGGGGCTGCCGGTTTCGGCGATGGCTTTTTTCTGCCACGCTTCGACGAAGGTTACGAGCGTATCGACCAGGTCTGAGCGCTCGAGGTTGAAGTGGTTAATCACGTGTTTAATTGCGTCGGCGGCGCGCACACCGTCTTTTTTTATTTCGCGGTGAATTTTCTCGACCTTGTCGAGCACCGCGGAACCGCCAGCGAGTTGCGACAATGCCTTCCGCAGATCGAGTTCGCGACGACCGGCGCGCATCGCGGCGCGTAATTCGATTGGGTCTATGGCAAACTCGGGCAGCGCAGCTACACGAAACATGCTGGCCGCGTCGCTAGGAGACACAGCCGCAGTCAAGCAGGCGATTACGTCACGGACTTCGGGTGTATCGAGTACGTCGAGTCCTTCGATGGAAAACGGAATGCCGCGCTCGGTGAATTCGTGGACCAGTTCATCGCGATTGCTGTGCTGACGATAGAGGACGGCGAAGTCGCTCCAGGCGCAGCGCTCGTTTTTGTTATCGATATTCTTATTCTTGCGCATCTTCTGGATTCGACGCGCAAGGTCGGCGGCTTCAACTTCTTTATCTCTCCAGGTGACAATTTCGACGAGCGCTGCGGGCGCGGTCTCGCCATTTTGTTTCGCCTGCTCGTCACGGAGAGACTCGAGCGGCGTGCGCTGATGAGAGATCGAATTTCCGCTGGGCGCGAACCCTCTGGCGAACGCCTCGGGGTTGCAATTCACTATGCCGAAGGCGCAGCGGAGGATGGGCGAGAGCGAGCGGCGGTTTTTGTCGAGGGCGACAAGTTGCATTGCAGGAAATTTATTTGCGAACAGGGCGAACGCGTCGCTGGACGCGCCACGAAACTGGTAGATGGCCTGGTCGGGATCGCCGACCGCAAAGACGTTGGCCTCGGGGCCGGCGAGAAGGGAAAGGATTTCGACTTGGGCAAAGTTTGCGTCTTGAAATTCGTCCACCAGCAGGAATTTTGTGCGGCTGCGCTGGGCTTCGAGCAAGGCGGCATCATTTTTCAGAAGATGATAGGCGTTGGTGATCATGTGGCCGAAGGTGCCCAGGTTTTTTCCACGAAGCATGTTTTCGACGGTCTCGAAGACGCGGGCAATTTCGCGGCAGCGATCGATGATTTCTTCTTTCTGCAAATCTCCCTGATGCTTCGATTTGGCAACGCGAGGCAAAGGGAACTCGCCGTTCTCGATGCGCTCGACGTAACGCGCGTAATCGGCGGGGCCGACTAGTTCGTCATGGCAACGGCGCATGAATTCGAGCAGGCTGTTGAGGAACTGGCCGACATTGGCGGCGCGGACAAAGTGCTTGAGGCGAAGGTCGCGGATGCGGCGGCGCAAGAATACCCAGAGATCTTTGTCATCGAGTGCGTTGAAACCCACGCCGCGAAGCTGAAGCAATCCATTACACCACGCATGAAAGGTGCATGCCTGGAGGCCATCGATATTGGTGCCATGCAGTTCTGCGCGAACGCGGGCCAGCATCTCGGCGGCGGAATTGTCGGTATAGGTGAGGGCGACGATTTCGTCGGCCCGGGCGTGCCCCTCGCGGATGAGGTTGGCCACGCGTTGCACGAGGACGGTTGTCTTCCCCGTGCCAGCGCCAGCGACCACCAGCATGGGGCCGGCAACATGTTCGATGGCCTGGCGCTGGGGTTGGTCGGGGACGATCTTCTTCGCAGAAGCTGTCTTGGTCGCGGGAAAAACGGTTACGGCCACGGGAAGTCTCTAGCGGGAGAATATCAGAGGTGGTTGTGGAAGGGTGTTGCCGAGTCGAGATTTACGCGGTGCGAATGCATGGGTCCTTCGCTCCGCTCAGGATGACATGCAGATTTGGAGCACAACGCGGCCTTTACCGCAGTGCTTCGAAAGCGAGGGCGGTGGCGACGATGGCGGCGGTTTCGGAGCGGAGGATCGTGTTGCCGAGCGCAGCTGCAGTCCATCCTTCATCGTGGAACCAAGTGAGTTCCGAGTCGGTCCATCCACCTTCTGGGCCAACCGCGAGCGCGAGTTCGGTTGCAGGCGGACTTGATTGCAAAATTTCTGTCAGGCGCGTTTCCTCGGCAGCCTCCGCGAGAGATTCATCGAGGACGACGCGCGTCACGTCGGCGGCGGGCAGAACGCCTTCTCCGGCGAGATCTTTTAATTTGACTGCGCCTGCGATCTCAGGTGGAGCGTCACGGCGGGATTGTTCTGAGGCTTGACGCGCGATGCGCTGCCAACGGTCGTGGCGCTTTGCGGCGGCGACGGCCAAATGGGCGTCGGTGCGCCGCGCGATTACGGGGATGATGCGAGCGACACCGATCTCCGTGCACTTTTCGATTGCCCACTCCATGCGGTCGAACTTGAAGATGGCTAGGGCGAGGGTGATTTTGGGAGCGGTGGGATTTAAGCTTTGCTTGCGGTGTGGCTTCGCGGCGAGCGCGAATTCGACGCGGTCGTAGGAGATGGTGGTGATCGTGCCGCGACGCACTTCATTGCCGGTGGCGATGTCGAATTCCTGGCCGACTTGGGCGCGGAGAACACGCGAAAGATGAGCGGCATGATCGCCTAGGAGGGCGGCGGTGTCTCCGGTTACTTGGTCGGCGATCCAGCGGCGGCGCATGATAGATCAGGTGACAGGTCTTAGGTGTCAGGTGACGGGAAAGCTTGCACCTGGAAAATTGGCTAACACTCTGGCGTGTCAGAACTCGTTACACAAACATGTCTTTCACTCGGCCTAATAGAGATCGGTGCTGGGGTTTATTTTCTACCGGCGATAGTTCTGCCAGTTCAGCCAACAGTTCGCGCTGGCGCTTATTCAATTTTCCAGGGGTTTGGATCCGCACCTCGACATAAAGGTCGCCTTTGCCATGGCTATTCAGCATGGGCACGCCTTTGTTGCGGATGCGAAATGAGGTTCCTGATTGTGTGCCTTCGGGAATTTTCAGTTTATGTTCTCCGTCTAGCGTGGGAACGACAATTTCGGTGCCGAGGGCGGCTTGCGGGAACGAGATGGGTACGACGCAGTGAATGTCGTTGCCCTCACGTTCAAAAAAGGCGTGCTCCTTGACATGCAAGACGACGTATAAATCGCCGGCCGGTCCGCCGAACGCGCCTGCTTCGCCTAGGCCTGTGAAACGGATCCGCGTACCGTCCTCGACTCCGGCGGGAACTTTGGTTTCTACCGCGCGCTCGCGCAGAAGGCGGCCTTCACCTTTGCACTTCGTGCAGGGATCAGTGATGACGCTGCCCGCCCCCTGGCAAGTTGGACAAGTGCGAGCGATGCTAAAGAAGCCTTGCTGATAGCGGACCTGGCCTCGGCCGGCGCAAGTCTTGCAGTTGACCGCGGCTTTGCCGGGCGCTGCGCCAGTGCCGCGACATACGTCGCAGGTTTCATGGCGGCGAACGTTGACTTGCTTTTCGGTGCCAAAGACGGCTTCATCGAATTCGAGATGCAAGTCTTCGCGCAGGTCGGCGCCACGCTGGGCGCGACTGCGGCGACGGCCGCCGCCCTGACCAAACATGTCGCTAAAACCAAAAATATCGCCAAAGATGTCGCCGAAATCCTGGAAGATGGCGGGATCGAATCCGGCCGGAGATCCGCCGCCTCCCACGCCCGCGTGACCGAAGCGGTCATATAAGCTTCGCTTCTCGCTGTCGGCGAGAATGGCGTAGGCCTCGGTGATCTCTTTGAACTTTTCTTCCGCGTCGGGATTATTCGGATTACGGTCAGGATGGTATGCCATCGCCAGCTTGCGATAAGCGCTCTTGATCTCGACGTCGGTGGCCACGCGGGCGACACCGAGTACTTCGTAAAAATCGCGTTTTGTATTAGCCGCCAGAAACTCCCCCAGTGTTTTATCGGTCAAATTAAATTGATTGGGAACTACAAGTCAGTTGAGCATCAGGTTATCGGGTTACGCATTGGAATTGCGCGCCACCCGCACCATGGCGGGGCGCAGCAGGCGGTCTTTGTATTTGTAGCCGCGCTGCAATTCTTCGAGGACGTGGTGATCGGGCACGCCGGTCGTATCCACCATTTCGACGGCTTCGTGAATCCGCGGATCAAAGGGCTGCCCCACGGCAATGATCGGTTGCACGCCGCTTTTCTGCAACGCATCTTGAAACTGGCGATAGATGAGATCGATGCCATTGCGAAACTCATTGGAATTGGAGTTTGAACCGGATTCGCCAGCGACTTTCAGGGCACGCTCAAAACTGTCGAGAACCGGCAGAAAATTCTTGATTACGTCGGTGGCGGCGTATTCGCGGAAGTCCTGCTGTTCGCGCACGGCGCGCTTGCGCGCATTGTCAAATTCGGCCTGAAGCCGCGCCAGGCGATCCAGCAGCGCGTCGCGTTCGGCTTTCAGCTTCTCGGTCTCGGACGCGTCGCTGGTATCACTGGCGTTGATTGGGATCACATTGGGCGCTGCGCCTTCTCCAGCTTCAGCCGGTGGAAGCTCGCGATCCAGATCAAAATCTGCGTTGGTCTTTCCATTTCCTTTAGCCATGCGAATGCATTACTCCGGTTCATTTAAAAGTTGGTCGAACAAGCGCGCGATATAGGAGACAGCCGACATCGTGTGCTGATAATCGAGGCGCGTTGGCCCAATCACCGCTAGAGATCCCATCACTTCGCCGCCGACGCGAGCGGGCGCGCCGATGAGCACGAAGTTCTGTAAATTCGAAGCCGGGAGCGCATCGTCGAGCCCAATCACTACGCGGACCGCCTCCTGGCGCGTGTCGAGATAGGCACCCAGCAGCTTCACAACTTTTTCTTTTTCCTCGAGCGTCCGCAGCATTTCTTGCAGGCGCTGGCGACCTTCCTGGCCTGTAACGTGGCTGCCCACCAAGTTTGCCGCGCCTTCGACGTAGACAGCCTGCGTGTCATCACTCGAAGCCAGCGCGCCTTGCTGATAGAGCTGCTGGATCGACTTCATCAGGCGATCGTATTCGCTGCGTTCCTGCTCGAGGCGGCGAGCAAGTTCGGCGCGCATGTCGCCCATCGTCCATCCACGAAAATTTTCGTTGATGTAGCGGGCGGCCAGATCGAGATCCGACTGCGGAATATCCAGCCGCAGCACGCGGTCGCGCACCACCCCTGAACGCGTGACGACGACGGCCAATACTTTCTGATCGCTTAGCCGCGAGAAGTAAACGTGATCGAGCGCGTTGCGCGGCCCGGTGGTGGTCACGGTGACGCCGACGCCGTGCGAGATCAGCGAGAGCACGTGCGAGGTGCGCTCCATGAATTCCTGCACGTCGGTGACACCGGTCAGGGTGTCCTGGATGATGCTCTGGTTTTCGTGCGAAAGATGCGCCTCGCCACTCAATTGCTCAACATAATAACGATAGGCCTCGGCGGTGGGGACGCGGCCGGCCGAAGCGTGCGGCTGCTCGAGAAATCCGGCGTCGGCGAGATCGGCCATGACGTTGCGGATGGTGGCCGCGCTTAGACCTTCGCGGCTGGCGCGCGCAAGTGTGCGCGAGCCGACCGGCTCTCCGCTAGCTATAAATGTTTCGACGATGGCGGTCAGGATTTCGCGTTCCCGTCCGCCGGATGGCCCTGCCGGCATATCAACCCGAATCCTGGGAGCGAATACGCTCCGTAAATACTTTAGATGCAGTGGCTTAGATTAGGATTCACTACTGCTATTGGAATTCTAGGGAGCGTGAGCTAGGGTGTCAAGGAAGAGATGGGGTTAGCATTCTTTAGGGAAAACCGCCGGAGGATGTCCGCGACTGCTTTTAACGATTTCGACTACAACTTCATTAAAAATCATCGTACACTCACCGGATGTCGGTGCGTGGTCACAATGAACGATATATTTCGGCTACTTCTAGCGTCTCGTAAAATCCGGCTGGGTCCGCTTGAACAGAAGCTTTTGTCCGCCATATGGCGGGAGCCGGAGGGTATCACGATACGCGAACTCCAAGATCGCGCTGACATCGGGCGAGCTTATATCACTATTGTGACGACGCTGAATCGCCTGCGTAAGAAAGGGTTGGTAGACCGGATCGCCATCGAAGGAACTAAGGTGGTGACCTTCCGCTACGTGCCTCGGTACACCATGGCGGAAGTAGAACGAGATGTCGCAAGCAATGCCATTCGTCAGCTTCTAGGATTGGACGTGGCTGGGCCGCTTTTGCTTTCACGCATGGTGGAAGAAATCAGCAAGCACGACGCCGAATTGCTGGATGAGCTGGGGCGCCTGGTGGATGAGAAGCGCCGTAATAGTTCAAAGTAATGCGCGGATATGCGCAGGTTGAAATCCGAGCCGCAGAGCGGAAACCAGTTTCAGCGGTGTAGATTCGGAGCCGAACGATAAATTCGCGCTGTCAGCGAGTAGTTGGAAGGGTGTATGATCGGTGCCGTTTTTGAAACAGAACGCCTCAGCCGAAAATTGGAAAAAATTTCCTCATGGCAGATGTGCCGGGCCGATGGTCACTAAAGAATTCCAACTCCTGGTCGAACACAAACGCTGGAAACTGAAGGGCCAGGAAAACACCTGGGAGCAACGCTGATGTTTGCCCTGCATGGAATCGCGGTTTCGCTCGATTGTTTCGTGCTTCTCTACTGTCTGCTGTCGCTGCTGGTAGCGACGGCATGGCGCGCGCTGAAGCCTTCGGATGTGGCGCAACAGAGCGTGGCCACGATACTCTTCGGGTTGCGGATTGTCCCGCTTGTAGTCTCCGTGATCATTACACTCGCTTTGGTTGTGCCGTCGTTTGAGTTGCTGCAACCGCTGCCGATCCCTGAGGGTATGGGCGCGATACCGGTCGGGCTTGGCGTTTGCGCTCTTCTTTTGATTGCCGATGGCGTCTTCCGCGCAATCATGGCTCAAACCAGGACTACACAAGTAGTAACTCGCTGGCTCGAAGGCGCGTGCCCGCTGCAAGCCAATGCCAACTTTGCCGCGACTTTTCAGTCTCGACGGGAGAGTCCGCCGCTCATTCTGGTGGGCGTCCGCCATCCGAGAGTATTAGTTTCAGAATCTACGGTTGCCCTGTTAACTCCTGACGAACTCCGCATGGCGCTGCAACATGAGCTGGAGCACATGAAATCTCGCGATAACTTGAAGCGGCTCATCTTTGCGTTTTGTCCCTTCCCCGGCATGGCCAAGTTGGAGAGCGCGTGGTCGCAAGCCGCAGAACTTGCCGCCGACGATGCAGCCGTCTCGAATCATCGTGATGCTCTCGACCTGGCCGCAGCATTGGTCAAGCTTTCTCGCCTGGTTCCGGTTAAAGCTGGTCCGGTCTGCAGTACAGGCTTCGTAGACGGTTCCATTGGCCAACGTGTCGAGCGTCTTCTTGTGTGGGACGAAGCGAGCAAAGCGCGGCGCGTGCACATACGGGCTTGGTTCGTAATTCCGTTTGCAGTCGCGGTTTCTTTGTTCGTGAGCGTTGCGCACCGCCCGGTGCTGGCGCTCACTCATGAAATCACGGAGTGGCTTGTGCGGTAGCTTTTCCGGCTGCATCAACGATATTTGTTGTTCTCAACATTGATCGAGATCACCTGCTAGCGAGCACAAAGCCTCGGCGATATATACTGCGCGTGCATGAGCGCCAAACCTCACATTGCTGTCGTCGGAGCGGGCGCGTTTGGGGGATGGGCCGCGCTTTATCTGCTTCGTGGCGGGGCGCGGGTTACGCTGGTCGATGCCTGGGGGCCGGGGAATTCGCGGGCATCCTCGGGCGGGGAGACTCGGATCATGCGAGGCGCTTACGGGCCCAATCAGCCCTATACGAAACTCGCGGCCCGCGCTCTTGAGCTCTGGAAGCAGCACGAAGGCGAGTGGAAGCGGCAATTCTTTTTTCCGGTCGGAGTGCTATGGATGTTTGAGGGCGATGGCGCCTTCGAGCGAGGATCGCTGCCGTTATTGAAGGATGCTGGAATCGGCTTCGAAGAGCTTGGCGCCAAAGAGCTGGCGCGACGATGGCCGCAGATTAGTTGTGAAAATGTGGAATGGGGAATCTACGAGCCGAAGAGCGGCTACTTGCTGGCGCGTGCGTCGACGCAAGCCGTGGTCGATCGGTTTGTGGCTGAGGGCGGAGAATACCGGCAGGAGGCGGTCGCGGCGCAGGAACTTGATGCGGGCGATTGGAAAGAGTTGCGGCTTGCGGACGCGCCAGCGTCCAAGCGTGCGGTGACTTCTGAAAGTTCGGACATCGTGACGGACCGCATGGTCGCTGATCGCTACGTGTTTGCTTGCGGGCCGTGGCTGGGGAAGATGTTTCCGCGGACGGTCGGGCCACATTTTGTGTCGACGCGGCAGGAAGTTTTTTTCTTTGGCACGCCGACGGGCGACTCACGCTACAACGAAGAAAACATGCCGGTGTGGGCCGATCACGGCGAGCGCTTTATGTATGGCATTCCGGGAAATCAGGGGCGCGGATTCAAGCTTGCCGATGACACGCGCGGGACGAAGTTCAATCCGACGTCAGGCGAGCGGGTCGTAAGCGAAGAGGGGCTTGCGGCGGCGCGGCGATATCTGGGCTATCGGTTCCCTGGAATGAAAGGCGCGCCGGTGATCGAGACGCGCGTTTGCCAGTACGAAAATACGGTCGACCACAATTTCATCATCGATCGGCATCCGCGCAATGCGAACGTGTGGATTGTGGGAGGCGGCTCGGGGCATGGTTTTAAGCACGGGCCGGCGGTGGGAGAGATGGTGGCTCGGCTCGTGCTTAGAGATGGGACTGCGAACACCGTGTATCGGCTGGAGAGATTTCAGGGCAGATGACGTTTGTCATCGGAGCGAAGCGAAAACCTATGGAGTCTAGCAGCGACCAAATGCACAGGTCTTTCGCTTCGCTCAAGATGACAACCAGATTTATTAGGTCGAGAGTCGCCTTACTGAGTCTGAATCACATTACTGAATCTGAATCACACTTTCTGAGCTGGTAGCTTTTAGCTCTTCTACCCGCGAGACTACGTTGCGGGCGAAGGCGAATAGCGATTTGGCGTGGGGCGAGTCTTCTCCCTTAAGCACGGCGGGAGAGCCGCCGTCGCCGGATTTGCGAATCTCAGGATCGAGCTCTACGGCTCCGAGGTACGAGATGCCGAATTGCTTTGCGGTTTTTTCCGCGCCGCCGCGCGAGAAAATGTCGATCTCATGCTGGCAATGCGGGCAGACGAAGTAGCTCATGTTTTCGACCATGCCGACGATGTCGACTTTCATCTGGCGGAACATTTCGATGGCTTTGCGCGCATCCTGCAAGGCAACGTCAGAGGGCGTGGAGACTATGATCGCGCCGGTCAACGGAACGGTTTGAATGAGCGAGAGCGCCACGTCACCGGTTCCGGGAGGAAGGTCGATGACGAGGTAGTCGAGTTCGCCCCACTGCACCGATCCGAGAAATTGTTTCATGATCGAGTGGAGCATGGGTCCACGCCAGATGAGCGGCTTGTCGCCGGGATTGAGGAAGCCGACCGAGATCACTTTGAGGCCGTGCGAATTGATGGGAGCGATCTGATTCTCGCTCATCACTTTCGGCTGCTCATTGGTGCCGAGCATGAGCGGGACATTCGGGCCGTAGACGTCGCCGTCGAGCAATCCGACTTTGAGGCCCATTTTGCTGAGGGCGATCGCGAGATTGACGGAGAGGGTCGTCTTGCCGACCCCGCCCTTGCCGGAACCGACGGCGATAATGGCGTTGACGCCTGGTAGGGGTTGCGGGGTGGGCTGCTGCTGGCCGGGATGATGGGAGTGAGCGCTCATGCTTTGATTATACGGGGAAGACAGCACTCGGCACTCGGCAATCAGCATTCAGCGATTCCCGGTTTTTCCTGAATGCTGAGTGCTGACTGCTGAGTGCTTCAGTAGTGCCCTTCTCCCAATTGCACCTTGCCGCGGAATTTCCAATAGACGAAAACGAAGTAGCCGACGGCGAGGATTGCGCCCAGCGTCCACCAGACTAAGCCGACGCGCAGGCCGTGGCTCCCGGCAGCGCTGTTGTAGATGGTGAGATCGTATTGGTGCTCACGAGCGGACAGAACCACTGGATAGAGAGCGAAGGCCGCGCCCACCAGCATGAAGGCGATATAGAGGCCGGACGCGATGAATGCCAGTTTTTCTTTTCCTTTGGGATTGGCCCACAACATCACTGCGAGGCAGGCAACGACGACAATTGGAATCAGTATCCCGATTGGGTGATTGCGATAGTTCGCCATGATGGTTGGGCGGATAAAGTAAGTCGCGACTAGGGCGCTGAAAGTCAGAAAAAATTGTAAGGGCCAGCACAGCAAGGCGAAACCGCGGGCGCGGCGGCCCAAATCAGCATCCGTCTTGAGAGCCACGTAGTAAGATCCGTGCGCGGTAAGAGTAACCAGGGCCATTACTCCTATAAGTACGGTGTACCAATCGAGAACGCCGATGTCCGCGTTGAGTTTGAAGTTCGTCCACAGCGGTTCGAAGAAGTAGCCGGTGGCATCGAGCGGGACTCCGCGAACGACATTACCTAAAGCCGCGCCGAAAAATACAGCGAGCAGAATGCTGGAGACGCTGAAGACAACGTCAAAGAAATCCTGCCAGACGGAGTGTTCGATGTGAGCGCGAAACTCAATTCCAATGGCGCGCAGCATGAGCAGCCATAGGACCATCATGAGTGGCAAATAAAATCCGCTGAAGCTCGAGGCATAGAGTTTAGGGAATGCGAAGTAGAGTGTGCCGCCGGCGGCGAGCAACCAGACTTCGTTGCCATCCCAGACGGGGCCGATGGCACGCAGGACGCGGCGGCGCTCGTCGTTCGTTTTCGCCGCTAACAGATAAATCGCTCCCGCGCCGATATCGAATCCGTCAAGTACGACATAAGTCGCAATCATGGCGGCGACAATCCAGAACCATAGAGTCGACATATTACCTCGCCTCTCCTGTTGCATCGGTCGGCAGCTGAAGATTGGATAAGGATGGGACTGCTGGGCCGTGGTCAATTTCTCGCCACAGGAGGAAGAGACCGAGAATTCCGAGCACCATGTACATTCCCATGAAGCCTAAGAGAGTGAACATGGCGTTGCCGGCCGAAACTAGCGTGGAGTAGCCGTCCTCGGTGCGCATTAGTCCGTAGACGAGCCACGGCTGGCGGCCTAACTCGGCGGTCATCCAGCCGGCAGTGTTGGCGATGTAAGGGAACGGCGCCGCTAGCATCAAGATCCACAGCATCCATCGCGCGTTAAAAAGTTTGCCGCTCCAGAGCAGTAACAAGGCAACAGCCATGATGGCGATGAAGAAAGTGCCAAGGCCAACCATGATGTGGTAACTGTAGTAGAGCAACGGAATGTTACCCGGCCAGTCTTGTCTAGGGAAAGCGTCTAACCCGCGGACGTGGGCGCTCCAGCGCTTGTAAGTCAACATACTTAACATACCAGGAACCTGGAGAGGGTTATCGATCTTACCTTGCTGGTCATTCGGCTGACCTATGATGACTAATGGAGCTTGCGTCTGGCCGTGAAACAATCCTTCCATCGCCGCTAGTGTCGCGGGTTGTAGCTCGGTTACCATTTTGCCTTGGCGATCGCCGGTGGGAAAAATCTGGAGCACGCTGAAGATGCAGCCGGCGATGACACCTGTCTTAACGAAGATTCGGGCGTGCGCAGTCCACTTATTCGAAAGTAAGTAGAACGCGCCGACGGAGGTCATAATGAAGGCGCCGGTGATGGCAGCTCCACTCATGTTATGGGCATACTGCCATCCTGCCCAGGGATTGAGGACAAAATCCCAGAAGCTGGCCAGTTGTAAGCTCCCGTCGGAAGCCTTGTAATAGCCGACGGGATATTGCATGAAGGCATCAGTAGCTATGATGAAGTAGCCTGATAACCACGAACCTAGAAAGACTCCGACGGCCGACCACCAGTGGGCGCGCGGGCTTAGCTTCTTTTCTCCGAAGAGAAATAATCCTATGAATGCGGACTCTAGAAAGAAGGCGAACATGCCTTCCATGGCGAGGGTCTGGCCGATGACACCGCCGGCGAAGCGCGAGAAGTGGGACCAGTTGGTGCCGAACTGGAATTCCATCGGAATGCCGGTGACGACGCCCAAGACAAAATTGATACCGAAAATCTTTGCCCAGAAGCGCGCGGCCTCGTTGTAGAGAGGATCATTGCGCCGCAACGCAATTGTTTTGAGCACTACGATCAACAAGGCGAGGCCCATGGTTAGTTCGGGGAAGAGATAGTGGAAGGTTATTGTGAAAGCGAAATGCAGGCGGTGAATTAAGAGTGCGCTATCCATAGTCAGCTTTCAGCTATCGGTCAGTCAGCATCGTCTCACTTGGAACCCTTTTCTTGCGCGCCGACTCGGCTCGGCGGATCTCACGGCGGCGGGCAGCGCCTTCGTAGCGGCGCTTTTCATCTTCGGTCTCGGGGATAACTTGGGGGACCGGAACACGATTTCCGACGGCATCGACGGCGACAAACGTTAGATAGGCGGAACTGACGTGACGGTTTTGTTGCGATCGATAATTTTCTACCCAAACCTTGACGCCCACCTCCATTGAAGTGTGATAAACGCGATTGACCGACGAGCGCAACACCACGAAATCGCCAACGCGGACGGGCACGAGAAAATCCATATGATCGATGGAAGCGGTGACCACGTAGGCGCGGGAATGGCGGTGAGCGGCCATGGCGCCGGCGAGATCGATCCAGTGCATAAGGCGGCCGCCGAGGAGCGCGTTCAGCGGATTGGCGTCGTTGGGCAGAACGATCTCGACCATCTCCGAGATCGATTCGCGCACGGGACGCGGGCGCAATGTTTTGTCGTCGTTATTCATAATTGTTCATAGAGTTTTGGCGCATTGATTATCAGGCGAGAGGAAACTCCTTCGCGCGCGATAGGCTCGGAGATAAGCAGTTGCTAGCCTTAGTACGCGCGAGTCGGAATGCGAGTTGAGCCAAACCTCGCTCGTCAGATCGAAAGTTAATTTGCCATGCTCGATGGGAGCATGAGCGAGTTCGCAAACAAAGCAAATCGTGACCTGCCGACTGCTGGTATGCGCTATGGAGAAGCGGATTGCATCCCAGTCGCGATGCTGCGGAAGATGCGGACATACGGTCGCATAACCTAAATTGCAAAAATCTTGTATGTGAAGATCGGATGCCAGCACTTCTTGGCCGGAGGCGGCGCAAGCGCCGGTCCATCCTGCCCCCAAGGGGAGACGCGACGGATGCGGCCAGGAGCCGTCGTTCAAAATTTCTCGCGGCACAAAAAATGGGCAGGCCAAGTTGGTCTCTCGGAGAACAGACATTGTAGCGCGGTATGGGACGGAATGCTGTGATCTGAATGTAGAATCGAAAGACAGCTCGCTGTTCGCTTTGCGCTTTTGGCTTTTCGCTTAGACCTGAGACCTAATACCTGAGACCTATCTTATGGATCGTATTGCGATGTTGACGGAGATTGTGACGGCGAATCCGGCGGATTCGTTTGCGCGCTATGGGCTCGCTATGGAGTATTCGAAGGCTGGACAGATCGAGCAGGCGCTTACCGAATTTAAAACTTTGATTGAAAAGAATCCGGATTATACACCCGCCTATTTTATGGCGGCGCAGGCGCTGGCTGCCGCTAGCCGCGTCGATGAGGCAAAGCGCTGGCTGGTGGATGGGATTTCTTCCGCGCGGCGGACAGGGAATAATCATGCGCAGTCGGAGATGACGGCGATGCTGGAAGAGCTGGGGTAAGGCAGGTTTCAAGGTTTCAGAGTTTCAAGGTTTCAAAGGCCGCGACCTTTTAGCCTGCCTTGAAACTCTGAAACCTTGAAACATTGAAACCTGGCTCTTTGCTACACTCTTCTGTTTGCCGGAGGGACGCATGCGCCGCTTTGCTTTTCTTTTTCTTCTGTCGTTTTCTCTTCTTACTCTTTCTGCATTTTCTCAGACCAAGCATCCTTTTACTTTTGAAGACATGATGAAGCTGAAGCGGGTGGGGGAGCCGGTGCCTTCTCCGGATGGGAAGTGGGTGCTGTTTGCCGCTGTCGATGTCGATCTGGCGGCTAACAAGAAGACATCACATATATGGATTGTGCCGCTGAATAGGGCCGTGGAGAGTGGCCACTCTCCCATCCAAACCGAGCGCGTTCTTATTGCGGATCAGGATGGCGATCGTCCGCGGTGGGCTCCGGATGGGAAGCGGTTTGCTTTTATTTCGAATAAAGAAGGTGGATCGCAGGTTTGGATTGCGGAGTTTGATGGCGCGGCGGGAACTGTGAGCGACAAATGGCGGCAGACTGGGATTGCGACCGAAGCCAGCGGCGAAATCTGGTCGCCTGATGGGAAGAACATCTTGTTCACGTCGGATGTTTATCCCGAGTGCAATACGCCCCGATCGGGCAACGACGAGGACTGCAACGCCGCGAAACTTAAGGAAGCCGAGAATTCGAAGACCAGGGCGCTCGTGTTTGATCGCCTTCTCTATCGCCACTGGAACGCGTACAAGGAAGGCAAGCGCTCCCACATCTTCGTAACCGAGTTTCGGCAGAAAGATGAAGCCCGTCCCGCGTGCGTTGTCACTGCCTGCCTGCCGGGCATGCAATGTTGTCCGAGCCGATATCGCGACCTCACACCTGGCGACTACGACGCTCCTGTGTTCTCGCTGGGCGGGCAGGATAATTATGCTTTCTCGCCTGACGGGCAGGAGATTTGCTACACGTCGAATCATGACAAGGTTGAGGCCACTTCTACTAACAATGATCTTTGGATCGTTTCGGTGAATGGAGGGGCAGCGAAAAACATTACCGCCGACAATCCCGCCAGCGACTCGACTCCGCTCTATTCTCCCGATGGCAAGTACATCGCGTATCGCGCCCAGCAGCGTCCGGGATACGAGAGCGACCGGTTTCGGCTGATGTTGTACGACCGGAAGACGGGAAGGAAGAAAGACCTAACTCCAAATTTTGATCGCTGGGTGGATGCGATCGCTTGGGATCCAGGCTCGAAAATGATTTATTTCAGCTCCGCAAACGCTGGCCAGTCGCCGATCTACAAAATCGCATTGGACGGTGCAAATGCGATCAAAGAAATTGCCGGCGGTGGATACGATGACGACATTTCGGTCATTGATGGCGGACGCACGATTTTGTATACGCATATGTCGATCGCCAGTCCCACAAACATCTTCATGTCGGGCGTTTCGCTGGTGAACAATAAGAATTGCACGGTTGACGCGTTCTCTCCACCCGGCTTCCCGCCGTCGTATGAGACGCCGGATTGCGCATTGCCCAAGGCATCTTCGCTGACTCATCTTAACGATGCGGTCCTATCCCAAGCTGCCATGGCACCGATCGAACCTTTCTGGTTTCCCGGAGCATTCGCAGAGAGAGTCCACGGATTTCTCGTAAAGCCGCCGAACTTCGACCCGAACAAGAAATATCCGCTGAAGTTCATCATTCATGGCGGACCTGAAGTTCCGATGGGCGACCTCTGGAGCTATCGCTGGAATGCTGAGCTTTTTGCGGCTAGCGGATACGTCGTGGTCATGATTAATTTTCATGGGTCGCCGGGATATGGGCAGAAGTTTATTGATGAGATCAATGGCGACTGGGGCGGCGCTCCGTTTGAAGATTTGATGAAGGGGCTGGATTACGCGGAGAAGACTTATCCGTTTATTGACAGTGGCCGGGAGTGCGCTCTGGGCGCGAGTTATGGCGGATACATGGCGAACTGGGTGCTTGGGCATTCCGACCGTTTCAAGTGCATCGTGTCGCATGATGGCATGTTTAATACTGTTTCTGCCTGGGGGACTACCGAGGAACTCTGGTTCAATAACTGGGAGTTCAAGGGCACTCCTTATACGAATCCGGAGATGTATGAGAAGTGGTCTCCGCGGAATTCGGCTTTGAAATTCAAGACGCCTACGCTGGTGATTCATGGGCAGCTCGACTACCGGCTTGATGTCAGCGAAGGGCTTCAACTGTTTGCTACTTTGCAAACAATGGGCGTACCTTCGAAGATGCTTTACTTTCCGGATGAAGGGCACTGGGTGCTTAAGCCGCAAGATTCTCAGCTTTGGTATAAGACGGTTAACGACTGGGTTGATCGTTGGACTAAGTGAGGAAGGTTTCAAGGTTTCAGAGTTTCAAGATTTCGGAGTCTCAAGGTCAGCCTTGGCTCTGACGCGGGGCCAGAGTCCGGTAGTTTTCGAGTTTGACCGAAATTTTTTTTTACACTCGGTCTTTAGAATCATGGTTATAGCGCGAAATTCCTTCCAGATCTTTGGATTTAAAGAACTTATATGCAAAGGTAATTATCCCTTGACATCACGTAGAACAAATGGCATACTGCCTGTAGGTGGAAGCCATGAACCGCTACCAGACAATTCCGAAGCATCTACGCTACACGATCACAGACTTCAACCGCCAGTTTCCCGATGATGCCGCTTGCCTAGAGCACCTAAAAGAGCAGCGGTTCCCCGGCGGAATCGTCCACTGTGAAAAGTGCAAAACAGAGCGCAAGCACTACCGCATCCATGGGCGTCCGGTGTATTCGTGCGACCACTGCGGAACCCAGATTTCCCCGATGGCCGGGACGATCTTCGAGCACTCCAGCACTTCGCTTCGCCTCTGGTACTACGCCATGTATTTGATGGCTTCAACTCGTTGCGGCATCTCCGCGAAACAGATTCAGCGTGAAACCGGAGTGACCTACAAAACCGCTTGGCGGATGTTCCGCCAGATTCGCTCGTTGCTGTCCGAAACTGACATGCAACTGGAGGGATCGGCGGTGGAGATCGACGAAACTTACGTAGGCGGAAAGCGCAAGAACAAGCACGGCTCTCGCGGAATGCGCGGACGCGATAACGATGAAAAGACTCCAGTGTTCGGCATGGTCGAGCGCGGGGGGAAAGGCCGCGTGCTGGCTTATGTAACGCCAGATGCCAAGGCCGCTACGCTTTTCCCGATCATCGAAGAAAAGATTTTGCCAAACAGTATCGTATACAGCGATGAGTATTCAACCTATGACCGGCTCGCTACACCGAAAAATGGTTACGATCATCGGCGGATCAAGCACGCACAGAAAATCTATGTCATGGGCGATGTCCACACTCAGACCATCGAAGGGTTTTGGTCGCTGATTAAGCGCGGGATCGGCGGAGTCTACCATTCCGTGAGCCGGAAGTATTTGCAAACCTACTTGGATGAATATTCGTTTCGGTACAATCGAAGGGACCAGGGGAATCTAATCTTCAACGCTTTTTTGAAGCGCGTTGTCGAGAGGGCGGATTTGCCGCCCGTTGCAGTAGATCGTGGAAGGAAGCCCTTGATACTGGAGCCATTTTAGCCGCAACTTCTGCGGACGGCTTCAAAATCTTTCGCGCACCGGGTTGATCGGTCTGTGCTTGGCGGCTCATCACCGTATGCCCGTCTGTACGTCATGCATTTTAGCATGACGGAAAGACGGGAGTGTGTATTGGAAGCTATTTGATGATTCCAAGTCTTCGCGCCTCCGCTTCCGTAGCTCTAACGATGCTCAAAACTATGCCAGCCATCTTGCCCAAATTGGAAGGGACTGGGCGTCCGCTAAGCACTGGGACTTTCCCAAACTGTATACCGATGGAAAACTCAACATCGTGGTGAACTGTTCCCTTGCCGAGGGATCGGGAAACTATGATTTCGTTTTTTCGGCGATCCCAGCTAGGCGCAAAGGGCAGCGCATCGTAAGCCCCGACGCCCCAGCGATCTTCGAACACGGTGTCCTTGATGGAAATCGAAGGAGCCAGCATTTTCCTGTGCTTTGTCATGTTGCACATTTTGTTGAGTGCCCAAAGGGTAGAGTTCCCAGCCTTGTAAGGCTTGAACTTCACAAAGAGCGTTCTGATGTCTTTCGGGAGATGTTTATAGCGGTCGCTGCCGAAGGAGGCCTTCATGTCTCGCCGGGTATCACCAAAAGGGAAATAGGCCTTCTTACCTCTAGGCACCGTGGCATTCGCCGCGTGATCCAAAGCAGATCGAAGTCCCTCAATAATTTGAACAACATTTCGAATGATGGGATTAGGGATGGGCTTGAGCTTGATTTTATCGAGCGTGTGAGAGGTTTTCGGATCAGTCTCCGTGAATCTGGGGTGCGTATCAGGATTAAAGTAAACGTGCGATCTGCGTTTCAATTCACCCATTTGCTCGGTTGCCCAACCGATTCTTTGGTAAGCACTCTCGAATTTTCCGGCCATGAGCCGGAATGATATGCCATCCAATACGTGATTTCAAGGGATAATTACCTATGCAAAATATTGCGGAATAAGGACTTAGCCTGGGCCGATTTCACGAGTTAGGGCTTCGTGGTTAACAGCACAGGCCAAATGAAAAAGGTGCGGAAGTGATCCGCACCTTTTTCTATCTATAAGTTAATTATATCAAGTTCGACCGACTGGCCCGACAAGTTATTGAACTTTATCTTCCCTTCGGATGCATAGGCTTAGCGACGAAACCGGCGAAACGGGGGCTTGACAGAGTTTGGCGAAATCGGGCTCCTCCCTCAGGGGCTGAAAGCCCCAAATCTTAGGGGGGTCGGTAAACGCAGCGGTGAACCGCTGCGCCACCCAAAGGCAAGTGCAGAGACCGGTAAACCGCTGCGCCACCCAAAAGCAAAATCGATTGGTTCCGATAGTTTTTAGTAAATGTTGAGGAACAATTGTGCTCCGCTCTGGGCGAAGCGACAGCTTCGCTTGTCTTCTGGCATCCAGGTCAGCGGGGCATTGCTGATCGAGGGATCGGCTCCGCTGGGGAAAATCGCTGACGGAACTTCTGGAGGAGGTTGCGCGGCTCCGCCAGCTTGGCTGTGTTCTTCTGACGGCGCATGCTTCTCCGATGGAGGGTCCGCCGATGGTGCGGGTGGTTCATCGGGCGGCGACTTTTCCACTTTCGGCTCAGGTGGCGAGTCACACGGAGTTCCAAGTCCGGCGAAGGTCGCAGGGGCGGCGGTTCCGCCATGGCGGGACTCGGAGCAATCGGATTGATTCGCGGCTGGATCGTTCAGCGGAATACTTTCGGGAACTTCATTCAGCATGGTCGGCAATGGTTGGGGCGCGAGCGTCTGCTGGGCGAATACCTGAGCGCGCGGCGTGGCCGGGGCGGGAGTGGCGACGATTTGTGTTTGGGGCAGAACGATCGCGGCGAGACTCTCTAATTGAAATTGCGCGCTCTGGGCGCCGGAACTTACGACGATGAAGAGGTCGCAGACGCCAACGTTTTCGGCGGAGGGGATGATGGAGGCGGTGCCATCCTGGGCGGTCACGACCTGCGCTTGCGATGCGCCGAGCACGACGGATTGCCCGCCGGGGTTGGCGCTGGGGCGGGCGATGGTGGTGGCGAAGGTTAGGTTGACTCCCATGACAGGATTGTCGGCGGAGGAGCCGTCGGTGACGCGCATGACTAGCGGCTGAAAGGGCTGATTCGAGGGAACGGCCTGCGATGATCCGCTCACGGTTTCGAGCGTCCACAAAGAAGGCGGTGTCGCGAACAAGGTGAAGGTCTGGCAGGGTGCGTTGTTGGGAGCTACGCAGGCGCTCACTTGCACGTTGATGCTTAGATTTGCGAAGGACGCAGTGATGGCGGCGAATCCGGAGGCGTTGGTGGTTGCGCTCGCGGCCGATAAAGAAGCTGTGCCGCGGGTGAGTTGAAAGTTGACGGTGACGTTCGGCATGGGCGCGCCCAGATTGAGGGCTTCGACGGTTAGGGGAACAGCGAGGGTTGCGCCTTGAGCGATCCAGCGGGTGGGTGCGACGGCGGCGAGGTCGAGAGTAGTTGACGTGGCCACTACGGTCGCGAGTTGCGTTTGCGGCGGCGAGTAGGCGGCGGGGGCTAGAGCGATGGTGACGGCGCTCTGCCCGATCGCGGTTGGAGTCACGGAGGTTGAAGATTCTCCCGCTTCGTCGGTCAACACGGAGCATGAGGACGCGCCGCTGCAGGTAGAGAATTGCAGGCCGTTGGTAGCGCTCCATGCGATAGTTGCGCCGGTTACGGGCGTGACTCCGTCGGCGGCGACGGCGCGGACACGGAGGGGACTGGGGGCTACGGAGCCCACGGCCGTTGCGGGCTCGGCGCCTTGGAGAAGAAGCAAAAGATCGGTGGCGGCTGCGCCGTAAGTGAGTGCGCCGATCATTTGGGAAAACGCGCCATTGACCGGATCCGTGACTTGGACGGTGGCGACTCCATCGAGAGATGCGGCGGGTAGGGAGGCTTGAATCTGACTCGCTGACGCGGACAGTGTAGTGGCATTGTTGCCGGCGACGGTGACTTGCTGGGCGGGGCTGAAGCCGATTCCTTTGAGCGTGGTGATGCCGCCGGCGAGGCTGACTCGCGCGGGAGTTAGCGAATCGGAATAAAGAAGGTTGGCTTGATAGAAGTAGTCGGGACGTCCATCGCCGCGCCAATCGGCGACGCCTACGCGGAACGCTTCGGTGGTGCCGAATTGCGCATCGAGGCGCGTGGTGGCGAAGTAAATTGAGTTGAAGGCCGACGGAGTCGACGCGGGGGCGGGATCGCCGCTCTGGTCGCTCAATTCCCAGATTCCGATAACGGGCATCAGCTTGTTTTCGGTGGGCCGTCCGGCTTCGTCGAGCGAGACGATGGCGACGGAGGCGGTGCGATTGGCCTGCGCGGTGAACTGGAAGTAGTCGGTGCTGCCGTAGCCGGAGATCCACGATCCCCACGAACCGCCTTGGGGAAGCGCGGCGGGAGTAAGGTAGGTCGATCCGGTGCCGGGATGGGTTTCGGCGATTTCGTCCTGCAACATCAGAATGTCACTCTCGGCATTTGATCCGCTGGATACCGTGACTACTATCGGAGTGAACGCGCCTGACGGCGTCACCTGATTGGGAGCGTAGGACACGACGCCTAGCGACCAGTTTGGATCGAGTCCTTCGACGCTCAGCTGATATTCGGCGACGGTTTGGCCGGTCGGAATCATCAGCTGACCGAGATCGAAAAATCCTTCGAGGGAGGGGTTGCTCGATCCCCAGATGTTGTAGGGGAGACCGTTTCCGTCGACGTATCCGTCGATGATGTTGCCGGCGTTGCCGCAGAAGGAGAACCCCGAGACGGAAGTCGCAACGTATTGGCGCGACGGTTGACCGGAGACCATCAAGCGGGCGACTACGTTGACGCCTTGCATGGGCTGGATGGGATTGCCCGACGCGTTCGTGAAATAGACGCTGCCGTAAACTCTGCCGGTCGGTTGCGGATTGCTGCCGGGGTAGAGGCGCGCGAGTGAATCCATGTCGTCCATGGTGGGAGCGTCGGGGTTGGGGTAGCAGACGGCGATAGGGACGCAGGCGATGGAGTCGGCAAAGTGCATCACGGGGAATCCGGCGAAGTCGGCGCTGCTGGGAGGCGGTTTGCGCGTCTGGACGTTGACGTTTGCTTGCGACCATCCGATTCCGATGGTGCGACCCAGGGTGCGGATGAGGCGGTATTGAACGTCGGGGAGCTGAGCGGTGGTGGCGGCGCAGATTCCGTTGATGACGACTAGCGAGTGCACGATGTTGCCGGCGGTGGAAAAGTTGTCAGGGCCGCCGTAGACGGCGTTGGTGAAACAATCTTCGATGTCTCCGGCGCCCTCGCCGAGGATGGCGTCGGTGACGGTGCCGTCGTAGTCGTAGACGATGCCGACGGGAGTGCTGGTGGCAGAGGGCGTGATGTCGGCGGGGGCGGTGACGACTCCGTAGCCGTTGGTTTGGATGTTGCTGCCGTTGACGTCTTCGGCGAGGCTGCCGCCCGACGCTGCAGTCAGGGCGACGCCGGGGGGATGCTGGTCCAGACACCGAAGGCGGCGGCGACAAAGGCATTGGCCTGAGTATTGGAGAGAATCGGGCTGAGGTTGCCCTGGTCGGTGAAGTATTGGATGGAGCCGTTCGCCCAGACGAGGGCTTGGCCTTCGACTCCGGAGTTGTAGCCTGAGCCGGCGACGAAGGCGGGGCCTCCTGCGTTGCTAAGGGGAATGACACAAATGAGGAAAGCGACACCCGGTAGAATTTGCGCGCGCATGTTCACTCCTCTTCTTCTTTCCTATTTCTGGCGGCGAGGATGGCGCGCTTTAGCTGGATGACGGTAACGCATTCGGCGTCGGGGAATGATGGCTGGCGCGAGGAAGAGTCGTGAAGCGAAGGCAGGGCTGCAGTGTTTCTTACGGCATCGGCGGAAACGTTCTGGCCGCTGGAATCCAGAGCAATCTGGCCGAGCGAGCCTCCGACAGGGCTGGTCAAACCTAATCGACTTGGCCGGTACAGGAAGATCAAAATTCGTTGGCCTCGGGTCATGGGGCGATGCACGGACCAGGCGCCGGCCCACTCGTGAATGGTGAGAATCTGTCCGCGCTCGACTCCGGCGATGGGCTCGTCGACGCGGAAGATGAGCTCGATGGATGGAGTAGCGCCGGTGGTGGCGCGATCGGGCGTGGCCGAAGTGGAGAGTACGGTGCCGGCGAAGATCATCCCGGCGCGGCGTGAAATCTGCTTCCAGCGCGGGCCGAGAACGCGCGCGGCAACAGCTTGGTCCGACTGCTGGACCGATTGCTGGGCCGATTGCTGGGCGGCGAGGCTCGATACAAGCGCGAGCGCAACTGCCAACCCGCATACGGACACACGCATAGGGAACTTCTTTCTGGAGGGCATGGGACCGCGAGAGGTCCTGGGAGTGAGGTTAGATTAGCGCGTTGGGATTGAAGTGGATGTGAGGGCGATCACTTTGGATTTGTGATGAATTGAATTGACCATGGTCTTTGACCATAGTAATATCTTACAGGAGATTCTGATGGAAGAAATAGCCATTTCCAAGTTCAAAGCAACTTGTCTGTCCGTGCTCGAAAACGTCCGCAAGACTGGGAAAACGGTATTGGTGACACGCTTCGGCGAACCGGTGGCTGAAGTCGTTCCTCCTCATGCGTCGAGGAAGGCCAAGCACTGGGTGGGATCTCGCGCGGGAACCGGGCAGATTAACGGGGACATTGTTTCTCCAGCCAGCGAAGAAAGCGATTGGGAAGCGCTGCGCTGATGAGGCTGCTTCTTGATACTCATATATGGGTGTGGAGCGCGCTGGATCGGGCGCGACTTGCCGTGCGTTTAACCGCCGCGCTGGAGAATCCTAGTAATGAGTTGTGGTTATCCCCGATCTCGTTGTGGGAGGTGCTGACTCTTGGCGAGAAGCGCAAGTTGACTTTGCGTCCGACTCCGCAGGAATGGATTGCGGATATGCTGGACGCGTTCCCGATGCGGGAGGCTCCGATAAATTACCAAGTCGCGCAGGAAACTGCCCGCGTGCAACTTCCCCACCGTGATCCCGCTGATCGCTTTCTGGTTGCCACGGCGCGCGTGTTTGATCTGACGCTGGTGACTGCGGATGAACAATTGCTGAAGGCGCGGCAGGTCTCGGTTTTGGCAAACCGCTGAAGCCGAGCGAATGGGTATGGCCGCGAGGACGCGGAGGTTACCTGCGGCGGCGGTTCGCCTTCCTGGTTGCTTTGCGTAGCGCTTTCGCGGCTTTCTTCATGGCTTTCGATTGTTTCTTGTTGGCCTTGTTCAACATCCTTTGCTGGTGCTTGATCGCCTTGCGGGATTGGCGAGCATTTTCCTGAGGGCTAATGCGTTGCGCTTGGGCAGGGATTGCCGCGGCAACACTCAGAACGACCAGCAACATGAAGGTAGCGATTCGTTTCATAACGTCTCCGAACGGGATGGTGCTTGAAGCGATATTACACCGAAGCTGGGCGCTGTCGGCGGCTTCGGTGTTACTTCTGTAATCCAGAGACCTTGAAGGTTCTGGTCGAGAGTGGATCTCCCTGATGCTGGAAAGGACGCGTATATAGCCGAAATCCTCCGCTTTCTGCTCGTGCGTAAACCAGATATGGCTGATCCAGTAGTCTCCAAAGCCGTGAATTCCGCGACATATAATCCCTCGGGAGATTTTCTGCGAATTGCAGCGTAAGGCAATGTGTAGCACCGCCTGTCTCGCGCGGGTCATTGGTAGTTCTGCTTGATCCATCCTGGGTAACGATACCTGAGCATGGAAGCGATCCACATGCCTTGCGCGGTGGCATGGGCGGTGGGCGACTCATCGCCGAAAGAGAAACGATAAGGCGTTCGACTCCAACCGTGCCAGTTTTTCAGCCAGCCTCCTCCATTCTGCTGTGCCGCAAAAGCTCGTTCGACCCATCGGGGCCGAACTAGATCGGGCCTGCCGGCGGCCAGCAAAAAGGCGATCCGCTGCAGATAGAGATCGGTTACTCGAAAGTCGATAGCGGCCTCCCACGCGATTCGCTCCTCGATTTGTTGCATCAGACCATCTAGCTCGGGCGTGGAGCCTTTGGACTTCCGGTAGAAGTACAGGGCGAAGAGTTGGTGCGTCGCTTTCCCCGTTCGATACTTGTTCGGAGAGAACAAGTCTTTCATTTCGTCGGCGGACAGCGCGACGTCGTTAGGAGCGGCTCCGTACAAGTTCCAACGCTGATATTCCTCGAGACTCTGGAGCTCGTGGTCGCTCGCCGCATTCGTCGGCATCGCGGGGTCGACTAGCTTGCCCAAGATACTCGCTTTGACCTTCCAAGCCTCGACAAAACTGGAACCAAGTGCCGTGATGCGCGGCTCGCTCGAAAGCGAGGCGCAGTCCACGATCATGTGGGCGGTCGCGGCGTTGCCCAGAAGGAATCGCCCTTCGGGGGTGGGAACGATACCCGTCGCAGTTTCGGGATACTGGCTGAGCGCCCAGTCCGTGCCCCGCGCGAGCGTCTGATCGAGACCACCTAGGAATTCGTCTCGGGAAGGTCGCCGAATCGAGACATTGTTGTCGAGCAGGGCCGCTCCGAGTGCAAGCGCGACCAAGATTGCCAGGGGCGCTCCGATTCGTCGCAGTCTCCGTAGGAAGGCGCAGCGCGCCACGCTCCTGCCTTCCGCAATTCGCATCTTGTCCCCTGCTACGCCGCTCCAAGCGAGAGCAACCCAAGTTCGCGCGTCCTTGAACCGCGATCCCTTAGGCGGGAGACTATAGCACACTTCAGTTTTGGCGATGATAGCGAGAACATGCCACTTCTCGCGCGTTTTCGGAAGGGAGATCAGCTAGTGAATCGTTTTGGTTTTCCGCGACATGTAATCCATCAGCAGATATTGACCTAGCGTGTAGGGCGTGGTGAAGTAGGCTTTGCCGCGGCACATCTGCGTTACTTTTTGCACGAACTGCACCAAACCGTAATCTGATGCAAGCATGAAGGTGTTGATCAGGACGCCGGCTCGCTTGCACTTGGAAACCTCCTCTAACGTCTGGCTGACAACCAAGGGATCGAGGCCGAAGGCGTTTTTGTAGATGCGTCCGTCTTCTAGCGTCAGGGCTGAAGGCTTGCCGTCGGTGATCATGACGATCTGTTTCATGTCTTTGCGCTGGCGCTGGAGGATGCGTTGTGCCATGCGCAGGCCTTCGCGCGTGTTGGTGTAATAAGGACCGACTTTGACGCGCGCCAGTTGCGAGAGCGGAACTTCTTCGGCCGAGTCATGGAAGAGGACTAGCGAGAGAGAGTCTCCGGGATATTGCGTACGAATTAACTGCGAGAGCGCCATCGCGACTTTCTTTGCGGGAGTGAAGCGGTCTTCGCCATAGAGAATCATTGAGTGCGAGCAGTCGAGCATCAGCACTGTCGCGCACGATGACTGGTATTCACACTGATGGACCTGGAGGTCGTTGTATTCGAGATTGAGGGGAAGGCCCAGGCCCTCGCGCTGAATCGCGCTTGAAAGGGTTGCGGTGATGTCGAGATTTAAGGTGTCGCCGAATTCGTATTGCTTGGAGGCTCCGCTGGCTTCGATGCCGGTGGCCATATCGCGCGTATCGTGACGTCCAAAGCTGGATTTGCCTAGCGATCCGAGGAGATCGCGCAGGGCTTTGAATCCGAGGAAATCGAGGCTCTTGTCGGTGATCTCGAATTTCGCTGGCTGCTGCGCGTCGCCTACCTGCCCACCGACGCTCGACTGCTTCGCTGGATCATGAGGCTGGTCAATCGAAATATAGTCTTCCTGCTGCATGCGCTCGATCAGCTTTTCGATCAGCTCTTCGAGCTGGCCCTCCATCTGCATTTGCTGGAGACGGTCGCGCATCTCTTCGTCGAACATTTCGCCGTCGAGGAGCGCTTGTTCGAGAGCGCGCTTCAAGTCGTCTAGCGTTTGTTCGCCTTCGGGGAGTTCGTACCAGAAATTGTCGTTGAATCCGCTTTGCAGAAAATAGTCAGAGAGGGCGCTGAGCAGGTCTTCCATGCTCATGTCGCCGGCGGGGTCGGGGACGTATTTGCTGTAGCGGATGCGTTTCATGAGAGCAGCTTTCAGCTATCAGTTGTCAGCTTTCAGTTACGGCTCGTCGTGTCGAAAATCTTGTTCTTACTAAGAGCTGACGGCTGAGAGCTAATTAAATCCTCGTTTCCTGCCAAATTCAGATTCGTCGCGATCGAATGCTGTCTGCTTCTCGGCTACTTTCATGGGCTTTTCTCCGGCGGCGAAGACGCGCTCTTCGTTGCGGCCGATTTTCTTGTGGGCGTGCAGGCCTTCCAGCACGAACTCTGCCGCCGACACTTGCACCTCGGCCGCTTCTTTTGGGCCCACGTTCAGTTTGCCGAGTTTTTCCATCAGGCCCTGAATCTGGCGCAAGCCTTCGAGAACTTCCGTGGCTGCGGCGTTGTCGCTGAGTTGAATTTCTCCGCCGAGATCGAACCACTGCACGACTTGATTAAGGTTGACGCCGTGGAGGTAGGTGTCGAATGTTTTCGCGATCGCGGTGCGGATCAACTCGCGGCTGACGTGGTCGGCGCCTTTCATTTCGCCTTCGTATTCGAGTTCGAGTTTGCCGGTGATGGCGGGCAGCGCAGCGTAGATGTCGCTGATGCGGGGAACGACTAACTTCTCTTGATGGGTGAGGGCGCGGCGCTCGGCATTCGATATTACGTTCTCGATGGCCGAGATGGGCAGGCGCTGGCTTACGCCGGAACGCTTGTCGATCTTTTTGTCATCGCGCGCGGCGAAGGCGATGCGCTCGATCACCTCCTGGATATATTTTGGAATTTGCAAGCGCGAGGCGTCGCGGTCATTTTCGCCGCCGACCTCCTCTTCGGTCTCGTGGTGCGCACGATCAATCCAGGCTTCCTGCGCGGTAATGGCGATACCTTCTTCGAGGGTCGCCGGATAGTGGGTGCGAATTTCCGAGCCGATGCGATCCTTCAATGGCGTGATAATTTTTCCGCGCGCCGTGTAGTCTTCGGGATTGGCGCTGAAGACGATGGCTACATCGAGAGGCAGGCGGATGGGATATCCCTTAATCTGCACGTCGCCCTCTTGCATGATGTTGAAGAGTCCGACCTGAATTTTGCCGGCGAGATCGGGCAGTTCGTTGATGGCGAAAATTCCGCGGTTGGCGCGGGGAAGCAATCCGTAATGCACGGTGAATTCGCTGGACAGTTCGTGGCCGCCGCGCGCGGCCTTGATGGGATCGATATCGCCGATCAGGTCGGCGATGGTGACGTCGGGCGTAGCTAATTTTTCTACGTAGCGATGCTCGGGCGTCAACCATGCGATGGGCGTGGCGTCGCCCTCTTTCGCGAGCAGTTCGCGGCAGCGGCGGCAGATGGGAGCGTAGGGATTGTCGTGGATTTCGCAGCCAGCGACGTAGGGCATCTGCGGATCGAGTAGCGTAGTGAGGGCGCGGAGGATGCGGCTCTTCGCCTGTCCGCGCAAGCCTAGAAGAATGAAATTATGGCGCGAGAGAATGGCATTGATGATCTGCGGCACTACTGTGTCGTCGTAGCCGACGATGCCGGGAAACAATGGGCCGCCTTCGCGCAGACGGGCCATCAGGTTTTCGCGGAGTTCATCTTTTACGCGGCGTGCGCGGAGACGCGGTTCAGTGAAGGGACTTCGACGCAATTCGCCGAGAGTCCGGGAAAAACTCATGGTGGGAACCCCCAAAATGAAGCCTTATGCGGATTATACCGCTGGCGAGCGGTGTCGGGTTTCAAGTGCCTTTGGCGGTATCGCGATACCTTGCGAAAGCGTTCACCACCAAGGCCACGAAGGTTCACGAAGGTGTGTCGAGAACGTTAAACATGAAGGCCGAATCTTACCAACATTTCGCGCCGGCCAAAGCTTGTTACACGTAGGGTCCGGCTGTCTAAATCCCGGAACAGCCATTTTCTTTTCAGGGCGACTGTTAGTATCGCGGCGGCTAGCGCTCCGCCTAGATGAGGGCGACGCTCGCTCCAATCGACGCAGGCGTAGGCGAAACGGCGGCGCAGATTTCGGGCTGCCTCGACGTCAATGCCTAGCGCTGCAAAGGCCCTCGATCCGCTGGGAGTGAGGTCGCACGGGCGGGCTGTCGAGTCATGCGGCCGACCGGATTCGGGCCGCAACCATCCCAACGCCTGAAAGCGGTCATGTAATGAGACGCCTAAAGTGCCAGCGATGTGATCGTAGCAAGTTCGGGCGGCGCGGAGATGGCTCGGAGTATTTGGAACAAATGGTGCGCCAGGCCGGCCGGCGAGTACGCTCAAGGCTTCGAGAGCCGCAGCGACATTGGCGCCTTCCAGGCTGTAATAGCGATGCTTGCCCTGCGCAAGCACTTTTACCAAGCGCCGCGTCTTCAAGCGCTGGAGGTGAACGCTGGCAGTTGACGCGGTGACATCGGCGACAACGGCCAGCTCGGTACCGGTTCGCGCACGGCCATCGAGCAGGCAGTAGAGCATGCGGGCGCGGGCCGGTTCTCCGATGGCGGCCGCGATGGCGGAGGCCGAATCATCCGCGGTGTAGCCTACTTTCATAGTTCCTACATTCATAGTTTGATGATAAACGAAGTATCGATGCTCAGCCAGTGGCATATTTTCTGGGTGCCCTCAAGACAAGCCGTAGCTGCGCAGATAACACGCCGCGAAGCGATTGAAGTCTTCGTGGGGACGGGCCTAGCGCCGACTCTTGGCGGCAATAGTTCGCAGGACAGACACGCAATCGATAAGAGGGCTTCTATGACAATCACGTGTTTCATACGCTACCAGATCGATCCGTTCCAAAAAGATGAGTTCAAGAAATACGCTGAGAATTGGGGGCGGATTATTCCGCGATGCGGCGGTCGCCTTATTGGCTACTTCCTGCCCCACGAAGGCACGAACGATATTGCTTGGGGACTGATTGCGTTCGATAGTCTCGCTTCTTACGAGGCTTATCGGGCGCGCTTGCGGACTGACGCAGAAGCGCTGGAGAATTTCGCCATGGCGCAGACGAAGCGGCTTATCCTTCGCGAAGAGAGAAACTTTGTGCAAGTCGTCGAGGGGACGCTTGGGCTGCCCTCGACACTTGCGGGAGCAAAATGAATCCTCAAGAATTACGAGCCGGTTGTGCTTAGTTCCAGCGCGCTTTTGCGGCGCGGCGGAGACCGGGCAGGACCGCTTCGAGGTAGCCGACAACCGCCTCCAGGCGCTTGGCTTCGGAGAGGGTCGAGAGCAGACTCTGTTTGAAATCGAGATCGAGCGGAAGCGATCCTGCGAGCAAAAAGGATAGATTGCCGGCCCGCTCGTCGGGTCCGGAGGGCTCGGCTCCCGCGAGTTTTGCGATCTCGGCGTGGAGGCGGACCGCCTGGGTCACCATGTCGGCGGGCGGCTTCTCGGGCTCGTCTTCGACTACTGAAATCTCGGCTTGCAAGAATGAGCGATCTTCGTTTACTTCGATTACCTCGAAGCGCTCGACGCCGCGGGTGATGATGTCCATGCGGCCGTCGTCGTATTTTTTGGTGATGGACATGATTTCGGCGGTGCAGCCTATATCGGCGACTCCGTCGGAAGAGGCACGCACGACGCCGAAGGGCTTTTTCTGCTCGATGCACTCCGCAATCATCTCTTTATAGCGTGGCTCGAAAATGTGCAGCGGCAGGGGCACGCCAGGGAGGAGGACTAGTTCGAGCGGGAATAGGGGCAGGAGGGTCACAATTGTCGGCGTCGTCTTTGGAAATTTGGTGCGTGCACTGTTCCGCGGTCTCCCTCAGCGGCTAAAGCCGGTGTTCAAACGGTTCTGTTATCGCAGCGGTGAACCGCTGCGCCACCCAAAAACCAGGAACCAATTCGGCCGACAATGAAATGCTTACGGTCGGATTTTACCAGCCATTGACTAGGCTAGTTTGTACGCGATACAAGGGTCGCTATGGAAATGGATGGGAACGTTGTGGTGGTCACCGGCGCTTCCATGGGGATCGGGGAAGCCGTCGCCAAGGTTTTTGCGGATGCGGGAGCGAGTGTGGTCTTGTTGTCGCGCGATGCTGGCCGGGCTGAGGCCGCACGTTCACGGATTGGGAACTCTGATCGCACGGTTGCGCTAGCTTGCGATGTGCGCAATCGCGAAGAGGTTGATGGCGCGCTGGCGGTGATTCTCCGCCACTTTGGTCGCGTCGATGTGTGGGTGAATAATGCGGGAGTGGGGATTCGCGATACGGTCGCGGATATGCAGGAATCGGCTTGCCGCGAATTGTTTGAGACGAATTTCTTTGGCGTGATCCATTGCATACAGGCGGTCGCTCCGGCGATGCGCAAGGCGGGCGGCGGTGCTATTGTCAATATTTCGAGCGTTGCGGGGCATATTCCGGTGCCGTTTATGGCGATCTATTCGGCCAGCAAGTTTGCGGTGAACGCTATTGGCAAGGGCGCGCGGATCGAGCTAAAGCGGGACAATATTAATGTGCTTACGGTTTGTCCGGGATACGTGGCCACCGAATTTGGCGCGCATGTGGTGGCGAATCGGCAGGGCAATGTGCGTCCGGCATCGGTGAGGGGGATTACCGCCGAGCGCGTGGCGCGGGCGACGTATCGTGGATATCGCGTGGGGAAGCGGGAGGTGATTGTGCCGTGGACGATGATTCCGGCCATCAAGCTCTATCAGTTATGGCCGGGGCTGATTGAGTGGGTAATGGCTCGAGCGATTAAGAATCCCGCCAGAACGGGGAATTGAAAGTTTGACTCTAATGCGATGGAAGCCGTGGGTCGCACTCGCCGAAATGCATGGGTTCTTCCCCTTCGACTTGCTCAGGGTCAGAATGACAATTTGGATTGGCAGAACTGCAGCCTCCTACCTTCGCGTGAAAGCTTGTCACATTGCGGCTGAAGGTTTGGAGGCTGCCCGTCGAATCCCCCATTGCTGTTTCTTTTCGTTAGAATAGGTATATGAAATTCCCCAGCCGGTCCTCGCTTTTGTCGCCTGCTTCGCTTTGGCTTTTTGTCGCCACGTTGTTGGGTGCCCTTTTATTGGTGGCGCCGGCGGCGCGCGCGCAGCAGGGACCGCTCGACAAGTCGGAGCCTAAGGGGACCACGGTCGCGGAGATCATCAAGCGTTTCTCATTGAAGGAGAAGGAGTTCAAAGAGGCGCGCGATCAGTACACCTATCGGCAGGACGTCAAGGTGATGACACTCGATGGCGACACTCCGGACGGAGCTTATCAGCAGGTGTTCGATGTCACCTTCGACGATAAAGGGCGCCGGATTAAGAACGTGGTCTTTGCGCCGCAGCCGACTTTGCAACGAATTCAGATGACCGAGGAAGATTTCGACGATATCGAAAATCGCCTGCCGTTCGTGCTGACTTCGGATGAAATTGGAGAATACGACATACTGTATGTCGGGCAGCAAAAGCAGGATGAGTTGAATACTTTTGTCTTCGATGTTGCGCCTAAGCAGATTACCGGCAAGAAGCGGTATTTTCAGGGGCGCATCTGGGTGGATGATCACGACTTTCAGATCGTCGAAACCTATGGCAAGACCGTTCCCGACATCAAGAAGAAGAAGGGACAGGAGAATCTCTTCCCGAAGTTCACCACTTGGCGCGAACAGATTGACGGACAGTATTGGTTTCCCACTTACACGCGCGCCGAGGACACGCTCCAGTTTTCGTTGGGCGGGGTGAAGATCCGCGAGATCATCAAATACACAAACTACAAGCGCTTCGGATCGAAGTCGCGAATTATGTATGACGGGCGGGAAGTGCAGAAGGCGGAGCCGAAGCCGAACGATCAGAAGTCGGCGGAGCCTCCGAAGCCGCAGTAGGTTTTTTTAGCGCACGCGGCGAGCGGGACGGCGGCGCTACAGTTGCGGCGCGAAAAGTTAGGTGACAGTGGCGTCGGTGAGCAGCTAGACTGGCCGCCATGAAATCTCGACGCCTCTTTCTTTTGGCCAACGGCGTATTTGGGTTAGCTTTTCTTGTGGCGCTGGTAATTCCGGTGCACGCGCTCGGCCAAGAGAACGCTTCTTTTAATTCCCACGAAGTACATGTCGACGGGAGGATCACCTTCCGTTATCTCGATGCCAATGCCGGAAAAGTTCTGCTCCATCTTGAAGGCGCGGCTGAGGCGCTGCCGATGGAGAAGGACGGTGCTGGTGTGTGGAGCGTGGTCACGCCTTCGCTGACTCCGGAGATTTATGGGTATTCGTTTGAAGTCGACGGGCAGGAGCAATTCGATCCGCATAATTTTGAGATAAAGGACAACCTGGTCTCGGTCGGAAACCTGGTTACGGTGCCGGGGGCGACGCTGCAGGTGTGGGAGGCGCGCGATGTGCCGCACGGTGTGGTGCATCACCGCTTTTATACGTCGAAGGTGGTGATTGGCTTGGCGGACGGGAACGACTACTACGTCTATACGCCTCCGGGGTACGATGCGAAAAAGGGCAAGCGGTATCCGGTGTTGTATCTGCTGCATGGATGGAGCGACAAGGCCAACGGCTGGACGACGGTGGGCAAGACGAATTTTATTTTCGACAATCTGATTGCCGAAGGGAAAGTTAAGCCGATGGTTGTCGTCATGCCACTCGGCTACGGCGATATTAAGTTCGTGCTGAACGGGCACGGCGGGTGGGACGACAATGCTGCGATCGATCGGAATGTGAATCTCTTCAGCCAGGCGTTGCTTACTGAAATAATGCCGCAGGTGGAGTCGGAGTATCGGGTTTCGAAGAAGAGGGACTATCGCTCGATTGCTGGACTGTCGATGGGAGGATTGGAAAGTTTGACGGTGGGGCTGACGCATCCGGAGCTGTTCGCGTGGGTTGGCGGATTCAGCTCCGCTCTTGGACACAATGATGAAGAGCGGTTCGCTGGGGTGAATGCGAAAAGCGCGAATCTCCGCCTGCTGTGGATTGCTTGCGGGACGGACGAACAACTGCTTGCGCCGAATCGCAAGTTTGTGGCGTGGCTCAAATCAAAGGATGTTGCAGTGACGGTGATTGAAACTCCGGGGATGCATACTTGGATGGTTTGGCGGGATGATCTGGCGCGCTTTGCACCGCTAATTTTTCAGAAGTAATGACGCCGTTGATGGTATCGCTGCTACCGGCGGAAAAACAGCAGGTCCTTCGCTTCGCTCAGGATGACAATTTTATGGCGGGGATTGGATTGAAACCTGCCTTAGTAGAACAGGTACTTTCTCCACTTATCGTCGGAGTGGCCCATCAGGCGCATGATGTGGCGGCTGGTGTGGAGATTGAAGGAGCGAGGTTCGCGGGAAGGGCGCATGTTGGCTTCGTGCGGGAGCTGATTGCCTTTGCGGCGGTTGCAGGGATGGCAGCAGGCTACGAGATTTTCCCAGGTGGAGAGTCCGCCGCGGGAGCGTGGAATTACGTGGTCGAGCGTGAGTTCGCCGGAGGGCAGCGTGGTGCTGCAATACTGGCAGGTGTTGCGGTCGCGCAGCAGAATGTTCTTGCGCGACAGTGCGCGCGACTGGTGCGGAATGCGGCGGTATTCGAGCAGGCGGATGACTGAGGGCACGCGCATGGCTACGCGGGCGGCGTGCAGGAAGTGTCCGTTTTCTTCTTCGGTCATGGCGACGCCCTTGAGCACGAGAACGATGGCGCGGCGCGCGGCGCAGACGTTGATTGGCTCGTAAGAGGCGTTCAGTACCAGGACGGGCTGATGCAGGGCATGGCCGTCGTTATCATGATGCATGCCGGAGGCGAGCATCGCCGCTGGAAGGTGAGAGCGCATGCCGCCAGCGAAATTGTGTATGCGCAATGACATGAAGTCAGTTCCCAGTTCTCAGTTGCCGGTTCTCAGTAAGGACGGGCGGAGGCACTGAAAACTGAGAATCGGGAACTGAGAAATCATTTCCTGCCAACTCGTTGACACTCGAGACCTTCAACGTGCGTGCCACCGTTGCCACCCACACGCGCGCTGCTCTGGCGCGAAGAAGGACGCGGGCGCACTCCGACGCCGTGGTCCCGGTGGTATACACATCATCCACCAATAAGATGTCGCGATTCAATATTCGCGTTGGATCATTCACACTAAAGGCACCTCGCAGGTTCTCGCGCCGTTCGTGGCTAGTGAGGCCAATCTGGCTGCCAGTATCGCGACGACGCAGTAAGACGCTGGTGCAAAGATCGAATCTCTTCGGGCGAGCGAGTCGCCGCAGTGCTGCGCGCGCGATCATCTCCGCCTGGTTAAACCCGCGCTGCGCCTTCTTATGCTTGTGCAAAGGGACGGGTACGACGGCGATCGAGCCCACCGGCATCGCCTTTTCGAGCCCCGCGATGGTGCCAGCCAATACGCGTCCCAGAACCTTGGCGGCGGGACGAACCTGATGAAATTTGAGCAGATGAATCAGGTCGCGCAATCCGGTTTCATAGCTGCCATAGGCGACCGCCCGCTCAAAGGGAGGATCGATGCGCTGGCAGAGTAGGCAGCGTGGATCTACATCTTCGCCCTCTCGACGCGTAAGGGAAACGGGCGGCGAGGCTTGTCCGCAGACGGGGCAATACGATCCCAGCAGCGGGCGCAGCGTAGTTAGACAGGACTGACAAACGGGCAGGCGGGAAACTGTAAGGAGAGGAGAGCCACAGATCCGACAATCGGCGGGGAAAAAAGTGAAAAACAAAGTTGCAGCAGCGCGCTCGGCGAAGCCAGCCAACCTATGACCCGTCGAGGTCAAATGGTCCGCCGCTTGGCCCTGGGCAGCCCGTATTCGAAACCCAGTACTACTACTGCTGAAGACGGCCTCCCGCATCCGGCGCACAATTCAGACTCTGCCGGTCAACACTTCGCCAGTATAGCCGCGGTGCACGTTACTACGCAATGCGGCTATGCGATGCGACGATGCTATAGTCGCTGCGGCAAGGTA
>PKXQ01000078.1 GCA_003132405.1 Acidobacteriaceae bacterium | reverse complement strand
AATCATTCTGAACGAGAACACCCGGCGGTTGGTACGCTGCACGTCATTCCATTTTCCATACTCGTGGCACGATGTAAAAAAAATGTTACATACCCTATTGCACTTGAACGTGCACGGTAGTAGTATCCACCGGCGGGTGGTGGTTGGACCACTTTACCGGAAAAAGTTTTGCTGTATTCGCCGGCGCGGTAGCGAGGATGGCACTTTACATCCGAGGCTGCGGTGCTTGCTGTGTTCGTAAAGTTGAGTTTCTTGAAAATCTGAAAAGTGTCTGAGGAGTGCAGCATGCGTATGTGGGCGCAGTCTCATCTCTGTCAGAAGCCGCGTCGAGTGAAATCCGTGCTCGCCGCTGCTTTCGCGATCGTCTTTTTGCTCTTGGGCGCCAGTCAATCGGCGAGCGCCCTCCCTGCCTTTGCCAGAAAATATGGCCTGCGATGCTCGGCTTGTCATGAAAGCTGGCCGATGCTCAATTACTTCGGCCAAAAGTTCAAAGACAACGGCTACCAGATCATGAACGATCGCGACGCTCCGATCTGGCAAAACCCCGGCTACTGGCCAGTGACATTCCGTATTACTCCGATCTGGCACCGGGTGAGCACCAACCTAGTCCCGACCGACCAAAGCCCCACCGGCGAGCAGAAGATTACTTCTTCCGGCTTCGATCTCAGCGGCTTGGACTTTCATACCGGCGGCACGCTGGAGAAGAACTTCTCCTTCTATGTGCTGCCCTCCTCCGACGCGACCGCGTCCTTCCACTTTGAGACTGTGATGGCGCGGCTCGATAATATCGGCGGCAGCTCGTGGTTTAACGTGAAGTTCGGCAAGTACGAACTCGATAACTTGCTCTCTGAAAAACGCATTCTGACCCTCACGGGAAATGGTGGCATTTACCAGCTCTACCATTTCATTCCAGCGGGTGACGGAAACGTATTCGGGCAGATGGGTGACAATCAGTTAGGCCTGGAACTGATGGGGCACTCGTACAACGACCGGACTCGGTACTCGGTATCGTTGCTTAGCTCAAACGATGGCCAAGTAGGCTTGCCGTACGGAGCGGAATCCTATTCCACATTCATCACGGCGAGTCAGGCGTTCGATGCCGGCAAGCTGGGTGTGGAGCGTCTCGGCTTCTACTTCATGGGGGGCGAAGCTCCGACCAGTTGGTTGACAAGCGGTGGCGCGGCGATCGCCGGCTCCGGCGGCAACAACAAGGGGTACAGCCGCGAGGGCTTCGTCGGGCAATTCTACTTCGGCCAACACGCGGATGTGACGGTGGTGACGCAGCATGGATCGGACAGTGCTTGGTTTGGGCAGGGCTATGGAGATTTGATAGACGGCATTGCTACGCAAAACAACACGCCGGGAACGGTGCTGCCCACGGGAGCGCAGAACCCGACCTGGAATGGCGTGCTCTTCGAACCTCACATCGTAGTCAGCCCGCAGATGATCTTGATCGGGCGCTACGAAACGATTCGCATGTCGCAGCAGTCTGACAACGGACCTGGGGCCAATAGCGGTGAGGGATCAACCACGCCCGTTGCAAGCAACCTCGGCAACATCTCGACTTACACACTCGGCTACCGCTACAACCCATTTATGACGAGCCGGGCTGGCTTCGCCTACCACGGCGAATACAACTGGTTTCATCGGGACGGAACCGCGCCTGACGGCACGAGCAACCTCACGAGCAGCGAACTGTTGTTTGGAATTGATTTCGACTTCTAACCATCAAGGATGAGCCGCCGGCGAACTCAATTCGCCGGCGCTGACTTCAGTTTAAGGGTGCTGACTATGAATAGCTGGAAGCCAATGCGTATTATCAGCGCGATTTTCGTCCTCGCGATTTTCGGACTACTCACAGTTCTCGCGTTCGCCCAGGATGAGCCGGCGGTTGGACCGAAGCCACCTGTGGTGGTGAAGCCGATGGAAAGCCATATCGGCAATATCACCGGCCATGCCGCGGCCGCTAAGTCTGACTACCGGCGCTATTGCGCAGGCTGCCACGGCGACTACGGAGACGCCAGTGGTGAAAATGCGGTTTGGATTGATCCGAAGCCGCGCGACTTTACGATCGCGACCTTTAAGTGCCGCTCGACTCCCACCGGCACGCTGCCCACGGATCAAGATCTCTTCGACACCATCAAACGGGGCATCGTCAACTCCAACATGCCGATCTGGAATGTCTTCACCAATCAGCAGCGCGCAGACTTGGTGGCCTACATTAAGATATTTTCGCCGCGGTGGGAGACAGAAAAGGCCGGCACGCCGATTACGATTCCGGCTGAGCCCCCGGTCACCCTGGAGAGCATTTCGCACGGCCAGGCGTTGTTTGCGAAGCTGGAATGCTGGAAGTGCCACGGTACACATGGAGAAGGGAACGGACCCTCGGCGTCGACTCTGACGGATAGCCTAGACAATCCGATTCGTCCGTACAATTTCGCGGCGGGCGGAAACGACTCGCGCTTCAAGTGCGGCAGCACCAACCAGGATATCTACAAGATCTTCATGACAGGCGTCGATGGCACACCGATGCCGTCTTTTGCCGATGTAATTCAGCCCAATGACGCATGGGATCTGGTTCATTTCCTGCGCACGCTGCAGATTCACCGACACAGCAAGGAGAACGACGTTTTACTGGCGGCGCACGGGGTGATTCCTCCTTATCAGGATAAGTCCGCGCCAGCAGCCGCTCCGGCCGACAACAAGGCGCCCGGCGGTGGTCAATAGTTAGTATTCGGTGAATAATAAATATCCGAGGAGGCAGAATGCATATGAAAAAGATTGTTTTAGCTATTTTGACGCTGCTTGTATGTTCGTCCCTGATGTTCGCCGGAACGGTCAGCGGCAAGGTGACTTACACCGGTACTCCCGTCCACCAGAAACCGATTGACATGTCGAAGGAGCCCAGCTGCGCCAAGCAGCACAATCCGCCGATAACGACTGAGAACGTGGTTACAGGGCCTAACAATGCCTTGGACAACGTGGTGGTTTACATTTCCTCCGGCGCTCCTGATGATGGCCAGGTGCCATCGCAGACCATCACCTATACCCAGAAGGGCTGTCAGTATATTCCGCACGTTTTACCGATGCACGTCGATCAGACCTTCGAGATCGTTAACGACGACCAGACATCGCACAACATTCACCCGCAACCTAAGATCAACATCGAGTGGAATAAATCGCAGCCGCCCGGAACCCCGCCGATCAAGGAAAAATACGACAAGCCGGAATTCATCCCGGTAAAGTGCAACATTCATCCCTGGATGCACGGTTGGTTCGTAGTGCTGAAGACCTCGCACTTCGACGTAACTAAAGATGGAGGCGACTTCAAGTTGCCGAACCTGCCTCCGGGCAAGTACACGATTACCGCGTGGCAGGAGGACTACGGCACGCAGACGGCTGACGTCACCATCACTGGGAGCGAAACCAAGGATGTGAATTTCACGTTCAAGGCGAAGGCGTACTAAGCGGGCGTCGAAAGTTAATGATGAAGATAGTAGGCGGCCTCATCGGCGTGCCTTGGGCCTACTCGCTCAGTGGTAGAGTGACGGGCCAGGGCAGCCGATAGCGGTGCGAAGGAAGATTCAGCTTTATTGCAAGTCTTCACCCCGCCGTACAGTATTGCCCCAGAAAAGGGACCAGCACAAACGGTGTGTTGCGCGTGGCTGCCGTGACTGGTTGAATGCCAAGCCAAGGCTGGGGATAGGGAGGAAGTAATGGAAACTGCTATCGGAGTTTTTGCTTCGCGCGACAACGCGGAGGGAGCAGTCAAGGAATTGCGGGAGCGGGGCGTGCCCGAGGATTCCATCGTTTTTCTCACTCGGTCGGAAAACGAAGCCAAGAAAATGGCGAAAGAGTTCGGCGCCTATGTGGGCGGCTTCGTCGGCGGAGCGGCGGGCATGACCACGGGAGTTGTCGCCGCAACACTTCTTCTTCCGGGGATTGGGACGGTATTCGCTTTAGGTTTCGGCGCAGCCGCGCTTCTCGGTCTTGCGGGCGCTGGCGCGGGCGCCTCGGCAAGTTCGGCTGCAGTAAATGACGAGAACGCGCCGCAACCTACAACCGGTGAAAAATCTTCTGAGGACATCGCATTTTTCCGTGAAGTACTTAAGGAAGGACGTTCTCTGATCGTGGTTCGCACCGAATCGCAGGACTTGGCGACTTCCGCGTGCGCGACCCTTGACCGTCTAGGAATCGGTATGCAAGGCCAGACCCCGATCAAGATGCAAACGGCCACTCGACAAGTGGGCGCGGTCACAGTCGTCGACATTACCGGAAGAATTACGCTGGGAGAAGGCAATGTGATTCTTCGCGAGATCATTCGCGATCTGGCCGAAAAAGGCAAGAAGTCGGTCGTGCTGAACCTCGGCGAAGTGCAATACATGGACAGTTCAGGAGTAGGTGAGTTGGTAAAGGCGCATACCACTACCAAAAGCCACGGCGGGCATTTGAAACTCGCGAATCTGAACAAGCGTGTGCATGATTTGCTTGAGATGACGAAGCTATCCACAATTTTTGATATTCAAAAGGACGAGACTAGCGCCATCAAGTCCTTTGGCAGTTCGTCCTAAGGGCAGCGCTTTGCGGGCGACTCTCGATCGCTCACAGTTGCGCTTTGTCATCTGGTGGAAACGGGAACAGTCGTTCCTCAAAACAAGCTCATCAAGCCGGTTAAATCCGGTCGAGGGCAATCATCATGGCTAAA
>PKXQ01000096.1 GCA_003132405.1 Acidobacteriaceae bacterium | reverse complement strand
GCCAGCTCTGCGGCTGGTCGCCGCCGATTGTCTTTTTGACTGCGGGCACGAGTGGAACAGATTCGAGACTGGAGTTGCATAGAAATTCCTTGCATGTTCGCTGACTTCCGAAATCAAGTATGGGAAGGCAATCTGCCCGCTCGAAATGCGAACCAATTGCTTTGATCGAAATGAATTTTGCCTCTATTTCCTTAGAATAACTGGAGAAAAACGTGTTCGGAATAGATTGTGCAGTGAGCATCTCGGACGGACCCGAACTGTCCGAGCATAGGCGCAAAGAGCTTGCCATAGCGCGGCTGATGGCTGTGGCAATCAGCGTCATTTTATATACAGGCGAGGACGACTCGCACATCCGAATCGAGACTGCGAAAGACATGGTTCGGGAGATCATGCATACGTTTCCTGAGTTAGCGGCAGAGTGGGACGAGATATGAGGACAACCTGAAACGTCAGCAGCCTAATATCTCGGAACTTGGTAAAAGCTCGTTTGAGTGTTTGAGTTCAGGTTTGGGCACCGGGAGTGCCGACTACTCCCACGATTTTCTCGTTCTGTGTTGAAGCCAGGCGGACGCCTTGCTGTATCCGATGTGGTCACTCGCGGCGAGATGCTTCCTGAGATTCGCCAAAGTGTACTTCTTTGGGTTGGCTGTATTGCGGGTGCCCTCGAAGAGAATGAATACCGCACCAAGCTCGTGTCTGCCGGATTCGAAAACATCGAGATTGAGCCGACTAGAATTTATCGCATAGAGGATGCTCGCGAGTTTCTTTCCGGCCAAAACATAGACGTGGATGCGATTGCGCCACAGGTGGATGGCAAGTTCATGAGTGCCTTCGTTCGTGCGACAAAACCGGCATCTTGCTGCGCTTCTACTTGCTGCTCTTAACCTTCCCTGAAGGCTCGGGGGCAGTTTTCCCAACTGCCTCCGATGCGATTAGCCGCAAGGTTCGCGCTTGAATTTCGTTTCTGATTGCGCGTACTTCCTCGATGCCTTTGCCTTTTGGATCTGGGAGCGGCCAGTCATCTCTACGCAAGCCTGGAATATACGGGCATTCATCTCCACATCCCATCGTGACCAGGAGACCGGCGCCTCTAGCCAGTTCCTCTGTCAGGCGCTGCGGCTTTGCACCACTAAGATCTATTCCGACCTCGTGCATCGCCTGAACCACTTCAGGATGGACGTGACTGGCCGGATGGGTCCCGGCTGAGATTGCCTTCGCTTTTGTCGAGTCAGCAAGCTTGTTAAAAAATGCTGCGGACATCTGCGATCTGCCGGCATTGTGAACGCAGGCGAAGATTATGGTTTTCATCTCTCGCTTTAGCTGGTCGAGACCTGGGCGAATCCCAACTCCTGCACTTTCGACCCCTGCCGTAGCGCCTGGCTGCATTTGTGACATAAGAGCTTCCTGGCCTTCAGGGGCAGCTCTTCCTCCCGGTTCAACAACCGTGTTACGGTGACAGCCCGGTCGGTTTCTACCAGATGTTTGCGGCAGATTCCTGCCGAGCACACGTTACAAACAGCGACCGCAGGATTGTCTACCGATTCCCTAGAACAATCGTAGCAATTCATTTGACTCCCAATTGCGGAACTGGAGTCGTGGTTCTTCCCAATTCCGCTGCGAAATAACGACGCTGAAACCAAAAGGCCACGTTGACAAGCCCGATCATTACCGGCACCTCAACCAAGGGTCCAATGACAGCGGCAAAGGCAACGCCCGAGTTCACTCCAAATACGGCAACGGCGACGGCGATTGCAAGTTCAAAATTGTTGCTGGCAGCCGTGAATGCAAGGGTCGTGGTTTTGCTGTAATCGGCTCCAACTTTCCGGCCCATCCAAAAGCTCACCAAGAACATGACGACGAAGTAAATCAGTAACGGAATCGCGATCCGCACTACATCAAAAGGCAACTGGACAATCAGATTACCCTTCAGGCTGAACATAACGACAATGGTGAACAAGAGAGCTGCCAGAGTTAGAGGACCGATCCGGGGAATGAAACGAGTGGCGTACCAGTCCCGACCTTTAACCCTCAACAGGACAAAGCGGGTCAGCATACCGGCAAGAAAAGGGATCCCAAGATATATGAAGACGCTTTCGGCAATTTGTCGGATGCTGACTTCAACGATGCTGCCCTTCAAGCCCATCAGTGGCGGAAGAACAGTAATGAACAGCCAGGAATATACACTATAGAAAAGCACTTGGAAAACGCTATTGAAGGCTACCAGACCGGCGGCATAGTCAGAATCGCCTTTGGCTAATTCATTCCAAACAATGACCATCGCGATGCAACGGGCCAAGCCGATGAGTATCAAGCCTGTCATGTACTCGGGATAGCCGCGCAGAAACGTCACCGCCAGGAGAAACATCAGTATTGGCCCGATCACCCAGTTCTGCAAGAGGGACAACCCGAGAACCTTTCGATTGCGAAAGACTTGTCCTAACCGTTCATACTGCACTTTGGCGAGTGGAGGGTACATCATCAGAATCAAACCCAACGCAATCGGAATGTTGGTCGTGCCTCTCTGAAATTGCCCAATGAAAGACGTTGTGCCAGGGACAAAGTGGCCAAGCCCAACTCCCAGAATCATCGCCAGGAAAATCCACAACGTCAGATAACGGTCAAGAAATCCCAGGCGCTTGCGGCTTCCCGGCATGCACCGGTTAGAACTGCTGGTGTAACCTACCTCTGCATTCATCTTGTTCTCTATCTCGTCAGGTGGGTTTGTTGTCCAGATCGTGCGGAAAGCGAGTCGGGCCTCAATTCGCTCACAGTGCACGCGCCTTCCTTGATCGCGTCCTTCAACTGTTTCAGATCTGCGGCGAAGAGCTTGTCGCGTTTGAAGGCACTCTGCAGATACTTGAATAGCAGTTTGTGGTCGAGCGACGAACTGGCTGTGAGGCGATAGTACACCCGGTATCCAGAACGACGATCAAGCACCAATCCAGAATTCTTAAGGTAGGTCAAATGCCTCGATTGTTTGATTGCGAGGCCTCAAGGACGTGCTGGATGTCACAGCCGCAAAGTTCTCCATGAAATAGCAAGTTCAGAATTCGAAGCCGACTCGTGTCGGCCAGGCCCTTGAAAAAGGCCTCAATGCCTCTTGCGCTTTCGGCATCCCAAAGATTTCTCATGCGTCTCGTCATTCCCTTATTATAATAGCCGACCAGGGGATTATTCGCCTACATGCATAGACTGGTATAATTGTTGTCCGGTCGGATTTCTTCTGAGGAGAATGATAGGGTCATCGGTCACGCCCTTGCCCCGAAACAATTGTGGCGGTTTGGGAAACATCGTTGTCGCATAGTCTACGGGTATCTGCCCCGGAAGTCCGTGACAGACGGCGCAGTGCTGTTTGTATACACCCGCACCGGCAAGAAAATTAGGTTCGTCCGCAGGCACAGGAGAGGGAGGAATGTGTTGCTTCTCGATATGCGCGTCCAAGGCCATATTCGCGAACTTCTTCTCAAACGGCATAGGCGCATCGGCCGTTGCTACTGGCGCCATGCCAGCAGAAAAGTAGATGAAAACACAACCCACTGAAATCGCAATGGCCAGAATGAAACCGATCACGATACCCTTTATCACTCTCGTGCTCCTGTCATTGATCAGAAATTAAAGCGGTACCCCAGAATCATCTTGGCAATCAAGTGGTCGGTCGCGCCCGTGAGTCCCACGCCGAGGCCGAAATTGATCTCCCACTGTGGCGCGATATTCAAATCAATCGCAGGGAAAACCTGGTGCTGCTGTTGCGAGACTGGATCGAATCCCGTCACCGGGCCGACTGAACCGTAATATTCCAGACCTCCAGCAATTTTCGGAGTGAAATCGTAGCTGAATTTGAAGTTTGGTGAAAAGACAACGCCCTGGTTCACGCTTTCGCCGTGGAAAGACCGGTCAAGCGTCGGGTTCAATGCCCAATACCATCGGCCAACTTTTTGATCCACGATGGGACGGATTTCCCACGTCCACGTGTCTACGGAGTATTGCCGCCTCTGGTAGCCGATTTCGTTTGAGATGCTCACACCCACGGGCCAGTGCCATTTCTTAGGAACGGCAACGCGCGGCCGGATGTGATCGCCCACCCATTGCCAGCTCTGGCCTTCGGTAATCGAAGTGAAAATATAGAAGCCGCACTCGAACCAGTCATTGAAGCCGTGGGTGATCTCGACAGTCTCGTGCTCGGCGTGATTAGTGGGGTAAACACCATCGACGATTGTCTTTGATCCGTCAATTGTGAAGTTGCTATGGAGCTCAACCATAGTGTGTCGGGGATCGACCAGGTCGGATCCGTACACCTGAATTTCGTAATTGTCTTGAGCGCGGCTGAGAGTTGCAGCAAAAATGAGGATTAGAAATGCCAAAGCGAGATGTCGGTAACGCATCGCCCTATCGCAGTCCCAAGATCCCATGAGGAAGATTACCAGCTACAGAATGAATTCATCGTGGCGCACAAATGACAAGTTGTTCATATTCCCTAGCGAAGCGCGCCAACATGCATCAACCTTAGTAACATGAGGAGGTTGGCGCCATTTTGGTTTATCCGTGTGCTCTGCCGTGTACTGGTCTCCGTTAACTTTCTGGTTGGAGGAATGATGGCGATTGGACAGGAACAGTCGACGCTGCCGGATGCGCCAAGCACAACTCAGACTCAGTCGGGTTCATTTGGCATTGGACAGAGCGTTCCGCAACATGAACCGAGTAAGAATCATATATTTTGGATAATTCCCAACTATCGCTCGGACGAAAACTCGGCGGAAATCAAACCTTTGACGCCAGGCGCGAAGATGAAGGTTGCATTGGACGACTCATTCGATCCCTCAGCATTTCTAGTGGCTGGCATCTTTGCCGGGCTATCCATGGCGCAGAAGCAGTACAGCTCCTTCGGAACAGGAGCACAGGGGTTTGGTAAATATTACGGAGGAGCATTTGCAGACCAAGCAATTGGCAACATCATGAGTGAAGGGCTGTTTCCAGTTGCTCTACACCAGGACCCCCGCTATTTCGTAAAAGGCACCGGCGGCTTTTGGAAGCGAACCGGATATGCGATGAGTCGGGAAGTTATCACTCGCGGCGATGATGGCCGCAACCACTTCAACACATCAGAGCTGGCCGGAAATGCTGTGGCCGCAGGCATCTCCAACCGCTACTATCCGGCCGAGAATCGATCATTTGGAAATACCGCGAACAAGTGGGGACAACAATTAGCCCTGGATACGTTCTTCAACGTGGCAAAAGAGTTCTGGCCCG
>PKXQ01000035.1 GCA_003132405.1 Acidobacteriaceae bacterium | reverse complement strand
TGGTGCGCGGTGTGGGATCTGTATGGGGAGCGCTGATTATTGCCGGCGTGGTTCCATTTCTAACGTTTTTCATGCTCTGCACGAAGGACCAAATGGCCATCCGGATGGATGGCCTCTTCGGTTCCAAGATAGACGCGGCTCGGTTCATCACGAACCTGAACCAGATGATTCGCGGCTTCGTAGCCGGCAACCTTATCGTCGGCTCCGTGATGGCCTTGGCCACCACGCTGGTCTTATGGCGTGTTGGCGTGAAGGGCGCCGTTCCTCTCGGAATCGCCAGCGGACTTTTGAATCTGCTGCCATTCCTTGGACTGATCGCTGCGCTTGCGCTTCCTTTAGCAGCGGCGCTCCTTCAGTTCAGCACACCGGGGCCATATATTGTCATTACTCTGACCATTCTCTTCCTGCATGTCGTGTCCGCGAATCTTCTCATTCCGAAATTCATTGCCACTCGCGTGAGTATCGGGCCGGTGGCGGCGACCGTGGGGATTCTCTTCTGGGGCTGGCTGTGGGGTGTGATGGGCTTGCTGCTCGCGGTACCGCTCACGGCATTCATCAAACTGGTCGCGGACTTGCATCCGTCCTTATGTCACTTGTCCAACATGCTGGCGCTAACGCCGCGTCCAACTCTACGTTGGGTGCGCTACGGCGAAACGGCTTTGGAACGGGCAATTCCTTACTTGCGCCCACGTCCGCAAAAAGTTCCTGTAGTCCTACGCGACCGAGAACCGAGGGGTCAATGACCGCCCTCATCGTATTTGGGCGCTCCGCATCAACCTGTACAACAACTGTCGCGAAAAGTATGCAAATTTGACCAGCCTTGGCCGGCGCACATCGTCGACTATTCTGTAGTGTGTGGGGATTATAAGGATGTTCAATTACCCTGGGAAACGCCAAGTCGCCAACATTCTTAGTGACCTGCGGCGCAGAAAATCAAATTGGTTGCGTTCTGCGGCCAGGGATATGGCCAAAGCCATGGAAGACGATTGGAAGAAGTACAGGGACTCTTGAGGCCAATTCGCCCCCACGTGTAAACTCTGGGTACTCAGCCATCGGCGACGTGGCGGGCAAGACCGAGGCCCCGACCTTCACAAACGACATCGTGCGGTCGTCATGCAAACTTCAGATTGCGGCAGGGAGAAAGCCTGAAGGCGAGGAGTTCCGTGAGAAGCGTGCTCGGCATTGTTTGGCAGAACTGGAAATATGGAAGGCTAGCCGTGGCGAATGCAACTTTCGGGAATAGGCGTATCAGGATTCTGACTGTCACGTGCCGCACTCTGGCCCATTGTGCGATCATCGTTGATTGTAGTTGGTAGTAGTTGGGTGTCAGGAGAAAACGCGATGGCACACGTACCCTCACGACGACGCGTGGTTCGGTCCGTATCGCAGAGTTCTCCGATTTCTGAAGAAGGCGTATCGCTCTGGTCTGCGACATCGAAGGAGCCATCAATACCAGCGCTTGATGAGAATATCAATGCCGACGTTTGCATTGTTGGCACTGGAATCGCTGGCATGACTACGGCCTACCTCCTGGCGCGCGAAGGTAAATCCGTAGTGATCCTCGATAAAGGCCAAATAGGATCGTGCGAAACTGCGCACACGACCGCACATCTTTCCAATGTCCTAGATGCAGGCTATCGCAAAATCGAAGTCCTTCATGGTGCGACAAACGCTCAATTGATCGCGCAAAGTCATACCGCAGCGATTGCCCAAATTGAATCCATCGTTGCTAAAGAGAAAATCGATTGTGATTTTGAACGCTTAGATGGGTATCTGCTTTTCCCTGATAGGGACTCTCCAAGAAAGTTCCAACAGGAGTGGCAAGCCGCGAAGCGTGCTGGGCTGCGAGTAAGAAAACTGAAACAGTCTCCGTTCGATCTCAAATTTGGATCATGTCTCCGCTTTCCACAGCAGGCACAGTTCCATCCGTTGAAGTATCTGGCAGGTCTTGCGCGCGCGATTAAACGCTTGGATGGTCGATTGTTTGGTGGAACGGAGGCGAAGGAAATCAAAGGCGGTAAGACAGTAAGGATAGGAACGAAAGGACGTGCGATCGTTTCTGCCGGTGCGGTGGTCGTCGCAACGAACACACCAATCAATGATTCGGGCAAGATGTATACCAAACAAGAGCCCTATCGAACTTACGTAATCGGCGCGTTCGTACCGGCGGGTCGGATTCCGAGGGCGCTTTACTGGGATACTGAAGATCCTTTCCACTATGTGCGGCTTCAGCGGATACGGGCGAACGGTAAAACGCAGGATCTATTGATTATCGGAGGCGAAGACCACAAGACTGGGCAGGCCGAAGGAATTGAAGGTCGATTCGCACGACTAGCCACGTGGGGACGAGAACATTTCCCTGGAATTAAAGAGATTGCATTTCGGTGGTCAGGACAAGTGATGGAATCGATGGACTATGTAGCTTTCATAGGCCGCAATCCCAAGGACGATCCGAATGTGTACATCGTCACCGGGGATTCAGGCGCCGGAATCACACACGGCACAATTGCCGGAATCCTCTTGCGGGATTTAATTGTCGGTCGTGACAATCCGTGGGTCACCCTATACGACCCCGCGCGCAAGACGCTTCTTGCAGCCAACACGTTTGCGCGGGAAAACCCAAAGGTCGCAGACGAATATGCCCACTGGCTTACGCCCGGCGAAGTGAGCTCGGTTGAAGAAATCAAGCCTGGGATGGGTGCGGTTATTCGCCGGGGCTCGTCCAAGTTCGCAGTTTCTCGCGATGACAAAGGCAGCCTGCGTGTGCGTTCTGCGATTTGCTCGCATCTGGGTTGCACCGTGTCTTGGAATTCGACCGAGCACACGTGGGATTGCCCCTGTCACGGCTCGCGCTTTACTCCCGACGGGAAACTGCTGAATGGACCTGCGCTTGGTTCTTTAGACAACGCCACGTTACCCGAGCCAAATGAACCTCGCCGGAGGAAGCAACAGGGTGGCAGTAAGTCAGGAATCGACAAAACCCATTAGAGTCACTCTTGCCCCGATCAGTAACAACCATGGCACGGGCGGCATCGAATCCTTTCTCCCTTCGCAGGAGAATTGTTTCCTTAAGCTCCGCCAGGGAGACACACAAGCTCCTGCGCCGAGTCATCCCCGGGAACATCGACCTGGTTCCGGTTTTGGAGCCGAACCTGCAACACGTCAAAGTGGACCCGGCACAGATCCAGCAAATCCTCATCAACCTGGTGGTGAACGCTCGCGACGCCATGCCGCAGGGCGGCAAAGTGGTGATTGAAACGGCCAACGTGGAACTGGATGAGGAATACGCCGGTCGCCACATCGAGGTGCAGCCCGGACACTACGTGATGCTGGCGGTGAGCGACAACGGCTCTGGCATAGATGAGCCAACCCAGGCCCGAATCTTCGAGCCCTTCTTTACCACCAAACAGGAGGGCAAAGGGACGGGACTGGGGCTGTCGACGGTTTACGGCATCGTACGGCAGAGCGGGAGGAAAAGTTCTTATCAGTTCGTGACGTTTTGACGAACCACAGCCGATGTTGGCTATCAACAGCGACATACCCTAGTTCGGGAACCCGCGGGTCGAAACGCCATCCACTTTTCTTCGGACCTGCAATGCCGCGAGCATAGTCCACCCGAATGCGCTTGATAGTACCCACCCCCAACGATTTCAGAATCTTTGCGAGCGACCGCGATGACCTTCGCGAGAGGCAGGTCCCGCGCCGTCGAGCCGGGGTCAACGGCATCCTCCGCCTGGATAATGGCGATGTACCTAGCCAGCTCCGCTTCGGTGAATTCACTTGGCGCGCCGCACGTGACATCGTAGATAGGGTTCTCACCGACGTCAGAATTTCCGGTCGTGCCGGGTTCAACAAGCTTGCCCATGGTCATTCAGAATTCTTCGCCTTGGCGCGGGCATCCAAGATGCGCGACAGATGATTTACGAGAAGGGCAATCGTGGATCGCTTCGAGGGAAGTTGAATTCGCCGCTGATTTCGCGACTTGGCTGCGGGCACCGTGAATTGCCATCTTCATCCTTCCTGGAGAATGTCTGGCAGGTCCCCAGGATTTAGATTGAAGAGTTCTGGGGATATCTTCAACAGGCGGGCCGCGAACTCATCCTCGCTGATCTCCCGGTGTCCGTCCTTGCTGTACGAAAATTCATAGCAGCGAAGCCATTGCGTTTCATGCGCCATTGTAGCTAGGCGAACCATATAAGCATTCTCGCCATAGAGCAGGACAAATCCCACAAGGTCGGGCGGCGAACAGTACAACAACACGCCATGTTGCTCCGTGAAGTTCATCTTAAATTCCGCTCCAAGCCTTCTGACAAAGCGACTATCAATAGCCACATCTCCGTCAGGTATCGGATCAGGCAGACGAACGTCGCCCATGATGTAGGCGCGAATCGGATCAAATTCGCTGCTGAGCACATACTGGGGGCCGAGAATCAACGCCACGGTTTCAAACGCGATCTCCGCTACGCCCCTGAATTCGTCGTTAGGAAGAAATTTCAGCTTTACATCAATCTCCGGTCCTATTTTCTTTACCGTCGTTTCCTCGGCTGACTGCAGATTCAATTTAATCTCTGGCCACTGCGCTTCCAGCAGATTTAGAAAATCGCGTGACCGCTTTGGGTCAGAACATGAAACGTACGCATCGTCACTGCGATGCATCAACAAGCGCGGTTGAGAGCTTTCAGAGTCGGTGATCCGCACATCTGCCAGGTTTTTCTTTTCAATCCGCTTTTCAATGAAAGCAATGAGGTCATTCAGGCCTTCGCGGCCGCTTGCAAACACTTTGATTTGATCACCCAGCAAGTAGAGCTGTGGGCGCACTACCGTACGGGCTTGGTTCCCAATCCGCACGCCGACATCGAGACCGCCCGGTTCCTGATATGAAGCATGGCCGCCGCCTAGCTGAGTCTTGAAGGCAGTAACCGGCGTATGCGTAATTTTGGACAAAGCGACCGGGGAATTCTCGGCCAGTGCCTGATCCACCACAGACAAATCCCCGTTGCACGTCCGGCACAACATGCTCACGCGAAGAGCCTGCCTTCTTACAATAAATACAGATCGATTCGTCAGAATCACTCGGATCCATCTTTTCTCCTCCCGAGAGCCACGCGGCATCTGTTTCTTGACAGTCGAATTCTGATTCAGGCGCCCGACCGGAAAACAACCGGCGCAAATACCTCCCGATCAATACGCACGGTATGGTGCAATTTCCTCCGAGCGAGGACGGGACTGACAAGTCGCACAAAGTGGATCTCCGTCGCCTCTTCTGTGTCTTCAATTATAAGGAAGACTTCGGCACTGCCGGCAACGGTTCGCCGGCCAGCCGTTTTTGTACCAGCCCGGCGAGGAAGTCCGCGAAGGGTACGATATCCTCGCCGACACTGGCCTTTTCCAGGGCGTTCACGTAGGCGTTGCGGTCGCTGACGGGTATGACCGTCCACGGATATCCGCCTGACGCCATCATCGTGTTCATCAGGAAGCGCCCGACGCGGCCGTTGCCATCCATATAAGGATGGATGTAGACGAAGATGAAATGCCCGAGCACCACGCGGACGGCCGGGTGCGGCTCTTCGCGCAGCAGGTCGAAGAACGCCGGCATGGCGTCCCTCACCGCTTCGCGGTTCAGCGGCACGTGCATCGACTTGCGGATATAGACCTGGCCGTTACGGTAGCCCGCGAGATCGGCGGGCTTCAGCAGGCCAACGGTGACGCTCGGCGCGAACAGTTCGCGGTACCACGTACCGTGGTCAGCGTCCGCGACCTCTCCCGGATTTTCCCCATTCAGAATTTTGCCGAGGCTCTTCTGTACGGCCTGGAAAGCCTGCCAGTAGCCGCGCGCCGCCATGGCGTTCCGCTGTTCGCGGTCGCCCTCGTCGGCTTCCGGGTTCCACGTGCCGCTGCGCACACGCTCGATAAGAGCGGGCGTGACCCTGTAACCCTCGATCGAAAGCGAATGATAGGCGTCCGTGACATAGGCGTCGTTGACGCGCTTCAGGTACGCCTCGATATTGCGCGGCGCGCCCGGCGCTTTCGGGAAGCGTTCGATGACCGGCTCACGCATCTTCTGCCAGAGCAGCCGCAGCCTGTTTACGTAAGGAGAGGTTTCGCGGGCTCCGATGACCAGAGACGGCTTGTCCGTGAAGGGATCGTTTTCCCGCACGGCGTAGCTGGCGGCCGTCATCGTTTTCACGATATCGTCCGCGATGCGGTCGCGGCCGATGTTGCGAAAGGCCCCGGCCAAACGTCCGGCGATCACCGTGTGACCGCCCTCAAGGAGTCGGGCGAGAAGACCGGAGGCGTCCCGTATCATCGGCAACACTGCGCGGACATCCGTCGCGTTGTTCGAAAAATAATTGGGCGAGCACGCGATCAGGGCCGATTCCACCGAGAACAGCCGCAGGCCGGCCTCTTCTTTCCGGTCCGCCACGGCCGGCAACGCGATGCGAAGCTCCAGCAGGGACGTGCCATGTGGAAGCTTGGTGACCTTGTTGCCCGCGCGCGGCGACCGCGCCGCGAGCTGGCCGGGCACGGTCCAGTTGCCGGCATGAAGCGAAAGCGATTGTTCCGGCGACAGGCACCAGCGCGCGCCGAAACGCGCTTCCAGATACACGGCGCAGAAACGCCAGAAGGACGCGTACCAGGCCGTGCTCTCGCCCTTCACTTCGTCGGTGCGGCTCGGGATGTACCAGCCCTTTATGACTTCCTGCAGGAAGCCGTTGCGCAGCAGGCGCTCCCGGTGCGTGCGCGACAGGTCGCGCGCCCGGATGGCCCCCACCCCCTCCGCGGTCTGGAGATTCCGCAGGATTTCGAGGGACTGCACGAGTTTTTCAGGCGGTATGGCCATGGCCGGTTTCCTTCAGTTTTCGTGTTTCCGTTATCCGATTACGTTGCGTCTTACTTATACTATTATGCTGCACGTTTATTATCTTATTGTGTTGTACCATTTTTATCTTATTGTGTCGAGACCGGTCCCACTCCTTAGGAAGTGCGGGCCCGCACTCCGTGCAGGGTTTGCGGTCCTACTTCCTACCTACTCCCGCCTTTTATCCTTCCCGATCAAGGGCCACCACCCCGACCGCAGGCGAACAAAGAACGAATATGCTAAATCTATTTTGTGGCGCTCAAGGCCTGCACCGTCGTCATCCACGACCTGAACAAGACAGAGCACGCGCTCGACGTGACGGCGGAGACGCTGTACGAAGCCGTTGCCCAGGCCCTCGCTGCCCTGCGTGTTAACGACTGGGTCGGGGAGATCGGATGCGGGCTGACGACCGCCACCGTCAGGGCCCGGCATCCGGAAGTGACGCACATCGTGAAAAATCCAGGACTTTGAAAACTGGCTGAACCGGGGCTGCAGGAGCCCGGCGGAAACGGTCCTCAAGGCGCGGGTGCGACAGATGCTTGGGCTGCGCAAAGAATAATAAGGAAGATCAAATGATCATGCGCGGTCCTTACAAGAAAACGCATAGAAGATTTGTACTAAGGTTTGAACAAAATGTTCTATATGCGTATACGTGACGGCTGAGATAAGGTCGCTTCTTGCCGCTACCGGTGCGCCAGCACTTCAGCAAGGGAGCGTCACTGGAATTGGCATACCCGCGATTGATGCACTGAACAAGGCCGCGAGGTTTCAGTACGAGTACGAAGACCAGCCTGTTCGGACACCCACCGGTGCTCTGACTGAGGTGGCAACTTATGGACTGGATGGATCAGGAGGAAGCGAGGTCGCTTTCGCGACTGGAACCGCGACGGCGGTCTATAGTCCGAGCTTCGCCTACGCGACGAACTCGGGGAGCAAGTCCATCAGCGAGCTTTCGATTGCCAGTGGCGGATTGACAGCCATAACCGGCTCGCCGCTGACTGACACGAATGGCCCGCAGGCATCGGTGGCCACGGCAAACGGGGAGTTCGTGTACACGGGAAACAGCAATGGCAGCATCTCCGAGTACAAGGTCGGAAAGACTGGCGCTCTATCGAAAATTAAGGGGTCGCCGATTAAGGGATTGACGAATCCGGTGGGCATAGCGATCAGCTCCTTTTACAACGTGTTGTATGCTGAGGACCCGACGGCTGAGCTCTCGTACGACTACACGATCAATGCGAAGACCGGAGTGTTGTCGTTGTCGTCCAGTGGTGGAACCGACGGGAACGGTCCGCAGGCGATTGCGGTCGATCCTTTCGGGCAGTTCACGTTGGTGGTGAATACCGCGTCCGATGAGGTAGCCATTGGCATTCCCAGTTCCGGTTTCGTGGACACAATTGCGACTGGGTTGAACCCTGTGGCCATTACCATCGACCCTAGCAGCCAGTTCGTTTACGTTGCAAATAGCGGAGACGGTACAGTTTCGGCTTACAATCTTTCGCTCGCCAGCCCGTACATGACTCAGATTGGGTCTGCCGTTGCTGCAGGAACCACCCCTTCTGCGGTTATTGCTGAGCCTTACGGTCATTATCTGTATGTGGCTAACAGCGGCGGCGATACAATCTCGGCGTATAGCATCAACGCCTTCACGGGTGAACTCACGCCGATCGGCGGAACCTTCTCCACGCTGAGTGGTCCGAGCGCTTTAGGCGTTTCCAACGACGGGAAATATCTCTACGTCGCGGACAAGGGTGCTGGGGAAGTTCAACAATTCACGATCAACTCGGACGGCACATTGACTCTCGCCAACAGTGCGGGGCTTGGCACTGCGCCGACTTCGATCACAACTATCGGAACCTACAAGTAGAAGCCAGTCACAGAACAGGAAAAGGGGGGGCACGGTTGCACTGTGCCCCTTTAAATTCTAAGAGCAAGGAAACCTCCCCTCCGATTGTTGTCGTTAAATCTCTATAGCGCTCATTGACCCGGTTGTGAATTAGGCTGGGGACTCCCTGTGGACTTTGCTGCAAGCGCAGCCTACGAGCCTACGATGGCGTTGTAAAGGTGGTTGGGGAACCCAAGTCCCACCATTTCAGGCTTTCCCAAGCCCTTGCCTGTCCCGCGATGCATGTTCAAAGTTTTTTCCAGTCGGTCAACGACACCAATTCGTCTAGGATTTCCTGCAAACTCTGAAGTCGACGTTCATGATCCGGTGCGCCGGGTATCTTTTTGCCGCCTTGCACGTACTGCTTGTTCGCTTCGCTGATTTGAACTATTTCGTCTCGCAACTTCACGATGCGTTCTTTGACGGGATTCTGTATGGCCGTAGGTTATTGCAGCTTTGCGTACTCGGCTTTGGCTTCCTTCAGGATGGGAATATCAGGGTCGGCACCTTTCCAGAGGGTGAGGAAGTCTTTGTAGGCGGCCAGCGCCCGGACGCGGGCGGCATCGGCAACCGCTCCCTGCGCGGCTCTCGACTGCAACGCGTTTGCCCGAGCTACTCCTAGACGCGCCAACGCTCCCGTCCAGCAGTTCCACACGATGCCGCTGTGATCGAGAATTTTCTGAAACTCGGCGGCGGAAGCGCTACCTTGTCCGGCTGCCAAGTATGCTTCTCCGCGCACGTACGCTGGATACAGACAGGAAATGTTCATCACGAACGCGATTTGCCCCAACTCGATGGAGGAAGCAGCTTGCAGATCATTTAGGGCGTTAGCCGGGTTCTGTTTGTTCAGCGCCAATTGTGCTCGAATCGGAGGCAGCCAAAGCGACTGCATCTGGGTATCCAATGGGAAGCGCTTGTTTAGGTCTCGGGCCAAGGACTCGGCGCGTGTGTTCTCGCCAGCCATGGCAAATGCAAGTGCCGATTCACTCTCCGCCCCCTGACTCGCGGGAGCCAGTTTTAAAGCCTCTGCCGCTGACTGCCGCGCTTCCGCAGGATTGCCGTAAACCGCTTCTCGCTGAGCAGCAATCGCCTGAAATATTGCTCCATTTTCCTTGCTGTCAGCGCGGATAGCGGAGTCCACAGCCCGCTTGGTCAGTTCCCGCGCCTTCCTGAGATGACCGCTATACGCCTCGGTGTCAGATGCGAACGCAAGTCCATAGTTCTCATACTCGGGCTTGCCTGCAAACCACTGTTGCTGTTCCACCAACGCCGCGGAGTCAGTCCCGAGAAACGCGAGAGCATAGAGAGTATTGTGGAGTATGAAATCATCCATTTTTCGCGCCGCCGCTCCGTGAATGATCTGCCGCGTTTCGTCGAAGCGTTGCAAGGCGAGGGTGCAGCTGGGGAGATTTTCGTAAGAACTCCCATTATCCGGCTCAAGACGCACGGCTTGACGTGTGACCTCCTCGGCTTTCTCATACTGCGCCTGTTTGGCGAAAACTATGCCCAAACCGTTGTACGCAGTGAACTGCCGGGGGTAGCTCTCAATCCGCTCCTGATATGTCTGGGCTGCTTTCTCCAGTTCCCCGGTTACATTCCAATAGTAGCTACCGGCGATCGCCAGCTTTTCGCTTTCGCTGGCATGTTCCCGCAACTGAAACGCTTTGGTGATGTACTCGCTGGCCCGCCCTACCTCGCCCAGACTCGCATAGTCGTTGCCCACTGCCAGGTAGCCCATGGCAAAATTCGGATCAAGTTGGATGGCGCGTTGATGGTAAGGCAGTGATGCAGCGGTGTCTTTGTCACCCGCCTTTAGACCCAGGCTGTACGCTTTCAGAGCCTCGAGCGAGGACGTGGTGGCCTGTTCGAGCGGAACATCAAACTTCTGCACAGTAGCCAACGATTCGCCCAGTTCGCCCCGCAGCTTGGAGGCCGCCTCACCCAGCGCGTTCAGTACCTTCTCCTTGGACGCAGCCGTGACCTGCTCCTCGGCCAGTGTGTCTCCGCTCTGGCAGTTCACCGCTTTCAATTCCAGCACATATTTGCTGCCTAAACTGCCAATCGCTCCGGCAATGTAGACCTTGCTGCCCGCCCGCTGGCAAAGCTCGCGTGTCTCCTCAGGCGTGAGTTTCGTGCCGACCGGACGGGTCATCAATTGCAAGGCCTTTGCGACTCCGCTGTCGGAGAGCACATTCAGGAAGGGCGATTGCCGCAAAGAAACGCTGAGCGCCGTCTTTAGCGTGTCGTCGAATATAGCGTCTCCCGTGCTGTTGGCGAAATCGGTGAGAACTATGTTGTCTTTATCGGTCAGGCGCTTGCTTTGACGCGAACGATAGTAAAGTCCAGCCGCTACGATCAAGGCGACGACCAGGATGGGGAGCACGATCTTCCAGAACCTCCCAAACCGAGCCGCCGGAGGTTTATCAACGACCACCGTGCCCGAACTTGCCGCAGGACTCCGCCCGCTTTCAGAATCCCGCTTCAGCCGTTGCAAGTCGGTGCGCATTTCTGAGGCGTGCTGATAGCGGAGGTTGCGGTCTTTCTCCAGAGCCTTGTTGATTGTGTCTTCCAGCTTGGGCGGCAGGTCGGAGTTGAGCCGCAGCACAGGCACGGGGACGCGGTTCATGATTCCTTCTGAAATCACTGCCGAGGTCTCGCCGCGAAACGGCAAAGTACCGGTTGCCATTTCATAGAGCACTGCACCAAACGAGAACAAATCGGTGCGTGTATCCAGTTCCTTTCCTCGCACCTGCTCGGGGGACATATAGGCGACCGTCCCCAATGCCGTCCCCGGACTGGTCAAGTGATCTTCTTCCATCGAACCCGTCTGTGTGCTAGCCGCTGCTATTTGGCTGGCAGAACTCGTTAGAGTCACGACCTTCGCCAACCCGAAATCCAGAATCTTGGCGTGGCCGCGCTTGGTTACAAAGATGTTGGCAGGCTTGATGTCTCGATGGACAATGCCAGCAGCGTGAGCGGCATCCAGCGCGTCAGCGATCTCTATTGCCAGCGACAGAATGGTTTCAGTTTCCATGGGACGACCGCCAATGTTGTGCTTCAGCGTTAGCCCGTCCAGAAATTCCATGGCGATGAATGCCTGCCCATCATGGTCGCCAATGTCGTAGATCGTGCAGATGTTCGGATGATTCAGCGCGGACGCTGCCTGCGCTTCGCGTTGAAAGCGGGCGAGTGCCTGTGGGTCGCGGGCAACAGCTTCGGGCAGGAATTTCAACGCAACGAAACGATGCAGCCGCGTGTCCTCAGCTTTGTAGACCACGCCCATCCCACCACCACCGAGCTTCTCGATGATGCGGTAGTGCGAGATGGTTTGGCCGATCATTTGGGGGGCGAAGGAATCTGGGTTGCAATGGTAGGTTTGCCCAGAGAGTTAGTCAACAGAACTCAGGACACCACGGTGCGATGGGCTCGATCAAAAATCGCGCAGATCGCAGGAGTAGAATCTCACATCTGAAACTCCAGAGGAGTTCTTATGAAGGCTGTTTTGCTGTATGCCTATGGCGATCCGGGGCAATTGCGTTACGAAGACACTGACATGCCCAAATGTGGGGATAATGAGGTACTGGTAAGAGTTTGGGCCACAAGCATCAACCCCATTGACCTGAAAATGCGCAGTGGGGCAGCCAAGTCACGGATGCCTCTCGAATTCCCAGCAATTCTGGGACGCGACCTCTGTGGAGAAGTGATCGAGACGGGCCGCACCGTCACAGGCTTTCCGGAAGGGATGCGCGTCATGGGGCTGGCTAATCGCACGTATGCCGAATACACCGTCGCCAAAGCTGACGTACTCTCGCCGATTCCCGATGCTTTGAATTTCGAGCAAGCAGCAGTACTCCCGTTGGTCACCACTACGGGCTCTCAATTGATCGAACGAGCCGTCAAGCCAAAAGCGGGTCAGACCGTACTCGTCACCGGGGCATTGGGAAGCGTCGGGCGGACAGCCGTGCATGTAGCTCGCAAACACGGAGTGCGAGTATTGGCGGGAGTGCGACTGAAGGAGAAGGAAGAAACGGCGAAGTTAGAGGTTGACGGGGTTGTTGCCATCGACAGCGAAGAAGAGATTGGACAACTGCACGATCTCGACGCCATCGCCGATACGATTGGCGGCGCAACCATCCAGCGACTACTGAAAACGATCCGCAATGGTGGCGTGCTGGGCTCAGTGCTCGGTGAACCGGAGGGGGCGAAGGCGTATGACATCCACGTCGAAGCGTTCATGGCACAACCCGATGCTTCCCGGCTGTATCAATTGGCTGACGACACCGCTCGCCATGAGTTCTCGATTCCGATTGATCGCACGATAAAGTTGCAGGAAATTCAAGAGGCGCATCGCATTTTCGAGCGAGGCGGACTAAGGGGCAAAATCGTGCTGGTTCCGTGAGCCACGAGAGTCGCTACTGTAGCTTCGCATACTCGGCTTTGGCTTGCTTCAGGATGGGGATGTCGGGGTCGGCATCTTTCCAGAGGGCGAGCCTCGCACCGGATGCCGATGCCCGCTACGCCGATTGCTTTGCTGGCGCGAGCGCGATCAGCGCAACGCCAACAATAATGAGGGCAGGTACGTCGCCCAGCAGATGTCCGCGTTCGCTCGCATTCTGGAATGCCTGCACCGACATAATGGCAGCGTGAACGAGGCTCGACCATGCGGTGAAGGCGATCAGGCTGCGATTCGCCGACGGGTTGCGCGATGCGAGCAGCAGGAAAATACCGAGTGTGGCATACACGCCAAGGATCATCTGCTCGTATTTCGGCTGATTAGGCTGCCATCGCCACCCGCTCGGCCATAGAAACATCATCAGCGGGTAGACACCAAGCAAAAAGATCAACCCTACCAACACCAACACAACCTTCAGTGCCCGTTCTCGATTCATCGTGCCCTCCTGTCAAAAGACTGGATCGTGAAAAGTACCGTACACGTTCCTGTCGCAAGACCCTCGACGGGGAATGTTAGGTCTCACGGCAGCGAAACGTCAATCGCGACGCATAAAAAGAAGATAGGCGGCTATTGCAACTTCGCGTACTCGACCTTGGCTTGCTTCAGGATGGAGACTGTCAGGTTGCCTACACAACGGCTGCCAATACCCGGTCGATTGACTTCGCCGGAGCCAGCGCGATCAAGGCTACGCCGATGACGATAAGCACAGCCACGCCGATCAGTTCTCCGCGTGGGATCAGATTACGGAACGCCTGCAATCCCATAACGGCGGCGTGAGCGAAACTCGACCACGCCGTGAAGGCGATCAGGCTGCGGTTCGCGGACGGGTTGCTGGACGCAAGCAGCAGGAAAATGCCGAGCGTGACGTAAAGGCTGAGCATCATCGCGAGCGCAGGCTCTTGCTTCACAAACAGCACCAAGGGATAGACCAATGCGGTAAACAGCAATCCCACCAACACCAGCACGATCTTGAGCGCCCGTTCTCGCCTCATTGTGGTCTCCTCATAAACCCGACCTTGGTCGCCAACTTCTTCGCCATGGATGTAACCCGTGGGTCATTTCTCTGCCAGCAGGGTACGTGCTTCTTGAAGCTCCGGTCGGTCTCCATCAGCGTGCTCGCACATGGACAAGAGCTTGGCGTAGTAGGTCTTCGCCTTCTGATCATCTCCTGAGAGCTTGGCGGCGCGTGCTGCACCTGACAACGAGTTGAAGCGATTTGGGGCTGTGCGCAACGTGCTTTCGAACGCGACCAGCGCTTCTCTGGGCTGCTTCATGTCCAGCAACATATCGCCAAGCATCTCGCGAGCAGGTTGGATGACGCCCGGAGTGACACTGTGCTTGTCAGTCTTGTCTTCATGCTCAGCGGCAGAGCGCATCTGCCGGAGAGCCTGCTCGCTTTTGCCCTCCGCCAGCGCAATCCAAGCCTCTGCGCTCTCACGCTGGATTTCCACCTGATCCGCCCAGTACTTGTCGTTGATCCCAGCAAGAGTGTCATGGATCGATGCTAGCTTCTGCACCTCGGTTCGGGCGGCTTCGGTTTTGCCCGTGTGCGATAAGCCGAGGGCGCGTGCGAAGTGCAAATTCGCCTCCGTCCATGCCCAGCGCCCGCCCGGAAACGTGTTTGCTCGCACTACCAGTACAGCCGCTTCTGCCCAATGATGTCGTTCAACAGCATAGCGGGCGGGCGATGTGCCCATCGCGTAGAGCCAAGCCATGTACGCTGGGTCACTGGCACGCCCCGGCGGCGGTGATTCCAGTAGCTTTTTTGCTTCCCGATCCTGAGCGCCTTGCAAGTAGGCATAGATCAAGTAATCCTTCGCATGAAGTTCGTCCCCCGGCGCGTTGTTATTCTTCGCCGAGGCTACGGACGCAAGATTGGAATCAATAGACTCTTGCCATAAACCGAGCCGAGTAAAAATGTGCGAAGGCATGTGCAGCGCGTGCGGCGAATCGGGTGCGATCTTGGCATAGCGTCTTGCCGCGTCCAAGGCTCCCTGCGCCAGCGGCGGATAGTCATACGCGTGGATGATGTAGTGGGCTATGCCGGGATGCTCAGGCTCTTCCGCAAACAGCGGATCTAGGATCGCGCCAGCCTTTTTCTGATTCACATACGTCTTGTCAGACGGGGGCGCAGTGGCGAGCAGGGCGAGGGCATGAAATATTGCGGCTTCATGGTCGTCTGGGTAACGCGCCTGAAGCTGTTCCATCGCTCGTTCATAAGCCAGTGCGCGAGTACCGTGGTCAACCCTGTCGGAGTCCTTGTAAAACGCCTCGATAGCGGCGATGTAATCCCGCTCACGCTGCGTTTTGGCACCGACCAGCTTTGCTTTTTCGATGTAGGCTCTGCCTGCTTTCAGGTCAGCGGGACCGGGCGGCTGCCAGATGGGATGGTAATAGGTCATGGCGATCCCCCAGTACGCCATACCACATGTGGGGTCTTTCTCCGCTACAGCAGCAAAGGTTTCGCTGGCTTTCTCGTACCAAAACGAATGAAGCATCGCCACTGCGCTGCTGAATTGCTGCTGAACCGATGGAGCGCAGGAAACCGGGAAGGTGACCTTGCCGAGTCTTGCCGTGTCGCCCGCAGGATGTTCATGTTGGGCAAAACCCGCTCGCAGGAACAAGGAGTACGTTCCAACAAACAGCACCACGAAAGCGAAGCTGAGTCGCGTCATGCTCGCCTCCGCGTAGCGACAAGCTGGGAGGAAATTGCCATTGGCAAGAATGTTAGAGATGTGAGCACGCGGAGTCAACGAGGGGCACATCTGATGGACGGCGGAAAGGGCAAGTCCCACGATTTCAGGCTTTCCCAAGCCCTCGCCAATCAGGTGGTTCGAAAGGGTGTCTGCGGCGACTTCATTTTATGCGGCCTTTCGCCCCCTGTTTCGACAGATTGGTCGCTGGTGCACAGGTATACCTTATTGACCACGGGCGGTGTACCAAGATCCTCGGGTCCACCCGCCCCGCCCACGCTGAAAACGCGCTGCTTCACGCCGCGCAAACCACGGTCCGGCGCTGTCCCGGGATCTACAGACGGGAACATGGACATACACGCCCACGTCTTGTAGATCTGGCGCCAGGCTTTCATGCTGACGGTGTCGTCGTAATGCCGCTTTCCGGTGCAACTTTGTGCTTCGAAACGTGCGTGATTATCAAGAACGGATAACGGTTCCCGGCTCGTAAACGAATACGTTTGATCGTTCCTCCGCAAATATGCGCCACAGCGCCTCCAACCGAAGGAAATGGAATTGTGGCTGTCCGCCTGAGTTGTCAGCCTGAAAACGTTGATACCAGCAACCCGTCTTCTCCGCATATGGCGGATGCCTACTTATCGCCTTGTATCCGATTCAAAACTTTGCCGGTCCTAGAAGCGACTTTATGTGGACCATCTAATGCGGAGCCAACTGCGCTGATGCGTTATTTCCCGAATCTGCTTTCGCGAGTTCCCAAACCGATCACCATGGCCATGTCTTTCGGATAGACCACGTCGCGTCCGCGCGCCAGAAAATGATAATAGATCGACATTGCCGCTCCATACGATCCAAACCCGGCCGACACCACGCGCGAATGCGCCGCAATTCCCACAACCATACCAACCAACTTAAATCCCGATGCCCCACTCACCGCGCCGCCTCCGGCTTCACCTACACTCTGTCCTCCCTGTCCCGCATCCCGATCCGGAGACGCCTGCGAGGCCGCCAGCATCACCTGGATTCCTGTGATTAAATATCTAGTTCGCGGCGTCGTCACCTGCGCCCCACCTTCCGCATCCAACTTCAGATGTTCGTCCTTGGCGACGGCCACGCCTTCCAGATTCGTTTCTACTTTCTGCTCAATTCCATTCGGCGGTGCAACCTGGTGAAATAAAATTCGTAGTTGCCCATTCTTCCCCAGTCGCCGCGCCGGGGCCACCTGCACGACCGATCCCTTAATCACGCTGCCCTCCGGCAGAAACAGATGATCGGACACCACCAGCGGTTCGGTGATCACCGCCTCGACCGCATCGCCCTTCTTCGCCGTCGCCGAACTTAAGCCTGTCTCCAGCCGCGCATGCACCACGCTCCCGGTCGGCGGTGGCGCTCCAATATCAGTCAATGCTTCTGGTTTCACTGCCTCCGTTCCAAAATCCAAAGGTTGCAACAAGTTCGCATTAAAGCTCGTCCCCGCGTCAATGTATTGCGGATGCACCGGCAGCTGCGCGAGCACAAGCCTCTTCACCTTGTGCATCTTTCCCGGTTCGTGGATCTTTTTCTGCAAGTCGCTCCATTGCTGATGTATGCCTTGCCGCGTGGCGCTCACTTTGTTCGAAGCGGCCTCCTGCACTTTGTTCTTTTTCTTCTCCGCCTCGTTCGCAGAGACAAACCGCAGCACTCCATCCGGAGCAGGAGACGCGACTGTATGCAAAGCCACTGTTTGGCCATCAGCCATCACCAATTCGTCGAACTGTACATGGACCTTACGCACTGGCGAAAAGTTCCCATTCGCCGCCTGCATCGTTCGGACCATCTTTGGTACCGGATCAATCGCCGCCACTTTGCCGTTCACCACCGTTCCAACCGGAATCAGTAGCTTGTCGAACGCATACACCGGCTCCGTCGTCTTAGCATGAATGGCCTGACCTACCGTGCGAATTCGTACCTCCGAATCGAGCGCCACCTTGATCGGAGAACACGCCTCAACACTCATCGGCATCATTATCGCTGCGGCGTCTACGTTTTTCGGCTCCGCCTGCGTGGCGGGTATATCCTCATTTTGCACTGTCCCTGACGGAGGCCGCGGCTTCAGCGTCTGTGCGACGTTCACCGCACTACAGAGCCCAACCATCACCACTGTGAGTCCGAATACGCTTTGTCGCATTTCAAAAAACTCCAGATTGTGCTTGGCGGAGGAAGATCCGCCGTTCAGAGCTGCGTGAACCGTAGGGCCAAGGTTGCGAACACCACATGCCCAGGAGCGAGAGAAGTCGTGTCTTCTATGAAGCACCAAACACGGCAAATGGTTGCACTTCCATAGCTCATCGAAGAAGCGTAACGGTAAAGCAGAGGGGGATGTTGGAAATTGCCGCTGAATGAACAAATTGTCATCTTCCGGAAAGGCGCCGGTAATGTTTAGGTCGTATCGTGATTGCTGGTGTTCGTGTCTCGCCAAGCACGTGGAATTCGGTCCGTGTATGTGCCCGAGAGTTGTACGTACTGCATTCTCGTTTTTTGGTTGGGAGCAAGCATGCAAGGGCTATTGGCGTCTTCTCAGGAATTGCCGGACGCTCCTTCGGTTGTCCAGAGTGCAAACTTTCCCGCCGGCGAACGCCTGGATACAGCTTCCGATCCACCAAATTCGCCTGACACGGGATCGCTCGACTCACATGATGGCAAGTTCCTCAGTGGATGGGTCAAGCGCGAGCTCCGCGACCAGGCCGATATTTACACGGTCCCGTTTCATCGCTCTGAACTGAAGTGGGTGGTTGGGCTGCCAGTTGTGACTTTAGGACTAATTGCGATCGATAAGCATGCTTCGGGCGCACTATCGAGAAGCGGAACTAGTGCCAGCACCGATATTTCCGATGCGGGCCTGTTAGGGACGGCCGGAGCGGTGGGTGTCTTACTTCTGGACGGAGAAGCGCGAGGCGATCCGCATGCGCTCGAAACGGGCGTGTTGGGAGCCGAAGCTATGGCTAACAGCGGTGTGGTATATGCGGCACTCCAACTGATCACTGAGCGTCAGCGTCCTCTGCAAGGGACGGGGCGAGGAAATTTCTTCGAGACTAGCGGTCTGGATAATGCGTTTCCCTCCGGTCATACGATCATTACCTGGACAGCTGCCAGCACAATCGCACACGAATACCCAAAGCCGTGGGTAAAGTGGCTCACGTACGGAACCGCGACCGCAGTTTCCGTTACACGATTCACCAGCCTGCAACATTTCCCCTCTGATGTTGTAGTGGGAAGCACCCTCGGCTATTTGATCGGACGGCATATTTTCCACGAGCATTGTAAGGCTGGTCTCAGCCTGATGTGCAAGAAGCCATAAGCGAAGCAAAAGTTTGCCTTTGAGAAAGCGTGAAGTGAACGACGATGAGGAATTGGACGTGCAATCCGCTCGCTGCTTACCTTCGGTTTCTTGTTATTTTCCTGCTCGTTCAAGTCGCCCCGTCTCTGATGGCTCAGACTGCAACAGCAGCAGTGACAGGTACTGTCAGCGACGAGTCCGGTAAAGCGGTTGCAAGTGCCACTGTTACTGCGACGAACATCGATACTGGGCAAAAACAAATGGCGAACACAGGGCCTGAGGGTACGTACAAACTGGAGTTGCCTGCAGGCGACTACCGGCTGACATTTGAAGCCGCGGGATTCAAGGCTTTGGAGATTTCTTCGGCAACGGTGAGCGGAACGGTGCCAGAAGTTCTCGATGGCAAACTGGAGAGAGGCGAACCCGTCAATGGTAACCCAGCGCCAACACAACAGGAGAATCTACCAAATGCGCCGTCGAGTAGCGCGACCGCGCCCTCGCTTTCAGATCTAGGCCTTTCACCGGAGCAAACTCAGGGAAACGCCCGAGAGCAGGTGCTGCTGGATAAACGGACGCACATGCTGAAGATCCATCAACGGATGGGTTTGATCACGACGATACCGCTCATTGCGACGGTGATCCTCGGTCCTGGCGCTGGCGGCAAAAGTGAAGGCACGGCTGCTCGCGATTTACACGTGGCTCTTGGCGGCCTGACCGGCGATTTGT
>PKXQ01000028.1:10172-10554 GCA_003132405.1 Acidobacteriaceae bacterium | reverse complement strand
GCGGAATGTGCACCGCCATCTGATCGCCGTCGAAGTCCGCGTTGAACGCTGTGCAGACGAGCGGATGGATCTTGATCGCCTTGCCTTCAACCAGTACCGGCTCAAACGCCTGAATGCCGAGGCGATGGAGAGTAGGCGCGCGGTTGAGCATGACCGGATGGTCTTTGATGACCTCTTCCAGAATGTCCCAGACGATCGGTTCCTGCTGCTCCACCATTTCTTTGGCCTGCTTGATGGTGGTGCAGTTTCCGGTCTGCTCCAGACGGTGATAGATGAACGGCTTGAAGAGTTCGAGCGCCATCTTCTTCGGCAACCCGCACTGATGCAGCTTGAGCTCGGGACCGACGACAATGACGGAACGTCCGGAGTAGTCGACGCGCTT
>PKXQ01000028.1:0-10115 GCA_003132405.1 Acidobacteriaceae bacterium | reverse complement strand
CATGCGCTTTTCGTTGCGCACGATGACTTCGGGAGCGTGCAGATCCATCAGCTTCTTCAACCGGTTGTTGCGGTTGATAACGCGACGATAGAGGTCGTTCAGATCCGACGTAGCAAATCGTCCGCCATCCAATGGAACCAGCGGGCGCAGCTCGGGTGGAATTACCGGCAGTACGTCGAGGATCATCCACTGCGGCTTGTTGCCGCTCTTGCGGAAAGCTTCCACCACTTTCAGCCGCTTGGCATACTTCAGGCGCTTCTGCAGAGAAGTCTCGTGCTTCATCTTCTCGCGCAGTTCGACGGACAGGCTATCAACTTCAATGCGCTTGAGAAGTTCCTTGATCGCTTCCGCGCCCATCATCGCCTTGAAGCCGGCGGGGCGGTATTGCTGATCGAGCTCGCGATACTTTACTTCATCCTTGATAACTTCGCGCTCTTTAACCGGCGAGTCGCCAGGATCGACGACCACGTAGGCCTCGAAGTAGAGGATCGCTTCCAAGTCGCGCAGGGAAATATCGAGCAGATGCCCGATGCGGCTCGGCAGTCCCTTGAAGAACCACACGTGCGAACAGGGCGAGGCGAGCTCGATGTGGCCGAGACGCTCGCGGCGCACTTTGGAGAGAGTTACTTCGACGCCGCACTTGTCGCAGATCACTCCGCGATGCTTCATGCGCTTGTACTTGCCGCAGAGGCATTCCCAGTCGGTGACCGGGCCGAAGATGCGGGCGCAGAAGAGGCCGTCGCGCTCGGGCTTAAAAGTGCGGTAGTTAATGGTTTCCGGCTTGGTCACTTCTCCATGCGACCAGCTGCGGATTTTTTCCGGGGACGCCAGGCTGATGCGAATGGCATCGAAATCAGCCACGGGATTTGCCATATCGAACGGGCTCGAACGAAACATGTTCCTCCGCTTTCCTACGGCTGTACGCCGCCGTACGCGGCTCTCGAGAACGGTCGCTAGTCGGTGGTCGTTCGTCGCTAGCGAAATCTCTAACCCGCAAGCTCAAGAGCGAAGATTGCGGGATTATTCTTCAAAACCAAATCGGCCCGCTAGCCGCGAACGGCCAACGACTAGCGACCAAAGACTAATCTGCTGCTATCGCCATCGGCTTCTTTTCGGTGACCTTGATCAATTCGACATCGAGGCAGAGCGCCTGCAATTCGCGGATCAGCACGTTGAACGACTCCGGAACGCCCGGCTCCATCGCGGCCTCGCCTTTGACGATGGCCTCGTAGATTTTGGTGCGTCCGTACACGTCGTCCGATTTTGCCGTCAGCAACTCTTGCAGGATGAACGCCGCGCCGTACGCTTCCAGAGCCCACACTTCCATTTCTCCGAAACGCTGGCCTCCGAACTGCGCCTTGCCACCCAGCGGTTGCTGCGTGATTAGCGAGTACGGCCCGATGGAACGCGCGTGAATCTTGTCGTCCACCAGGTGCGACAGCTTCAACATGTAGATGTAGCCCACCGTGACCGGCAGTTCGAAAATCTCGCCCGTCATGCCGTCGCGCAGAGAGGTCTTGCCTGAAGTAGGCAGGCCCGCGCTGCTCAGCAATGCCTTGATTTCCGACTCACGGGCGCCGTCGAATACGGCCGATCCCATGAATACGCCATTCTTAAGGGTCGGGGCCAGCGCTTCGAGCTCATCTTCACTCATGTCGGCGATGGTGTCGGCCAGCACGGTGTCTTTGAACAACGCTTTCAGATCGCGGCGAATGGCGTCGTTGCGAGTGTTATGCTTCAGCAGTTCCGAGATCTTCTTGCCCAGTTCAAAGCCCGCCCATCCGAGATGGGTTTCTAGAATCTGGCCGACGTTCATACGGCTGGGGACGCCCAGCGGATTCAAGACGATCTCGACCGGCGTTCCATCCTCGAGGTACGGCATATCCTCTTCAGGCAGAATGCGTGCGATCACGCCCTTGTTGCCATGACGTCCGGCCATCTTGTCGCCAACGCTCAGCTTACGCTTCATGGCGATGTAAACCTTGACGAGTTTGATTACGCCCGGCGGCAGTTCATCGCCCTTAGTCAGCTTGTCTTTCTTTTCGTTGACGATCTTCTTGAGCACGTCGATCTGGCGCGAGGTCATTTCCTCGATCTCATCGATCTGCTCGTTCACGCGCGGATCTTTGTCGGCATACTTGATGCGCTTCAGGTTGCGGGTCGAGATGCGCTCGATCGTCGTCGCGGTCGAGCACATCGTGTCCTTGGTCAACAAACGCTTGTTGGTGCGCTCGTCATGCAGATCGGCTTGCACTTCCTTGCCGCCGAGCAGGCCTTCGAGACGCTTCAGGCGTTCGTCGGTGAGAATTCGGATCTCGTCCGAGAGGTTCTTCTCGAGCTTCGCGATCTGATTTCCTTCGATCGCTTTGGCGCGTTCGTCTTTTTCCTGGCCTTTACGCGAGAAGATCTTCACGTCGACTATCAATGCCTTCGATTCCCGGCGGACAGTAGAGTGATGCGTCGCGAACGTCGCCGGCTTTTTCGCCGAAGATGGCGCGCAGCAGTTTTTCTTCCGGCGTAAGTTGAGTCTCACCCTTCGGCGTAACTTTGCCGACGATGATGTCACCCTGTTTGATGCCAGCACCAATACGGATCACGCCCGCTTCGTCCAGATTGCGGAGCGTGGACTCGCTGACGTTCGGAATGTCGCGCGTCACTTCCTCAGGACCGAGCTTGGTGTCGCGCGCTTCGAGTTCGAACTCCTCGATGTGGAGCGGAGGTGTAGTAATCCTCCTTCACCATTCTTTTCGGAGACGAGGATCGCGTCTTCGAAGTTGTAGCCGCGCCACGGCATGAAGGCGACGAGCACGTTGCGTCCCAGGGCCAACTCGCCGAGAGTCGGTGCACGGGCCGTCGGCGATGACCTGGCCTTTGACCACGCGCTGACCCTTCTTGACGATCGGCTTCTGGTTGATACAAGTGTTCTGGTTCGAACGCTTGAATTTGGTGAGCTGATAAATGTCGCTGCCCACTTCACGGGACAAGCTGCATCGGATGATGCTCGCCTTCGACGCGTACGATGATGCGCTCGGAATCGACCGAGTCGATGATGCCGTTGCGGCGAGCCAGAACCACTGCACCCGAGTCGCGAGCGGTGACGCCTTCCATCCCCGTACCTACGATCGGCGCTTGCGCGCGCAGCAAAGGCACGGACTGGCGTTGCATGTTCGCGCCCATCAGCGCGCGGTTCGCGTCATCGTGCTCGAGGAACGGAACCAGCGATGCGGCAACGGAGACCAGTTGTTTTGGGCTGACGTCGACATAGTCCACTTCCTCGCGGCTGACCAGCACGAAGTTGCCGGCCTTCCGGGCGTTGACCAGTTCGGCGACGATGCGGCCCTTGTCGTCGAGTTCCACGTTGGCCTGGGCGATGGTGTGACGGTCTTCCTCCCAAGCGGAGAGATAGAACGAGAACGGCTCAATCGTAGCCGGCTTCTTGCGCTTGTCTTTGAGCTCGTTATTGATCTTCTCGATCTCGTGCTTCTCCATGTGATCGCCGACTTTGTGATCGCTGTCGCCGACATTGACCACGGTGACGTAGTCGATCACGCGTCCGCCTTTGATCTTGCGATAGGGCGATTCGATGAAGCCGTAGTCGTTGATGCGGGCGTAGCAGCTCAGCGACGAGATCAGGCCGATGTTCGGACCTTCCGGCGTTTCAATCGGACAGATGCGCCCGTAGTGCGTCGGGTGAACGTCGCGCACTTCGAATCCTGCTCGCTCACGCGACAAGCCGCCCGGCCCAAGGGCCGATAGACGGCGCTTGTGTGTAATCTCCGACAACGGATTCGTCTGATCCATGAACTGCGAGAGCTGCGACGATCCGAAAAATTCGCGGATCGCGGCCATCACTGGCTTGGCGTTAACCAGGTCGTGCGGCATGGCTGTCGACATTTCCTGGTAGACGGACATTTTCTCTTTAATCGCCCGTTCCATACGGACGAGGCCGATGCGGAACTGATTCTCAAGCAGTTCGCCAACGGCTCGCACACGGCGATTGCCGAGATGATCGATGTCGTCGACGGCGCCGATATTCTTGCGCAGCTTGAGCAAGTACTTGATCGTGGCGTAAAAGTCATTCGGATCAAGCGTGCGCTGTTCGAGGCTGGTCGCTTCCTGATTTTCGAACAACTTGATGTTGAACTTCAGTCGGCCCACGCGCGAGAAGTCGTATTTGCGCGGATCGAAGAACATACCTTGGAACAAGGCCGTCGCCGTATCAAGCGTTGGCGGATCGCCGGGACGCAGCTTGCGATAGATTTCGATTAGCGCTTCCGAAGGGCTGGTGATCGAATCGCGGCGGAGGGTCTGGCTGATCACAGTGCCCACGTCGTCGCGCTCGGGGAAGAAGACGCTGAGTTCGACTACGCCCGACTCGAGAATTTTCGATACTTTGTCGGCGGTGATCTCGGTGTTCGCTTCGAGCAGCACTTCGCCGGTGGTGGTGTCGACGATGTCGCTCGCCGCCCACGCGCCTTCGAGGTCGGTCATATCGATTTCGATCTCGTTAATCTTCGCCTTCTGAATTTCCTTCAAGATCGCAGGCGTGATCTTGCGGCCGGAGTGCGCGACTTCATCGCCCGACTTCGACTTGACGCTGTGCGCCAGCTTCATGCCGAGCAGGTTCGTAGGCTTTTCGCTGGCGGGATCAAGCGTCCAAAAGAGCTTCTTGTCGCGAACTACGAGACGATCCGTGGTGTAGAAGGTCTTGAGAATGTCTTCGCCGGAGCGCAGGCCGAGCGCGCGCAGGAAAATCGTGCCCAGGAATTTGCGCTTGCGATCGATGCGTACGTAGAGAACATTCTTCTGGTCGTATTCGAATTCCACCCACGATCCGCGATAGGGAATAATCTTTCCCAAAAAGTAAGTGCGGTTCGCAGCGGTCTCGAAGAACACGCCAGGCGAGCGGTGCAACTGGCTGACGATGACGCGCTCGGTGCCATTAATAATGAAGGTGCCGTTCTGCGTCATCAGCGGAACGTCGCCGAAGAAAACTTCCTGCTCCTTGATGTCGCGAATGGAGCGATTGCCCGCTTCATCTTTGTCCCAGATGGTGAGGCGCATGGTGACTTTGAGCGGAGCGGAGTAGGTCATACCGCGCTCTTCGCATTCTGCCACGTCGTACTTCAATTGCAGTCCGACGGGGTCGCCGCACTTGTTGCAGAAGTCGGGTGTATTCGCGTTGTAGGTGCCGCACTTGTGGCAGAGAACTTCGCCGGGATGGAACGGGTCGGTGATCACCGTCGATCCGCAATTCTTACAAGTGGTGCGCAGGTGATGGAGACCCTTCAGGTGACCGCACTTGCACTCCCAGTTGCCGATGGCGAAATCGACAAACTCGAGTTGCGAGACATTGCGGAAGTCGGTAATCGGAAACACCGACTGAAACACGGCCTGCAAGCCGCCGTCTTCGCGCTCGCTCGGCAGTTTGTCCATCTGCAGGAAGCGGTCGTAAGAGCGCTTCTGAACTTCGATCAGGTTCGGAATCTGGATGGTCGCTGGAATCTTGGAAAAATCGAAACGCTTGCGGTGAATATTGTGCTTTGGCATTCTAAGGAGCTCCTGCTTTCAGGCAGCCTGGGGCTGCGGTGTCAAGCGGAATGAAGGCGCCAAAAGCGGCGCCAAAATATTGCTACGGTTGATGAAAACGAGCGGTGTACGCGGAAAAAAGAGCGCGGCCCCCGCAAGGACAAGTTTGTCCGCGGGCGCCACGTGTGACGCTTACTCTTGAATAACTTGTTAAATTCCGTGCCAGTTCAAAAGGCCTGTTCCGTCCCGCCGCCCGCGGGACCGGCTGCCATACTTTATTCCAGCGACCCTTTTCCGATACGCTTCCTGGGTCTATTTGGAGGATGCGGGTCGCCGTCGCCTCGCAGTGAAGCCAGGATAAGCGGGTTATTTATTAGATATTAACACCGCTTAAAAGATTCAGCCACTGTTCGGTCAAATAATTGCAAGTGGGAGCCGAACGGCTCCCGCCTCGTAGAACCCGCTGTCCGTCGTTCGCTGTTCGCATTCCGGTCCAGACCGGAATGCTGCGTGCGAAAAGCGAAGGACGAACAGCGAACAGCGTTATTTGACTTCGACGACAGCACCCGCCTCGGTGAACTTCTTCTTAATGGTCTCGGCTTCATCCTTCGAGACACCCTCTTTAATGCTCTTCGGAGCGCCGTCGACCAGGTCCTTCGCCTCTTTCAGGCCAAGGCTCGTAACCTCACGTACGGCCTTGATTACATTGATCTTATTGGCGCCGACTTCCTTGAGGACGACGGTGAATTCGGTCTTCTCTTCCGCCGGAGCCGCTCCGCCAGCCGCCGCTCCGCCGCCGGCAACCATCACCGGGGCTGCTGCTGCCGCCGAAACGCCGAGACGCGATTCCAGTTTCTTGACCAAGTCCGCCGCTTCGAGCAGCGACAGGTTAACGATCGACTCTTCCAACTGCTGTAGATCCGCCATGTGAATCTCTCCGCTTTTATTTAAGATTTTTATTTTACGACTTGCGATTTCGCTATCGCTCGGCCAGATTTCCAGCGCGACCAGGTCATCCATTCGAGCGCCAGACAACACCCGAATTTCAAACCGCGCCACCCCTCGCCTTGCGATAACTAGATCTTTTTTCGAGCAGCATTGCTGCCCAGAAAATCTGTTGGATTTGTAATTGGTGATTTGGGATTTGCAATTTGAACCTTCGAAAGCGGGTTTTCAATCACAAATTCGAAATCACCAATTACAAATTCCTATGCTTCCTTGAACTTTTTCTGCTCGACGCCCTGGCCGACGACTACCGCCAGGTTTCGTCCGACCGCATTCATCGCCGTGACCAGTCGCTGCGACGGAGCGTTCAGCAGGAAGAGCAGTTTCGAATACAGCTCTTCCTTCGACGGCATGGTCGCGAGCGATTCGATCTCTTTCACTGAAATTACGCGGCCTTCGACCACGCCAGCTTTGAAGCTGAATTCCGGATTATCCTTGACGTATTTTGCGAGCGCCTTCGCCAGCGCTACGGGATCACCCTCGGTATAGGCGATCGAAGTAACGCCCTGAAGATTTGTGAGCGCTTGTTCGACCTTGGTGCCCTTGCCGGCCCGCTCAGCCAAAGTGTTTTTTACCGCGCGATACTTCGCGCCGGTCGGACGCAACGCCTTGCGCAATTCGAAATCCTGCGTCACCGTCAGTTTGGAATAGGTGGCCACGATCATGCTCGAAGCGTTTTTCAGTTCGCCACCGAGTTTTTCAACCTGTGAAACTTTCTTTGCTCTGGTAACCGCCATAATCAATCCCTTTCAAAACTCACGTAGGGACGGCCGCCCTCGGCCGTCCTGCCGGGCAAAACCCGGCGCGTTTTCGCGCTATGCTTTGGCCGCAACCTCGATCGGAGTTGTGTCCAGTGAAATCCCAGGCCCCATGCTCGAACTCAGGTAGCAGGCCTTGATGTACTTGCCCTTTGCGACAGATGGCTTCGCCTTGATCACGCTGGAGATCAGCGTGGTCGCGTTTTCAATCAGCTTGTCGGGCGTAAAGGAAATCTTGCCGACTGGAACATGCACGAGCGCAGTCTTATCCGTGCGGAACTCAACCTTGCCAGCTTTGACTTCCTGCACGGCCTTCGCCACATCCATGGTGACCGTGCCGGTCTTCGGATTCGGCATCAGGCCTTTCGGTCCAAGAACCTTGCCCAACCGTCCGACAGACTTCATCATGTCGGGCGTCGCGATGAGCGCGTCGAAGTCGGTCCAGTTTTCTTTGGTGATCTTCTCGACCATGTCTTCGCCTCCGACGAAATCCGCGCCCGCCGCTTCGGCCTCGCGAACCTTTTCGCCGCTCGCAATCACCAGAACTTTTTTCGATTTGCCGAGTCCGTGAGGAAGCACGACAGTGCCGCGCACCATCTGATCGGCATGCTTTGGATCGACGCCGAGTCGCAATGTCACTTCGACCGTCTCGTCAAACTTTGCGTATTTCACTTTCTGCAGCAGTGGAACCGCTTCCTGCAGCGTGTAGGGCCGCGGCTCAACTGCTTTCCGCGACTTCTCGATATTCTTACCTGCCTTTTTCATGTTTTCCTCGTCTCCCACCGCTTTTCACTGTTCCGAAGAGCTGTAGTAATTTCGACAAATTTTGTAATTTTCTAATCGCACAATTTGCTAATTTGAAAACCTCGACCCTAAAGCCCTTCAAATTACACAATTACCAAATTGCTAAATTACCCAATGACTTCGATGCCCATCGACCGAGCGGTGCCGCGCACGCTCTTGATGGCGGCGTCTACGGATGCCGCGTTCAGATCGGGCATCTTTTGTTTAGCGATATCCTCGACCTGCTTCAGCGTCACCTTCCCGACCTTATCCTTATTAGGCGCGCCCGATCCCTTGGCGATTCCAGCCGCGCGCTTCAGCAGCACTGACGCCGGTGGCGTCTTGGTAATGAAGGTGAATGTGCGATCGCTGTAGACCGTGATCACGACGGGAACAATCAAGCCTTCGAGTTCTTTTTGCGAGGTGCGAGCGTTGAACTGCTTGCAGAACTCCATGATGTTGACTTGCGCCTGACCAAGCGCCGGACCTACCGGGGGCGCAGGCGTGGCCTTGCCCGCCGCAATCTGCAACTTTACCGAACCTGTAGCTTTCTTTGCCATGATGCCTTTCCCCTACCTTAATAAACGTCATGCCGAGTCTAGGATTTTCGGCTCAGCCCTTTGCAACTCAATAATTGATTACGCCACTTTCTCCACTTGCCCAAATTCCAACTCCACCGGAGTCGAACGCCCGAAAATCGTAACCATCACCTTCAAGGTCTCGCGATCTTCGTTCACGTCGTCGACCACGCCGGTGAAGGTTGCGAATGGGCCTTCGCCGATGCGCACCTGTTCGCCCTTCTCGAATTTGACCTTGAGCTTCGGCTTCTCGCGGCTGTCAGCGACCTTATAAACGATGTGGTTAACTTCTTCTTCTGACAGCGGAGTCGGCTGCTGGCCCGTGCCTACGAATCCGGTTACGCGCGGCGTCGATTTCACGACGTGCCAGACGTGATCATCCATGTCCATTTCGACCAGTACGTATCCGGGATAGAACATGCGCTCCGACGTATATTTCTTGCCGCCACGAACTTCGGTGACCGATTCGGTCGGAATCAGCACCTTGCCAATTTTGTCCTGCAATCCGAAAGCCTGCACGCGTGATTCGAGCGACTCCTTCACCTTGCGCTCGAAGCCCGAATAGGCGTGGATGATGTACCACTTCATATTCGGATTGTGCGCGGGTTCGCCGCTCGCTGCTGCTTCTGACGGGACCTGCGTGCCTTCGGGGACGGCGCTCACCGCTGCGGCGCTTTCGTTTTTCTCTTTATTCGAATCCGTATCCGGCATTCAATCGCTTCTTTCGCTCGCTATCTAATGACGCGAGAAATAATGCAGCATCCGCTCCAGGCTGTTCTGAATGATGAGATCTACGACCCAGAAATACAACGCAAACAGAAACACGGTAATGATGACAACCGTCGTCGTTGCCTGGACTTCCTTGAGCGACGGAGACGTGACCTTTTTCATCTCCGTGCGCACGTCGCTATAGAAAGACTTGATGCGTTCCGGCCAGGACCGCAAAGTGGTAGTGATCGCGTTTTGTTCTACTGCTGTCGCCATACCTTCCCGCTTTCCTCGACTGCTCCTCGGGCCTCAACTTCGCCCTCGGCTTTACCCTTAATTCTGGCAGGGGCGGAGGGATTCGAACCCCCAAGTTCGGTTTTGGAGACCGACAGTTTAACCGTTGAGCTTACGCCCCTAAAAACAGTTCCCAGTTGCCAGTAAGAGCCTTTCGATCTTACTGGCGATCGGCGACTGGCAACTGCCTATTTCACTTCTTTATGCGATGTGTGCTTGCGGCACCGGCTGCAGAACTTCTTCAGCTCCAGACGATCCGGTGTCGTTTTGCGGTTCTTGGTCTTTGAATAATTCCGCTCTTTGCAATCACCACACTGCAACGTAATAATCTCTCGGGGCATTGCTCACTCCCTAAACCAGCTCTTAGCCTTTAGCTGTTGGCTTTTTTTCTGTTTGCATGAGGACGGGGCAGGGCCCCGTCACCACACCATTGTTCAACTACTTCACAATCTCGGCAATC
>PKXQ01000101.1 GCA_003132405.1 Acidobacteriaceae bacterium | reverse complement strand
GACATTGTCAGAGACGCTATTTGACTATGCTGCGTCGAGAACAGGCCACTGCTCCGCCATTAGATCATTCGGCCAAGAGGATGAGGATAACGAAGAAAAAGTGATCCGAGCGAACTCCGATCCTAATAGCACAAGCGGTAGCGGCTAGCACTTTCGTGGGGTTGTGTCTGCGGTGTTTTTCCATAATGATCGAAAGGTTTGGGCCGGGTGTTTTGTCGGAAGTGTTGTTCCTTGGGGAAGGGGCGATTACATCGGCAAGAGGCTCGGCCATGCCCTCCCCTGCGCTTCCCAGCACGCGATTCTCAGCCGATTCAACAAAGCGAATCTTCATGATGGCAGGGAAGGTTTTTAGCAAATGGAGGAGACAAACCAGCCGACAGTTCGCCCCTCGATTTTCGTCGTGCTTGGGCTCGCTGTGATTCTCTCGATCCTCGGGAGCGGGGTTTACGTTTTGTTGTTTTGCCTGAAGTAATTCAGCCTTTGAACGGCTGCACGTCAGTCACGACCAGTTGACCTTTTGCTCTGTGGGGACATCATCGTAGATGTAAACTTCAGCGCAGTCGCGTGATGCCGGTCACAGACAACTGTGTCCGTGCATCCCTAAACAGTTTTTGGTGAAACTGAGAGATACAGCAGCGGGGTCTGCGGCATCTGCGGAACGTGCGGAAAGCGATAAAACCCTTATAAACACTGGTGTTTGCCTGCAAGTGTATTGGTGATCGCTACTTACGAGAAAATAACGCTAACGAATCCCTCTCTCACCGCCGCGCGCGACATTTCCTAGCCGCTGGTGTACTTCATTCACTTCCGGAGAAGCCCACAAGTTGCGCAACGGCCAGCCAATGCCGGGGATGCGGGCGGTAGCCTTCGCGAATCCGACCCGCATACCAGCGCGATACTCCAATCCGCTTTGCGATGGCCGTAGCTGAAGCTCGCGCGAGTGCTGGCTGAATTTTCTCCGAAAACACCTGGTCGGTGAGCCATGTCGGTTGCTTCGCGGGATTCCAAGCAGCCCGCGCCTGCGCGTGCTTGCGGTGCGTCGCCGCTTCTTTGGCAATCGCTTCCGGGGTATGCCCGGCAATGCGTCCCGCTCGCGCAGCTACCGCGAGGCGATTGGTTGCAACGTCACGGTCGCATTCGGCGCAATTTATCGACGTGCCTTGAACTGCTTTGCCAGTCCACGGCAGAGGCGTTCCGGTTTCGGGATTTTGGCTTCCGCAAACGAGGGACGCCCCTTTGCGATACGGCGATGTTGCTGAGTGAGCGGAGTCGAAAGTCTGCGTTCACTCTTTGATGGCGATGTCGCAGCCCACAACGTCCGCGCCACATACTCAGCCCATGGTGCAACCAGTTTTCCCCACACGGGAGCTGTTTCGCTAAGTTTGGCGCAGAGGCGAGACATCAACCTGCAGTTTCCATTGGAAGTTTCAAAGAAGTCATGCCTGCGCAATGGTTCTCGTCTGATCCAGCTGAGGACCCATGCTTCGATTTCAGGGCGAACCGGTTCGAGAACATCGAAGACGAGCGAGTCACGGTTGGGCGTATCGGTGTGCAGGCCCAATCCCAAACCCACGTCGAGTCCCAACGCGGCCAGGGCCAGCCTCGTCTCCGATTCGAGCAATGCAAAGCAGTAGTTAAGAATTGCATGCACCGGGGTGACGGCGAGGCGCGGCCCGCCGGATAGCGGGGACCGCCTGCTTCCGACGCTGTGCCAGTGGTCGGGGACTCGCCGCGCATCGGCCCTCGGCCAAAGAACTGGAATATCTCGCCATGCTGCAAAGTACGCCGCAGCCGCGTTCGCTTCAAGTAGGCGAATGGTCTCTACAGTCTCAGCCGTGACTAGGTTGCTCCGAAGAATCGCGATTTCCTGTGCTGTAGCCGAATCGTCAAGTCCGTCTCTTGCTACTCGTTCTTGTGCACCCAGTTTTGCGTCAATCAGCTTTCGGGAGATGTCGAGCCCAATGGGATTGCCTAATGCGAGGGCTTGAACGCGTCGCAATCGCGCGTCACTCGGCGCGGTTGGCCCAGTCACGAACAAAATCTTCCCGTTGCGGTTGAGCATTAAGAAAGAAACGCCAACGTCGGCGAGCCATTTCAACGCGCCCAGGGTTGTGAAGCCGTCCTCAGAGATGCAGACCAAACGCTGCAGCCGGTGGCCCACGCGGGCGAGTCTGATCTTGCGGCGCTCCATACCCACGCCATCCTCGATTTCGAGATGGCCGGACTGCATGCGTACGCGCACACCAAAACCGTGTATCGTGAGCACGCCGCTTTTGCTGATGGGAGACTTGCCGGAATTTGGGGGTTGCGGTAGGTTGTGCAAAGCTGCCATTGGAGCATACCTCCATTGGTGGTCAGGGCTGTTCTGCCTGCTTCTAACAGGCGGGCAGCCAGTTTCATCGTAACTCATTATATATCAATTACATAGACCATGGCAACAGGATCAACAGCGCTCGGTTTTTGTTGCACCGTCCTCCGGAAAAAACATTGCGAAAAGTTCCTTTGAACTGGTGACAGAAAATGCTTGCGGTAATTCCTGTAGAACAGAGATGCTGGCAAACTCTGGGCCTGCCAAAACCGCCACGTCACCCGTTTTACTTACACACCACAACGCAGGTCCACCAATCTTCCCAATGTAAACCAAGGGTGGCGCACCGCCAATTGGCGGCAGTCCCTTGGCATATAGTCCATGCATCCCAAACGCGGCCATCCACTCGCGAGTGGGAAGTTTTGCACGCTCAGTGGCTAACCAATCTCGGGCTTTCTGGAGTGCTTTCTGCTTTCGGGACCGCTGCTTCTTCAATGCGTCGGGATCGTGGATTTTGCCGCATGGACACGCGGCGTCGAAGCAGTCTGCCAGCTCTTCCTCCGTGAGGGTACTCAGGCCCAAATCAAGTCCAAGTTCGAATAGGGCAGCGTGGTCAGGATCGCCCTTGGCTGGTTTGATCGGCCCTTTTCCAAATCGGACGCGTTCGTAGTCCGCGGCGACTCTGAAGACTCTTGGAAGTGCATCCAAGTCGCCCGCGTTTTCTTTCTGTAAGGCAATCCACAGAGGTTCGTTATAACGTTTCCAGTAGAGGTGCTCCAGAAAGGCTTGGTTCAACTCACGCTGCGATGGTGGCCAAGAGGACGGTCCTACATCGACAAGAATAATGTCCAGGGGATCATCCGCCGTCGGAGTGTACTGAGCCTGTGCGTATCGTGACCTAACCTCCTCCAGTTCCTGCGAGTAGCGCCCATCAATCTCTGACACCTTCTCAGCTGGCGGGTTCGGCCCCAGTGCCATGAACGCCTGAACCGCATCCCGGTAAACCCGTGCAGTTTCAATGAAGAGCGGGTGCACTTTCTGTTTCCATGAGTCGGACTGCCCTTCCATTGCCGAAGCATACCAGCCCGGCGGGACGTGAAACAGAATTTCGCATCCCTGACAACGTTGGGTCTCCTCACTTAATCTCGCGGCTACTATGACAAATAGTCGCAATCGCAACCGTGCCCGTCAGCAGGAGCAAAAGCGCAAGGCGCGTGCCCGCCAGGTTCGTGAGGACATGCTCTGGGACCCGTCGCTTCCATTTACCAAGGCCGCGCACAATAGGAAAATCGATCCTCGCACGGTACGCAAAGAACTCCCATCAGGATTTCACAAGGATTCCTCAGGCCGCGTTAGGGCAAAGCCGAGCAACCTGCGGCACAAGACGCTTTACATCCCAAGCCCTAGTCCGGGCGTATTGGTTCCCGTCGCCACGAAGAACGTGCGCGAGCGGCGACTGCTTGGTCAGTGGATGGCCGCCCTCAATGCTGCCGGTCACGGTGATTTCTCAAAGATGAAGAGATTTCCCCGGCGGCAGGTTATCGGGGGCGTCCGCCTCGCAACCGGCCCTAAAGAAATCCAACGAATTCTGAGTGCCCTCGCTGAAGAAGAATCCCCGTTCGAGGGACTGTATCGCACCCTTGTGAGGCCATCATGAGCGCGGCAGGTGAAAAAGTTCGCAAGTGCGTCATCTGCGGCAGCGCTTGCAGGGTCGAAGCAAATCATGTCGGCGGGCGCAATCACATCGCCTGGTTCACCTGTCCCCTCTGCGGCGAGCATCATGACAGGTTTCATGCCCTGCTGCGCCAAGCAGTAGTGGATCTTCAATACACCTCGGACCCGCTGGAACGAGGCATACGGGTGCTCAAAGCAATACTCATTTTCGCGTGGATGGTGGTCGAGGGGTTGCACCAGGCAATGAGGCAGAGCAGGAAAGGGCAACATGAGCGAGACGCTTGATATCTACCTCCGCGCACACACAGTGGTGCTCGACGAACCGAAGCGGCCGATGAGAGGAAAGAATCGCCCGCCTGGGAACCTGGTGAAATGGCCTGAGCTGGCTCTGGTGTTTCATTGTGAATCCCGTACCGACGTCAGCCAGGGGCTGACTTTTGGCTTCTACCGCGTGCTGAGATTGAAGGGCGACAGTTACGTGCTTGAGGAAGAGGGCACATTCTTCGACGACGAGTTGCCAGCAGATGAACGCGAGGTTCTGGAAACGCACGTCCGGGCTGCGGTTCCTGACATCACGTCCTTCCCGCCACGATTCCCACTGCACTCGCGGTCGGAATTTGTTAAGAAAGTGTTCTACAGGTACGCCCGCAAGGGGGCGCTTATTGTCGGTTTCAACATCTGCTATGCCTTGGCGAGGATCGCCCGCAAATGGACCGCTGGAGATAAGGATGAGTGGTCACTTGTCCTATCAGAATATCCGGACGGCAACGAGAATCTCTACCATCCACGGGTGCTAATCGAGCCCATCGACAGCAAGAAATCGTTCCTTCGCTTCCGCTCCGAATGGGTCCCGAAAGGCGGGCAGGCGAAGCGCACGGATATCTACAAGTCGAGATTTCTCGACCTGCGAACGCTTCTGTGGGCGCTATTCCATAAACCACTTTCTCTAAAGACTGCCTGTGAGATTCAGGCGTTCAAGAAGTACGATCTGCCACAAACGCTCGACTACACGCCTACTGGACAGGTAAGTGTTCCCGAGATCGAGTACGCCCCCAGAACGCTCGGTGCATAGCGGCCCTCCTCAGTGCCGCTAAGCGGGAATTCGACCTCCATCCCATACAGCTCAGCCCGGCTAAAACGTATTCCCCGGCATCGCTGGCAAAGGCGTACTTAAACGAGATGGGCATCGTGCCACCTTCACAGAAATTTAACGTGCCTAACGAAATCCTGGGCATCGCCATGGAAAGTTATACGGGCGGCCGCTCCGAGACGAAAATCAGGCACGTCGAGGTGCCCGTCGTTCCGGTTGATTTCACCTCTGAATACCCGACCATCTGTGCACTACTCAATCTGATGGAAATACTTACCGCCCAGAGCCTCACTTTCGAAGATGCCACAACAGAAGTGCGCAAACTGCTAGACGCGCTAACGCTCGACAAATGCTTCAACCGCGAGCTGTGGCTAGAATTCCGATTCTTCGCACTTGTGATGCCGGATGGCGACATTCTCCCAGTCCGCACAATGTACAACGGGTTCACTCAAAACATCGGGAACAACTATCTCACCTCTGACAAGCCCATCTGGGTCGCAGGTCCAGATGTCATCAACTCCGTCATTCAGACCGGCAAAGTCCCCCGGATCGTGCGGGCACTCAAACTCATCCCGCATGGCAGACAGCCCGGATTGCGTCCTGTGCATCTGCGAGGTGCGGTCACCATCGATCCGCACCGAGACGACCTTTTCCGCAAAGTCATTGAGGAGCGCAAGCGGCACAAGTCCGACAAAGAGCTCTACCACTGGCTGAAAATATTCGCCAACGCGATCTACGGCTGTTTTGTCGAGATCAATCCTGAAGCAACTCCAAAGGGAAAACCAGCTAGGGTGCATGTGTACTCAGGGGAGGAATCCTTCGAGCCTGAGAAGCGCTACCAAGTCGTAGAGCGACCGGGCAGGTGGTACGCCCCATACTTGGCGTCGCTTGACGCGTCGGGAGGGCGGCTACTGCTGGGAATGCTTGAGAAATGCGTGGCCGATGCCGGTGGCGTTTATGCCTGGGCAGATACGGATGCTCTAAGCATTGTGAGCTCTAAGGATGGCGGATCACTGACCCACGTACCCGGATGCGAAAACGCAAGGATCCTGACATTCGCACAAGTCCAGGGAATTGTGGACAGATTCGCTGGCGTAAACCCGTACAGCTTTGGTGGCTCAATTCTCAACCTGGTTGACGAAAACTTCGTGGATTCCGATTCCACGAAACCGCAGCGGCAATTGTTCGGCTTCAGCATTTCTGCGAAACGCTACACCGTCTACGAGCGGGAGGGAGACAAGATCACGATTGTCAATCCCAAGGCGCACGGGCTTGGGTACCTCTACCCCCCAGCCGATTCTCCGAAGGGATGGGACGACGAGCACGATATGCCCAAATGGATTTATGAAGCCTGGGAATTCCTGCTGCGAATGGCGCTCCACCTCAAGCGTTGTGATCCGGCGTGGCTCAACCGTCCACAGATGATGCGGATGGCTGTGACCACTCACAGCCTGTTGCAGCGCCTGCACGCGTGGGAACGACTTCGGCCCTACAACTCCTTCCTCGTTCCGATTCTCGCCAATTGCGGGTATCCAGCAAACATCGATCCAAACCACTTCACTTTGGTCGCGCCGTTTGAAAAGGACCAGAGCAAGCGGATGGAGTCGGTGTGCATCAACATCGATGATTTGAACGACACTAAGCAATACCGGCTCGGCACAACGTTTGATTCGCCCAAATATGGCGAGCGTGCCATCGTTGGCACGTTCGAGAGTCTCCTCTACCGCTATCTCTACCATCTGGAATCGAAGAGCTTGGCTTGGAATGGCAAACCGTGCAAAATGCTCACCTTCGGACTCCTGCAGAGGGCGCACATCGTCGCCGGAAAGCACCGTCGAATCGGCAAGGAAGTTGACCGACGCTGGGAGGAGGGCGATGATCTGGATTCAGCGCGGCAGCGGCCAATCGAGTACGAGCCAACAATAGCCAAAGGTTCCCACGACGCGACCTCAATACCAAGCGAAGCCCTCAGCCGGTTGGTCAAAGATATTGGGATTCGGAAACTGATGCGGTTTGGACTTGGCAGGCGCATCCTGGAAAAAATCTGCCGCCGAGAGCCCGTCGAGACTTCGACATTACTCGAATATGAAAGCAAGATCCGGCAATACGCATTCGAGACTTCCAACGCAGCAGATCTGGAAGGAGAGCCTAAATGCTTAGTGGAAAGCTGCAGAGAAGAGGAGAACAACGACAAGGAAACAAAGGAAACCGAGGACTCCCCTCAAATCAAGGCCCCTGTCTCGGACCCGGCGGTTCATGTAATCTCAGCGCAAGAACTCCAGGCCGAAGCTGTACCTGGGCCAAGATGCGGCCGGAGATGGATTCTTGGCGGTGCGGTAGGCTTGCTGCTCGTCCTTGGAGCGATGTTTGTCGCCCGGCGCTTCGACTCCCATTAGACGCGGCACACATAGCGTTGCTCTTCGGGGGTCTCGACGGTGAATGTATTTCGTTGTAGCAGGTGAGCAAGATCAATTCTGCAATCGAAAAACCATGAAAAGGTGCGCCCCCTCTTAATTTCCGCGAAGCCCGTTTATGGATAACTTCCGTATTGCCGACCATCCGAGCGTTATCGCGTGGCGCTCGAATCGAAATGTTGAACGGGGCTGCTCAAGCGTAGCTCGTCATGGGGCTACCGGCAGTTTTGAAAAACACTATCCCCTACCAGGAACGATATTGGGAAATCCCCAACAACCGGTTGCGAGTGAGTTGATTGGACCATTACTGGTGCTGAGGGATTTATCAACAGTAAAGACTGGTCGGACAGATTGCCGTCGAACGTGCGACTGAGGCCCCGGCAGGCGCTCACTTTTCACGTAACTTGTGACTTCAGTAATTAGCTCTTGCCCTTCTTTCCATGCGACGCTTACATCGCGTATGTAGATACAAGTGGTAAAAAATGTTCCCTCAGTCACATCAGCCAATCACTGGCACCATTTTGGTCGCCGATGATCAAGCCGCAAATCGCGAGTTGTTAGAGGAACTCCTCACAGCACAGGGATGCAAAGTGATTACTGTGCCCGACGGCGCAGCTGTGGTTGAAGAACTCACCCACACTCAAGTCGACCTAGTGCTTCTGGACGTGATGATGCCTCACCTGAACGGGTTTGAGGTCTGCGAGAAGATCAAGAACAACCCGGACACATATTTGATACCGGTGATCATGATTACGGCGCTTTCTGACAAGCAGGATCGGCTAGAGGGCATTAAGGTTGGAGCAGATGACTTTTTGAGCCGTCCTGTGGACCGAACTGAACTGCTCGCTCGCGTAGGGTCGCTTTTGAAGCTTAAGCAGCGCACGGACGAACTGGAGAGGGCCGAGTCAGTCCTGTTCTCGCTGGCGCGGAGCATTGAAGGTAAAGATCCTTACACGCATGGTCATTGTGAACGCTTAGCAGAGTATTCGGCTCGGCTAGGCGAGCACCTCCAGCTTCCCGAGGAGCAACTGATTGCGCTCCGCCGAGCTGGAGTCGTACACGACGTGGGAAAGATTGCCGTGCCTGATGCGATTCTTTTGAAGCCAGGACGTCCGACCGCAGAGGAATGGACATTGATCAAGGAGCATCCCGTAGTGGGTGAGCGAATCTGCGCGCCATTAAAATCGTTTCGCCTCGTGCTTCCCATCATTCGGCACCATCACGAGAAACTCGACGGATCTGGGTACCCCGATGGACTTCGAGGCGATGCGATTCCTGTTACCGCGCGCGTGCTGCAAATTGTCGATGTTTACGATGCTCTGACCACCGATAGGCCCTATAAGAAGGCCTTTTCCATCACCGATGCGCTTCAAACAATAAAGGAAGAGGTCGCCAAGGGCTGGTGGGATCCGCAAATCTTCGAGCAGTTCGAGCAACTTCTCAGGAGCAGTGCAGCCGGTTTGTTATCGCGCAGTGCAGCGGCTGCGGGTACGAACAGTTAGAAAGAGGAGATGTTGAGGAACATGAGACCAGTCTTGAGCATGTGGCTATTTCACCTCAGACATGACGCACCTGGAGTCACGCCCCAGGCAGGGCCATGGTCGGCTGTGAAATTTGCGCAGCGCGCTGTTCTTATCGTCTTGCTCGTGCTCGCGGGACTCGTCAAGCAGAGTCTTGCCGATCCGCAAAACGACCAAGCGAATGGCGGGCCCCTCAAACAATTGAGCTTGGCCGAACTCGGCAACGTCGAAGTGACGACAACATCGAAAGAGCCGGAAGCGGTTTGGAAGACGCCTGCGGCGGTCTTCGTGATCACCCAGGACGATATTCGCCGGTCTGGCGCCACTAGCATTCCGGAAGTCTTGCGGTTGGCACCGGGAGTTGAGGTGGCGCAAGTAGACTCCGATCACTGGTCGGTGGGCATTCGCGGATTTGGCGCCGTGTTAGCCAGCAAACTGCTCGTGCTGATCGACGGACGGAGCGTCTACACGCCGCTGTTCGCTGGAGTCTATTGGCAAGCTCAGGCCACTCCGCTCGAAGACATTGAACGCATTGAGGTGATTCGGGGACCGGGCGGCACCATCTGGGGAGCGAACGCCGTCGACGGGATTATCAACATCATTACCAAGAGCGCGAAAGATACCCACGGGGCGCTGGCGTCACTGGGCGGCGGCAATGTTGATCAGGGCACCAGCGGCTTTCGCTACGGGGACGCGAACAGTCGGGGGTTCAACT
>PKXQ01000005.1 GCA_003132405.1 Acidobacteriaceae bacterium | reverse complement strand
GTCATCCACGATCAAAACCAGCGGTTTGTCTCGCCTGGGCCTTGTAGACACCCATCAAACTTAGGCGAATACGATAACTATGCAAAGTTACCTTCGTTCACCGACGGTGTGGTTCGATCCTTGAGTCACAACGAAGTCTGCTTCGTAATGTGTCGTGCACGACGGCCTTGATTTTGGCGGTGAACCCTGGCGTTCAAAGGCCGTAGAGAGGATTACGAAAGGCATCTTACGCCGATAACGCGTGCGCCGCTAAGCTGTCTTGATGCCAACATCGATGCGGAACTTCGCGCCTCTGGGTGAAATCCGGTGATTAAGAAGATGTCCTCGTTTATCGGGCTAGAGAACCGGGCCCCGCGCGACATGATGGATACTACAAGCCAGCCCATGAAGCAAGTGGAGCGCCGGGAGTGGTGGCTGTGGTCATTTGTAGTCATTATCAACCTACTCCTGACCGCTGGAATAGCTTCGTTTGCGCTCCCGTTGCTGCGCTCCGAGACGGACATCTCTTTAAACATTCAGCAGTCATTGCGCGCGTTGCTGGGGCTGGTATTGCTGTTTGACATCTACTCCCTGTACCAGCAGTTTCAGATCCATCGCATACGTCGTCAGTTGATGTCGCGCGATGACATGTTTCGCGTCATCAGCGAAAACGCAGCCGACTTGATCGCCGTGGTGGACGCAAACGGCAAGAGGATTTATAACAGCCCGTCCTATGAACGGTTGCTTGGTTACACCGCCGAAGAGTTGCGGACCACGTCCACGCTGGAACAGGTCCATCCCGATGATCGTGCGCGAGTGGCACATGCAGCAGAACAAGCACGCAAGTCGGGGTACAGCGAGAGGATAGAGTACAGGATCCTCCACAAGGACGAGAGTTGGCGGGTTCTGGAATCAACGGCCAGCGCGGTGCGGGATGCGAGTGGGAAATCGAACAGCCTCGTGATCGTCAACCGCGATATTACCGATCGGAAGCGGGCAGAGGAGCGGCTTCAGCACGACGCATTTCACGATGCGCTAACCGAATTGCCGAATCGCGCCCTTTTTCTGGACAGGTTGGGTCGCGCTTTCAGCCGTGCTAAGCGGTATCCGGAATACAAATTTGCCGTATTATTCGTGGACATCGACGATTTCAAGAAGTTCAATGACAGCCTGGGCCACGCCGCGGGAGACGACGTGCTGGTCCAAATTGCACAACGGCTCACGAGTTCATTGCGGAAAGACGACACGGTGTGGCGCCAGCCGCAAGAGGGAGAAGGTCCACCCGCCAGTCAAGACAACGTTGCACGCCTGGGTGGAGATGAATTCACGATTCTCATTGAGGACATTCACGATGCGAGCGACCCCATACGCGTGGCCACGCGAATTCAGAAGGTGTTAGCCGCTACTCCGCTGTCGATCGAGGGACAGGAGGTATTCGCCTCCGCGAGCGTGGGCATTGCGTTGAGTACCAGCCCACACGACAGCGCTGCAGGCCTGCTGCGAGATGCAGACCTGGCTATGTACCGGGCAAAAACTTTAGGTAAGGCACGCTGTGAGGTTTTCGATACGGCCATGCACGCAACTGCCGTCACGCGCCTAAAACTAGAAACTGAGCTGCGCAAGGCCATCGAGCACGGGGAACTCCGTGTGCACTACCAGCCCATAGTCCGTCTGTCAGATACAAAGATCGTTGGCTTCGAAGCACTGGTGCGGTGGGAGCGACCGCATGTTGGTTTGGTCTTCCCGGCAGAGTTTATTGTCGTGGCGGAAGAAAGCGGTCTCATCCTTCCCATGAATCGCTGGCTGCGGCTCGAGGCATGTCACAAGATGCGGTCATGGCAGGCGGAATTTCCCTCCAATCCACCGCTGACACTAAGCCTCAACGTCACAGCCAAGGAGTTTGCGCATCCTGGGTTAATAAACGATATTGTTCAGGCTTTGGAGCAGACCGGCCTCGAACCATCCACTTTGCAATTGGAAATTGTCGAAACGGTCGCGATGCGCGACGCAGAAAAACCGGAAAACGTGCTTCGACAAGCCAAATCTCTGGGTGTACGGCTGAGCATCGATGATTTTGGCACCGGGTATTCCTCGTTGAGTCGGTTGAGGCATTTTCCGGCAGATACACTGAAGATCGATCGAGCTTTTATCTCCCGGATGGACATCGATGCCGACAACAGGGCAGTCGTTCGCACCATTGTGGCACTGGCGCACAATCTCGGCTTAACGGTGGTCGCGGAGGGGACCGAGACTCTGGAAGAGGTAAATGCGCTTCTAGCGATCGACTGCGAGTATGCACAAGGCTACTTTTTCTCACGCCCAGTGGACGAACAGACCGCGTTGCACTTACTGAGAACCGGTCTTTGCACCCAGATGTCGTCCAGTCGAGTGGCCGCCGCAAAGCCGCTCTCGTTGTCAGCCAGGAATCCGTTTTAGAACACGTGTTTTTGGCCGTTTTTCGCACAGCGGTTAAGCATCAGCGATTGACGACTAACTATGTGACCTCTCCTTCATCAGGAATTCGAAGCGATAAAATGACCTGAGAATTCTAGTGGCGGGTACGGGACAAACATGAATTAAGAATAAGACATTTCGGCCTATTTCTTGATCCATTTACGATCCACGAACTATTTCCAACCCTTACTGAAACCGCTTTTGGCAGCCATCCGCGTTGCGTAGTTTCAGTAACTTACCGCAAAATTGCGCCCTTTCACGGCGGTAATACGGGTTCAAATCCCGTCGGGGATGCCAAATCAATACCTTACAGTAGAACTGTCTACTCTCTGTTTAACAAGAGGGTCGGAAATCCCGGGTTCCGTGAACCTTGACGATTGACGGTCGATGAGATCCAGAGGCTGAGTTTCCGCGCGCACCCGGGTTAGTTCCGCTTGGCTGACAATCGGGGAGTCGGCGCCCGTCACTGACCACAAGCGCGTTTTGTCAGTACTAATCCGACGGATGAACTGCTAACTTCGGGTTTGCCCGTCACTCGGGAGCAATTGCCAAGGTGTGAGGAATGTCCGCACTTCCGGTTCGCCGGCCCAAACCGGACTGACGGTGACTTTGACCTATGACGTATGATGGTTAGGCGAGATTGGGTTTAGAAGAGGATCAATGTATGACGCCACTGAAACTCCTTGTCGTGGAAGATGACCTCGCAAGCCTGGAATTAATGGCCGAGGTTTTCATGTCCTTAAAGGCGGAGGTGCGTGCGGTCAGCGACAGCGAGAAAGCGGTCGGCATGGTCAATCAGGAGAAGTTTGACGGAATTTTCCTGGACCTGGAAATGCCCAACCTGAATGGCTTCGACCTTGCCCGCCTTATCCGCAAGTCGTCCTGGAATAAATCTACTCCAATTATCATCGTGACCGGACGGGATGAGAGAGACACCATGCAACAGGCATTTTCCCTCGGAGCAACTTTCTTTCTTCAGAAGCCTGTGGACAGACAAAAGCTAAGTGTTTTGTTCCGGACTGTGAGTGGTGGGATGTTGGAGAATCGACGCAAATACACTCGCGTTCCACTACAAACAGAGGTGATTTGCACTGTTGGTTCTCGAACCATACGCGGGATGACCTGGAACCTCAGCCA
>PKXQ01000147.1 GCA_003132405.1 Acidobacteriaceae bacterium | reverse complement strand
CGGTTCACCGCTGCGATAAAAGCCTTGCTTTCCATTACGGCTTCAGCCGCTGAGGTCATACTGCCGCGAGAGAAACGCCTTTTCGGTAGCCCGCCAGGGGTCGCTCCCGGCGGTCACGCTCTCTTCTGCAGCGGATGCTCCTTAGCCGGCTGATACTTTCCCGCCTCTGTCCGCCCCGCAATCGCCAACCGATTCCACGCATTGATCGCTGCCACCGCTAACGTCAAATCCGCCAACTCCTTCTCCGAGAACTGTCCCCGCGCCTTCTCATACACCTCATCGCCCACATGACCGTCCCACAGTTTCGTCACCGCCTCAGCCCAAGCCAGCGCCGCCCGTTCGCGCTCGCTGTAATACGGAGACTCTTCCCACGCATCCAGCCCATAAAGCCGCTGCTCGCTCTCTCCCGCCGCCCGCAAATCTTTCCAGTGCATGTCTATGCAATAGGCGCAACCATTCACCTGCGATGCCCGAAGCTTGACCAGATCAAGCAGGGATGGTCCAGCCCGCATTGATGCAGATATTCCTCCAGCCCCAACATCGCTTTGTACGCTCCCGGAGCCACTTTCATATAAGCAATTCGAGTTTCCATAACTCCTCGCTATTATTCAGGCTTCCATTCTTGGATGACGCCCGAATCCATCGTGATCCAGATCCGTGAATGATTTTGCTACCATGCTTTTTTCAAAGGAGCCTCTATGAGCAAAACGCTATACATGATAATCGAGACCTTCAAGAACGGAGACGCCGCGCCCGTCTATCGCCGCTTCCGGGACCAGGGTCGTCTCGCTCCCGCCGGTCTCACCTACGTATCAAGCTGGATCAGCGAGAAGCTCGATCGCTGCTATCAACTCATGGAAACCGAAGATCGCGCACTGCTCGATCAATGGATGGCCAATTGGAAAGACCTCGTCGACTTCGAAGTGCATCCCGTCATCTCTTCAAAAGAAGCCGCCGAAAAACTCGCCCCCCGCCTGTGATCCCGAGTCGCGATTCCGCCCCGGTCTTCCCCCGTGCTCCCCTGTGGTTAAAGTTGTTAGCCAAGCACAATTCCCAAAATGGGTCAGGCCGATGAGGCAAGTTACGCGCCAGTAACGACAGTTACTCTTACCAAAAGGTCATCCGTCCTACGCAATTGGGCCATGTACTTTGGTGTCCCACCGCCTTACCCTCCTTGTACCAAGTCCCTCTACCACTGGAGACCAGATGAAGTATCTACTTTCGGCGATTGCCCTGGCGGTTCTCGCGACGAGCACTCTGCAGGCGCAAAACTTCCTGGCCACCAGCACCCCTCAGCTTCCCGAGGCTCCCGTCCAGCAGCCTTTCCTGACCATCGAAAACAAGGTCAATCTCAGCATCCTCGCCGGATTCGTCGCCGCCGACGCCATCACCACCCAGCGCGGCCTCAACCAAGGTCTCCACGAGATGAATCCCGTCATGCGCCCCTTCGTCACCCGTGGCGCTGCCGGAGAAGCCGCCGGATCAGCCCTCGGCTACGGCGCCGCCGTCGGAGTCGTTTACCTCCTGCATCGCACCCACCACTACAAGGCAGAACGCATCACCATGCGCCTGATGGTAGCCGGCGAAGGCGGCTTCGTAGCCAGCAACATCGTCGCCATTCGCTAACCATCGTCGGCGTAGCGCCGGGGGCGGATGGCCCACCTTAGAATCACCGAACCGAGGGTGCCCCATTCTTGCGCGTTCTTTGCGCAAGAGTGGGAGATCACACTGCCCGCACAACATGCCCTTCTTTTTGGGTGGCGCAGCGGTTCACCGCTGCGATAAAAGCCTTGCTTTCCATTACGGCTTCAGCCGCTGAGGTAACTGCCGCGTATATGAAAGTTTCAGCAACCTGTTCATTCACTGCCGTCGCTCACAACCATCGAAAAATCCGCACTCCCGATTTCGCTGACCAGTCCCGCTTCCACGCTATAATTCCATTGGGCAGCCGAGTTTCTGAAAAGAAATTCTATGATCGTCCAATCCCCAATCGCGCGAAAAATCCCCGCGACAACCGGAAGCGAAGGAGTCTCGATGGCCATTCAAAAAACAGACAAAATCTGGCACAACGGCAAGCTCATCGCCTGGGACGACGCCACGCTCCACGTGATGTCTCACGTTGTCCACTACGGCTCTTCGCTTTTCGAAGGCATTCGCTGCTACGCCCTGCCGAGCGGTCCCGCCATCTTCCGCGCCACCGAACACATGCAGCGCCTCATCGATTCCTCCCGAATTTATCGCATCGAACTCCCTTTCACCCGCGAAGAACTCATCCGCGCCATGGTCGAACTGGTCACTCATAACGGCGTCTGGCCCTGCTATATTCGCCCCATTGTTCTCCGCGGCTACGGCGAAGCCGGCGTCAATCCCTTCAACTCGCCCACCGAAATTTACATAATTAATTATCCCTGGGGAAAGTACCTCGGCCACGACTCGAGCGAAGGCGCCGACGTTTGCATTTCTTCCTGGACGCGCATCGCGCCTAACACCCTGCCGACCATGGCGAAATCCGGCGCCAACTATATGAACTCGCAGCTCATCAAGATGGAAGCCATCACCAACGGCTATGCCGAAGGCATCGCCCTCGACGTAAACGGTTTCGTCAGCGAAGGCTCGGGCGAAAATCTATTCGTCGTTCGCAACGGAGTCCTGCAAACCGCTCCCATCGGCAACTCCGTTCTTCCCGGCATCACGCGCGACTCAGTCCTCCAGATCGCGCGCGATCTAGGCATCAAAATCATCGAGCAGCAGATTCCCCGCGAATCCCTCTACATCGCCGACGAAGTTTTCTTCACCGGCACCGCCGCCGAAATCACACCCATCCGCTCCGTCGACAAAATCAAAATCGGCAAGGGAACGCTCGGCCCCATGACCAAGTCTCTGCAAGCGGAATTTTACGGAATTGTTCGCGGCGAGAAAGCCGACCGCTACAACTGGCTAACCCCAGTTCCAGTAGGGTCAAAGCAGCCCGTCGCTGTCTAGGTGGTGCGGGCTTGAATTTCTTATTCACGAAGCTTCCTTCGTGCGACTTAGTGTCCTTTGTGGTGAAACGATCTCGCCCACCGAACTGTCTAACTATTTTCCGTGCCCGTTTTCTTGGACTATAGTTATCCCCGCCTCACTACAGGCGACTCTGTTGTTTCCTAAAACACCCAGCCTCTAAGGAGAATCGTTATGCCCGCTCCCACCCCTGAATTTGCCCTCGCATATCGCGCCATGATGCTCGATGGTGTAGCCCGAGAACTCGAAATCACCAAGAGAGTCATCGCCGCTATTCCCGAAGCGAAAAGAGATTATCGCCCAGATCCTCACGCCCGCACCGCATGGGAACTCGCTTGGCACCTGGCAAACACCGACGTCCAGTTCCTGAACTCAATTGCCGATCTCGAGTTCGCCACGCCTCTGCGCTCAGCGCCCGACAAGCCCGAAACCGCCGCGGCCCTCGTCGATTGGTATGACAAGAACGTCAAACTCGGCATCAATCAAGTGCAGAGACTCTCGGCGGAACAAATGCTCACGCCGGTCAAGTTCTTCATGTTTAACTTTCCTGCCGTGTTCTATCTTGGCTTCCTGAACAACCACAGCATCCATCACCGCGGCGAGTTGGCCACGTACCTGCGTCCCATGGGATCAAAAGTCCCTGCGATCTATGGAGGCAGTTTCGACGAACCGCTACAAGCAGCCGCCTAGCCGGATAGTGTTCTAAATTTTGGCGTAGGGCTGCCGCTGACGATTTCGGCGTTTCTAGGGGAGCGGTGAATGCTGTCGAATTGACTTAGTCATATGACTTAGTTAGTCTCTTGGGAATGGAAGTCAACGTTCACGAAGCCAAGACGCACCTCTCGCGACTGCTGCGCCAAGTCGCTGCCGGGGAAGAGATTACGATTTCGCGGGCGGGCACTCCAGTGGCCAAGTTGATCGCCGCAGGGACGCGGAGCAAGTCGCGGCCGATGGGCATGGACCGGGGCAAGATCCGTATGGCGGAGGATTTCGATCAGCCTGATCCAGAACTGGAGCGCCTTTTTTACGGGCCTGTCACCACTGAATCGACGGAGCTAGTCAAACCTCCGGCAAAAAAGAAGAAGAGAAAGTGAAATACCTGCTCGACACGGGCATCTGGCTGTGGAGCCTCTGGGCGCCGGAGCGGATCTCACGCCATGGCCGCGAGGTGATTGCCGATCTTCGCCATGAGGTATTTTTATCGGCAGTGACCAGCTGGGAAGTAGCGATTAAGACGGCGGCGGGTAAGCTGCAGCTGCCGGAAGTTCCAGGCACTTATGTGCCGCGCCGTATGGCGGATCAGGGACTGCGTCCCCTACCCATTTCTCATCAGCACGCGCTGGCGGTTTTTGGACTGCCGGATCATCATCGCGATCCCTTTGACCGGCTTCTGATTGCGCAGGCCAATTTGGAGAACATGATTCTGATCACGGCAGACAGAATGATCGAGCGATACTCAGTGGAGATTCTGTGGGGCGGCAAATAGAATGTGTTTCATCAATGGCTTTCGCATCTTTGCAAGATGCCTCCCTCAGCGGCTGAAGCCGGTACTGAAAGGAAGCGCTTTAACGCAGCGGTGAACCGCTGCGCCACCCAAAAGCAAAGACAAAGTCGACTTTTTCGGCAAGCTGTAAAGGCGTGCCTTTTCGAAGCGAGTTTATGAATGCTTTTCTACAACAAAAAAGCCGCCCTTTCGGGTGGCTGACTGCTGAAGCTGAAACGGCTAGGATGGTGTCCTAGTCTCCGCGCGGCGATTGTGGGGCCGCCGGACCGAGGGCGAGGACGCCCTCGGGACAGCCGGCAAGGATGCCGGCGCTACTAAGCGGCGACTTTATATGGATTTCTAAAAGCCCACCACTCCACGCCCCATGGTGCTGTTACTTCCGTCATCTCGTCCCGCACGCCCATTCCTGTGATGATAACCACTGACTGCTGGAGTTCCGCCTTCATGAATATCGATGACTTGCTCCGCATGGCCATGGAGCGCCGCGCCTCCGACTTGCACCTCAAGGTCGGAAACTATCCTCACCTCCGCATCGACGGCGATCTCGTGCCCCTGACCGATCAGGCCCGCGTCTCTGCCGAAGACATGTTGACCATGGCGTTCAGCATGATGTCGGCGCGCCAAAAACAAAAATTCAAAGAGACCACCGAAATCGATATGGCCTACGGCGTCGCCGGCCTCGGTCGCTTCCGTGTGAACGTATTCCAGCAGCGCGGCAACGTCGGCTTGGTGCTTCGCGTCATTCCGACCAAGATCCGCGCTCTCGACGAACTGTTTCTGCCGAAAGTTGTCGAGCAAATTTGCGACATGCCCCGCGGCTTAGTGCTCGTCACCGGCGTCACCGGCTCCGGCAAATCAACCACCCTCGCCGCCATGGTCGACCGCATCAACTCGACCCGCGCCGAGCACATCATCACCATCGAAGATCCCATCGAATTCCTCCATCGCGACAAAAAAGGATACGTAAACCAGCGCGAGATCGAAGTCGATACGCCATCATTCGGCGCTGCTCTCCGCGCCTCTCTGCGTCAAGACCCCGATGTGATTCTGGTCGGCGAAATGCGCGATCTCGAAACCATCGGCACCGCGCTCCACGCCGCCGAAACCGGCCACATGGTTTTCTCCACCCTGCACACGCTCGATGCCGTTGAAAGCATCAACCGCATCATCGCCATCTTCCCGCCGCCCGAGCAGAAACAGATTCGCCTCCAGCTCGCCGCCGTCTTGCGCGCCATCGTCAGCCAGCGCCTGGTGCGCCGTTCCGACGCCGAAGGCCGCGTTCCCGCCGTCGAAGTCATGATCACCACATCCTATATCCGCGAGTGCATCCTCGTCCCCGAAAAAACACGTGCCATCCGCGACGCCATTTCTTCCGGCACATCGCAATACGGCATGCAAACCTTCGACCAGTCGCTATGGGATTTGTTCCAGGCAGGCCTGGTGAATTACGAGACTGCTCTGGAGAGCGCCTCGAACGCGGATGAGTTCAAGCTGCGCATGCAGGGAATCGCGTCGACCGCCGACATCTCGCGCCAGTCCATGCAGTCAGCCGGCTTTGGACGCTAATAATTTAGAAAAACCGTAGTGGCTCAGTTTCACTCGTTTTGAAGAGGCACGGCTTCAAAGTAGCGGGAAAAATCGATTTCGCCTTTGCCTTTGGGTGGCGCAGCGGTTTACCGCTGCGATGTTCGGATTGTTTTCAATATCGGCTTTAGCCGCCGAGGGACGCAATTTTTCAAACTGAGCAATTCCCGAAAAAATTGAACACTGGAGATTAAGTTTGTCCTGCTGAACAAATTGCCGTTCTTGAAGTTGGTTCTTCCTTGAATGTGGGCGCGTGACAACGCGCCCTTTTTTTTGAGAAAGCAGCCGTCGCCCACTAGCGCCCCGTCCCCCAAGTTAGCGTCAAAACTATCATTGTCATCCTGAGCGAAGCGAAGAGCCTGCCCTGAGCTTGCCGAAGGGACCTATGTATTTTGTTCGCATTACCAACGCGCCTCAAGTCAGTGTGATAATGGCGTCGGTTGTTATGCTGCGAATTGCCGGGACACGCTTCTAAAGCGGTTTCGACATTCGCACCAGATGCACAGGAATCTTAGCCACCTGATCCGCCGGAAACGGCAATGTCCCATTCTCCACATAACCGAAGCGCTGGTAATAGCCAGGCAACTCCTGGCGCACATTCACACGCTTTTACTGCTGTTGTTGTTGCGCCTCGATAAACGCCGCTTGCTCGGTTTCATCAAGAAACTGCGACCACTCCTCGTCCGCCGCAAATTCCTCATCGGGAGGAAGCACCGCTTGCGACGGCGTCACTCGCACCCGCACCTGGAGCTGCGTCTCCGCCTTCCCCTTCATCACGCCCATCGTCGGCGGAACATCGGCATAGTCGCGGCCGATCGCTGTACGAATATGCTGCGCGCCCGCCAGCCGATTAATTGTCGGATCGAATCCTATCCAACCCAAACCCGGCAGCAGAGCTTCTATCCACGCGTGCGTCGCCCCATCCCCCGCCGAATTTAAACTTTCGCCTCCATGATAAAGATACCCGCTGACATAGCGGCACGGAATTCGCGCATTCCGCACGAGCGCAATCATGATGTGCGCAAAATCCTGGCACACGCCCTGCCGCGATTTCAGCGCATGCTCAATCGGAGAATTTACCGCCGTGCTCTTCTTCACATAACTAAAACTGTGAAAGATGCCCGAGTTAACATCCTGGAGAAATGCCAGAGGGCTTCGTCCCCTCCTCTCACTCGCGCCAATCTCTTTCGCCAATTCCTCCAGTTCCGGCGACGAGCGCGCATAATGGCTCGGCATCAGCATGTCCCAGTAATCGCTTTTTTCGACCAGGTCTTCCAGTTCCTGCCAGCCTCCATACTCCATCACCTCCGGAACCGATGGCTGCGCGTCAATATTTACCAACGCATCCGAGATGATCGTGAGCTGGCCGTGCCGCGAAGGCTGATCGAAATGATGCACCAGATTGCCATACGAATCTGTATAACCAAAAATCCGTGCCTGCGGATTTACCGACAACTGAAATACAAAGCAGCGCTGATTCCCCTCGCTCCGCGGATGCATGCGCACTTCCATCATGCTCTGCCAGATCAAGTTGCTATAGCGATACCTCGTAAAATGTCGAATCGCGTAAAACATTTAGTTTTCGAAAGCCACTTCAATCGGATAGTCGATATAAACTTCATGCACTGCCGAATGCAGTTCGCGGCATTGCTCGATAATCCGCACCAGGTATTGATGCAATCCCGCAATGATTTCGCCCACTTGCACATAGGCCACCATCGATCGCAAACGCCCGATCAGCCGTTCCACTTTCTCCGTCCGGCGGCTCAACGAAAGATTGCTGATCGAGGTCAAAGCCTCGTGCATCCGATCCAGCGAATAGCGCACCGAATAAGGAAACTCCGGCTTCAGCAGAAGAAAATTCGCAATCCGGTCCGGCTTCAGCTCCGCCGTGCAAGCCTTGCAGTACGCTTCAAACGCGGCGCAACTACTCAGCAACCCCACCCAATCCAAATCGTCCGCATGCTTGTCAACGGCAAAATAAGCATCCAGCAGAACGCAAAGATTGCAAGCCCTCTCTATATATTTGCCGAGCTGAATAAAATGCCACGCCTCATCATGATTCATCGTCGCTCCGGTGATTCCACTGAACCGGTACGAACCTTCGCGCACCAGGCTAACTACGCGCATCGCCGCCGCATCATCATCGGGCTGAAGCTCAAATCCATTGACCTCATGGAAGAGCCGATTCAGATGCTCCCACATATCCGAGCTGATCGCCTCGCGCACCTGCCGCGCATTTTCCCGAGCCCCGCCGATACACTTCACAATCGAAAACGCTCCTTCGGGATCGGCGACCAAAAGAAAAAGCGCCCGCTGTGGGTCAACATTGCCCGCGGCCGCACCGGGAGCCAGCGATAAAACCGCCCGAAACCAGCGCTCTTCCGTAGAAAATTTTGCGGGATTAAGAATCAGTCCGTACGTAGCCTTCAGCACCCGCGAAGCATTGTCCGCCCGTTCAAAATAGCGGCTCATCCAATAAAGACTGTCGGCCACGCGCGAAAGCATGAAACTACCCACCTACTTCTAAATTTTCGTGAAATAAATATTTCCGAGACATCAACTCTGCAAAACCCAAGTGTCCTTCGACCCGCCGCCCTGCGACGAATTCACCACCAGCGATCCCTTTCGCAACGCCACCCGCGTCAGTCCTCCCGGCACAATCGTGATCTGTTCTCCATAGAGAACATAAGGCCGCAAATCGACGTGCCGAGGCTCGATGCCCCCGTCCACAAAACACGGAGCCGTCGAAAGATTAATCGTCGGTTGCGCAATATAATTTCGCGGCTGCGCCAGAATCTTTTCCCGAAATTCCGCTCGCTCCTGCTCCGTGCTATGCGGCCCAATCAACATCCCATACCCGCCCGACTCGCCCACCGCCTTCACCACATACTCATCCAGCCTCTGGCAAACGTGATCCCGTTGCCCCGGATCCGACATCAGCAGCGTCTCAACGCCCTCCAGAATCGGGTCCTGATCGAGATAGTATTTAATAATCTTCGGCACATATGCGTAGATCGCCTTATCGTCGGCAACTCCCGTCCCCAGCGCGTTTGCGAGAGCCACGTTCCCCGCGCGATAAGCGTTAAATAGCCCCACAGCTCCCAGCGAGGATCCATGCTCAAAAACCAGCGGATCGAGATAGTCGTCATCAATCCTGCGATAAATCACGTCCACCCGCTGCAACCCGAACGTCGTCCGCATGTAGACGACATTGTCGTGCACCACTAAATCTCGCCCTTCAACCAACTCAATCCCCATCTGCCGTGCCAGATAAGTGTGTTCAAAGTAAGCCGAGTTGTAAGAGCCCGGGGTGAGCAAAACAACCGTCGGTTCCGACCGTCCCTCCGGAGCAAGCGACCGCAGCGTCGACAGCAGCGCCTGGCTATAATGCTCAATCGGCCGCACCCGGCATTTTTGAAACAGGGAAGGGAATATCTGCTTCATCACTCTGCGGCTGGTGAGCATATAAGAAACGCCGCTCGGGACGCGCAGATTGTCCTCCAGCACCACAAAATTCCCCTCTGGATTTCGTATCAGGTCGGTGCCCACCACAGTGACATAAACATCCCGCGGAACCTTGATGCCGCGCATCTCGCGCCGGTAATGTTTGCACGTATAGATGATGCTTCCAGGCACCACCCCATCCGCAATGATTTTGCCCTCGTGATAAACATCCTTAAGAAACAGATTCAGCGCGGTGATCCGTTGCTTCAGTCCGCGCTCGATCTTCTCCCACTCCGCCGCCGTAATAATCCGCGGCAGCAGATCGTGAGGAAAAATCCTCTCCGTCCCCTTGTCATTTCCGTAAACCGTGAAAGTGATTCCCTGATTAAAGAACGACTGGTCAGCCTCTTGCTTGCTGCGCCTCAACTCATCAGGCCCAAGATTCTGAAGCAGATTGTGAAGGGGACGATACTGTTTTCGCGGATGGTCCACCGAGAAAAACATCTCATCGTAAGCGCCGTTCAGTTCGTACGGCTGTACGATCTCCGCACTGCCCCGATCGGAAGTATCCGCTTCGATAATCATGATCGCTGTGCGTAACCTCAGTAGCGGCAATGTTTACGAAGGTAGCAAAACCTTGAACCACGAGGGATGTCAGGTGCCACGAAGTTTTCGGTCTCAGGCACTTCCTTCGTGAGCCTTCGTGACCTTTGTGGTTAACGGTTTCGCAAATTGCTCCACTACCGTAACCTCCGCCAGCATAGTCCACCCAGCGGGGTAGTGGTGATGGGAAAAACCGATTCGCGTAATCAGAGAAACAGCGCCAACCGACCTTGGCAGGCTGCGGGAAAACTCGACGTACGGAGGCTTTGGGAAGGGCACGACTTCCACTCGTGCCGCTAAGCCGCTGAAAATGTCCGCGCTTTAGCGCCTGGGGTCTGCTTCTAGCGCTTGCGATGACTTTTTCCGCAGCCTCCGAACGGCCGATCCGCCTATCCTCTAATTCGCGCGGCTTCTAAGGTGCTTTCAGAGGGAATTTCGTTGCCTGAAGGCTCGAATTCAATGTCAGGCAGCTGCTCCACCGCGCGCCGCAGCGATTGCTCCCAACTCGAATGGATCAGGTTGAGGTCCCTGTCCCCGGCACAAACCCGCCGGTAGCGCGTAATTTGCAAACTATCTTTCTTGTATAGCAAGAGATCAAACGGCGGTCCCACCGTCACATTCGACCGCATCGTCGCATCCAGCGAAAGCAAAGCATACTTCGCCGCTACCTCCAGAGATGTCGTAGGTTGAATGCCGCGATCCAGAATCGGCCGCCCATACTTGCACTCACCCAGTTGCAAATACAACGAATCCTCAGTCGCTGCCAAAGGATTTCCCTGCGGATAAATCAAATAAAGATTCGGCTCCTGCCCCCGTACCTGCCCGCCCAGCAACAAATGCACATTAAAGCTGAACGAATCCCGCTCCAGCGAAGCGCGATCGATATCCGACACCCGCCGCACGCAGTCGCCCACAATGCGCGCCGCGTCATACAGCGAATTAGCCTGCGCCAGCCCGCGTCCCGAATCGAAATCATCTCCCAGCAAAGTGATCACCGACTGGCTGATCGACAAGCTACCGCTAGTCAAAATTACAAATACTCTTTCCCCCGGATGCACAAATCGAAACATCTTGCGGCAGGTGTTGACCTGATCAAATCCGGCGTTGGTCCTCGAATCCGAGGCCAGTACCAATCCTTCCCGCGTGGCGATCCCCAAACAATAGGTCACTTTTTCCCTCTGCAATAAACCTACCGAATCATACACCGCTTGCCTATACCAAAATTCAGTAGTGCCTCAGTTTCACTCGGTTTGAAAGGGCACGGCTTCAGCCGTGCCGTAAGCATCGCATTTTCATTACGGCTTTAGCCGCTGAGGGAATGAATTTTTTCAATCTGAGCCACTACCCAAATTTCTAATCCACCCCACCAAGAAATAAGCTGGAAGCCCAAGCGGTCGTCATGCTATTTTCTGCATCTCATCTGCACCGCCAGAAAACTTTGCACTCTTATGCTGATTCGCCTTGGCTACGACATTCATTTCGAGACGATCGGGCAAGTACCCATCGTCACCCTGCTCAACGTTCATCCCTCGCGGAGAAAAGACTTGCGCGAAGCCGACGAACTCCACACCGATCCGCTGGTGCCCGTTGAAAATTTTGAGGATACCTTCGGCAATAACAGTTGCCGCCTCCTGGCACCCCATGGCAAAATTCGCTTCCAGAATTCCACGCTCATCGAAGACTCCGGCGAACTCGATCCCGAAGGCCTCGATGCCGCCGAAGTCCCCATCGAGCAACTCCCGGTAAACGTCCTGCCCTTCCTCATGAACAGCCGCTACTGCGAGGTCGATCTGCTCTCCCACGCCGCCGCCGAATTATTCTGGAATGCGCCAAGAGGATGGGCCCGCGTTAAGGCCGTCTGCGCCTGGGTCCACAGCAAAGTTACTTTCGGATACGAGTTCTCGAACCCCGTTCGCACCGCGCTAGGCGTTTACACCGAGCGCGTCGGAGTCTGCCGCGACTTCCAGCACCTAGCCATCACGTTCTGCCGCGCCCTCAACATCCCCGCCCGCTACGCCACCGGATACCTAGGCGACATCGGCGTAATCGTCGCTCCCAGCCCCATGGATTTCAGCGCCTGGTTCGAAGTCTATCTAGGCGACCGCTGGTGGACCTTCGACGCCCGCCACAACGCCCGCCGCATCGGACGCGTATTACTGGCCACCGGCCGCGACGCAACCGACTGCGCCATCACCACTTCATTCGGAAGAGCGAAGTTGACCAGCTTTCAAGTCACCACCGACGAGGTCGTCGCGTAATCGGCCACCAGGGCTAATCTGCAAGAAATCGGGAGCCCTTTATCGGGGTGAACGGGGTGATCCCGTGACTGGGGTAATGAAGATATTGCTATCCCTCTCTCGTCCCATCTAAGGCAATTCTATAATTCCGTTGTGACCAGACCATCCAAAGGCTCCCAGGTCTTCCCCATTGTTTTTGGCCTGATGTTTATGGCCTTTGGACTAGCCTTCGCAAGAAATCTTCTCTTCGGCGATCCCAGCCGTATCAATGGGAATCTCTGGGTGGGAGTGCTGTTCAGCGCGATCTTCGCTTCGATTGGGGGCGGGGTCATTTACGCCGGAATTTACGGCAACCGCAAATTAAAGGAACAAGCGGCGGTCGAGGAGTCCAACCCCCAGTCTCCATGGCTATGGCGTCAGGACTGGCAGGCGAGCCGAGCTGAAAGCAGGAACCGCAACAGCGCCTTCGGCCTTTGGGCGGCGGCGATTTTTGTGAACGGAATTGTGTTCACAATCGCGGTCTCGGTCGTACCTCAACTCTGGCGGACCTCCGACCCCAAAGCATTTTTCCCGCTTGTCTTCTGTGTGGTTGGACTCATTCTGGCGGGCGCGGCCATCCGGGCCAGCATCCGCCGGAAACGCTTTGGCCAAACCTATTTCGAGTTCGCCTCGCTGCCTTTTTCTCCCGGCCGCACGCTGAAGGGCGCGATTCACCTGCGCTTCAACACCGATGCCAGACATGGCATCGACCTGAGTCTTTCCTGCGTGCGCCAAGTGATTACGGGTGGGGGGAAAAATCGTTCCACCCTCCGCAGCGTTCTCTGGCAAGCTGACAAGAATGTGCCACAGGCATCGCTGGCCCCGGGGCCCATGGGTGACGCCGTGATCCCGGTCGAATTCAGCATCCCCAGCGACGCCTACGAGTCGAATCACGACGATCCCAACGATCAGGTGCTCTGGCTCTTGCACGCCCAGGCCGATGTCCCCGGCGTGAATTATTCCGATGATTTCGAGGTCCCGGTTTTCCGTCTGACGCCATCGCCGGCCTCAGCCGCGGCCTCAGTCTCGGAGCCGACGCCAATCTTTCTGAGCGACGCGCCGGGCGCCGCCGCTCCCCCTGCCTTCCAATCCGATCCCACCGACGTGGCCGCTCCGCAGAATCCGAAAGTTGTGGTCTCGGCCGGGACGGATGGCAGTACCGAATTCTATTTCCCGGCGTTTCGCAATCCTTCCCAGGTCCTGGTTTTGATCTTCTTCACCGCCGTGTGGACGGCCATCGTCTATTTCCTCGCACATTCCAAAGCGCCATTGTTCTTCACCGCCGTGTTCGGACTGTTTGAGATCCCGCTGATCTACGGGCTTATTTATGCCGCGCTGGTCTCCTTTCGCATCCGAGCCGGCAATGGCAAAATTGTCCGCCGTCGCGCCCTGCTCGGCGTCGGAGGCACTCGTGAATTTCTCTTCTCCTACATTGCTCAGATATTGCCCGTCACCAAGCCGCAACAACCAGGCACACCAGCTTCCTACTCTCTTCGCTTGCAGATGAAAAATGGAGAGAAGGCGACCCTCGTCGACATGATCAATGACCGTCAGGAGGCGCGCTGGGTTGCCGCCCAACTGGAGAAGCTCGCTGGCCTTAAACTCGACACTCACGTCGCTGTCGACACTGTTCTTGGTGGCTACGGTCCACCGCCGCAACGCGGACCATCTCCATCAAGATCTCTCTCGCGCTTTCGCCGCAATAGTCCGGCCGCAATTGCGGTGGGCATCGCCTTCTTCCTCGCGTGGACCGGTTTCGTCGGCTACCGTTTCTTCTCTCGCGGTTACGGCAAGCCCACCCCTGTATCCAGGGTCGCGGCACCGGCCAAATCCCTCCCGCGCCAGGTCGCTCACTCGCCGCTCACAGACACTGATCTGCGACACCGAGATCTCGAACATCTCGATCAGCAACATGCGGATCTGCAACATCTGCAAACGCTCCCCGCACATGCGCAGGCAGAAGAATTGCTCGACCGCGCAATTCATCACGATACCGCCGCGCTCGACTTGTTCGAGCAGAATGTTGGCACCTGGCACGATCTCCAGCGGACTACCCGCATGAACGACTTGGACAGGCGTTCCCAATTCTCCACCGACCTGCGCGTTCGCTACGCCAATGCAGATCTCAATCTGGCAATCAATGGAGTGCCGAAAACTGACGCCTCGGCCCGCGCCCTCATCGCACAAGCGCAAGCCGACCCCGCCCATCGCGCCTACAGCGTCTACACCATGGGAATGCTAGCTGGCCGCGGCGTCGGCTACGATCGCATCTATCCCGTCCTGGTGGGTTACGCCAAACATGACTCCGACCCGCAGGTACGCCAGTGGGCCGTCGAGGGCATGCGCTACCTCGGCACCAATGAAGCTCTGGACCAGCTCTTCGATTCCTTTACCCACGACCCATCCGACGCGGTTCGCGATCGCGCCGGCTGCAACGTATCCGACTGCGGCAACTTCATGCGCAAACAGCGCCTGCGAATGGTGCCCAGACTGATCGAGCTAGCCCGAGATCCACAAACTACCCCGCAAATGCGCAACTGGACGTTCCTCGCGCTCAACGAGGTCACGGACGCAGCCCTGCCTGCCGATGCATCCGCGTGGCAAGACTGGTATGCGCAACATGGCGCCGAAAAGAAGGCTGAGTTCGAACACTTGGATTGGTGGACAGTCCGCGGCGATCAGTAGCACCTTGGAAATCCGCTGCCGCCGAAGATCATCAGATGAAATTCTTTCACGTGCGTTCGAGCGCCTTCCGATCCCACTCGCCAAGATTCGCCGCAGCCTCATAAGTGCTCTGGCAAAACTCCAACAGCGCCGCCGTGGGCGACGAAGCGCCGCGCACATCCTCATACAGCAAAATAAATTCTCCAAGCGACTTGTCATAGTGCGCCGCGCCAGGCCGCACAGCCGCCTCCTTAAACCCCTGCGGCTCCGGAGCCGCATAAGAATAAAACGCCGCATCCACGCCGTTACCGCCCGGCCAAAACCCCACGCTGCTCACTTCATGCGAATATGCCTCCCGCGTGATCGCATCTGCTCCCGGCCGCTCCGGAGCCCTCCGCCCCGAAAATCGCGTCACCGCCAAATCAAAACTTCCCCAGAAAAAATGCACCGGGCTTGATTTCCCAATAAATTTCGACCTGAACTGAGTAAACACCGCATCCACCGACAACAAAATCCGCCAGAATTTCCCGACCGCCGCCGCATCATACGACCGATGCACCTGATCCCGATCAAACGCAATCGGATCTGGAATCTCCACCGGCATCCGCCAGATTTTCACCTCAATCCCCGCCGACCGCAGCATCTCCATGAATTCCCCATAAAACTCAGCCACCGTTCGAGGTGCCAACGGAAGCCTTTTCACGATCCCGTCACTAGTCTCCAACACCAACTGATGCCGTATGAAATCAAACCACACCTCGAACGCCCTCTGCCCATAAGGAATCCGCGAAGTAGTCAGCCCCCGAGCCGTCACATACAGCGGAACATTCCACCAATGATTGACCAGCGGAGTAAGCCGCAGCCGCACCTTGCCCACCATCTGCGTCCACATATGCAGCGTCGCGCAAGTGTCTTTCCAGGAATCCAGCGAAAGCGCAGGCCAGCATTCCGGTTGATCGGCAAAGGCGTGCGCCATAGTCGTGCTCCTATATCATCGACGGTCCGCGTACTTCAGCGACGCAACTCCAATTCACAAGAACTTCACCAGCGCATCGGTCGTTTCCTTCGGACACTCCTCAAGCACCCAGTGGCCGGTGTCCTTCAATACGATGACAGTCACATCGGTCCCAACTAACTTTACCTGCTGGCCTAAAGCTTCGCCCAACGACTTATCGCCGCCGATCGTCAATACCGGCATGGTTAACTTCGTCTGAGACAGTTGCGCGAAATCCTTGGCGGCTTGCAGGAACGAAACAAAATATTCCCATCCCGCATGCATCCGCCCCGGCCGCGCATAGGCCGCCGCGTAGGCCATGCGATCCGCCTCAGGAATCGAATGATTTTTATCAGCCGCAAAATCATTCCAGAAATAATCGAAGTAAGTCCGCTCGCGCCCTTTCACCAGCGCCTCCGGCGTCGGCCCGTTGAATCGAAAATGCCAAATGCCCGGATTGTTGTAGACCGGCTCCCACCCCGCCACTCCCGGCAGAAACGCATCCATCAGCACCAGCTTCGTAACTTCAGCAGGGAACTGCGCGGCATAAGCGTAGGCCACCATCAAACCAATATCGTGTCCAACCACCTCCGCCTTCTGCACTCCGAGCGACTGCGCCAGCCCATGAATGCGAACCGCCGCACTCTTCATGTCCAACCCGTCGCCAGGAATATCCGAGTCTCCGATGCCTGGCAGGTCCGGAGCGATCACCGTAAAGCGCTCCGCCAGCACCGGAATGATCGGCCTCCACATCAGCGACGTCTCGGCATACCCGTGCAACAGAATCAGCGGCGTCCCGTGCCCAGCAGTCAGATAGTGCAACTTGACTCCGTCAACCTCCGCCGTGCGCGAAGCGATCGCTGTAACCGCAGCCTCCGCGCAAGCTTGCGACGAGAATGCGGTGAGAAGAAAAAGTGGCGCGCACACAGCGACGCCCAGAAGAAGTCTCGAAACCCATTTCATGCATAGCTCCCGATGAGAGAACGAAGCAGCGCGTCCTCTCCGAATCGACTGCTTACCGTGAATACATTGATGTGGAGGAATTCTAGACTACTTGTTCCCAAAACACGAAGGACTCTGGAAAACCTGAAGGCTCAGGATGCAAAGCACGGTTGTCAGCGGGCAGCTTGATAATCCGCCGTCGCAGGAGATCCTTGTTACGAAAAACGAACAGGGCGATTGCTTGAATCGCTGGAGCAAGGAAATTCCGTAATATGAACCTTTGGCCATGAATTCGCCAGCGCCAGCAGTTGTCGGAAGAGTTTTGATCGTATCCAGCGATGTAATCACCATTGAGCAATTGAGCGAGTCGATACAACGATTCGCACTGTTCGCCGAGCAGTGTCACGATGTTCCCGCCGCTTTAAAGCGGTTGCAGCGATCCAAATTCGAGGCTGTAGTCGTAGATTTCCGGCTCGGGAGTCAGGTCGGGGCAGTTGTAAAAGGAACGCGCGAATCTGCTTCGAACGAACATGCGGTTGTATTCACCGTCAGCGATGGGGAATCTGAGGCGGCCGAGGCATTCAAGGCTGGTTCTACCTTCCTATTACGAAGACCTCTTTCTGCGGCCTCGATCGACCAAAGCATTAGAGCTGCCTATGGCTTGATCGTGAGAGAACGACGCCGTTACTTCCGATGTCCTGTCGAGGTTCCGGTAGCGATTCTCACAAAACCTATACAAACAGCTCATGGCTACACCATCAACATCAGCGAGGGTGGAATAGCGGTCACTGCCGTGACAGGAATCGTGCCTGGCGATCCGGCATGATTGCATTTCGCTCTGCCGGGCGATGATTTTCAGTTTATGTTTGAATCGACGGTTTGCTGGGCTGCAGCGCAGAGACTGGGATTGCAGTTCGTTTCTCCGCATCAAATCGCTAGACTCCAACAATGGCTTTCTTGCCGGTTGGAAGAAACTATGCCGCAGTCGGTCAAGGATAAATTCTCGCCCGTAACTTAAGATCTGCAAGAAAACTATGGAGTGCGATGATCTCCACTGGCGCGGGCCTTGTGGATGGTACCAGCGCCACCGATTTTCGTGGCGCTGGTCCTTCTTAGCACTTGCTTCACCTATGCTTGATGAAGCCCCCGGTCTGCAGCTCCGCCATCGCCTGCCGCAACTGCTCCTGCGTGTTCATCACAATCGGCCCATACCAAGCCACCGGCTCTTCAATCGGCTTCCCCGATACCAGCAGAAACCGAATGCCCTCATCACCCGCCTGCACGCTGATCTCGTCTCCTCGATCGAACAGCACCAGCGAATGATTCCCCGCCTCGTAAACCGCCGGCGCATCCGGCTTGTCAACTTTCTCAGTCAGCACCGCCCGAGGATCCGACGCATCGCGAAACGTTCCCGCCCCCGCAAACACATAAGCAAACGCATTCCGCGTAGTCTCCACCTTCAGTCGCTTCCGCTGCCCCGGAGCCACCGAAATATCCAGATAACTCGGATCAGCCGCCACGCCATCCACCGGCCCTCGCTTGCCCCAGAACTCGCCGCAGATGACGCGCACTCGCGTGCCATCATCATCCGTGACCTCAGGAATCGCATTCGACGGAATATCCTGATACCGCGGATCGGTCATCTTCAGCGCTGCCGGCAGATTCGCCCACAGCTGAAAGCCGTGCATCCGCCCTTGCGGATCGCCCTTCGGCATCTCCTGATGCAATATCCCGCTCCCCGCCGTCATCCACTGCACATCGCCAGCCGTCATCTTGCCCTTGTTGCCAAGACTGTCGCCGTGCTCCACCGAGCCCGCCAGCACATACGTGATCGTCTCGATTCCCCTATGCGGATGCCACGGAAATCCCTTCAGATAATCCTCCGGATGCTCATTGCGAAAATCATCCAAAAGAAGAAACGGATCAAACTCCTTAGTTTTGCCGAACCCAAAAGCGCGCTGCAACTTTACCCCCGCGCCCTCCATCGTCGGCTTCGGTTGAATAATCTCTCTTACTGGTCGGAGTGACATACTCCCTCCTTCTTGGTTTTGGGTGGCGCAGCGGTNNTCCACGGACTTGCTCGTCGCCGGCAATCCCACCCGCACCTCCACGCCCGAATCCTTCAGATTCAGCGCGTGCGCATGCCCCTGCGATCCATACCCAATCACAGCGACCTTCTTCTGCTGGATCAGCGACAAATCCGCGTCCTGATCGTGATACGTCTTCGCCATTACGTTTCCTCTTCTCTCAACAAATTGTCATCCTGAGCGGAGCATCAGCTTCGCGAATGCGAAGGTTGATGTGAAGTCGAAGAGCCTGCCCTGAGCGCAGTCGAAGGGACCCCTCTCCCTCGCTCTCCAAGTCGCACGATGAATCCATGCACTTGCTTTTGGGTGGCGCAGCGGTTTACCGCTGCGATAAAAGCCCGTTTTGATGACGGCTTTAGCCGCTGAGGGCAAGTTGCTTACGCCTTCACAAACTGCACATCCAACGTGATCGTCACCTCATCCCCCACCAGAATCCCGCCCGTCTCCAGCGTCGAATTCCAAGTCAGCCCGAAATCCTTGCGATTAATCTTAGTACTAGCCGAAAGCCCTCTGCGGATATTTCCCCACGGATCCTTGCCGGCCTCAGTCGGTCCTTCCACCTTGAATACCACGCGCCGAGTCACGCCGTGAATCGTCAAATCGCCCGCCACTTCCAGTTCGCCATCGCCCGCGTTGCTCACGCGCGTCGACTTAAATGTTAACGTCGGAAACTTCTCCACATCGAAAAAGTCAGCGCTCCTCAAATGCGCATCGCGCTGCTCTTCGCGCGTGTGGATCGATACCGCATCGATCGAAGCCTCAATGCTCGATTTCGTCAAATCGTTTTCGTCCAGGCTAAACACTCCTTGGACCTTCGTGAATTGCCCCTTCACGTTAGAAATCATCATGTGTTTTACCTTGAACTCGGCCACGGAGTGAACCGGGTCGATGTTCCAGGTGGTGACGGCGGTAGCGTTTTGCGGAGTAGCCAGTGTGCTCATAATCATTATCCTTTCGAAGTGATTTGCTCGATTTTTCGATTCGTGCCATTTGGATCTGCTGCATTTGATGCGTTACACCAACAATCGTTGCAACAACTATTAAGTCCAAAAAAATCAGGCCAATTGGCTGCGCGCCGCCGTCAACAGTTCGGTCAAAGCCGCCAGCCGCTCGCGCCCCAAATGCCCTAACTGCCGCCGATGGCCCGCCAGCACCGGCTCATCCAGCCGGCCGACCACTTTAAGTCCCTCCGCCGTGATCCGAGCCATTACCGTCCTCCGGTCCTTGGTTTCGCGGCACCGCGAAATCAGCCCACGCTTTTCCATCCGATCCAGCAGCCGCGTCACATCCGGATCCCGTGTAATCATCCGATTCGCAATCTCCCCGCACGCCAGTCCCTCCGGCGCTCCGCGCAAAATCCGCAGCACGTTGTACTGCGTCGAAGACAGATCCTCACTCCTAAGCACCCCCACCATCCCCCGCGACAGCATGTCCGTAGTCCGCAGCAGTTCCAGAAACGCGTCCTCCTCCGGACAGCCAACCCGCCGCTTGCTCTTGCCCGATGTGGCGATCTCTTTCATCGAACTTAATAATATACGTTACAACGACTATTATCAAGACGATCTATTATTCGCTAAAGGACTCGGTTATCACCCCTTTGCCATGGCGTAAGCGTCCCCGCTTCATTGCCGCTCCACAGTTTGATGAAAAGTAGATTTTGTTTTTGCTTTTGGGTGGCGCAGCGGTTCACCGCTGCGATAAAAGGCTTCTTTTCACTACCGGCTTTAGCCGCTGAGGGAACGCATTTTTCAAACTGAGCGATAACCTGTTATCCCAGAATACTCAACGAAGGCCTTTTCTCATCAACTGCAACCCGCTGCCCATGCCGGATCCGCCCGCGTTCTCCAAGGCCCCATAAGTATTTGCATAAAAGATATTTAACTGGCAGCGCCCTAGGCGAGAGTTTTGGCCGCCCGATTGCTCGGAATGTAGATAATGTCGATGAGTTAACTGTACTATGTGCACTTTATTTGCTTTAATTCTTTCACGTGGACCTATTCGCCTGAGGAGATTGCCATGCCAACGCCACAGAATCCTGCTCCCACAACTAAGGCCCACTCGCTGTCGCTCGATACCTGGGCCGTCATTGTCGCCCTCGTACTAGCTCTAGCCGTGCGCTTCGACGTTCTCAAGAATGTGCCGTGGTAGTAGTCGAATAATTCCGAGAATTAACGGAGAAACCCTATGGCATCCTCAACATCCATATCCCAAGTCCAGCCCGATAATCGCCTGCTAACCGCACTAAACATCGTCCCCGGCATCCTTCTCCTCGCCGGCATCGGATACGCCGCCAAAATTCTCGAGCGCTCCGTCAACGCCTACGCCAAGGCCCACCACTGGACCTTCCCCAACATCGAGTATGTTCTCTGGGCCATACTCATTGGCCTGGTTATCTCCAACCTCTTGGCCGTCCCCAAAATCTTTCACGCCGGCATCGCCACCTACGAATTCTGGCTCAAACTCGGCATCGTCCTTCTAGGCGCGCGCTTCGTGCTCGCTGACGTCCTGAAATTAGGCGGCATCAGCCTGGCGCTAGTGGTAATCGAAATCACTCTCTCTCTCGCCTTGATGACGTTCCTCGGAAAACTCTTCAAGCTCAAGCCGAAACTGATCTCGCTGCTCGCCATCGGCTCCGCCGTCTGCGGAGTCTCCGCCATCATCGCCGCCAAAGGTGCCATCGATGCCGACGACGAAGATTCCTCCTTCGCCATCGCCGCCATCCTTGCCCTCGGAGCGCTCGCCCTCTTCACCTTCCCCGCCATCGCTCACAGCCTCCACATGAACGAAGTTTCCTACGGCCTGTGGGCCGGCTTGGGAGTCGACAATACCGCCGAGGCCACCGCCGCCGGAGCCCTCTATTCCGACGCCGCCGGCAAAGTAGCCGTCCTCGCCAAGACCGCGCGCAACGCCATGATTGGCTTCGTCGTCCTGGCCTACGCAATTTACTGGGCCAGCCGCGGCCAGGCCGAAACTGTCTCCAACAAAGCCGCCTTCCTCTGGAAGAAGTTCCCCAAATTCATCCTGGGCTTCCTCCTCATTTCACTCCTCGTCAGCTTTCACACCTTCAGCAAAGGCCAGGTGTCGTCGCTAGGCAATCTATCAAAGTGGGCATTCCTCCTGACCTTCGCCGGTGTAGGCCTCCGCACAAATTTTCGCGAAATGTCCCAACAAGGCTTGCGCCCCTTCATCGTAGGCGCCCTCGGAGAAATCCTGATAGCCTGCCTAACCCTAGGCTTAGTGATCGGAGCAAATCGAATCTGGGGCCTATAACGAACCACTACAGACAGCGGAACACTCGAATCAGTCTTCCTTTTGGCAGCCGTGTTTTTGGGCCGCATGGTTTTGGGGCGGCATGGTTTTGGGTGGAGTGCTTTTGGCTGGCATGCTTTTGGGTGGCGCAGCGCTTCAGCGCTGCGAAACAGCTTTGTTTTGACTGCGCCTTTTAGGCGCTGAAGTCGCATTCCCCGCGGGCAAACGACTCTTTCCGCAGTCTGCTAGTGCCCTGTCCCTCAAGTTCGCGTCAAAACTACATTGTCATCCTGAGCGAAGCGAAGGACCTGTGTATTGTGTTCGCACTACGTCCCCGTCATTTTCGGCAGCGACACACCCGGCGTCGATGGATTCGGCAATCCTCCCGGATTGAACGGTCGCCTAGATTTGCAGAATTGGTCGGACGCCGGCGCCCCACTCTCCCTGACCTTGCGCGCCGCGACCCTCGACAACGCAACCGCCCTGGGCTATCGCGCGAAATAGGTTCAATCGAAATCGGCAAAAGAGCCGACTTACTCCTGCTCAAGGAAAACCCGCTAACCAATGTTTCAGCCTACGACTCAATCGATACCATATTTCTAAATGGCGAGCCCATCGCGAGAGCGTCACTGCGCCCACACAATTAGCGACCCCTACAGAATGAGAGAAAGCACACCAGAGTATCTCGGCACCCAACTAACGACTTACGTTGAGTCAGACAGAGATTCGACTGTCGAGCTAACTACCCATGGGCACCCGCACACCCACCTTCGCCGCAAACTCCTTAGCCTCGTCATACCCCGCGTCCACATGCCGAATCACGCCCATCCCCGGATCCGTCGTCAGCACGCGCTCAATCCGCGCCGCCATCATGTCGCTCCCATCCGCCACCGTCACCTGTCCCGCGTGTAGCGAATACCCAATCCCCACGCCGCCGCCATTATGTATCGAAACCCACGACGCTCCCGCCGCCGTATTCAACATCGCATTCAGCAGCGGCCAATCCGCCACCGCGTCCGACCCATCCTTCATGCTCTCTGTCTCGCGAAACGGAGAAGCCACCGACCCACAATCCAAATGATCGCGTCCAATCACAATCGGAGCCTTGATCGTCCCCTTCTTCACCAGCTCATTAATCGCCAGCCCAAACCGCGCCCGTTCGCCATATCCCAGCCAGCAAATCCGCGCCGGCAGCCCCTGAAACTTGATCCGCTTCCGCGCCAGCTCAATCCACCGCCGCAAACTCCGATTCTCCGGAAAAAGTTCCAGCACCAAATCATCCGTCACCGCAATATCCGAAACCTCGCCCGAAAGCGCCACCCACCGGAACGGCCCGCGCCCTTCGCAAAACAGCGGACGAATATATGCCGGCACAAATCCTGGAAAGTCATAAGCATTCTTCACCCCGCGCTGAAACGCGAACGTCCGAATATTATTTCCATAATCAAACGTCACCGACCCCATCTTCTGCAGCCGCAACATCCCCTCAACATGCCGCGCCATAGCATCCAGCGACCGTTCCTGATAAGCCTTAGGATCGCGCGAGCGCAACTCCAGCGCCGCCTCCAGCGTCATCCCATTAGGCACATACCCGTTCAGCGGATCATGCGCCGATGTCTGATCGGTCAAAATATCCGGCACCACCCCGCGCTCCGCCAGTTCCGGAACAATATCCGCGCAATTCCCCACCAGCCCCACCGAAACATTTTCTTTCTTGCGCACCGCATTCTTAAGAATCCGCAAAGCCTCATCCAGCGTAGTCACCAGAAAATCGCAATACCCCGTCTTCAGCCGCTTCTTGATCCGCTCCACGTCGACATCAATCCCCAGAAACGCCGCGCCCGTCATGGTCGCAGCCAAAGGCTGCGCTCCACCCATGCCGCCCATGCCGCCCGAAACAATCAGCTTCCCGCTGAGATCGCCGCCAAAATGTTTGTCGCCCGCCGCATTAAAAGTCTCGTAAGTCCCCTGCACAATCCCCTGCGAGCCAATGTAAATCCACGACCCCGCCGTCATCTGCCCATACATCATCAGCCCCGCGCGCTCCAGCTCGTTGAACTTCTCCCAGTTGGAAAAATGTCCCACCAGATTCGAATTAGCAATCAGCACCCGCGGAGCATACTCATGCGTCTTAAACACCCCCACCGGCTTCCCCGATTGCACCAGCAAAGTCTCATCATTCTCCAGCGCCTGAAGCGCCCGCACGATCGCGTGATAGCACTCCCAATTCCGAGCCGCCTTCCCCGTCCCCCCATAAACCACCAGATCCCGAGGACGCTCCGCCACCTCCTCATCCAGATTGTTCATCAGCATCCGCAAAGCCGCCTCCTGCTGCCACCCCTTGCAAGAAAGCGAGCCCCCGCGCGGCGCGCGAATGCGAGCATAAGAAGACGTGAGACTTTCCGTATCAACAGGCATGGAGATATGTTAGTTGGTCTGCTGCGAAATCATCAATCGCAAGAACATCATCAGCACCACCTGATTTGTCATCCCGAACGAAGTGAGGGATCCGCAGTTCGCGGGAATGACAATTCACGCAAAGTGCCGACGTCGCCGATGTATCGAAAGATCGCTCAATGAAACCAAGCCAACCATGCGAACGACCATCGACATCGACGACGCCCTCATGCGCAAAGCAATGCGCCTCAGCGGACTAACCACAAAAAAAGCAGTAGTCGAATCCGCCCTACGCTTGCTAATTCAAACCCGTTCTCAACTCGGCATCCGGCAGCTCAAAGGCAAGATCAAGTGGGAAGGAAATCTCGACGTTTCTCGTCGCGGCCGTACCTGAGCGCTCTCCCTAGCCCAGTTATCCAGAGCGAAGCGCTGCAAGCGAAGCGGAGCAGCGCGCAGTCGAAGGACGCTTATTGTTGCGACACCCCATGTGTCAAAATGCAGACGTTCAGGCCACCTGCCCAATGTGGGCTGACCCGCCCTAGACCTTCAACCGTGGCTTCCAATAGGGCTCCTAAAGATTGGTGCCAATGGTCTTCGCAAATTCACGCTCGCGATCAAAGCCACCTCGTACCGAAATTACAAAACGCGAAGCCATAAAAACTTGTCCAGTGTTTTCGCTTTCTATCATCTCCTCCGTGAAAGTTACAGGGGATAGGCAGCAATCGAATAATCCAAGCTTATCCCACGGCGGCTCTTTGGGATGACAATACATGACTATGTCGGGAGCCATGGGAAAGACTGAGTAAGTTCCTTCCCTATACATGCCGACCTTAAGCCACATCGCATTATCCCCCGTGCGGAATGCGACAGGATTATCGGATGCGATGAACGGTATGCCGGTCGTGTTGCGCCCGAACAGCCATGTTGCATTTTTGATACGTTCAGTTAGGTCTTTGAAGATGTTGCCATTCCAGAGCATGTCCAAATGCAACAATCGTTTCTCTGCCTCGGACACGGGATTGCCGTACACTTTTTGTTCCGCGAAAGCACTAAGAATATCCCTAGCATCTGCCGTACGCAAAAACTGCAGCGCAGTGTATTGCGCTACTAGTTCACGGTTCACTTCCGGGACCTCGATTTTCTCAGTCGGCCTCATTTCGCGTAGCCAACCCAGCCATTGCTCGGTTATTGCGGCAACTTCGCCCTCAAGATGCGAGAACTGTCTCTCCATGATAAGAGGATCATGGCCCAATGCCGCGAGTTCTTCATGCCAGTAGAAATTGTTTTCCGCAGCGACCCCGCCTGGGCTTGTCCGAAAGACGCGATCTCTGTCGCGATCCCACAGCCAGAGCCGGCCCGATGCGTCCGCAAACCGTCGCAGGTAGAACTGCGGGACATAATGGTGTAACTTCGGCGCGTTCATATATTGCAACTCCTGGGCAGCTGCACCTCCTTCTCCTGCCCGAAGTGTAGCCCTACCGGTCCCCTAAATGCCGCGTGATCTACCCATCGCGTTCTTGGCGATGAGTGAGATTCACGGCAATCAGCGGTTTTGCCTCACCCATGCTGAATCAACATAATTGATTCCAAGCCCACAATCCTCCCGCACTAAGTCGAAGTTCGCACACCCGCGCCGTGGAGAGAGTCGAACCAACTCGGCAGAGGAGCATCCATAACTCATTACGGAGTAGAGGCCTTACGGCTAAATCTTTTAACTTCGAAGATCTCGCCCGAGTTCCCTCTTAATTCCAAAAGACTGCAGGAAAGGGGTATCACAACTCTACTCCCACTCAATCGTCCCCGGAGGCTTCGAAGTAATGTCGTACACCACGCGATTCACCCCGCGCACTTCATTCACAATCCGATTCGAGATCGTCTTCAGCACCTCATACGGCAGCGGAACCCAATCCGCCGTCATCCCATCCTCCGAATGCACCGCCCGCACCGCGCACGTATAAGCGTAGGTCCGCTGATCGCCCATCACCCCCACCGACATCACCGGCAACAGCACCGCAAACGACTGCCATATCTTCTGATACAGCCCCGCTCGCTTGATCTCTCCCACCACAATCTCATCGCAATCGCGCAGCAAGTCCGCGCGCTCCCGAGTCACTTCACCCAAAATCCGCACCGCCAACCCCGGCCCCGGAAACGGCTGCCGCTGCAAAATCTCCTCAGGCATCCCCAGGTCACGCCCAATCCGCCGCACCTCATCTTTAAATAAATCCTTCAGCGGCTCAATCAACTTCAACTTCATCTTCTCCGGCAGCCCACCCACATTGTGATGCGACTTGATCACCTGCGAAGGCCCCCGCACCGACCGCGACTCAATCACATCCGGATACAGCGTCCCCTGCACCAGCCACTCGACCTCGCCTTCTTCTTTCAGAATGCGCTTCGCCTCATCGTCAAACACCGCAATAAACTCGCTGCCGATAATCTTCCTCTTAGTCTCCGGATCGGTCACTCCCGCCAACCTCTGCATAAAACGCCCCGTAGCATCGACCGCAACCAGGTGCAGCCCAAGATTGTCGCGCAAATTCTGCTGCACTTTCTCAAACTCATTCTTCCGCAGCACGCCGTTATTAACAAACACACAAGTCAGTCTTGACGCGCCCGACCCATCGCGCATAGCGCGATCCACCAGCACCGCCGCCACCGAAGAATCCACTCCCCCCGAAAGCGCGCAAATTGCCCGCCCCGCGCCGACTTGCTGCCGCACCTGCGCCACCGTAGCGTCAATAAAATGTTGCGGAGTCCAAGTCGCCTTCGCCGCACAAATATTCAGCGCAAAGTTCCGCAAAATCTCCGACCCCAGCGGCGTATGATGCACCTCCGGATGAAACTGCACCGCCCACATCCGCCGCTCCGCATTCTCAATCGCCGCAACCGCATTCGCAGTCTTCGCCGTCAACCGAAATCCCGCAGGCAACTCCTCCGCCGAATCGCCGTGCGACATCCACACCGCCAACTCGCCAGGCAGACCTTGAAAAAGTTGCGAGGAAGAGTGCGAAATCGCAACCTGCGCGTGTCCATATTCGCGCTTCGCCGCCGGCAGCACCTTACCACCCAGCGCATACACCATGAACTGCAATCCATAACAAATCCCAAGCACCGGCACGCCCAGCTCAAACACACTCTTATCCGCCAACGGCGCGTCGGAGTCATAAACAGACGAAGGCCCGCCCGACAAAATAATTCCCACCGGAGAATAGCTGCGAATTTCTTCCAGCGTTGCGTTGAAAGGAAGAACAACAGAAAAGACTTTCAGTTCGCGGATGCGGCGCGCAATNNGTTTCCACGGATGAGTTTCTCAGATTTGTTTCAGAAATGTAAAGCGAGTCGTTGCCAGCTGCCAGTGTCACGTTGTGTAAATGTCGCGTCCTGGACCGTAAATTATGCAACTTGCTTTCCTGCAAAGCATCTCTATATGCATACAGAAAGCACAGAGAAACACTAACAAAAATCGGGCCGAGTACGCGGTGCTTTAAGCACGACGTCTGCGAAGCGCGACGTCCTGAGGGCGCATCGGCATTCCATAACCTCAACCATCTAATCTGAGGAGGATTAAGATCATGCAAACTCTAGCACGTCTGGCCACGCTGTCTATGCTCACCGTTGCGCTAACCACCGTCACATTCGCCGCCAACAAAAATCAAGGTACCTTCACGCTAGCCGACACAACTCGGGTTGGTTCCACCGAACTTCGCGCTGGAGATTACAAAGCGCAATGGCAAGCGGAGAGCGGCGACGCTGTCAAAGTCGAATTCCTGCAGAACGGAAAAACCGTCGCCACCGTGGAAGGCAAGTTGAAAGATCTGCAAGAACCTGCACCTTATAGCGCGGTCATTACAAAATCACTTAGCAACAACGCGCAGGAGATCGACGAGATTGACTTCAACAAACAGAAGCAGGCTTTGGTGTTCGGAGAGTAAGTTCTTAGAAGCCATCACATAGTTTGGTTTTGGGTGGGGCACGGCTTNNGGCTTTAGCCGTGCCGCAAAGGGGCAATAGAGACGGGGCTTTAGCCCCCCGGGGGAGCAATCCACTCACTTCTCCCGTCCATCATGAGATGGCTCGTTAATACTCGGCTGCTGAGAAATACTTATCAAACGGGCGCGCCTTTTTTAAAGGTGCGCCCGCCATTATTGCGCGCAGATTACCTCGCTCTGTTTACCTCACAACGATATTTACGAGCTTTCCAGGCACCACAATAACCTTCACGATCTGCTTGCCCGCGATTGCCGCCTTAACTTTTTCGTTCGCCAGCGCAGCTTGCTCGATCTGGTCATTGGTTGCGCCCGCCGCCACCACCACCAGCCCGCGCAGCTTCCCATTCACCTGCACCGGAATCTCAATCTCATCCTCCGCCGCCAGCGCCGCATCATACTTCGGCCAAGGAGCCCTCAATAAATTGCCCGTCTCCCCCGTCATCTCCCAAAGTTCGTGCGCCATATAAGGAGCCATCGGAGCCAGCAGCAGCGCCACATCCCGCTGCACCTCGGCAATCAGCGCCCCAGGAATTTTGCCCGAAGCAATTGCCTCCTCCGCGCCATAAATCTCATTCATCAATTCCATGATCGCCGCAATGCAAGTATTGAAATGCCAGCGCCCCTGAAAATCATTGCTCACGCGCTTAATAGTCTGGTGCAACTTCCGCTGAATGCCGCGAGCCTCAGGCGACAACGACGCAGTAGACGCTGCCGAAGCAGTCGCAGATTTCCCCGCCCCAGCATTCCGCAAATAAAATCTATACACCCGTCCCAAAAACCGCTGCACCCCCTCAATCCCCGTCTCCTGCCAATCCAAATCCCTATCCGGAGGAGCCGCAAACAAGCTATACATGCGCGTTGCGTCCGCCCCATACCGCTCCACCATCTCATCCGGAGATACCGTATTCCCCAAACTCTTCGACATCTTCGCGCCGTTCCTGATCACCATCCCCTGCGTAAACAGCCGCTCCACCGGCTCATCATTCTTCACCAGGCCCATGTCGCGCATAAACTTCGTCCAGAAGCGCGAATAAATCAAATGCAGAATCGCATGCTCGACCCCGCCAATATATTGATCGATCGGAAACCAATACGCGATCTTCTCCGAATCAAACGGAGCCGCATCATTCTTCGCGTCCGCGTAGCGATAGAAATACCACGACGAATCCACAAACGTATCCATCGTGTCCGTCTCCCGCCGAGCCGGCCCGCCACACTTAGGGCAAGTAGTATTCAAGAACGACGGCACATTCATCAGCGGAGACCCGCCCGCCAAAGTAATCGGCACATTGTCTGGCAAAATCACCGGCAGATCTTTTTCCTCCACCGGCACCACGCCGTCCTTGTCGCAATACACCATCGGAATCGGCGTGCCCCAATACCTCTGCCGCGAAATGCCCCAATCCTTCAACCGAAAACTAACCGTAGCCTTCCCAAATCGCTTCTTCTCAGCAAGCTCCGCCATCGCCGCAATCGCCTCGCGGCAACCAAGCCCGCTAAACTCACCCGAGTTCACCACGATCCCATCCATCGTAGTAAACGGCAGCGGTGGCTCGATCATGGTTTCGTCCGGATCCGTACTAGCCGGCAAAATCACCACCTTAATATCCAACTTATATTTCTGCGCAAATTCAAAATCGCGCTCATCATGCGCCGGCACGCTCATAATCGCGCCCGTGCCATAATCCATCAAAATATAATTCGCCACCCACACCGGCACGGCTTCGCCATTAAAAGGATTTTTCGCATAGCGCCCGGTAAACACGCCATGCTTCTCAATGCTCCCAATATCGCCCGCTTCTTTAGCCCGCCGCTGCTCCGCGATTAAATTTTCCACCTGCCCACGCAGCTCAGAATTCCGCGCAACCAAATCGCCCACAATCGGATGCTCCGGCGCCAAATTCAACGACGTCGCGCCATAAATCGTATCGACCCGCGTAGTAAATACCGTGATCGTCGATCCCGCCGGCCCCACCGTTCCGCCCAAATCAAAATCCACCAGCACGCCTTCGCTGCGCCCAATCCAGTTCTGCTGCATCACCCGAACTTTTTCCGGCCAGCCCTGCAGCTTCTCCAGATCGCGCAACAATTCATCCGCATACTTAGTGATCCGCAAAAACCATTGCTCCAACTCCCGCTGTACCACAGGAGTGTCCTCATGCCGCCAACACATCCCGCCAACCACCTGCTCGTTCGCCAGCACCGTAGCGCACTGCGGACACCAGTTCACCTTGCTCTTCTTCCGATAAGCCAATCCCGCCGCATACAACTTCAAAAAAAACCACTGATTCCAACGGTAATAATCCGGCAGGCAAGTCGTCACTTCGCGCGACCAATCGTAGGCGAAGCCCAGGCGATTCATCTGCACCTTCATCGCCGCAATATTCCGCAGCGTCCACTCCCGCGGAGGTGTATTGTTCTTAATCGCCGCATTCTCCGCCGGCAAACCAAACGAATCCCACCCCATCGGATGCAGCACGTTATACCCGTTCATCCACATATAACGAGCCAGCGCATCGCCAATCGCATAGTTGCGCACATGCCCCATGTGCAGCGCGCCCGAAGGGTAGGGAAGCATCTCTAACACATAAAACTTAGGCTTAGTCGGATGCGCCTCAGCCGCATAAAGCGTCGGATCGCTCTGCCAGCGCCCCGCCCACTTCTGCTCAATCCGCTGCGCATCATAACGCTCTTCGCGAGGGTTAGGAGTTGATCTGTCTTCTTGTGCCATAGATGTGTATATAAAGGATAGTGGGCTGCAAAGAGTAATCTTTGATTTTACAACGCGCAGCGATTCATCAGGCTCACCGGTACACGTCCTTGCGATGCCCAATCCGTAACACCAGCACCGTAATCCGCTCGTCCTGTATGTCGCAAATCAATCGATAATCGCCGACTCGATACCGCCAAAGCCCGCCCTTGTCCCCATGCAGCGGCTTGCCCAATTGGCGCGGATTCTCCGCCCGCAGCACCCGCTCCCGCAGAAATCGCACAATCGATTCCTGTGCGTCGCGATTCAGTTTTTGGATTTGTTTCTCAGCGGTGCGGCTGATTTCAACCCGCCAGATCTTACCTGGAGAGTCCAAGCCGCCGCTCCATCTCTTCGAGCGTGATGGTAGGTTCGCGCCGTTCCAGCGCCGCAATTCCCTTCAAATAATCTTCGCGGTCTTCCAAGAATTGCCGTATCGCCTCGCGCGCATAATAACTCTTGCTGCGCCCAGTCTCCCTGGCCAGCGATTCCAACTTTTCTTCGAGTTCTGGCTCAAGTCTAATCCCAAGCATATTTGTTAAACATGTTTAACATATCAGATTCCGCGTTTCAGCGCAACTCTCCGGCGGTTTTTGGGTGGCGCAGCGGTTTACCGCTGCGATAACAGGACTTCTTTTAACTCCGGCTTTAGCCGCTGAGGGAACACTGCGGCCCGACAAGTTTTTCCCGTAAGCTCTAGCCCAAGTGTTCCTCCGTGCCTCCGTGGTGAAAAAATAGTTCAGCGCGAGCGACGCCCCACCACCCCCTTCAGCGCCTCCACATTCCGCAAATCATCCCCCGGATCATCAATCGGAGTCTCCGCAATAAACGCCGCATCTTTCAACCGTCGATCATTCAGCAGCGCCCGAAAAACTTCCAACCCCAACCGCCCGCGTCCAATATGCTCATGCCGATCCAGCCTCGACCCGCGCTCCGCCTTAGCGTCATTGCAATGCCACACCCGCACATTCTCCAATCCCACCGTCTTCCCCAGTTGCCGCAAAGTAAGCGCGCGTCCCCCCTCACTAACAATGTCATATCCCGCCACATGCGTATGACACGTATCAATGCAAGCCCCGACCGGCACATGAGCGCGTAGCAACTCAAGTAACTCCGCCACCTGCTCAAACGTCCCGCCCAGCGAATACTCCGCCCCCGCCGTATTCTCAATCAAAATCGTTAGCCCGCCCGCTGCCAAATCCATCCCCAAGCAAGCCTCCGCAATCGAAGCCGCCGTCCGCGCCAATCCCTCCTCGCGGCCACCTCCGCGAAACGATCCCGGATGCAGCACCAGATACTCCGCGCACAACGCCAGCCCCCGCTCCACCTCACCGCGAAACGCCGCAATCGACTTCTTAAGAAAGCCCGAGTTAGTCCCCGCCAGATTAATCAAATAATTCGAATGAATCACCAGCGGCTTCAGATCATACCGCCGCCGCAACTGGCTCATAGCCTCGCACTGCGAGCGTCCCAAAGAATAAGGCCGCCACTGCCGCGGACTGGTGGAAAAAATCTGAAAAGTATTACACCCCAACCGAAACGCCCGCTCCGCCGCATTCTCCACCCCACCAGCAATCGAAGTATGAATCCCAATCCGCCGCGAAGTCGTCGGAGAAGGTTTCCAATCCGCTGCCCACCGAAGCGGATCTTTCTCCGCCGGAAAAAACTCAGCCACCCGAGGCTCAGCCATAAAGAAAGTCTAGAGCCTTTGTAGCGCCGCCGTCCCGGCGGTTGTCCCGAGGGCGTCCTCGCCCTCGGCAAGCCGGAACTAAAGCCCGGCAGCCGGCCTCAGTTAGGCGGAAGCGCAGGAATGTTAGTTTGCCCAACGCCCCACACACAGCTAAACTTAACAGTTCAAGAGGGACCACTATGCTAGTAGTCATGCAAGCGCAGGCCACCGAAGACCAGGTCAGCGCCGTCTGCAAAAAAATCGAATCGCTAGGCTACCGCGCCCACTCCATGCCCGGAGCCCAGCGCACCGCCATCGGCATCACCGGCAACAAAGGCGAGGTCGAAGCCGGCACGCTAGAAGAAATGCCCGGCGTGCAGGAAGTCATCCGCGTCTCCAAGCCGTATAAGTTAGTCAGCCGCGATACCAAGCCCGACAACACCGTCATCAAATTCCCCAACTCGCCCGTCACCATCGGCGGAAAAGATCTAACCATCGTCGCCGGCCCCTGCGGCATCGAGAGCCGCGATCAGGCCTTCATCATCGCCGAGCGCGTAGCTCGCGCCGGAGCCCAGTTCTTCCGCGGAGGCGCCTACAAACCTCGCACCTCTCCTTATTCTTTCCAGGGCTTGGGCGAAGAAGGCCTAAAGATCATGGCCGAAGTCCGCGACCGCTTCGGCCTGCTAATCATCACCGAAGCCGTCGATTACGAATCGCTCGACTTAGTCGACCAATATGCCGACGTAATCCAGATCGGCGCCCGCAACATGCAAAATTTCTCCCTCCTCAAGCGCGCCGGACGCGCCCGCAAGCCCGTCCTCCTCAAGCGCGGCATCGCCGCCACGCTCGAAGAATTTCTCATGGCCGCCGAATACATCATGAGCGAGGGCAACTACAACATCGTCCTCTGCGAGCGCGGAGTCCGCACCTTCGCCGATCACACCCGCAACACCCTCGACCTCAGCATCGTCCCCGCCGTCCAGCGCCTCAGCCATCTCCCCATCATCGTCGATCCCAGCCACGGCACCGGCAAGCGCAACAAAGTAACTCCACTCTCCCGCGCCGCCATAGCCGTAGGAGCCGACGGCCTGATCGTAGAAGTCCACCACGATCCCGACCGCGCGTTGAGCGACGGCATGCAATCCCTCTACCCCGATCAATTCGACGCGCTGATGGTGCAGGTCAGGCAGATCGCGGCCGTGCTCGGCAGAACGATTCTCACTCGGGAGAGTGTGGTTGTCGGCCGGGTGCCCCATTCAAGCCCTCTTTTGGCTTGAGTGGGGCAGTTCGCCCGCATCTGATACTCTCTTGCCTCTACCGAGGCCAACTCGTCCCCCGAGAAAATGAGAAAATTCCTCCTACTCGCCGTCCTAATCCCGCTAGTCCTAGCCGCAGGATGGTATTACTTCCACCAGCGTACCCTCCCCGCCTACGGCCCGCTCTATCGCGAATACGCCTACATAACCAATGGCAAGAGCAACACCGTAACCGTCATCGACCTGCGCAGCTTCATCCCGGTGCGCACTCTGCAAGTCGGCACCGATCCCACCGGAATCGCCGCCAATCCCAAGCGCAACGAAATTTACGTAGTCAATTCCGGCTCCTCCAACGTCACCGTAATCGACGCCGAGCAAAATAAAGTCGTCGCCACCATCGGCGTCAACGGACGCCCCTTCTTCATCGACGTCTCGCCCGACGGCCACCGCGCCTACGTAGCCAACTCCGGCTCCGCTAACGTTTCCGTCCTCGATCTCGATCGCCGCGCCGTCGCAGCCACGCTTAACGTCGGCGGAAGCCCAGGCCTGGCCCGCGTTTCGCCCGACGGATCAACCGTCGTCGTCAGCAATCGCGCCGATAACTCCGTCTCCATCATCGACACCGCCCGCCTGGCCGTCCGCTCCGCCATCAACATCTGCATCCATCCCGAAGACATCGCCATCCTCCCCGATTCCTCGAAGGCCTTCATCTCCTGCTCCGGATCAGGCCAGGTAGCCAGCATCGCTCTTAAGAACGACACGCAAAACGACAAACTCCTCGCACTCCTGGATGTAGGGAAATCCCCAGTAAGTCTCGCGCTAAAGCCCGACGGTGGAGAACTAGCCGCTTTCAATTTCGAAGCCGGCAGTATCTCCATCATCGAGACCGCCGCTAATGAAGTATCTGGGAGTTACCTGGTAGGAACCGAACCAACTCGCGGAGTAATATCTCTGGATAACTCGCGCCTCTATATCTCTAACTTCGGATCGAATAACATCGCAGTCTACGACATAGACCTAGGCAAGATCATCGCCTATCTACCCGTAGGAAGTAATCCCGACGCCCTAGCCCTCTCGCAAAGTCAAAATTATTTGTTGGTATTAGATTCCGGCTCGGGCGACTTAGCCGTAATTCAGAAGCGCCAGCCCAAAAAGAAATTCGAGCCCTCAGAATATTCCTTACTAACAATCATCCCCGTAGGCATGCAACCCAATCAAATTGTAGTGAAATCATTTCGAGCCACGAAACTAATCGAGGATCATTAGATTATTATTCGGTGTCATCCCGAGCAGGTGATTTTGTCATCGCTTTTGGGTGGCGCAGCGGTTCACCGCTGCGATAAAAGGAATCCTTGAACCCCGGCTTCAGCCGCTGAGGGCGCCGCCGCATCAACTCATCAAGCAAGAATGCCCGCTCAACCAACTACGGGTTAAACTCCCAGAGATCGTTGAGCGTCCCCTGCGTCCCAGTCGAGTCATAACCCGCCCCGCCAAACAGCCAGAAGTTTCCCGAAGAGTCGACCCAACTAATCGCGGCCGACCGCGCTCCAGGAATGTTTGCGAACGCCTCCACTCCCAGCGTCCCATACACTCCTTTCTGGTCGACCACGTTCGATCCGCCCATCCATGTCCACTCACCCGAACCGTATCGCCAAAGGTCATTCAGCGAACTATTGTTGCCCTCCGAATCCTCTCCGATCCCTCCAAAGATCCACGCATTTCCAGAACGGTCAAACCATTGCACCGGCTGGATGCGCCCGCCCGGAATATTGCTCGCCCCAGGCGTTCCCAGCGTTCCGTAATATGGGTTACAGCCGCACTGCGTGATCGGAGTGCCGTCAATCCACGTCCACTCGCCGCCCGAGTACCGCCACAAAATATTGGCGCCGCCACCAAACATCCAGAAAGCTCCCGAAGCATCCGTCCACGTAACCGCCTCGTAGGTCGCCGGAGGAATGTTCGAGGCCGAAGCTGTTCCCTCCGTGCCATACACTCCCGCCTGGTTGACCAGGTTCGAACCGCCTACCCACGTCCATTCGCTATTCGTCCGAGTGAACTCCCATAGGTCATTCCCGTAGTTGTTCCCTCCGCCCTGCGCATAATAAACTTGGCCGCCAAACAGCCACAGATTTCCCTGCGCATCGGCCCACGCCTGTCCGTAGTATCGCGAACTCGGAACATTCCCCGGATCCGGCGTCCCCTCCGTACCATAAACCGCCACCTGGTTGACCACGTCCGCGCCGTTTACCCACGTCCACTCGCCCGTGCTCGGCACGTACTCCCAAAGATCGTTGAGCGGCCCCTGCGCCCCAGTCGAGTCGTAACCTTCCCCGCCAAACAGCCAGAAATTTCCCCACGGATCCGTCCAACTCATCGCATACTGTCGCGCTCCCGGAATGTTGCTCGTGTCCGCCAATCCTAGCGTCCCATACACACCCGATTGGTTGATCGTCTTCGATCCGCCCATCCACGTCCATTGCCCCGTGCTCGGGTCGAACTTCCACAGGTCATTGAGATCTCCGGAAGTTGTTGCGGAGTAACCGTCGCCGCCAAACAGCCACAGATTGCCCGCAAGATCCGTCCATGAGACCGAACCATTTCGCGCCCCTGGAACATTACCCGCCGCCGCTGTGCCCAGCGTCCCATACGTTCCTGGCTGGTTGGCGGTATTCGCTCCGTTCACCCACGTCCATTCCTCGACTACGCTAGCCGCACAACTGATCTGAACGTTCGTCACATTCGAACTGCCCACCGTCCCGCCGCCATTCGCAATCGTGCAAGTCTGCGTCGGATTTATCGGCTCCGTCAGCACTGTGACCTTATAAACCGAGCCGCTCGCCACCGGAGTCGCAAAAGTGAAATTTCCATTACCCGTCGGCGACAGATTATCGCCGCCATTATCCTGCAACACCAGCCCCGTTCCCGCGAGCCCGAGAATGGTCCCACCAATCGTGTAACTAGGTATGGCCGCGCAGGTCACCACCACCGTCGTGACATTCGAACTGCCCACCGTCCCGCTGCCATTGCTTACCGTGCAACTCTGCGTAGGGCTCGAAGGCTGCGTCAAAATCGTAACGTTATAACCCGACCCCGCAGCAATCGCCGTCGCAAAAGTAAAACTTCCGCTGCTGTTAATCGTGAGATTGTCGCCGAGATTGTCCTGCAACACCATCCCCGATCCCGTGAGCCCGGAAACCGACCCACCAATCGTGAACGTTCCATTCCCGGCGCCGCAGCTGACCGTCACCCCAGTGACATTCCTGCTGCCGACGTTTCCGCTGCCATAATTCACATAGCAGGTCTGCCCCGAAGGCTGGGTCAGCACCGTGACCGCATAAGCCGTCCCGCTCGTGAGCGGAGTCGCAAAAGTAAAGCCTCCATTCGCGCTGACCGACAAATTGTCTCCGCCGTTATCCTGCAACACCACCGTCCCCGTAAGCCCCGAGACCGTCCCGCCAATCGTAAAATTACTGGTCGTGCAGGTAATCTGAACCGTAGTAACGTCAGCCGTCGCCGTCCCGCTCCCATTCGCCACCACGCACGTCTGCGCTATCGGATTATTAGGATCTACAGTAACTGTCACGCTATAAGTGGCGCCGCTAGCGACCGCCGTAGGAAACGTAAAGCTTCCATTGTCCTCGACCGGCATCTCGGCGCCGCCATTGTCTTGCAGTTCGAGACCGTTGAAGCCAAACACGTGGCTGGGCAGCCCTGACACCGTGCCACCAATCGTGTAGCCAACTGGAGGAGTCGTCTTGGCGGTGCCGCCGCAAGCCGAAAAAGAGAGCGCCGCCGCTATCGCCGCCGCTAACATGAACACGCGTAACTTCATCACGGTCCTCCGCTATAACCCCACTAATAGGAGTGCCCTTTTACCGACACTTATTAATGATGATTAACGTGGAGAATATCCCGATCTTTAGTTCTTCCGAAAGTTACTGCCGTAACGGCGCGGAGTTAGGGCGACTTAGTTTTACTCCTATGCGGCAAATCGTTTTGAAAGGGGGCTTTCACAGTTTGCGGAAGAACGCACCTTTGTCCTTGCCTTTGGGTGGCGCAGCGGTTCACCGCTCTTGCATTTGCCCTTGGGTGGCGCAGCGGTTCACCGCTGCGATAAAAGGCTTCTTTTCAGTACCGGCTTTAGCCGCTGAGGGGGAAGCAACGGAATCCCGCTGCCCAACAACACAGGGACGACAGCGACTTCGACGCCATCTACCAGCCCCGAGTCAAAAAACGAACGGAACAGGCTGCTGCCACCAAACAACCAAATGTCCTTTCCGCTTTGCGCTTTCAGGTCTCTTACCCAATCTGCATTCAACTCCGACACGACAGTTACGTGGGGGTGCTCTTGCTGTTTGAGAGTCTGCGAGAAAACGAAGGAGGTAACTCCGGTGAAAGCCGTGAAAGCCGCTTTACCTCGTGTTTGAACGGCAAGCTCGTAGGTTCGCCTGCCTATCAGCAGCGTGTCAAATTGCGACCAGAACGCGGCAAAATCGACTTCCGGGTCCGTGCCAATCCAGTCGTATTCTCCGTTCGGACCTGCGATATGGCCATCCAGGCTCATCGCAACCGCATAACGAATCTTCCGCATAAGTGCGCCCCCGCCAAACAATGAGCACAACCCGCAGCCGTCCATTGCTTCACGAAAACGGATAACTGCCGAAAATCTCGATAGTCGCTCATCAATCAGAACAGGGATTTTGAGTGTAATCGCCTGTGGCTGTTGAAAAACTCCCTTTTCGCCCCAATCAGCCGAAATATGGGGGATAGAAAATGTCTCGGCGACCCGAGAAAATCGATTGTAGGGCTTCCTGACGCGATTTTATTTTCGCCGATTTTGGAGGAAGGAGTTTTTCAACAGCCACGCCTGGTTACAACAGCTGCCACTACTATGACGGCGGACCATACATTTGCTCCGGCGCCTACATTCATCACCATCGTCACTGGACGGCCAGTGTGACCGTCGTGGAATGGGACAAACCTGAGGGCGTAGCGGTCACCGTGATCGTATACGTGCCCGGTGGCGTCCCGCCACCGCCGCCACCACCGCCGCCGCTGCTGCAGCCGTTGAAGCTGACCAGCGAAAACCCTACCAGCAGTACGAACAGCATCGTCCTGCCAACTCCGGATCTAAGTTTTCCTCTGCCGCCCGCTCCCAGAATGAGCAGGCCCGGAACCGCCAGCGCGAAGAAGATACCCTGCCTGCCCCCGAGCGGCCAGTGTGGAATGGCCGCGGATGCCGCCGTGGTCGCAAAGGTCAGCGTGGTGCTTGCAGGCCCGCCGTTCGGAGTTACGCTCCCCGGATTGAACGAGCAACTCGCGCCCGTGGGCAACCCGCTGCAACTGGCGCCCGTGAAGGTGATGGTCTCGTTGAATCCCCCGCTCGGAGTAATCGTAATCGTCGTCGTTCCCGACTGCCCCGGCGAGCTGATGGTCACCGTCGTAGGGCTGGTGCCGATCGTGAAATCCCCCGAGGAGGCGGACGTCACCGTCAGCGTCAGCGTCGTGGTCTGCGCCAAACTGCCCGAGCTGCCTATCACGGTCACCGTCGTCGTACCCGTTGTCGCCGTCCCGCTCGCGGTCAGCGTCAGCGTGCTCGTGCTGGTTGCCGGATTCGCATTGAAAGTCGCCGTTACCCCACTCGGCAAGCCGGAAGCTGAAAACGACACGCTTCCACTGAACCCGTTCACCGGCGTGATCGTGATCGTGCTTGTCCCCTGGCTGCCTTGCGCCACGCTTAAACTGTTCGGACTGGCCGACAGCGTGTAGCTCGGCCCCGGCGTCACCGTCAGCATCAGCGTCGTGGTTTGCGTCAAACTGCCCGAGCTGCCTATCACGGTCACCGTCGTCGTACCCGTTGTCGCCGTCCCGCTCGCGGTCAGCGTCAGCGTGCTCGTGCTGGTTGCCGGATTCGCATTGAAAGTCGCCGTTACCCCACTCGGCAAGCCGGAAGCTGAAAACGACACGCTTCCACTGAACCCGTTCACCGGCGTGATCGTGATCGTGCTTGTCCCCTGCCCGCCTTGCACTACAGTTAAACCGCTCGGGCTGGCCGACAGCGTGTAGAGCGGGCCCGAAGACCCAAACACGTACGCCGCTCCCTGCCCGCTATTCGAGACGACTGATTTATACGGGGACCCCACCACGGCCGTGCCGCCGCTTAGCGCGACGGAATAGCCAAACCAGTCATTTTCCGCGCCGTCCGATGCGAGCAGTTCCGCCTGCTGATTCCACGTTCCTCCACTTTCGACGAACACATACGTCGCTCCCGGACCTGGAGCAGACAGCATAACGTCATACGGGTGCTCAGGGGCCCCCGCCACGACCGAACTGCCACCGATCGCGACGGAAGAGCCGAAGTAGTCATATGCCACGCCGTCGGACGACGTCAGCTCCGCCTGCTGATTCCACGTTCCTCCGCTTTCCGCGAACACGTACGCCGCTCCCTGGGTAATGTTCGAGCCGACCATGTGGTGAGGGGCCCCCACCACGACCGTGCTGCTGCTAAGCGCGACGGACCAGCCGAAGTTGTCATATGCCGCGCCGTCGGATGCGGTTAGCTCCGCCTGTTGACTCCACGTTCC
>PKXQ01000112.1 GCA_003132405.1 Acidobacteriaceae bacterium | reverse complement strand
GCTTAATCAGAGTCTCCCTAGACGGTAGAGATTAGAATTCCATGATGGAAGTGTTAATGGATAAGATTCTTCTTCCGGTTGAATTTCCGACCACCTCTCTGAGGGTGGTTCGTCAGGCCGCGTTTTTGGCTCGCCATTTCCATTCCGAAATTATATTGCTGCATGTGGTAGCGCCAATGAGCTATCCAGTCGGAATGATCGAGCTTGGGTATGAACTCACCGGGGGTTTGCATGCGGAAGTCGTCAAACGGGCGCAGCAAGACCTGGACCAATCGCTGAAGCAGGAGCTCGATGGGATTGCCGTTAAGCGCTTGTTGCTCAACGGCGATCCGGCCCGCGAGATCGTGCAGGCAGCGCGCGACGAAAAAGTGAACCTGATCATGATGTCCACGCATAGCCGTGGAGTGTTTTACCGCTTTCTGCTGGGCTCGGTGGCGGCGAAAGTGCTACACGACAGCGATTGTTCGGTTTGGGCCGAAGCGTACACAGAAGAAGCGCCAGCGCGCGAATTCGCAATCCGGAACGTCGTTTGCGCCGTCGATTTGAGCCACCACGGCCGCAATACCGTGGCACGGGCCGCGCAGATAGCCGCTGAGTTTGAGGCGCGGCTTACGCTCGTTCACATCACCGCCGGGGTGGACATTTACGGCCCTGGAGGGCCCCGTATCCTTCCTAGGTGGAAGAAGGAACTTGTCGACTACGCGGCCAAGGAAATAGCCAAGCTTCAGCAGGACGTGGGCACCAAAGCCGAGGTAATCATTGATAGTGGCGATGTACATCAGCTATTGAATCGAGCTGCAGAGCAATCCAAGGGTGACCTCCTCGTCATCGGGCACTTTGCACCTGGCGGTCATTTGGGAGCCAACCACAGTGGCTACGGGATCATTCGCGAGTCGCACATCCCAGTGCTGAGCGTGTGAGAACGCAGGCAGAGAAGTTTCAGGAGTTCCCCGTGCATGGTAATGGAATCGCTTCGTCGGGAAGTTGAATGTTCCGAAATGTCATGGACAGGACGGGCGCAAGCCCGCGCCTATCGGCCAGTCGATGTATCCGCGGGTCCTTGAGCTGGGGTCGCCCGACGTGCAGGGAATGTCTGACCGGGAGTTGTTCTGGCTTATCAAGAACAGCGTCCGGTTGAGTAGTTGAGTGGGATGCCAGGCCTTGCAAAGATCGAGCCTGACGAACAAATCTGGGAGTTGACGTTCTACGTGCGTAGCTTCGGAGAGCAGTAGAAACTGCTAAGTTACACCGGTGAGTGAGGCTAGAAGGACTCTCAGAAATCTCTGCTTTTCAACTTTGCAGCAGCAGCGAGCATACTCACTCCGCTCGGACTTGCCCGCAGACTTACCGCAGCGGGTCTGTGGCCACAAATTGAAATGTGGTCCTTATTGCACAGAAATCCTTTTCCTCAGTATCTACGATTCCGTCTTGGATCAGAAGTTCTTGATCAAGGTAAAACAAACAACAGTTCGTCCCGCATATCGCATTGATTTGCGCTGAGAACTTTTACCTTGGCGAACTGAGTTGCGGTATGGAATCAATCTATTGGCAGCCGTTCACCGTAGCGAGTCAAAACTGTGGAGGAGGATAACAAATGTTGAAACGCACTCTGATCGTCACAACGCTAACTCTGCTCGTAACTCTAACTGCTGTCGCCTCGGATCGCGAGGATGATGTCAGTCGCACCCAGAAAGCTGCCCAGGTCTTCCAGGAGATCATGAACACGCCCGATCAGGGCATCCCTTCGGATCTTCTGGAATCGGCGAAGTGTATCGCCATCATTCCAGGGGACAAGAAATTCGCTTTTGTATTCGGCGGAAGCTACGGCAGGGGACTGGCAACCTGTCGCACCGAGCATGGCTGGAGCGCGCCCTTGTTTGTGGCCATTGACGGTGGAAGTGTGGGTTATCAGATCGGGGGCTCTTCGACCGACCTGGTGATGCTCTTTATGAACGATCACGCCTTGCACAGCCTGCTCAGCGACAAATTCAAACTCGGGGCCGACGCTTCTATAGCAGCCGGGCCGGTGGGCAGGAACGCCGCTGCGGGCACCGACCTTAAATTGAATGCGGAGATTCTGTCTTATTCGCGTTCCAAAGGCGTTTTCATTGGAGTAAGCCTGAACGGCGCCGTGGTGCAAGCCGACAAGAGTGGAGACAAAGCCATGTATGGCGACGACGTAAACCGCCACGAAATTCTTGACGGCAAAATTGCCGTTCCTGAATCGGCGCAAGCGCTGCTGCACGAACTTGGCGGATACGTCCACGCTCGATAGTGGTCTCCATGCAATGGAGACGGAAGTTGCTCCTATCTCAAGGGTGGGGTGCAGCGAGTTTGAGCCCGACAGGACAAAACACTTTGCCGTCTGACCGCACAGGTGAAGGGTTGGTGGCTTGCTTATCGGAGCAAGAACCCAACCGTCGTTCTGAAGCCCGCTCGGAAGGGCTTCGCTCATGGCGGTGCGGTGATTGAAGTCGTGGACGGCCAGCAGCGGCTCACGACACTTGCGATTTTGCTGAAGGCGGTTCGTAAAGGAATGGACCCCGAGGCATCGAAGGATGAGGCTAAGTACGCAGCAGAAATTGACGAGTTGCTCGTCAAGGGCGATGAGCTATCGCTCCTGTTGCTCAACCATGCCCCCAAACACACGTTTACGGACTATCTCCGCGACGGCGTAGTACCTGCGGAGAAGGCGAGGTCCGTTAACAGTTCCTGAGAGTCCCTTACAACGCCAAAGGTGGCTGCCAGTGCCGTTGAATGTCAATCAGTTACCGTTGAAGAGGACCTTGACACGGTAGAGGCCTAAAGTTTCGTGTCCATTTGGCTTTTAGCCCGTGCCGTTTCCGTGCCTTTAACACAAAACTAGACCGAATTAGCCGCGATAGATGCCATCTGCCGCAGGCTAACCACACCCTCATGTCTTCCACGTCCCAACCACAAGGGAGTTAAGCCTGTCTTGCCGCGTCTTGGCCCATCGCGCGTAGGATTTCCGCGCGGTCTTGAGGACGCCGGACTAGCAGGTAGCGCTTTGCATCCGGCGACCTTACGCGCGCATCTTTCTCGGCTGCGTTGACCGGAGCATCGTGCGCCGGAACTTCGCGCAATCGTGCCGATGGAATTGGTCGAGCACTTTTGCCGAAGGCTTGCTGGGGTCTTCGCGCGGGCTAGGATTCTGTAAAACCCAGTTGCACGCACTGCAACCCCACGCGGCGAAAGTGCTATTTTCAAGCCAGGTCAGCTCTCTGGGCATGGGCGATTTTATCCACAAACGCGCCGGACGACAATACCTATGGGATTAGTAGAGATTGAGAATCCGCGCGGACCTGGCACTTCCTGCGCTCTATCTGCGCTCTGTTTTGATTGCTCAACCGGCTGCACCTTCACAACGAATGCTGCCTCAGTGCTCGCTTTAGCGTGCCGGAAATTCCGCAAAGGAAAAAGCCCCATCCCGGAACCTGAGATGAGGCTTTAAAACCAGGGACCTACGTGCAGTATTGCCAAACACGATGCCCACCCAATTAATACCCATGGGATTATTGCTGAAGGTCCCGAGCGTAGACCAGAGATGGATGTACTGATCGGAGGCTCGCTCCGCGATCTTTAGCTTGAGTTGCGTCCAGCCGCCAGCCTCGTACATGCCAAGAATCGGAATCAGCAACGCGCCCGCCCAAATCAGGAAGAACTGCAGGACTTCATTAAAGATTGCCGATCGCAGGCCGCCCAGCGTTACATAAATCGCGACCGTCAGCGAAGAAACCCAGATGCTGAAATTAATGTCCCATCCGAGCACGATCTGCATGACCTTGGCCATGGCAAACATGTTGACTCCGCTCATGAGCACAGTCATGAAGGCGAACGAAACCGCGGACAGCGCGCGGCTGGGTTCGCCGAAACGCAGTTTCAGATATCCCGGCACCGAGTGCGTCTTGGAAATGTAATAGAACGGCATCATCACCAGCGCCAGAAACAACATCGCTGGGATAGCTCCCACCCAATACCAGTGCGTGGCCAGAATGCCGTACTGGTAGGCCGATCCGGCCCATCCCATGAGTTCAAGCGCTCCCAGATTGGCGGAGAGAAAGCTCAGGCCGGCGACCCATGCCGTCATCTCGCGCCCCGCCATGAAGAAGTCTTCGCCAGTGTTGGCGCGCCCTTTTAAGTACCAGCCGATCGCCAGCACTAGAATAAAGTAGAAGATAACGATGACCAAATCGACCGGCGATAGGTGCACCAGTCGCTGCGGAATCATCAGAGCCAGAGCGATCATGTTTGCGGATCTCCGTCCGGGTTACAGACGGCCTTTCCTTGCCGCGTCAATGGACTGAAAACTTGTAGACCGTTTGCGAGTTGTACAGAGCCGGCGGCCTCAAAATAATCGACGGAAATGTCGGCTGATTCACGGCGTCGGGAAAATGTTGTGTCTCCAGACAGAAGCCCGAATGCTTGCCATACACGACTCCCCACTTACGCTAAGCGTCCCGTCCAGAAAGTTGCCGCTATAGAACTGGACGCCAGGTTCGGTCGTCCACACCTCCATCTGCCGCCCCGAGGCGGGATCGGAAACGCGCGCTGCCAGCTTAAGCTTGCCCGTGACTCCGTTCAGCACGAAGTTATGATCGTACCCTCCGGGATTTCCACTCATCTCGGCCATGTGCGAGCCGATGGCAATGGGACGGCTAAAATCGAGCGGCGTTCCTTTCACGGGACGGATTTCACCGGTTGGAATCAGAGTGGCATCGACAGGCGTATACTTCCCCGCGTTGAGTTCCAGCACTTGTTTTAGAACATCCCTCTCGCTGTCGCTGCCCAGATTGAAATAACTGTGATTCGTGAGATTGACAGGCGTCGCTCTATCGGCCTTGGCCGTGTATTCAAGTTGCAATTCATCGTCATTGGTCAAACGATAAAGAACCGTTACCACAAGGTTTCCCGGGAAGCCTCCCTCACCATCCGGACTATTGTAGGTGAAGCGAACCGCGGCTCCGTTCCGCTCCGGAACCGGTTCCGCCCTCCAAACCACATGGCTCAAGTCTTTTGAGCCGCTGTGTAAACTGTTGGGCGGATCGTTAATCTCGATCGAATACTCTTTTCCCTCCAGTGTGAACTTGCCCTTGGCAATGCGGTTCGCAACTCTTCCAACCGTTGCCCCGAACCAGGGATCATTCTTGCCAAGGTACCCCTGAATGTTGTCAAAGCCCAGTACCACGTCGGCGGACTTTCCGGATCGATCCGGAATCCATAGTTCGTTAAGGGTAGCACCATAGGTAATGACCTTGGCGCTGGCGCCCTTCGCACTCTTAAGCGTGTACGATTCGATCCGGGTACCATCTTCCAGACTTCCAAACATGCTCGTTTCCACAGATGCCTCCGAGCCTGGTCCGGTCGGCTTCGCCGCCTCCACGCAGATCGACAACGTACAGATCAGAAAGGTCACCCCGAAGCGTTTGCGCGCAGCTTCAAGTTTCATCGCATCCCTCTCCCGTGCCTGTGCGTCGACTGGCACCGCATTACCGTAATCGTTTCCGGTGAAACAAAGCAAGCCCCAGTTGGTTGAAAGACGTTTTCAGTGCCCCATCCAGCTGCAGTAAGGTTCGGCGTGGGCGCCCACTCCTCGCTCCCAAAAAGGCTTGCAATAAATGGCTTGGCGTTGCAATCCGCAAAACCTGCGCCCCGCGATTTGACAATGATCGATCACAAATGACAGAGTGTGAACCCGAAATGTTCACAGCTCTGCTCGTAATCGCTTCCGAAAGACGCTGCAAGCAGCGCCTATCGAGAAAATCGCGCCCGCTCCTCTGCTTGGGAGCGCACATCGCTTGTTATCTCACATCGAAGATCGGAGCTTTCTCCATGTTGACTTTATTTTTCCTTCGAACTCTTTACTTCGGTATCATTGTTTCCATCGCCGCGTCCGCCCAAACTCCAGCGGGCAAGCCGATCCCCACTCAAATTCCCGGCCAGAACGCCATCCTCATGGGCGATGCCTGGTATCCCGAACAATGGCCCGAATCACGATGGGAAGAAGACTTGCGCTTGATGGAAGCGGCCGACTTGAAAGTCGTGCGCATCGCGGAATTTGCCTGGAGCCGTATGGAGCCCTCCGAAGGCCATTACGACTTCGACTGGCTGGAGCGCGCCATCACTCTCGCCGGCAAGCACCACATCGTATCCGTCTTAGGCACGCCGACCGCGACTCCCCCGGCATGGCTCACCCAGAAATATCCCGACACCCTGCGCGTCGAGTCCGATGGCCAGCGCGTTACCCACGGTAACCGCGCTCACGCTTCTGCCACCTCTCCCCGCTATCGCGAATTCTGCCGCCAGATCGCCGAGCAGATGGCGACCCGCTTCGGCCACAATCCCAACGTCGTGGGCTGGCAGATTGACAACGAATACGGCTACGCCCTCATGTCCTACGACCAAGACACGCGCCGCCAATTTCAAGATTGGCTCAAAGCAAAATATAAAACGCTCGATAATCTGAACGCTCGTTGGACGACTTCTTACTGGAGTCAGACTTACGACAACTGGCAGGAAATTCCGATCCCGATCGGTGGCCACAATCCTGGTCTCATGCTCGACTGGAAACACTTCATCACTTACGTATGGACGTCATACCAGCAAAATCAGATCGATGCCATCCGCAAACACGCCGACCCGCGCCAGTTTACGACCGGCAACTTCATGGGTTTCTTCGATGGTTTCGATCACTATACGATCACGGAGCCGCTCAGCTTCGCCTCTTGGGACGATTATGTCGGTACCGGGCATGTTGACCCCGCGGCAAACGGCCTCGCTCATGATTTGACCCGCGGTTTCAAGCGCCAGAATTTTTGGGTCATGGAGACACAGCCGGGCGCTGTCAACTGGTCCAAGCTGAACAACTTCCTGAATCGCGGAGAAGCCCGTGCCATGGCCTGGCAGGCGATCGGCCACGGCGCCGACGACGTCAACTACTGGCAGTGGCGGAGCGCTCTTAACGGACAAGAGGAAATTCACGGCACGCTCGTCGGCCCCGACGGCACCCCCGTTCCTTTCTATGACGAAGCTTCGCAAATGGCGCACGAGTTCGCAAAAGTTGAAAGCAGTTTCCGCGATACACAACCACTTTCAGAAGTTGCCCTGCTCTACTCCTACGACAGCCACTGGGCACTTCAGTTTCAAAAGCACACCGAGAAGTACGATGACATCAAGTTGTTGGAGAGCTACTACCGCGCACTGCGCCAGATTTCCCAATCGGTCGATGTGGTCAGCGCCTACGCTCCGCTGAGTACTTATAAACTTGTGGCCGCGCCCAGCCTCAACGTGTTGCCAAAAGACCTCGCCGATCACTTGCTGGAATACGTGCGCAACGGCGGCCATCTCGTTCTCGGTCCGCGCTCCGGCATGAAGGATGAATTCAACGCGCTCTTGCCGCAACGGCAGCCGGGTTTCCTCGTGGATGCCCTCGGCGCGCGAGTCGAGCAGTATTACGCGCTCGAAAAAAACGTGCCAGTTTCGGGTGCCTGGGGCGCCGGAGAAGCCTCTATATGGGCTGAGCAACTAAAAAGTCAGGCGCCCGACGACGAAGTTCTTCTGCAATACGGCAAGAGCAACGGATGGCTCGACGATCTGCCGGCCGTCGTCACCCGCGTCTACGGCAAGGGTCGCATCACCTACGTGGGCGCAGTCCTTGATGACCAGACGATGGCGGCCGCCGCTCAATGGTTGACCCAGAAATCCGGCGTTACGCCCGTGTTCGGACCCGTGCCCGATGGCATCGAGGTTAGCCGTCGCGTCGGACCGGGCAAGAAAGTTTTCGTGATCGTCAACTATGCGCCAGTAAATCGCGAGGTCGCGTTGCCTCGTTCGATGAGTCTTGTGCTCGACGACAAGCAAGGCCAAGTGGTGCAGTTGGCTCCTTACGGCGTGGCCGTCGCGGTCGATAAGTAACTGGAATCGTGAGCGTAAAGATGCGTTGCCGTTTAGTACGACGAGCCGCACCCGGCGAATTAGTTATTCCCGGTTGATTGCCGGGCCGCCGGTTCTTCCCGATCTGCCACTCTCAGGCGAAGCGCAAAGCCGTGCTTGCAAGCCGCACTCTGCGGCAACTTCACATTGAGCGCCTCCGTGGTTTGGAGCCACTGCACTTCATCCCCCGAGCCGAGCAGGCTGACATCCTGAATCCGCACACCGCCGCCGTCGCCAGCCAGACCGAAGGCGTGCACCGCGGCAGTTCCATCTTCCGGACAGGCGAGGCTGATCACATAAATATTGTTGCCCCTGCGAGTGAAACGAAAATCGGATGCGGTGTATGGTTTCGTATCCTGATCGCGTCCAAAACCACTCTGAATCTGAGTTGGGCCTTCCCCAAAAATCTTCCAGGGCTCGGTTGCGTAGATGGCTTCGCCATTGCGATCAAGCCAACTTCCCATTTCAAGCAGCGTTGCACGCACTTCATCCGGAATCGTGCCATCCGGCCTCGGGCCGACGTTAAGAAGCAGATTGCCATTCTTGCTGACGATGTCCACTAACTGGTGAATCAGGAAATCCGCGGATTTTAATTGGTCCTGCTGCATGTAGCCCCAGGAGAGATCACTGATCGGCGTATCGGTCTGCCAGTGCTGCGCTTCAATACCAGAACGCAGGCTCCGTTCGAAATCCCGTGCTCCGGCGCTCATGTCCATCGAATAGTCTTTGAAATTGATTACCGCGGGAATACCGTTCCGGCTGGCGAAGTTGTAGTAGAAGCTGGCGAACTCTGTGACGCTCCGTCGAAAGGCCGGATGACCGATCCCGCCGTCGAAATAGAACACTTCGGGGTTATATTTCTCGGCAAGTTCCACCGCGCGCGCGAGCCAGTCGCGAGTCCAAGCTTCGCTCACCCAGGACCATTCGTTGTAGGCAATGAAGTGCGGGTCGTTCAACCAGGCGTGGGCCGGCCCATAAAGCGACGCGTACTTCCGATCGTTCACGTCCGAGCGAATACTGCGGCCTTCATCGAAGTAGTAGTTATGTTCGGCGCGATGCGAGGAGAGGCCGAAATGCAATCCGGCGCTGCGCACCGCTTTGGCGAGGTCTCCAACGATATCGCGATGTGGACCCATCTTCACCGCGGTCCAATCGGAAAGCTCGCAGTCGTACATCGAAAAACCGTCGTGATGTTCGGCAACCGGGATCACGTACCGAGCGCCCGCGCTTTTGAAAAGCTTCGCCCAGTCGACAGGATCCCACTTCTCGGCGCGAAACTTCGGAATCAGATCCTTGTACCCTAGATTCTCTAGGGAGCCATACGTTTTCAAAAAATGTTCGTACGCCGGATCGCCGGCCTTATACATATTGTGCGGGTACCATTCATTCACCGCGCCGGGCACGGCATACACACCCCAATGTACAAAAATGCCGAACTTGGCATCCTTGTACCACTGCGGAATCTCGTAATGGCGAAGCGTCTCCCAGTCGGGCCGGTAGGGGCCATCGTGAGCCTGCCGATCGGCTTCCTCAATCAGCTCATTCCTCCGCGCATCGTACTTCACAACCGACATCTGCCATTCCCGATCGATCTCCGCCGCCGACTTCACGCCGTGCGTTGGCGCCAGCGGGTCGACGGGATGTTTCCCATCCTGACCCGCAACCGCAGGCTGTAGCGCGCACAGAAGTGCGAGAAATAAACCGGGAAATGGCTTCCGGGATATCATTGCGTTTCGCGGCATCATAGCAGACCGGTTCTGGCTCGGCTCTCGGCGCTCGGCAGGGTTCGCTCAGCTGTTCGCAACGACGCTCGCACCACATTTCGCTCGACAGGAGAGATCGATGCGTTTGCTTCGCTTCATACCGCCAATCGCAATGCTTGCCCTCGTACTGGCAGCATCTGGCGTCCCTCCTTCGCGGCTGCTTGCTCAGACCGCCGCGCCGACGCCGACGCCTTATCTCGATCCGTCCCTGCCCATCGATCAGCGCGTGGGCGATCTTGTCTCCCGCATGACACTCGAAGAAAAGGCATCGCAGCTCGTCAATCAGGCGCGCGCCATTCCGCGCCTGCAAGTCCCGGCCTACGACTACTGGAGCGAAGGTCTGCACGGCGTCGCCGCGGCTGGTGTCGCCACCGTCTTCCCGCAAGCGATCGCGCTTGCAGCAACCTGGGATGCCCCGCTGCTCCACCGAGTGGCCACCGTTATCGGCACTGAAGCTCGCGCCAAGCACCACGAAGCTGTCCGCCAGGGCCGCCGTGACATCTTCGAGGGTCTTACTTTCTGGTCCCCCAACATCAACATCTTTCGCGACCCGCGCTGGGGACGCGGCCAGGAAACCTACGGCGAAGACCCCTTCCTCACCGCCCGCATGGGGGTTGCCTTCGTCACCGGACTTCAGGGCGACAATCCCAAATACCTGCGCGTTGTCTCCACACCCAAGCACTTTGCCGTGCATAGCGGACCCGAGTCCCTGCGTCACAAGTTCGACGTAAGCATCTCCAAACACGATGAGGAAGACACCTACCTTCCCGCCTTCCGCGCCGCCATCGTCGAGGGCCACGCCGCCTCCATCATGTGTGCCTACAACCGCGTCAACGGCGAACCCGCCTGCGCCTCCCGCTTTCTGCTCCAGGACCAGCTCCGCGGCGCCTGGCGATTCAATGGCTTTGTCGTCTCCGACTGCGGCGCAGTAATGGATATCTGGTCCGGCCACCAATTCACCAAGACCAAGGAAGCCGCCGCTGCCCTTTCTCTGCACAGGGGCATGGACAACGAGTGCATCGACTACACACGGAAAGTCTCCGACAACTCCGATTATGTTAAGTACCTCGACGCCGTCAACCAGGGGCTGCTCAGTGAAAAAGATCTGGACATTGCCCTGCGCCGCCTTTTTCGCGCGCGCTTCCTGCTCGGCATGTTCGATCCGCCCGACACAGTTCCCTATGCGCAGACACCCTACTCGGAAAACGATTCGGAGGCGCACCGCGAACTGGCGCTCACTGCCGCCCGCGAGAGCATGGTGCTGCTCAAGAATGACGGCGTCCTGCCCCTGATGGTTTCGCCTAAATCGATCGCCGTAGTCGGCCCCCTCGCAGACAACACACGCGTCCTCGAAGGCAACTACAACGGCACTCCATCGCGCTCCACCTCCGCGCTCGAGGGCATTCGCAGGCAATTCCCCGCTTCCGAGGTTACATTTGTTCCCGGAACCCATTTCCTTCGCGATGCCAAGCCCATACCAGCAGACTGGTTCACCACTCCCGAAGACAAGCCCGGCCTTCATGCCGAGTATTTCAAAGGCATCGACCTGAAGGGGGCGCCTGCTGTCACTCGCACCGATGAGAATATCGACTTCAATTTCATTTCCGCTCCCGTACCAGGTCTTGCCTCTGGTGCTTTTGCGGCAGACAACTTTTCCGCGCGCTGGACCGGCTTTTTGACCCCAAAAGAATCCGGAGCCTACCGCATCGGCGTGAAAGCCGACGATGGCTTCCGCCTCTGGATCGACGGCCAACTCATAGACAAAGACTGGTCCACACATGGCATCAACACGAAATTGGTTGACTTCCGTTTGCAGAAAGGCCGCAAGTATGCCATCAAGCTGGAATACTTCCAGACCACCGGCGACGCCATCGTCCAGTTTGTCTGGACGAATGACGTAACCAGGGCTCCAATCGACGACGCGGTTGCGGCGGCAAAAAGAGCCGATGTAGTGATCGCTGTTGTGGGCATCACCTCCGACCTGGAAGGCGAGGAGATGAACCTTCAGGTTCAGGGATTTCAAGGCGGCGATCGCACGAGCCTCGACTTGCCCAAGGAGGAAGAAGAGCTGCTCGAAGCATTGCACGCAGCTTTGCAGAAAACCGGGAAACCACTCATCGTCGTCTTAATGAACGGCAGCGCTCTTTCCGTCAACTGGGCCAACCAGAACGCCAATGCGATTCTCGAAGCTTGGTATTCGGGCGAGGAAGGAGGCACGGCCATCGCGCAGACCCTGGCCGGCGTCAACAATCCCTCCGGCCGCCTCCCCGTTACTTTCTATACGGGCGTCGACCAGCTTCCTCCGTTTGAGGACTACTCCATGTCCCATCGTACTTACCGCTACTTCACCGGTAAGCCGCTTTATCCCTTCGGTTACGGGCTTAGCTACTCGAGTTTCGAATACAGCGACCTCAAGCTCTCTTCAAATCGCTTAACGGCCGGCGACTCGCTCTATGTCAATGTCGATGTGAAGAACACCAGCCCGCGCGAGGGTGACGAGGTCGTCGAGCTTTACCTCAACTTCCCCAAGCTGCCCGGCGCACCTCTCCTTGCACTCCGGAGCTTCAAGCGAGTGCATCTTAACCCTGGCGAACTCGACCACTTCTGTTTCACTCTCGATGCGCGAGATCTCAGCCATGTCAACCACGCCGGCGACCGTATCATCGTGCCCGGAGCCTACACTCTGTCGATCGGAGGAGGAAATCCAGGTACAGGCGCGCCCGTCGCTGAAGCCGTCTTCTCTATAACCGGCGAGGCCCACCTCCATTGATGGGCAGAGTGATGGTTTGCGGCTCGCCAAGGTAAAGAGGTTCATGGTATGCCACCACAAGAATGGAGCCATCATTTCCATGAATTCGAAATCCGGCGTTTCGGTTATAAGCCAGCGCGAAATTGCAGCTTCGATGTTTATTCTGGACAGACGCAATGCCCTCCCGAAAAACGAAGAACAGATAACCGAGACTAGATGTGAGGGCCTACGAAGTCGCCTTTGCAGCCTGGATCGAATAAATGAGCCGCAGTTTTCGGATGAATCTGGTAGCTACCCAGATAAGAATCACCACGGCGCCCAGAAGGCCCATCAGTTGCCACTTCAACTGACTCACAAACTGACGGACAATTCGTAACTGGTCGAATGAAGTCCATTCCTCACGAATCTTTCCATCGACGATGCGCCACACCGTGATTCCTCGTTCCTCTATCTTTACGCCTGTTGCCGGCAATGCGCCCGCGCGACCGGTGTTTGTTCCGCGTATCGTCCACACAACTGTGACCAGGTCCCCCTCCGCCACCATCAGATCCACGGTCATGATCAGCTTCGGAAAAAGCTCTTTCTCCCAGCGAGCCGCTGCTTGGTCCTCTTGCAAATCGTAATTTCTGTGCAATCCATGGTTTACGAAATCCTTGGCGTAAATTTCGTCCGCAACTTGGAACTTCCCCTGATTGAAAATCTCTTCAAACACTCGCCGGGCAATTGCTTTGTTTTGGTCCTGCTGAGAGGAGTCTGCTGGCAATGGGGGGGCCATGCTCGTTGCGAAAGCCGCGGGCAGAGGCGCGAATATTAGCAGCAGGATAGCCATGACTTTTTTCATAGTCGTTCTCCCCGATATAATGTAACATTCGTTACACTAATTCGCAAGGGAGACTATCATGGCCAGACTGCCGAATCCCCGCATCCGCGAAAGGCTCCGCGATCAAGCCGTCGATTACGTCCTCTCTCACGGAGTGGGAAACCTCACGCTTCGCCCCTTGGCGAAGGCTCTTCGGACCAACGCTCGTATGCTTATCTACCACTTTGGCTCGCGGGAGGGGCTCATGCGTGAGGTCCTCGCGCGTCTGCGTGAACGCGAGGACGCTCGCATCCAAGCCTGGTTCCGCGCGAGCAAAAAACGCCGCACCTTGCCCGAGTTTTTGCGCTGGCAATGGCAGCGTTTGAGCGCACCACAGGCGCGGTCGGCGGCGCGCCTCATCTTCGAGCTGTACACACTGGCGCTGCGGCATCCACGCGACTACCCTGGCGTCCTCGAAGACCCCCTAGCCTACTGGCAAAAGCTAACGGAGCAGGCCGGCGTCGACTCGAAAACCGGTGCTATCGAAGCAACGCTGCTTCTCGCCATGACCCGGGGCCTTCTCCTTGACCTCTGCGCTACAGGAGACCGTGCTCGGGTGGGAAGAGCAATGAACATGTTTGCCCGGCTTGTCGAAAACCGTGCTGCGCCAGCGAAAAGACAGGAATAGGTAGGCCCACCTGCCTCTCTGTGGCGAGCATTCACTCCTTCTTCTCGTCCGGCGATGGATTGCGTTTCTTGCGCATGGACTCTCCACGCATCTCGATGCGGTGGGCGTTGTAACCCAGCCCGTTCGCTGAGGCACACTTCTCGCACACTGCCTAGGCAGCAAGCGAGGGTTTATGAATCAATTGGGGCAAAGAGGTGTGATCGGCCGTCAGGCGCAAGCCGGTTTACCTTCGTGGCCAATTTATTTCGACGACTTCCGCTCCCGGTGCAACGGACACAACCCAGCCTCGAGTGGCCGACTCGAATCCACGCGACTGATACCGGTGATACCGTTTCTAAGGCAAATGCAGCGAATTAGGGGAACTGTAGAAACTGGAGCCGACGTTAGGAATCGGTGTTCTCGTTCAGAATGATT
>PKXQ01000032.1 GCA_003132405.1 Acidobacteriaceae bacterium | reverse complement strand
GGCTATAATTGCGCCCACCCATGGCTCTGACCTCTGGCACGAGACTCGGCCCCTACGAAATCGAATCGCCGCTCGGCGCGGGTGGTATGGGCGAAGTGTATCGCGCGAAAGATACGCGGTTAGATCGCACCGTGGCGGTAAAAGTTCTGGCTTCGCATCTTTCTTCTACGCCGGAGCTGAAACAGCGCATGGAGCGCGAGGCTCGCGCCATTTCTTCCCTGAACCATCCCAATATCTGCCATCTCTACGACATCGGCTCCCAGGATGGTGCCGATTTTCTGGTGATGGAATACCTCGAAGGCGAAACGCTGGCAGAAAAGCTGCGCAAGGGCGCGCTGCCGCTGAATGAAATCTTCAAAGTTGGGATTGCAGTAGCCGAAGCTTTGGCAGTCGCGCACCGCAGCGGCATCGTGCACCGCGACCTGAAGCCCGGCAACATCATGCTGACCGCCGGCGGCGCGAAGCTGATGGACTTCGGCCTGGCGAAGCCGCTGGGCATGCAGGCTGCACCTTCGGGATCAGGAGCCGCTCCACCTTCATTCACCGCGGCAGCTACATTGAGCGGCCCGAGCCCTTTGACCCCGCTCACTATGGCGGGCAGCATCGTGGGCACGATTCAATATATGTCGCCGGAGCAGATTGAGGGGAAAGAAGCGGACGCCCGCTCGGACATCTTCGCATTCGGCGCGGTGCTCTATGAGATGGTCGCGGGAAAGCGGCCGTTCTCGGGAAAGAGTCAAATCTCGCTGGCCTCTTCCATTCTGGAGAGTGATCCGGCGCCGATCAGCACGGTGAAGCCACAAACGCCGCCGGCCTTCGAACACGTCGTGACGACTTGCCTGCAGAAAAATCCCGAAGAGCGCTACCAGACGGCGCACGACATCAAGCTGGAGCTGCAATGGATTGCGGCTGACAAATCGTCCCCCGTCGCCGCGCCGGTGACGCCCGTACCATCTCGCAGCCGCGAGCGTGTTGGTTGGGCCGCGGCTCTGGTAGCCGCGATTGTTCTGACTGCGGCTGCTGCCGTGTTGTTCTACCATCCGGCTCAGTCTGCGCGCTCGATCCGCGCCGTTATTGATCCTCCGGAGAAGACCACATTCGATCTGACTGGCGATTCTGCAGGTCCGCCCGTGCTTTCGCCCGATGGTATATACGTCGCATTTGCGGCCACCGGCGCTGACGGCAAGACTGCGCTCTGGGTCCGTCCCACGAACGCGGTGGAAGCTCGCGAACTGCCCGGCACCGACAGCGCAACTTTTCCCTTCTGGTCGCCCGACAGCCGTTCCCTCGGGTTCTTTGCCGACGGCAAGCTCAAAACGGTCGACCTCGAAGGCGGCTCGACACAGATAGTTTGTGACGCGCCGCTCGGCCGCGGCGGCGCCTGGGGAGCGGATGGAGTGATCCTGTTCTCGCCGGCTCCCACAGCGCCGCTCATGCGAACGAGCGCCAGCGGGGGAACTCCAGCTGCTGTTACGAAGCTAGACACCGCTCTGCAAACCTCGCATCGCTGGCCGTTTTTCCTTCCCGACGGTAAGCATTTCCTCTATATCGCGCTTCACCATGATGCTTCCAAGGCTGGGAACAACATTCTTTACTATGCGTCGCTCGATGGCCGGGAAAATCGTCCGCTGGTCCGCGCTCAAACCAATGCCGTTTACGCGGGCGGTTTTCTTTTGTTTGGGCGTGGCGACCAAGTAATGGCACAGCCTTTCAACCCTTCCACTGGAACGCTGAGTGGCGAACCCCAGAACGTGGCCAAGGGCGTGATGAACGACTCCAGCACCTGGCACATGGACGCCTCAGCCTCCAACGATGGCTCGCTGATTTTTGGCAGCGGCGCCTCAGGCGACCTGGAGTTGGTCTGGATGGATCGCAGCGGGAAGATCAGCACCATTGCCAACAAGCTCCCTGACTTGCAGAGCGCGGTCCTTTCCCCACAGGGAGATCGCGTCGCCCTTCAAATGAACGCAGGTCAGACCGATATCTGGGTGCTCGATCTAACCCGCGGAGTCCGCACCAGAGTTACCTTTGGGACGGTTTGGAATGTTTCGCCCACCTGGTCGCCCGACGGCAAATGGATCGCATACTCCTCGGCTCAAAACGGTCACTTTGCCATCTGCCGCAAGCCCTCCGACGGCAGCGGCGCGGAAGAATGTTTGCTCACCGTCGAGCAGCAGCCCGGACTTACCGATTGGTCGCGCGACGGTAAGTATCTGCTGTATTCGCTGCCAGTTCCGGGTGGCCCCTTACGGCAGATATTCGCCTTGCCGCTGGAGGGAGAGCGCAAGCCCTCAGTGGTAGTGGAGCGGGGTGCGGGTGGAAAACTTTCTCCAGACGGCCGTTGGCTCGCCTACCAATCAGCCGAATCGGGCAGGTTCGAGGTTTATGTGACGCCCTTTGGCGGCGGGCAAGGCAAGTGGCAGGTCTCGGCTAACGGCGGACAATATCCGCGGTGGAGCAAGGACGGCAAAGAACTCTACTATATGGACCTGACTTACAATCTTTTCGCGGTCCCGGTAACGAATGCGGGCGGCGCACTGCAATTCGGCGCGGCTGAGAAGTTGATCACCAATTGGTCCGCTCCCCAGGTCTTCTACGACGTTTCTCCCGACGGCAAGAAATTTCTTCTCGACAGGGTTGAGCAACAGGTCAGCCAGTCCGTCACCGTGATTACGAACTTTACGGCGGGCTTGAAGAAATAAGTGACAGGGCCATACTGATCCGGCCCCCCCAGCAGCGCAACTTGTCTTCTTCCTTGGCAGGGCGAGACGCGAGCCGGTTTCAAGGAACATTCCCCCTCGGATTTCACCGTGCTGGGGCAGTATAAGCAAATCTCAGCGAACCGAATCATTTCGCTGAAAGACGGAGTAGGGTTTGTCTTCGACAAGCCTGGCCAATACTCGCTCACGGCCGAACTCTCTATGGGGCCCCCGGGAAAGTTCGCTCCGTTTGAAGTCCAAGCGAAGACTCCAATGGGCTCTTTCCATGCGAAGGTGGCGTTTTGCATAGAAGCATGCATTCTCGAACCTCTTCAGGTGCGCAGCAATGCCCCGCGATCAGCTCTTGACGCTGTGCGCCTGTTCTACTCCTACATCACCAGATACCAACAGCTCGGGATTCCTCATGGACGCGCAAAGAAGGCGCTCTGGCCACTTCTCAGCAAGCGACTTGCTCGGGAGCTCGACAGCCTCGAAGCCTGTGACCAAGACTATTACCGGCGCTACGGCGAGATTCTTCGCGCCAACACAATCAAGCCCGCAACACCTTGGTTGGAGGAAGGTTTGTTCACGGGTCCCAGTGACGCAGCAACTTCACGCATTTTTCGAATTCTTGGCAGTAGGGCCGTCGGAGAAAACCGCGTCGACGTTCTGATTGCTTTCAAAGAGGACTGGGGCGACTCTGAGGGTGATGTCACCGCGATTCTGGAGAATAACCATTGGGTCATCGATGATTACGTAGCAATGCACGAGAACGACGACCTGCAACGACTATCTGCTGGATATTCGGAGTGCAAAGGTGGTCAGTGGGTGGGTGAAACACCTCACTGAAAGGCCGCTCGCGACTCTTGGCGGGCGTACTGGGTGTATCACGGGCAACTCTGACGTAACGCGATTAGGTAAGGGTTGCCGACGACTCGGGAGCAATCGCAGACAGTGTGAATCAAAACGCCCCCACGTCCACACCAGAGAGGCGTGACTGGGCAGGTGTTTTGGGCTCGACACCTCGTAGGAGGACCATCATTCGTTGACTGGCAGACCGCCGCGTCCGTAAGATGAAGCGACTCGAAAGCCAGGTATCTTCTGATGATCGGCCAGACCATCTCGCACTACCACATCCTGGAAATGCTTGGCGGCGGAGGCATGGGAGTGGTCTACAAGGCCGAGGACACGGACCTGGGCCGGTTTGTCGCCCTTAAGTTCCTGCCTGATGAGCTGTCGCAAGACTCGCAAGCGCTGGAGCGCTTTCGCCGCGAGGCGCGTGCGGCGTCGGCTCTCAATCATCCCAATATCTGCACGATCTACGAAATCGGGAAGCACGGTGAGCAGTCGTTCATTGCCATGGAGTTTCTGGATGGAGTGACGTTGAAGCATCTGATTGCGGGAAAACCGTTGGACAACGAAACGGTGCTCTCGCTGGCCCTAGAGATTGCCGACGGCTTGGATGCAGCTCATTCGCAAGGGATTGTGCATCGCGACATCAAGCCGGCGAATATCTTCGTCACCAAGCGCGGGCACGCTAAGGTACTGGATTTCGGTTTGGCCAAGATCGCGCCCGGCGTCGGCTCTTCCAGCCGAGTTGCGTCGGCGAACACGATGACGGCCACGGAAGATCAGCACCTCACCAGCCCCGGCTCTGCACTGGGTACCATCGCTTACATGTCGCCGGAACAGGCACGAGCGAAAGAACTGGACGCGCGCACGGATCTGTTCTCGCTGGGAGCAGTACTGTATGAGATGGCGACCGCTCAGTTGCCCTTCCGTGGAGACAGCACGGCAATCATCTTTGAAGCAATTCTCAGCCGCGCTCCGCTGCCGCCAGTGCGTTTGAATCCCGACGTGCCGTTGGAACTGGAGCGGATCATCAACAAGGCGCTGGAGAAAGATCGCGAACTGCGCTACCAGCACGCCGCCGACATGCGGGCGGACTTAAAACGGCTAAAGCGGGAAATGGAAACGCGGTCTGGCGTGTCCACCGACGCAGGACCTGTGGCGGCCGTACAGGAAACTGGTTCTCAGTCCGTGCACGGGTCGGTGCCTGCATCAGGATCGTCGCCGCTCGTGAGGCCGTCTGTGTCATCGAGCGCGGTAGCGGCGAGCGCGCCTGCGAGTTCGCGGGGGAGACATCCCTACGGAAAGGTCGCTGCGGCAGTTACTCTGCTTGTGTTCCTGGCCGGCGGGGCGGCGTGGTGGCGCTCGACAAGGACAGCGCCTGAACCTGTAAAAGAGGTGACGGTTATTCCGCTTACCGCCCATCCGGGAGATGAACGCGATCCCACGTTCTCGCCCGATGGGAGCCAGGTGGCGTTTGCGTGGGGACCTGAGGGTGGAACCCCGGACATCTACGTGAAGCTGGTTGGACCTGGGGAACCTATTCGGCTGACCAACACGCCCGAAGATGAACGGATGCCACAGTGGTCCCCCGACGGCAGGTGGATTGCCTTTCCTCGAAGCCCGGGCAGGGCCGGAAGCCTTGGCACGACCGGAATTATCGCGATTCCTGCCCTGGGCGGGCCGGAGAGAGTGATTACACGGGAACAGAACACGCGCTATGTCTCTTGGTCCGCCGACAGCCAGTGGGTGGCCTACTGTGCAGGGAGTCCGCGAAGCTTGTACTTGGCACCGTTGAACGGGGGTGACAAGAAACTGGTGATTGGTCCGTTGCAGGGAAAGTTTGAGGTCGGAGGTGGCGTTCTGTCTCCTGACTCAAGTAAGCTGGCGCTCATTTACGACCATCCGGGCCTTTATGTCGTCGGCCTGTCGAGCGACTACAAACCTAAGGGTGAACCGAAGCTGCTGACCCCGCCAGATTGGCGGATCGTGAGCCCGGCCTGGACGCCGGACGGTAAAGAAATTCTGTTTATTCGATCCGCTGGGAACGCGAATCTCGGCAGCGATACCGCCATGTATCGCGTGGCAGTCGATGGCGGCGAACCGCAACGGGTTAGCTTTGCCGGGGATAATCCCTGGTTTCTCGCCATTGCGCGGCGAGGAAACCGGATGGCGTTTACGCGATTGCACCGGGATACCAATATTTATCGTCTCGCACTGCAACCCAACGGCGTGATTCACGAGGCCGCACAGGCTCTCATTTCCTCTTCAAGGCGGGATGACAGTGCGTTTTACTCTCCCGATGGTTCCCACATTGCCTTCGTCTCTAATCGAACGGGACCGCTTGAGATCTGGGTCTCGACTGCTGACGGCAAGGATCCTGTGCAGCTTACGGCTGCTCCGGACTGGGCCGAGGTTGGCGACCCGCAATGGTCTCCCGACGGCAGTAAGATCGCCTACGATGCCCGCCCCACGGCCGATTCAGCGTTGAACGTTTTCGTCGTCTCCGCTTCCGGCGGAACACCGCAGCCCTTGACCAGTGGTCCTGCAAATGATGCAAGACCTACGTGGTCGCGAGACGGCCGCTGGATGTACTTTGCCTCGGATCGTGGCGACGGGGTGAGCAACATTTGGAAGGTTGATTCCTCCGGCGGACCGGCGACACAAGTGACGCACAACGGCGGCGTTTTCGCTCAGGAATCGCCGGACAGGAAGTGGCTGTACTTTACTGCGCAAGGCGGAACGGTTCGCCGGATGCCGCTCGAAGGCGGCCAGGAGGCCGACTATGTGAGTGGCCTCGGGGATCTAGGCTTGGCGCGAAATTGGGGAGCGTTCTATGTTGCGGCGACCGGGTTGTATTACTTGGCGCCTGCTCCTGACCAACGTGGCGCTCTCATCCGGTTCATAAGCCAAGCTGGCGGCGAGTCTAAAACACTTGCCGGCATTCCGCGCACACCTGCGGAGGGACTCAGCCTTTCTGCGGATGGACACTACTTGCTCTATTCGCAATACGACCAATCGGCCGCCGAACTGCTACTGGTGGAAAATTTCCATTGACCGGCCGCTCGTAATTCTGTGTTTGAGTAACGGGCAATCCGGAGAGCGCCG
>PKXQ01000012.1 GCA_003132405.1 Acidobacteriaceae bacterium | reverse complement strand
CGAATTGCTTCTGAAGACCTTCAACGCCGAAACTATCAACCGCCTAGTAGAACAGGGCGAATTGCTTCTGAAGACCTTCTATGTTGAGCACGAGAAAGACCCCGCAGGATGGAATACTGAGTTTGTGCGTGGCGAACTGATAGGCTGGCGCAGCACGTTACACACCCTGTACCGCGATTACGCGGAAGACATCGTTACCCGCGTTGTCGCCAGGACACACTTGACCATTCCCGACGGCGAAGTCCCGAGCGGTGCCGCTCATGGCTTTTGAAGCCATCCTAAATGAAGTTGAGCAACTCCATGACCGTCAGCGAGCGTCTTGCGATACTGGCGGAGCAACATCCGTCTGTGTCAGAGCTGCGAAACGCAAGTTTAGGATCGTCAAACGAGAGAATAATATTCCGGTGCTTGGCGTGTGTGAATATTGCAATGCCGAGTTCGCGGCAGATCCCGAGACTATAGGCCGACCTTTAAGGAGGCACACGTCCACATTCAAAAACAATTCATTGCACACAAATGCAGGCGGCTGGATGCCAGCAAAAGTCGGTGCGGATCGTGGGCGAAGCCTGCCGAATCGCACTGAGCACATCGGGACGCCGTCCATAACTGTCGCAATCAGGCGTTAGCGCTCATTGAGAATTCGCCGGTCGGGGTCAATGAGTGTAATCGCGATGTTACAACAGTTATCGCTCAGCAGAGGTCAATCTGCTTTTCGCCCTTTTCGCGAAGGTGCTTCCAATATGCCTCGCCGAGCGCAATGAATTCTTCGAGCGGGACCTTCTTTTCGCCAACGTAGAACGTAGCCCCCTCCCCGCGGATGTATGCCGTTACGTAGTCATATCCCGCTGACACAACAAGCTGCAACGCTACAACATCGGGACTACGGGAAGCGTACGAGAAAGCTCTCAAAGAGAATGTGGTTACTGGCAACGTGCGGCAGATCCTGCAAAAACAGCAAACTCATGTCCTGCAGTCACACGACCAGGTGAAGGCGTTTCCGGGATCGAAAAGCAGCCTAATACGAGTCCCTGCCCGTAAAAAGGCCGCCGCGACTGTCTGCGGTCCTTTCCTATCCCTTCAAAGTTCAGGCGCGGCTCGCAATGGGGGTAGTTCAGTTTCTCACTGCTGGCGGTCTTTTCATCGGGCAATCGAAAGAATTCTTTGCCGCAGTGACCAAGCTGGCGCAGGCTGGCGACGCAGCGCAACGTGGATTCTATTGCTTGTAACAGCGAACTTGCTCTGCGCGTGCCGTGTCCCAAATTACCAAGAAAGAATCCTAGACTAGAGATAGCCGCTTCCTATTTGCCCGCGACCTCCTTCAGGGCGATGAGAAATGCCTGCGCAGACCCAGGTGGCCGCACGCTATTCAGTACCGACTGCAAAGTGGCATTAGGTCCGTACACGTCACGCATGGTCTGATCGTCCACGCTGATCTTGGAGCCCGCGATGGCCGCACTGGCGTAGGCTCCGCTTGACAATGAGTACACAAGAACCGGTGTTTTCCAATCATTGCTTTCCACTCCGCCTGTGCCGGGCGTGCTCGCTCCGGCTGCGACTGCTTCCGATCCGAGCTCCCAATGTCCTGCGCTTAGCTCCTGCTCTCCCTGCTTATTCATCAATAAAACAAGATCCTGGCGCTCTATACCGGCTTGAAAACCTACACTTCCGCCGGTGATGGTAATAAAAGCGGGTGCGCTCCAGCCTGCTCGCGTGCGGCAACTCACCACGCCGCCTCCGTGTTTGCCGGCAACGATTATTCCCGCGTTTGGCAAGTTCGGAATAACGGCGACGCACCGGGCGCTCGCGAGCACAGAGGAGGGAATTTGGTGGGATGATGTCATGTTGCGGATCGCAACAGCGGCGCCATCCAACTCCTTTGCCGCATCAGCCGCTAGCGCCGCTGTGGCAAACAACACCAGCGTTAGTGAGACAAGTACGGTTTTCATAAGACAGGCTCCTGAGCAAGGTATCTGCTGTTTTGCTCATTCGAACACCCTCCCGACATCCGATTCTGTGCAAGATTGCTCACATTAAGCGCTAAAGAAAACTGGCTGCAGGAGCGATTCCAGCAGCCCGTCTTTACCTTTAATGGGACTAGCCGCGTGACTGCCCTTGTTTGGCGATCTGCTTTTCAACAAGAGTGTCGTGGCCCTTTTCAAGACCACGCGCAACTGCAAGTAGATCACCAAGTAGTACTGAGCAGACGTGTGCGGTAGCAGGGCCGCTGCTGTTATCAGGCGTTAGCACAAGCTTGCGCCTTTGTTTCGTTTTTTGCCGGGTCAATGAGTGAAATCGAGATTTTGCGGTCAGGCTAATCGCAGACGCTAAATCTTCTTGAGCCAAGGTTGGCCGACGCTCACGCGACCGTCGTCATCCCACTTGACCATTGCATCGTCTTCGTTCGTTCGCTCAACAGTACCGATCTCCCCCGTTGGCCTTCCGAAGTTGCCCAAACCCTCGACCCGATCCCCGGGCTTCAGTTCATCAGTGGCGGCGGACGGAGTGACGGGCGGTGGCCTCTTGGCACGGTCTACATCAGGCGCTTCATTTTCAAGGCGGGTTAGAGTGGCCAGTGCCGATTGCATTTCGTGCCGTTCCGCATGATGATCGCTGTTGCCTTTCAAGTCCTTCAACCTCATGGCGATTGCCTCACGTGCAGTGACAATTCGCCAGGGCATTTTCTGACCATCCACTTCCACAGCAGCGCGGAGGTATGATTCCACCCAATTTCTAGTGATCTTCGATTCCACCCAATTTTTAATGACCTTCGAAGACACGATGTCCTCAGTAGAGCAGCAAGTGACATGGCCAATCTGTCCCCTATTGCTCACCCATTTTGGAAGCAGGCTTGTCATTACCACGATGAGCCGTATAATGCCCCTGTGGTGGCGGTCCGCTCACACTGGCGACCTCAATCATCGGTGCAGTCGTTGCGATAACCTTCCTTGCGGTCCTCTTCCGCTCATAGATGTCGCTAACAGGCGTTAGCACAAGCTTGCGCTGTCTGTTCGCCATTTTTGAAGGTCAATGAGTGATAACGGGAAGTTAAGACAGTTGACTCTGGGACTGGGAGGAGAGAGCGATTGCAATCGAGGTCATCTTACGGGCTGCGCGAGACGACCTTGCGGGTGATTCGACCGACGGGGATTGTTCATGTAAGGACGCGGCTTCACCCTCCCGTTCCCGGCGGAGCCGCGTCCCAATATGCCTTAGGTTACAAATGCGGCTCTATTGGTGGGCTACCAGGGTTCCGACGTAACCGGAATCGGTTTCGATCGCAAAGAATGCCTTTGCCTTCTGGATAAAGACGACATTTAAATTGTAGGGAGCGGTGCCGCTGACCGTGATCGTGGCTGTGCAACTGGGCCCCACTACATAGGTGCCGGTGAGGGGTACAGACGACACAACTACACCGGCGACCACGCTCGTCTCGGTTCCGGTGACGTTGCCTCCGTCGAGCACATATTGGCCGGCGAACTGCCACTGGCTGCCGCCTGTATCTAACCCCCCACCGTAGAAGCCGTAGGTACCCTCTACCGAGGCAGTGGTGCAGGTTGCTGTGCCAAGGGAAACGACTTGGCCGGAGGCGGTTCCGTGGCCGGAATCCGTGCCTACCGCATTCACTTGCTTGGCCACTAGATCCACAGAAAAGTTGTAGTGGGCTTGGTTGCCATTTTTCGGATTGATGATTGTGCCGCTGCCTGTGCAGTTGGCCGCGATCGAATAGGTTCCGGAGATCGCCACATCGTTATAGATCGTTCCGTTGTCGCTTTCCGTTTCCGTTCCCGTAAAGGTGCCTTTTCCAGTGCTGTCGATCTGACCCACCGTCTGCTGGTAAGCGCCGTTGCTGTCGTAGCCTGTGATCCACATACCATAGATCCCTTTGAGTGAAGTGTTGGAGCACGTGGCGGCATTGGCCACGGCAGTCAACACTGATAAGGCGAAAATGAGCCCAAAAACGCGCAGAGTCTGGCGTTGCAACATTTGCACTTCTCCTTATTTTTTTCTTGGATTTTTTTTGGGGGATGCTGAGCCCTTAACCGCCTTGCCGGTGCTCGGGAGCAGGAACTTAACTGCAGCTTACCATGCGATCAGGGCGTTCGCAATCGCCGAATCGTGCGGGGTTGGCGGCAAAAATGGAGCACTGGGCCCAGCGGAAAGAGCATTTCGGAAGGATGTTGCCGATGACGTTGCTACGGGAAGCTGGTAGGGCTGCGTTTCAGAGTGAGAGGAGTTAGCGCTGTCTTGTTGGTGAGGAAAGACGACCTCTGTTCCAACTACCTCGCTAATTTACGAAACCAGATGGGATGAGAAG
>PKXQ01000120.1 GCA_003132405.1 Acidobacteriaceae bacterium | reverse complement strand
CGGTGCACATTCCGCTGTCGCCTGAAGCTCAAGTGGAAGCGAGCGTCCTGATGTTGTCTTCGCATAACATCCTGTCGCCCGCGTCCGGACAGCCGATCACCGTGCCCACGCAGGACATGGTGCTCGGTCTCTACTACTTGACGAAAGCAAAGCCTGGCGCCAAGGGCGAAGGCCGCTCGTTCGCTAACATTGATGAAGTCGTGATTGCGCTCGAAATGGGCGAAGTGGAAACGCTCACCCCGATTCGTTTGCGCTATACCGGCGAAGTCATCGACCTGACGCAGGCCTATGACGATCAGGACGTGAACCACACGGAGCCGATCCACATCGTGCGCGAGTACCTAAACACGACGGTGGGCCGCGCGATTCTGAACGACCATCTGCCCAAGGCAGTGCCCGGTGTAAACCTGGCGATGCCGTACATCAACGGCCTGCTCAAGAAAAAGGGCGTCGGCCAGTTGGTCAATTACTGCTATCTCCGTTTTGGCCTCGAAGTCACAGTCAAGATGCTCGACGAGATCAAGTCGCTCGGCTTCAAGTACGCCACGCGCGCCGGTCTCTCTATCGGCATCGACGACATGGTCATCCCGGATAACAAGAAGACGCTGGTGAAAGACGCCGACAAGCTGGTCATTGCGGTGCAGCAGCAATACCTGGACGGCGCCATCACCAACGGCGAACGCTATAACAAGGTCATCGAAATCTGGTCTGCCATTACCGAAAAAGTTGCCGACGAAATGTTTGGCCAGATGCAGCGGCGGGATAAAGAAGGCCAGCTCAATCCGATTTACGTCATGGCCGACTCCGGCGCTCGAGGATCGAAACAGCAGATTCGTCAGCTCTCCGGCATGCGCGGACTGATGGCGAAGCCGACGGGTGAAATTATCGAGACGCCGATCACGGCTAATTTCCGTGAAGGTCTAACTGTTCTCGAATATTTCATCTCGACGCACGGCGCCCGTAAGGGATTGGCCGATACCGCGTTGAAGACCGCTGACTCCGGCTACCTAACGCGCCGTCTGGTCGACGTCGCGCAGGATGTCATCATCAGCGAATACGACTGCGGCACGGTCGACGGAATTTTCGTCTCCGGTATCGTTGAAGCCGGCGAAATTATCGAACCGCTGCGCGACCGCATCGTGGGCCGCGTATCGCTCGAGAAGATTAAAGACTACGAAGGCCAGGTCGTCGTCGACATCAACCATGAGATCACCGAAGATCTGGCGGGCGCAATTCAAGCTGCCGGTATCGAGCGCGTGAAGATTCGCTCGGTGCTGACCTGCGAGTCGAAGCGTGGAGTCTGCGTAATGTGCTACGGACGCAATCTCGCCTCCGGCCGTCTCGTCGAACTCGGCGAGGCAACCGGCGTGATCGCGGCGCAGTCCATCGGCGAACCTGGAACGCAGCTCACCATGCGTACCTTCCACATCGGGGGCACAGCGTCGCGAGTTTCGGAACAGTCGCGTCTCGATGCCAAGAGCAACGGCACGGTGCGCTTCATCAACCTGCAAACTGTGAAGTCGAAAACTGGCGATCTGGTAGTCATGAATCGCCAGGGCTCGATCGCAATCGTCGACGAAAAGGGTCGCGAGCGCGAGCGTTATGCGGTCGTTTACGGCGCCAAGGTGAAAGTTGCGGACGGTGGTCCGGTCGCGCTCGGCGAGGCACTTGTCGAGTGGGATCCTTACACCTTCGCCATCCTCACCGAAATCGGCGGCACGGCGCAGTTCAAGGACTTGCAGGAAGGCATCACCTTGCACGAAGAAGTCGACGAAGTCACCGGCCTGTCGCGTCACGTGGTGGCGGATTCGCCCGACGAGAAGCGTCAGCCGGCCATGGTAATCAAGGGCAAGGCGAGCAAGCGCTACTTGATGCCTTCGCGTGCTCACCTCATGGTGCAGGACGGAGACACGGTTTACCCGGGCGACGTGCTGGCCAAGATCCCGCGCGAAACCACGAAGACCAAGGACATCACGGGCGGTCTGCCGCGCGTGGTCGAATTGTTCGAGGCTCGCAAGCCCCGCGAAACGGCTGTCATCAGCGAAATCGATGGCGTGGTTCGCTTCGGCGAAGTGGCCAAGGGTCAGCGCAAACTCTATGTGGCAGCCGACAACGGCACGGAGAAAGAATATTCCGTACCGCGCGGCGTCCACATCAACGTACAGGAAGGCGAGCGCGTGAAAGCTGGCGAACCCTTGATGGACGGCCCGCTCAACCCGCACGACATCCTGGCTGTCCTCGGCGAAAAGGAGCTGCAGTCTTACCTGGTGAATGAAATCCAGGAAGTCTACCGCTTGCAGGGCGTGAACATTTCGGATAAGCACATCGAAGTGATCGTTCGCCAGATGATGCGCTGGGTGAAGGTCGAAGACGTGGGCGACACTCAGTTCCTCCTCGAACAGCAAGTGGACAAGTTCCGCTTCCACGAGGAGAACGAGCGTGCGATCGCGAACGGCGGCAAACCGGCCACCGGACGCCCATTGCTGCTCGGGATCACCAAGGCGTCGCTCTCGACCGATTCGTTCATCTCCGCCGCCTCCTTCCAGGAGACAACGCGCGTGCTGACCGAAGCTTCCATTCAGGGAGCGGTCGACCATCTGCGCGGCCTGAAGGAGAACGTGATCGTGGGCCGCTTGATTCCCGCCGGCACCGGCATGGAGTATTACCGCAACGTGCGTCTCTCTCCGGAAATGGAAGAGGCCGCGAGCAAGGTGCAGGAGGAAGTCTCGCAGGCTTACGAAGACGCCGAGCGCGCACTCGAACTCATGCGTCACGAAGGCGAGACAGAAGAACTGGCCGCGGAGTAAGACAAACGCTTTGCGAAACGGGGGGCGACGCGAGTCGCCCCCAACTTTTGCTCGCGTAAGGACGGTCGGAATTGGGATGGGCGTCCTCGCGATCCTGCCGCACCGCTTGCCGAAGAGGGTCCAAGCTGAGCATATCTCGGCAACCGCCAGCAGTCGCACCAACACCAGATTCACTATAAAATGGCCGTTAATTAGACGATGGTTTCTAGACGCCAATGTCTTTAGCACTGGAACCACAACACCTGATCGGGCAACCTCAGGATCCGAATGCCAAGCCGGAGCCGCTTCCTGGTGCATTGATATTAGCGCCGGCGCTAGGCCGCTTCTGGCGACTCTTCCGCCTCTCGATCTGGCGCGCCTTTGAGCACGATGCTTTCGGAACTGCCAAGGCCTCTGCCTATTCCTCCATCTTCACTTTCTTTCCCGCCCTGCTCGTCCTCGGCTCGGTTCTCGCCACGCTAAGCCGCGGCCAAGTCTATTTGCGTGAGATCTCTTACGCGCTCGGCACCATCCTGCCCGCCGGCAGCTCCGCCGCGCTCTCTTATCTGCGAGGCAGCACAGACCGCCCCGTCGGCCTGCTCTTCACCACTTCTCTGCTGACCGTCTGGAGCGCTTCCGGCGTCATCATCTCGTGGATGGATGGTTTTCGCCGCGCCTATCAGCTTCCCAAAACTTGGGGCTTACTCAAGGAGCGCGTCATTGCAATCTCGCTGGTCATCATGGCCGGCATTCCGCTCACCTTCTCCACCATCCTCGTTGCCTTCGGCAGCCGCATCGAAACCCGCATCCTCTTTCACATAGACCACGAATTCGGCCCGCTGATCCTCTTGCTGTGGGGGTTATTTCGCTGGATCATCGCCATCATGACCAGCATCGCCGTCATCCAACTCATCTATCACAACGCCGTGCCCCGCACCCAGCCCTGGCACAGTGTTTTGCCGGGCGCCGTTCTGTCGACCGCCATGTGGCTGATCTCCTCCGCGCTTTTCGGCTGGTATCTCCAACACTACGTCGACTACAGCCTCATCTACGGCTCACTCGGCGTCGGCATAGCGCTTCTCGTCTGGATGTACCTCATCTCCCTCGTCGTCCTCATCGGCGCCGAGTTCAATGCCATGCTCTTCCCTCGCACCCTGACAAAAGTTGCGCCTCCACCAACCACAACAACTATCTGAAACTCAAATTTCGCGCGACCTCAAATCGTCTCGTAAAATATAAGCACCATCATTTCCCAGAAAGAGGAAGCACCTGAAACAACGCAAACCTGATCTAGTTGAAGGAGATCTTTCGACCGCCGTTCTCCCGTCGGACGATGCAGCCCAGCCCGCCCGACGCGCCAAAATCGTTTGCACCATCGGCCCCGCCTGCGACTCCGATGAGATGATTCGCGCTCTCATGCTCACCGGCATGGACGTGGCCCGCCTCAATTTCTCCCACGGAACCCACGCCGAGCATGCCAGTCGCATCGAGCGCCTGCGCCGCGCCGCGCATGATCTCAAGCGCACCATCTGCATCCTCCAGGACCTTCAAGGTCCGAAGATTCGCACCGGCCGCCTCAAGGACGGCAAACGCGTCGAGCTCAAATCCGGCGCCATCCTCACCATCACTCCGCGCAAAGTTGCCGGTACAGCCTCTCTCATCTCTACTGACTTTGCCTATCTGGCGCGCGAAGTCGAGCCCGGCGCCCGCATTCTCCTATCCGACGGCCGCATCGAGCTGCGAGTGCGCGCCATTCACGGCCAGGATGTCGAATGCGAAGTCCTCAACGGCGGCCCGATCGGCGAGCACCAGGGAATCAATCTCCCCGGCACCGCCGTCGCCATTCCCGTGCTCACCGAGAAAGACAAACTCGACCTCCGGTTCGGCCTCAAGCATGGAGTCGATGTGGTCGCGCTCTCCTTCGTCCGCTCGGCCGATGACATTCGCACTGCCAAAACGCTGATGCGCCAGTTTGGAAAATCCGTGCCCATCATCTCCAAACTTGAAAAACCGCAAGCCATCGAACGCCTGGAAGAAATTTTGGAAGTCACGAACGGCATCATGGTTGCCCGCGGCGATCTCGGCGTCGAGCTGCCGCCCGAGCGCGTGCCCATTATTCAAAAGCTCGTCATCCAGCGCGCCGGAGTATGGCGGAGGCCCGTTATCACCGCGACTCAGATGCTGGAGTCGATGACCGATAGTCCGCGCCCAACGCGCGCCGAAGCAAGCGATGTAGCGAACGCAATTTTCGACGGCAGCGACGCGGTTATGCTCTCCGGAGAAACCGCCAGCGGCCGCTACCCGCGCGAAACTGTCGCAATGATGGTTCGCATCATCCTCGAGGCCGAGGCCGCTATCGCCAAACTTCCGACTGCACCGCGCCGCCGTCGCGACAATGGCGAGCATCAATATTCCGTCGCCGAAACTATCTGCGAGTCGATCGCGCACGCTGCCGAAGATCTGCCCATGCGCGCCATCGCGGTCTTCACCGAAAGCGGCAACACCGCGCGCATGCTTTCCAAACATCGTCCGAAGGTGTGCATCTACGCTTTCAGCCGCCGGCCCGAAGTCTGCAACCGCATGAACGCCCTCTGGGGCGTGCACCCCGTCCACAAGCCCGAGTGGGAGTCGGCCGAAGCTATGCTCCGCACCGCCGAAGAGGAACTATTACCGAAAGGTCTACTCGGGCCCGGCGACGTGCTCGGCCTAGTGGCCGGCACCAAGCTGACTTCAGGCGCCACAAATTTCATGCGGCTGCATACGGTCGGAGAAAGCGATAGTGCACATTCATCGAAAAGACTGAAAAAGTAGAGACTCTCGTGCAAAAAACTATTTGCGCGCATTGCAAAATGACGCCATGAGACCAGCCACAGCGTTCTCCGACAACTCCGTAATGCCCGCCGTCCGAGGGTTCCTGCACTCGCCCGAAAATCCAAACGGCGACGCTCTGATCCTCACGCACGGCGCTGGCTCGGATTGCAACTCGCCTCTATTAGTCGCACTCGGCGAGACTTTCGCCGACCACGGCTATACCGTCCTGCGCGGCGATCTTCCCTATCGCCAGGAGCGCCGCACCAGCCCGCCGTTTCCCGGCAACGCCGAGCGCGATCGGGCCGGTCTGCGCAATGCAGTCGCAGCTGTCAGAAAAAGTGTAGCGGGGAGAATTGTCCTAGGCGGCCACTCCTATGGCGGACGCCAATCCACCATGCTCTGTGCTGAGGAACCCGATCTAGTCTCCGGACTTCTACTGCTTTCTTATCCTCTGCATCCGCCGCGCAAGCCCGATCAACTCCGCACCCAGCACCTACCCAATCTGCGGACGACAAGCCTGTTCGTGCAAGGAACCCGCGACCCCTTCGGAAGCATAGAAGAAATAAACAAAGCCCTGCAGCTAATCCCCGCCAAAACCGAATTAATGAGAGTGGAGGGGGCAGGTCACGATTTAGGCTTCAAAGGAAAGGCACGAGCGAAAGAACTTCCGCCAAGCATCGTGGCGAAATTTGAAGAGATGTTTAGGTAGCGATGGTTCTTACTGAAAGCTGACAGCTGAGAGCTGACAGCTAATTCACCCACCCCGACTTCGATCCGCCGTTCGTCTTGTCATTGTCGTCGGGAGGCACGTAATTCCCATGCTCGTCGAACGTAACTTTGCGGTCGTGGTCACGCATGTAAACTTCAAACTTCCGCGCCGCGCGCCGCCGCTTCCAGCGGTAATAAGAATTCCGAATGCCAAAATAACGCTCGGAAGCCACGTAGCTCATTCCGCGCGATGGTAGAAACTTCACGAAAAGAAAGCCAAACAACAATCCACCCAAATGAGCGAATACCGCGACCCCTTGCGACGGCTCAAAAACCGCAATGATCGCGACCACCACCCAGATCCCCACAAGATATTTTGCCTTGATCCTGAAGGGCAGAGGAAACAGATACATTTCCTGATCCGCGTAGAGGATCCCAAAAGCCATCAGCAGGCCAAAAATTCCGCCCGACGCGCCCAATGTCTCGACCGCCGGACTCGCACCGAGGAAGTGGGTATAGGCGATCGCAATCGTTACGAGCGCCGCGCCCACTACACAGAACGTATAGCACTCAATGAATCGCCGAGATCCCCAGTCGCGCTCCAGGTAGGCGCCGATGAACCAGAGCGTTAGCATGTTGAAAAACACGTGGCCGAAACCCGCGTGCAGGAAGGAATACGTAACCAACTGCCACACTGCACCGTGCATCACCGCTGTAGGAATCAGCGCTAACCACTCCCGCATGACGCCGACAACCGCCGGGGCGAACACATTCATCACCGCCTGAAACAGGTAGATCCCCGTACACGCCAGAATGATGCGTCTTACCCATCCCGCAAAGGGAGGGAAGCTGAACGAGATGGATTGTCCGCGACTCAATTTGTCCTTTTGTCTCTTTTATCTCTCCGGCTCCGGCACCACTGGCAAACTGCGATGTCCCGCCGCGTCGACCGCACGCACACCGAATATCTCATTATCCTTCGAAACCTTCAGCGTTGCACGTGTACTGCTGCTCACCAATTGGGCGTACTCCCAATCGGCCGCGCTCGTTGAGCGCCAAACCACCTCGTACGCGGTCGCGCCCGCCGATGGCTCCCACGTCAACGTTGTGTCGTTCTCGAGATTCTTCGTTAGCAATTTCGCGCCAGTCGGTGGCGCAGGAGATGACGCTAACGACGCCAGCGTAGCCGCGTTCAGCCGCGCAACGTGCTCCACATAATCGAAGTCTACGAATTTGGCGAGGTCTCCATATTCGATGCCATTCTCTGTGCGAATGTTCTGATGCTGATGATTAAAGTTCTCGCGAAATTCGGTAAACCGCACCGCCGCGAAGCCCGACTGATTGAAAGAATAGTGATCGCCTCCTCGTAAAAAGCGATCCAGTCGGAAGATCAGCATAGGCTTCACGCCGGCCTCGTACGAGCGGCCGACGTCGACGACGTAGCGCGCCAGTTCGCGGGAAGCCGAATCGCTCTCTCCGCCCAGCATTCGAATGCGCTTGACTTCAGCCTCACTCGCCGCTGCTGGCAGCCCTTCGGAAAACACTCGCACCACGCCAGCATCCTGGCCCGCCGTCAGATCGCCGCCGACAATGTCATTGTTCAAAACAGCTTCGAGCTTCCATCCCTGCTCCTTCGCCATCTGGGCGAAATGCTTGCTGCCGTTCAGGCCCTGCTCTTCTCCGGCGACCGTGAGAAAAATAACCGTTGCCGGAAATTTCATCTTCTTGGAAGCCTGGCTCAAAACCCGGGCGCATTCCAGGCTTACCGCCGTCCCGCTGCCATCGTCATTCGCTCCCGGAGCAGGATCAGTTCCGTTAGCATTGTCGCTGTTGCGCGAGTCGTAATGGCCCGTAACTAGCACTATGCGATTCGCCTGCGCCGGATCGCCGCCACGCAGCACGGCATAGACATTCGTGATCTGCGTTGGTTTCGGGATCCGATCGGCGGGCTGCTCGGTAAAAGCGTCGGTTTTAACCTCCAGGCATCCGCCACATTCTTTCGAATAGCGCTCAAACTCCGCCTTGATCCACTCTCGCGCCGCGCCAATTCCCTTCCCCGCCTTGATCGATTCCTCATCCTGCGCGGAAAGCGTGGAGCGGTTCTGGAAGCTGACCAGCTTCTCAATCGTCTGCCGTATGTGTTCCGCCGAAACTTGCCGGATCGCCTCGGCAATATGGGCGTCGACATGCTTGTCAGATGCCAGGCGCGGCGGGTCCATTTCCTGCGCCGAGCCCAAATGTACGCCAAACATCAAAGCAATCAGCACAGCTGCCCCAAAATTTGTGCAACAACCGCCGACAGCCGCGGGCTCGGCAATTTTCGATTTTTCTCGGTTAGCCACTTGACCTTTTCCTCTCGAAGAAACTAAATATAACAGTGGGACCCTGAACGTGGAGGAAAACATGGTGTACTGCCCTGAATGTGAGACGGATCTCGACATCGATGAAGATGAGGTCGATGAAGGCGCGGTCGTCTCCTGCCCGGAGTGCGGCGCGGACTTCGAGGTAATTACGGTGAATCCCGTTGAACTGAAAAAGGTCGGCGAAGACGAGGTCGAAGAAGACGAAGACGACGAGGAAGACGAAGACGACGAGGAAGCCGACGAAGAAGAAGATGAGGACGAGGATTCCTGAAGAATTCTGCGCATCTCCGCAAAGTCCAGATTAATCTCGTTCGGCCTTTCGTCTTGGCTCTGGCAGGCCTGTGTCTGGTCACTCTGTCGGCCTCTGGAGGCGCCCGCGCCAATGGCTCCGAGAAACCGCAGCCCTACGCTCTTATCTATGGGACGGTTTGGGACCCGGACGGCCATCCGCTCTACGGGGTCAAGGTGAAGATACGGCGGGCGACCGACAAGGCCGGGAAAGCCCGCTGGGAGCTCTATTCCAACCACACCGGCGAATTCGCACAGCGCGTGCCCGTCGGCAACGCCGACTATATTGTTTGGGCCGATCTAAAAGGCTACAAGCTCGCTTCGGGCAAAACCCTGAAGCCGGGCGCCGAGGTAACCGTGCATATCGACAACGACGAGCGTGCCGATATAGGTCTTCATTTAGACTGGTAGGGTCCGCCGTAGCGGTCAGAATCGGCGGCCTGGAATCCTGGCCCTCATGAAGAAAGCGATCATTAAGAAAGCGGTCGTCAAGCAGACGATCTTTGAAGTTAGAGTTGCGGTTTCGCTGCTGGTGCTCTTGGCGCTGGTAATGTTATCGGCGTTGATCGTCTCAAAACCGGTTTTGGCCGCGCCCGCCCAGTTGTTTGGACGCGACTCGAAGCCAGAAGATAAGACCCGCCTGCTCACCGGCAAGGTGCTCGACACCGGCGACAGTCCTTTGCCTGATTCAGTCGTTTACCTGACCAACACCCACACCCGCGCCGTAAAAACCTACATCGTCGGCGCGGATGGAACCTACCGCTTCCCCGCCCTCCAACCCAGCATCGACTACGAGGTTTACGCGCAGTACAACAATCATAAGAGTCACACCAAGACGGTCAGCCAGTTCGACGATCGCCAGCAGGTCTACATCAGCTTGAAAATCAACACCAAGGCCGAGAGCAAGTAAGCCCCTCCGCTAACGCACGCCTGTCGCAGTCCGGGGGTAACTTGTCGGTCGCCGACCCTTCCGCTAAATTCTAGGCTGCTCCCTGCACGAATCGACCTGCGGGAAACGCGGTCCACGAAAACGCTCATGCTCGACTACGCTGCCCTCGTTTTGCTGATCGCCGGCGCCGCGATTTATGCCGCCATCGTCTATAACGGACTGGTACGACTGCAGAATGAAATCAGGCGAGCCTGGGCCAACATTGACGTTCTGCTCAAGCAGCGGCATGACGAGGTTCCGAACCTGGTGGCTTGCGTCAAGGGTTATATGGATCACGAGCGGCAGACGCTCGAGGCGGTAACGCAGGCTCGCGCGGCTTCAGTAAATGCGGCGAGCATTCCGCAGAAGGCGCAGGCAGATTTGTTGATGACGGGCGCGTTGCGGTCGTTTTTTGCGGTGGCTGAGGGGTATCCGCAGCTCAAAGCGAATCAGAATTTTCTGGCGCTGCAGAACCGCATCTCCGAACTGGAAGAGCGGATCGCTGACCGCCGCGAGTTTTTCAACGACGACGTCTATACCTACAACACGCGCATCGCGCAGCTGCCGGAAGTCTTCATGGCGCGGCTGATGAAACTGCGGCCGCAGGATATGTTTCGCGTAAATGAGCAGGAGAGGCAACCGTCGAACGTGAAAGCCTTACTGGCTCGCGGACAGGGCACCGCATAGCTCGGCCGATCCCTCTTTAGCTGTCTTTTCAGCCAAGTCTTCTGGATGTTGTAAAACCACCGAAGAGAATAACGGCTCCGTTGTCGGTCCTCAGGCATCCAAAACCAAGCCAATTCAATCCAACTCTGATTTGCCGGAGGGGAAGTTCTGTCGACACCCATTGAAGATTACGCAATGATCGGCGATTGTTACACTGCTGCCCTGGTTTCAAAGCAGGGTTCGATTGACTGGCTTTGCCTTCCTTACTTTGATTCAGGCGCCTGCTTTGCTGCTCTAGTCGGAAGGACTGACAACGGGCGTTGGTCAATCTCACCAGCGGACCCGGTCCGATCTATTCGCCGCGGCTACCGTGACGGAAGTCTGGTTTTGGAGACGACCTTCGAGACCGAAAGCGGATCGGTAAAGCTTATCGATTGCATGGTCACTCACGAGGAGCGGCCTGAACTGCTTCGCATTGTGGAAGGCACGCGAGGTCAGGTTCGCATGAACCTCGAGCTGACCATTCGCTTCGATTACGGATCGGTGGTGCCGTGGGTGCATAAGATTGAAGACGGGATTCTTGCCATCGCTGGGCCGGACATGATTGTGCTGCGGACGGATGTGCCGCTCCGCAGTGAAAACATGAGGACGCAGGCGGAGTTCACGGTGGACGAAGGACAAAGAGTCTTGTTCAATCTAACCTGGAATCCCTCGAATCGGCCCACGCCCGAACCGATTAACATTGACGCGGCGCTGGATAAGACGGAGAAATGGTGGCGGGAGTGGTCGAGTCGTTGTTCTTATACCGGTCCCTGGCGAGAAGCGGTGTTGCGCTCGCTGATCACGCTAAAGGGCCTGACGTTTCTGCCGACGGGTGGGATCGTAGCCGCGCCCACAACTTCGCTGCCGGAACAGCCAGGCGGCGTGCGGAACTGGGACTACCGTTTTTGCTGGGTGCGGGATGCGACCTTTACGCTGCAAGCCTTGCTCAGTGCCGGATATCTGGACGAAGCGCGCGAGTGGCGGGAATGGCTGATGCGCGCGGTCGCCGGCAGTCCAGCCGAAATGAATATTGTCTATGGGCTGCGGGGCGAGCGCCGGCTTACGGAACTGGAACTGCCGTGGCTGGAGGGATATGAAAAATCTGCCCCGGTGCGAACCGGAAATGCAGCCTACAAACAATATCAGTTGGATATTTTTGGAGAGGTTGCGAATGCACTGTTTCAGGGGCGGCAGGCCGGCCTGGGGCCGCCACAGCACCGGCGTGGTGAGATGGCGGTGGCGATGATGGATTTTCTGGAGACGGGATGGGAGCAGGCCGATGAGGGGATATGGGAGGTGCGGGGCCCGCGGCGGCATTTCGTTCACTCGAAGATGATGGCGTGGGTCGCCGTCGACCGAGTGATCAAGTCGGTAGAGTTGGGCCGATTCGATGGAGATTTAGCGAAGTGGAAGAAGCTTCGCGATGCCATCCATGAGCAGGTTTGCCGCCAGGGCTTTGATGCGGACATGAATTCTTTTGTGCAGTATTACGGAAGCAGACATCTGGACGCTGCCATTCTCATGATGCCGCTCGTTAGATTTCTACCGGCGAACGATGCGCGCGTAATCGGCACCGTGAAAGCGATCGAAACCCATCTCATGGAGAATGGTTTTGTCGGACGGTACACTCAAGATCCCGCTGTCGACGGCCTGCCTCGTGGCGAAGGAACTTTTCTTCCCTGCTCGTTCTGGCTGGCGGACAATTACGAGTTGCAGGGGCGCCATGAAGATGCAGTGCGGATGTTCGAACGGCTGTTGGACATTCGCAATGATGTGGGCCTCCTGTCGGAAGAATACGATCCAACAGCGAAGCGACTGTTAGGCAATTTTCCGCAAGCATTTTCTCACGTAGGCCTGGTCAACACTGCGTTCAATCTCACCGGACGATCGGGTCTGGCTGGCAAGGAAGCAACGGCAGTCGCCGATCGGTAGGAGTCAATCCGCACTGACGCTTCGCACGACTTGTAATAGCCTCAGACTATCGAACGCACAACTCCGCCATCCGCTCTGAGGGCAGCGCCGTTGGTTGCCGAGGCTAGCGGACTGCAGAGGAACACAACGAGAGGCGCGACTTCGTCGGGGCGCGCGAAACGGCGCAGCAAAGAGCTGGGGCGGATGCTGCGAAAGAATTCTTTCTCAGATTCCGCCTTGGTTTGCTTGGAGGCGGCCGACAACGATTCGATAAATTTCTCCACGCCTTCGGAAGCGGTCGGGCCGGGGAGGACGGAGTTAACGGTAACGCCGGTGCCGGCGGTCGTTTCCGCCAGGCCGCGAGAGATCGCGAGCTCCGCAGTTTTCGTCATGCCGTAGTGGATCATTTCGGCGGGAATCTGCACCGCGGATTCGCTGGAGATGAAGATGATGCGTCCCCAGTTGCGGGCCTTCATGCCAGGAAGATATTGGCGGCTCAAGCGGACGCCGCTCATGACGTTGACTTCAAAAAAGCGAAACCAATCTTCGTCCGGAATCTGATCGAAGGGCTTGGGCTCAAAAATCGAGAGGTTGTTGACGAGAATATCGACGTCGGCGAGGCGCTCAATGGCGGCGCGGACTCCGTCAGCGCTGCCGAGATCGGCGGCGAGTCCTTCGACCTTCGCTCGGGGATGAACGGCAAGAATCGATTTGGTCGCTTGCTCGACCCGCGCTTCCGTCCGTCCATTTACGATGACGCTTGCGCCCTCGCGAGCCAGAGCTTCTGCGATGGCGTATCCGATGCCTGCGGTTGATCCGGTGACGAGCGCGCGTTTTCCATCCAGTTCCAAATTCATGCTGGGTTGGATGAGACTGGGTTCGATCGGGACTCAATTCGGCGAGGATAGGCCGGACGTCGTACAATTCCTTTCTGAATACGATTTGTGAAATTAAACTACGAAGTTCTTCCATGAAAATGCAGAAAATATACGTGTTCGCTCTGCTGTTGCTGACTGCGTGTTGGTTAGCCTCTAGTTGCGATGCGGCACTGCGGGCGAGCACGACGAGCGGCGTGTTTGAGAATCACGCCGATGTGGGCATCGTTCTTCATCCTGGAGCGCTGGTGTTCGACTCCAGCCACGGAACTTACACGGTCAGCGGCAGCGGTGTGAACATGTGGTCCACGGCCGACGCTTTCCACTTTGTATGGAAACAAGTTACGGGCGATGTCGCGCTGGCGGCGGACGTCTCGTTCGTCGGTAATGGCGGAAACGAACATCGCAAGGCAGTGCTGATCGTGCGACAGAATCTGGATGCGGATTCGGTTTACGCGGATGTGGCGCTCCACGGCAATAGCCTGACGGCGCTGCAATATCGCGATGAGAAAGGCGCCGCGACCCACGAGGTGCAGTCGAACGTTTCGGGACCCCGGCGATTGCGCATCGAGAAGCGGGGTGATTTCGTTTATCTCTTTCTTGGAGACGGCGATCAAGCATTGCATTATTCCGGCGCGTCGATACGGATTCCGCTGCGGGGCACTTACTATGTGGGAATTGGCGTCTGCTCGCACGATAAAGATGTAGTCGAGAAGGCCACATTTGCGAACGTCCACCTGGCGGAGAATTTGGCGCTGGTGGCGAAAACTACGCTCTACAGCACTCTTGAACGAGTCGCTATCGATTCAACTGACAGAAGTGTCGTGTATGTCGCGCCGGGACGTTCTGAAGCGCCGAACTGGTTGCGCGACGGAACGACATTTCTCTTCAACCGAGGCGGGCGCCTTTATCGGCTGCCCGTCGCCGGAGGTGACCCTACGCTGATCGATACCGGATTTGCCATCCGGTGCAACAACGATCACGGCGTTTCGCCCGATCAAACTCTGTTGGCTATCAGCGATCAGTCGCAGGAGAACGATCGCTCTAACGTCTACATCGTTCCGACCGGGGGAGGAGTGCCGCGCCGCATCACCGTGAAATCGCCGTCGTATTGGCATGGCTGGTCGCCCGATGGTAAGACGCTGGCGTTTGTGGGCGAACGGAATGGCGATTTCGATATTTACACGATTCCGGTTGATGGCGGCGAAGAGACCCAGCTGACTACCGCCAAGGGGCTGGATGATGGGCCGGAGTATTCCCCGGACGGAAGATATATTTATTTCAACTCCGAGCGCACCGGGCATATGCAAATCTGGCGCATGCGCGCCGATGGCAGCGAGCAGGAACAGATTGTCAATGATGCATGGAATGATTGGTTTCCACACATCTCGCCCGACGGCAAGTGGATCGTCTTCCTTTCATACGACGCCGATGTGAAGGGCCATCTGGAGAATAAAGACGTAATGTTGCGCATGATGCCCTTGATCGAGGAAAAAGCGCTTGCGGGAAAATTGATGAGCGTTAAGGTCGTCATCAGCGTTGTAGCAAAGCTGTTTGGAGGGCAGGGCACCATCAACGTCCCTTCGTGGTCACCCGACAGCAAAGAGGTGGCTTTCGTCAGCTACGCGCTCGTGCCGGACGAGAGTGCGGAAAAGATTCCGGACAAGACTTCTGACACGAAATAAGCGCGGCGGTTTGCAAAAAGCTCTGAGCCGCAGCTATTCTGCACGCATGATAAATCGTCGCAGTTTCTTACAATTATCAGTTGTCGCCGGCAGCGGCCTCGCCGTGATGCGATCGCTCGCACGGGGGCAACGCAGCCCTGGTTTTCACGACCCAGGAGTGCAGTTATATACCGTGCGGCAGGAGGCGGAACGCGACCTGCCGGCAACGCTTGAAGCTATTCGCAAGATTGGCTACACAGAGGTTGAGACTTATTGGGATATTTATAGTCATCCGGCGGCGGAACTGCGGCGGATGATCAACGACCACGGGTTGAAAGTTCCGAGCGGGCACTTTAATTATGATGGACTGGATTCGAAGATCGAGTACGCAAAGGCGCTGGGCGTGGAGTATGTGATTTGTCCGATGTTGCCGGACAGCATGCGAACATCGCTGGACGGTTATAAGCGAGCCGCCGATCAATTCAATGCGTGGGGCGAAAAGATTCATGAAGCGGGAATGCAATTGGGATTTCACAATCACAATTATGAGTTTCGGCGCTTCGGAGAGACGACCGGATTTGAGACTTTGATGAAACACTCGGACGCAAAACTTGTCTGCCTGGAGATGGACTGCTACTGGATAACGCAGGCTGGCGGGGATCCGGTGCAGATGTTTCGCGAGTATGGAGAGCGCATCAAGTTACTTCACCTCAAGGACCGCAAGCCGGGATTTGCGGCTTCGCACGATTTGAATGACGCGGCGGGACATTTTACCGAGGTGGGAGCGGGGACGATTCATTGGCGCGAAGTGCTTGCGGCGGCGGAGAAGCATGGCGTGAAGCACATGTTTGTCGAGCGCGATTCGGGGGATCTGCCGGCGATGGAGAGTTTGCGGGTCAGCTACGAGAATTTGCGGAAGATGGGATAGAGAGTGGCGGGTTTTGTTGTGATCCTCGCAAGGCAAAAGATCTGCAGTTGGTCGCAGACTGCAGATCCCTCGCTCCGCTCGGGTTAACAAATCCAAATGGCCTCGAGTGGACGGCCGAGGGCGGCCGTCCCTACGCTATTTTGGCGAGTTAGTTGCTGTCTCCGCCGGCGCGCTTCCACGAGATCAGGTCGCCAATGGTGGTGCTGTTGGACGAGGACGAGGAAGACGGATGCTTGTAAGATTCGACTTCCTGGCGCGACGCTTCTTCGCCGACCGCACGGATGCTCAGCCCAACTTTCTTTTCTTCCTGATTCATCTTGATGATCTTGAACTCGTACTCATTGCCCGGCTCGAGATGCATTGGTTGTCCGTTGCCATCGACGGCTTCGGAATTGTGGCAGAGGCCTTCGATGCCTTGAGCAATTTCCACAAACGCGCCGAAGTTTGCCACGCGCAGAATCTTGCCATGCACGATGTCGCCGATGCGATGCTGCGCGAAGAAGGAATCCCAAACATCGGGCTGCATCTGCTTCACGCCGAGCGAGAGACGGCGCTTGTCGGGCTCGATGGCGAGGATGATGGCTTTTACTTTGTCACCCTTCTTTAAAACTTCGGACGGATGCTTGACGCGCGTCGTCCAGCTTAGATTGCTGACGTGGACCAGGCCATCGATTCCATCTTCGATTTCGATGAAGGCGCCGAACTCCGTGAGATTGCGGACACGGCCCTCGACGGTCGCGCCGACCGGATATTTGTCGTGCAGGGTATCCCACGGGTTGGAGGCGAGCTGGCGCATGCCTAGCGAGATGCGGCGTTCAGTCGGATTGACGCTGAGGACGACACAATCGACTTCGTCGCCTACGTTGACAAGCTTCGACGGATGCTTCATGCGCTTCGACCAAGTCATTTCGCTGACGTGGACGAGGCCTTCGATGCCCTGCTCGAGTTCGACGAACGCTCCGTAATCGGTGACGCTGATGACGCGGCCGTGAACGTGCGCGCCCACGGGATAGCGATGCTCAGCGTCGAGCCACGGATCGGGCGTGAGCTGCTTGAAGCCGAGCGAGACGCGCTGCTTGTCTTTGTCGTACTTGAGGACCTTGACCTGAATCTGGTCGCCGACGTTGACGAGGTCGCGTGGGTGCGTGAGGCGTCCCCAAGACATGTCGGTGATGTGCAGGAGGCCGTCGATGCCGCCCATGTCGACGAAGGCGCCGTATTCGGTTAGATTCTTGACGATGCCGGTGAGGACGCTTCCTTCTTCGAGGTGCTCGAGAGTTTTGCCGCGCTTTTCGTTCTGCTCTTCTTCGAGAAGCTGCTTGCGCGAGACGACGATGTTGCCGCGCTTCTTGTTGAGCTTGATGATGGCGACTTCCATCGTCTGGCCCTTCATGCCATCGAGATTGCGGATGGGACGAAGGTCGACTTGCGAGCCGGGCAGGAAGGCGCGGGCGCCTTGAATGTCGATGGTGAGGCCGCCCTTAATGCGCTCGACGACGATGCCTTTGATCGGCTTCTTTTCGTTGTAGGCGCGCTCGATTTCGTCCCACGAACGGAGACGCTGCGCTTTGAGGTGCGAGAGTTTGACGTAGCCCTCTTCGGTTTCACCCTTCTCGCGCATGACGTCGATCTCGTCGCCGGGCTGGAACTTGGGCTTGCCCTCGTGATCGAGAACTTCGGTGAGCGGCACCATGCCTTCGGACTTGGCGCCGTAATCGACGACGACGTGGGTCGCGGTCAGCTTGACGACGCGGCCTTTGATGACGTGGTCTTCGCCAACGGCTTCTTCGGTTTCCGTCTCGAAGTTGTGCAGGGCGGCGGCGAAATCGTCGCTCGCGGCTATGGCCGTTTCGGGAGTGGGCGCCTCTGAATTTTCGTGTTGCGGATTCATTTCGGGAGCTTCGACAATGGCGGATGTTTGATCCGCAGGTGATGGTTGTGCGTGCTCGGGCGCGTCTAAAACGGCCGGGCCGCCGGTGTGGGTATCATGTGTAGATGTCATGGTTTCAACGCTGGATTCAAGATTGCGGGCGGTGCTGTCGTCGAACAAGCTCATAGGCTGTGTGTCGCGCGCGTTCGTGCGCAACTCATGCGGGACGTGGTGTAGCGGACTGCTGGCGTGGTCATTAGGTTGCGTTGAGGCCGACCTGGCGGACGACCCTAGGACAATTCCAGCTGGTTCGAAACCGCGTCCAATAGGGACTCTTTGACTATAGCAACCGCTTTGGAAGAGTGTCAAACGCGAAACGCGGGAATTGGGCCTCATTGAAAAAATTCATGGAGTCGTTACATTGTGCGCCTGTCGGCGAAGTTACCCGGTGGTTACCAGTAACAACTATTGTTTGGCGATCGTCTCCGTTTCTGTCGATGCGTACGTCTTCTGACGTAGCATTCGTCAAGAATCGCGCGTTGGCTTGATGATGGCGGCTTCTGCTAACCTCCACGCATGGACCATCTCTGGACTCCCTGGCGTTACGCGTATGTTACTGGCGCCGACCTGATTTCGGGCTGCATATTTTGCGACTTGCCGAAACAGAGCGATAAGCAGGCGCACATTGTCCATCGCGGCGAGCATTGCTTTGTGATTCTCAATACCTATCCTTATACGAATGGGCATGTGATGGTTGTTCCCTTCGCGCATCTCGACGAGTTGTTGAAGCTGCCTGTCGAGGCGGCGCACGAGATGATGGCGCTGACGCAGAAGATGGAGGCGGTGCTGCGGAAGCTTTACGTGCCCGACGGAATCAACCTGGGGATGAATATTGGGAAGGCCGCGGGAGCGGGCGTGGCGGGACATATCCACATGCACGTTCTGCCGCGCTGGGTTGCGGACGCCAATTTTCTTAGCGTGGTGGGCGAGACGCGGGTGCTGCCGGAGACGCTGGATGTTACTTGGGAGCGGATCAAGAACGCGTTCGTAGATGGAGGCGCGGTATGAGGATTTGCGCGGTGCTCGCTTTTTCCCTTTGGATAGTCGCATTGGCACATGCTCAAAGCTATCGACCGAAGGACGGTTATGTGCCCGACTCGACCACTGCCGTTAGAATCGGTGAGGCCGCGCTTTCGCCTGTTTACGGCAAGAAACAAATCGAGTCCGAGCAACCCTTCACTGCCATACTGAGAGATGCCGTGTGGACTGTTTCTGGCACCTTATCCTGCCCGGATGGAAAAGGTGGCGCCACCACTGGAGGTTGTGAAGGCGGGGTCGCCATTGTCCAGATTTCGAAGGTCGACGCGCACGTTATTTCCATGACCCATGGCAAGTAATATGAGATGTTCATCGCTTGCTCTTTCCGAGGGCACCTGTTCTCGTTCAGAATGATT
>PKXQ01000045.1 GCA_003132405.1 Acidobacteriaceae bacterium | reverse complement strand
CATCGACAAGGAATGCCCCGTGCACGAAGTCTCCGCCAAGTAAGGATGATCTTACTCACAATCTGTGGGGCATGGCCCGATCTACGATTCGGGTCTCATGGCTGTTTGTCTTCGGGGGGTCCCAGCAATGCCGCCCGACTGTAGCGGAGAATCCACAATCGTACGTTTCAGTGGTAAAGACAGGCCGCTGAGAGGTTGGAGATTTAGAGGCTCCTCAGAAACGCTCTCTACACGGGCGCGGGAGTGAGCGTGACAGATGGCCTGAGATCTTTCGCCTTTGTTTTGAATGCTGCGAATTTCCTCTTCATAGAAGCTCGCTTTTATTCCGTTCCAGCGTAATCATGATCTCGGTCGTAACACGATAGAGGTGTGCCCAAGGAGTGTGTCGCTATGCTCTGCCCAGCTTGCGGTTCGAAAAGGAACTTCCACTTCTCGCTCTTTGGTCTTGCTGCGTGCTTTTGCATCCTGTGGTTTGCAGCGCCAGGTTTCGGCCAACAAATAGCGCCGCAAATCCCGACCGTCGCTGATGGCGAGACGGCGAAGCCTGACATTGACAAAGCAAAGTTGATGGGAACCCGGCCTGCAGAACCGCCACCGGTGCTGCAGCAACTTAATTCCGCGATCGAGCAGCTTACCGCCAGGATTTCGCCTGCGGTGGTTCAAATTCTGGTTACCGGCTATGGGCCGCTGGAAGAGAACAATCATGGTCAAACGGCGCTCATAACCCGCGAGCATGCGATCGGCTCGGGAGTGATCGTGGACCCTGATGGCTACATCATCACAAACGCTCATGTCGTCGAGGGGGCGCAGCGCATCCACGTGGCTCTGGCAGTGCCTTCGGTGAATTTCCCCGACCAGATTGCGCCGGCGGGCAAGCAGCGGATTGTGGAGGCACGACTCATAGGCCTCCACAAGGGACCGCTATCAGATTTATCACGAGCACCCGGAATCCAACCTCATCCTCGAAGACACTGGCTTGGGCATTGAGCGCACAAAAAAGGTTGTGGTTGTGACCGTTGTTAGTATGCCGCGCAGCCAAGAATTGAAGCAGAAGTTCTACAGAGATCTTTGTCGCGAGCTAAAGAAAAGCTGCGATATCGATCCAAGCGACGTTATTGTTTCTATGGTCACGAACTCCGCGCCAGACTGGAGTTTCGGCAATGGCAATGCTCAATTCATTACCGGGGAGTTGTAAAAAGCCGCCCTTATCCCCTGCGGATAAACACGAAAGATTCACACTTAAAAGACCTCTTCAAGTTCCAGTCGGATATTCGCGCTTATTGTTGATGCCTTGAGGATGCGCAACCAGACGATTGCGCAGGAGGGAGTCGAACGTAAGTATGGCGGACAGACTCTCAAGGCAAAAACGCAGCTGGCTGATGAGCCGGGTGCGCGGATCAAATACGCTGCCAGAAAGGCTCGTCGAGGGATTCCTCCGTCGGTACAGGATTCGTTTCCGACGACAGGATCGGCGGCTGTACGGAGGGGCTGTTGCGCGAGATGTGGCCAATCTCGTTACACTGACCGCGCCTGCATAGGATATGTGATAATCCATTTACATAAGGACAAGCAGCTTAGACTGCCTTGTCCGCAGGAGAACGATTCATGCTGCGGCAAGATGTTCCTGTTTGGTTGATCACTGGTTGCTCGACCGGATTCGGCCGGGAGTTGGCGAAACTCGTGCTCGAACGTGGCTGGTGCGCCGTTGTGACGGCGCGCGACCCGCAGAAGATTCAGGATCTAACGGCCGGAACAGATGGTCGTGGGCTTGCTCTCAAGCTAGACGTCACGGATTCGGCGCAGGTCGCCAAGGCCGTGAAGAAGGCCGAAGCGACTTTCGGCAAAATTGATGTCCTGGTGAACAATGCTGGCTTCGGTTACATGGCCGCGGTCGAGGAGGGCGAGGACGATGAAGTCCGTGCCATGTTCGAGACTAACTTCTTCGGTCTCGTCGACGTGACCCGGGCTGTCCTGCCGGGCATGCGGCAGCGCCGGAGCGGGCACATCGTTAATATTTCTTCTATTGGCGGATTCGTCGGGTTCCCGAGTTCGGGCTACTATAACGCGACCAAGTTTGCCGTCGAGGGTCTCTCGGAAGCACTGGCGAAGGAGGTTGAGCCGCTCGGGATCAAGGTGGTGATCGTGGAGCCGGGGCCGTTCCGCACGGATTGGGCTGGGCGCTCCCTGAAGCAGACGCGCAACGGAATCGAAGATTACGCCAAAACCGCAGGTACGCGCCGGCAAGCAATTTCGAGTGGCAGCGGCAAGCAACCAGGGGATCCGGTTCGCGCCGCGAAGGCAATGATCGAAGTGGTGCAATCGAGCAACCCGCCGCTGCGGCTGGTACTGGGGCGCATGGCTTTGGAGACGGCGCGCAGCAAGCTCGAACTCCTGCGCCAGGACTTCAATGCTTGGGGAAAAACGTCGCTCGGCGCCGATTTCCCGGCAGCTCAGGCAGCGAAGTGAGAGAGTCGCGGTTCACCGGTGCGCCCTCGAAGGAGAAGGTGCTTTCGGTAACACAGCTCCGAAAGGTCTACGGCGACACCGTCGCCGTAGACGGCGTCTCATTCGATGTTCAGCCGAAGCAAATCGTTGGCCTCTTGCGTCCAAACGGAGCAGGCAAGACCACGAGTTCATTTCGTACGTGCCGCTCGTATATAGGTGTGGTCTACGAAGCGGAAGACCTCAAGCTCGGTCGCTTCTCAATCCTTGTTGCACATACCCTCACGGCCTAAGTGGATTGCCACGACCTGAGCAATTAAGACAGCTTCTTCTTGGCGAAGGGAACGGCATACGCGGCGGGAGGATTGTGTGAAACTGCTGTCGAAGCCTTGCGGTAGTACTCCACGGCTTTTTCCTTCTCGCCCAGTTTTTCGTAAGTCTGACCCATCAGGCACTGGATAAACGGATCGTTCTGGTTCGCCAGTTTTAATTCCTCAAGAGCCCCTTTGTAATCTCCCGTGTAGAACGCGACGTAGCCTTTCAAATAAGGGAAAAACGGCGCTTGCTCGGGATTGGTGCCCTTGTCCAGAATTGCCTTTGCCGCAGCAACGTGCTTTTGCGCTTCCGCTTGGTCGCCGCGCCGGGCGGCGATGCGAGCCTGCGCGTGCTCCCACCGGAAGTTCCATAGGTCTTGCCGAGCAGGCTTGATGTCTGGTTCCTTCAATCCCGTGTCATGCCCAATCTGGTACCACTTGTACGCAGTGTCCAAATCGCCGGAATCGATACAAACGCGAGCCGCCTCGTTCGCAATCTCTCCCTGCTGGAAGAAGTTTTTCGCGCTGCCATGGAAATCGAAAACCTGTTGTTCGTACTCGATGGTTTTCTTGCAGTTCCCCTCGAAAGCGTATGACATCGCCATCGCTCTCTTGGCGGATGCCTTGCCCTCGGGCGTGTCCGCAACGTCGATTGCTTTCGTGAAATACTTCCGGGCTTCCTCGCCCTTCCCCATCAGGTCGAGTACGCTCCCAGCCGCGATGTTGGCAGGAACCGAAGTCGGCGAGGTTTGGAGGGTCTGGCGATAGAGCGCCAACGCCTCTTCCGGCTTTCCATCCCGCATCAACTGCTGACCTTGTTTGACGAACTCAGGTTGCTGCTGTTGGGCGGGCGCTTGTGCAAAGAGCGGAACCAGAGAACCGAGCAGGAGGAGCACTGCTGAAGCAATAACACCGATGTGCACTTTCATGAGCCTGATTATAGATCGCTACATATTGAACAGGTAGCGCGTCTCCCCTGTGGCACGCTTGCCGACCATGCGGAAACGCCATGCTACCCACGTAACAAAGAATCCGAACAGGACGAAGGTACACTTGATCCGTGGTCGCCATTTCTGCCACTGATAGAGTCTTCGTCCTCACCGGGGCAGGCGTAAGTGCCGAGAGCGGGATACCGACGTTCCGTGGCGTCAATGGTCTCTGGCGGAACTACCGGATCGAGGAGGTCGCCTCGCCCGACGCATGGCGTCACGATCCCCGGCTGGTCTGGGAGTTCTACTCGATGCGTCGGCGTGTCGCGGCGTCGGCAACGCCCAACCCGGCGCACCTCGCGCTCGCCAGCCTCGAACAGAAGTTGGGAGAACGCCTCTTCCTATGCACCCAGAACGTAGACGACCTGCACGATCAGGCAGGGTCGATTCGCGTCGTCCACATGCACGGCGAACTGTTCAAAAGCCGCTGTGACACATGCAGCAGAGCGCCGTTCCGCGACACGAACACCTACGATCCTCCAGCCGAGCTTCCCCGGTGCGACTGCGGTGGTCGGATTCGCCCGCACATCTGTTGGTTTGGCGAAGTGCCGTTCGAGTTGGATCGCATCTTCCGCGCTCTGGACGAATGCACGGTTTTCATTGCGGCGGGCACGTCGGGTGTGGTCGAGCCAGCCGCTAGCTTTGTCGCCCATGTAGGCGGTCGTGCGCGGACGATCTACGTCGGAGCAGAGGAGCCTGCGAACGCATCAGCGTTCACCGAGTGTCATTTGGGAAAGGCTGGAGAGGTGCTGCCATTACTGGCGGATTCTATTCAATGACGAGCAGAGCGGCAGGGCACCGCCGCCGATGCAGACCTAATTCGACTAACAATGTAGTTGCGTATCTTCGGATGGCGCTTGCCATCCAGCACAAATTCTTGTCCGCGACTTACGGACTGAAGCGCGAACTTGTCCCCTTTGCGATCCCATCGCGCTTCGTTGCCGTGGTACGAGAGGTCACGTTTCAAGAACAGCGATTCGAATGTATCAGGCAATAGCCACTGTGAGCGCTTTCCACCACTCCTCGTGAGCACGATTCCTTCCCGTTCCGTTTGGAAGGTGCCAGCCTTCAGACCCGATAAGGAGGACACGTAAATCCTGTTTGGGCGGTGTTCATCGAAGAACTGAACATGCGGGTGATCACTCAGTGAATGGAGACCCTTCGGCAACGGTAGCGAATCAATCACGTGCCCGACTTCCAACCATCCGAACACTATGTGGCGTCCATGCACATCCTGCGGATCAAACGTCAGTTTTCCGTTTTGTTCAATTGTCCTTCGGAACCATCCGAAGAAAACAAAGAGATCGCCGACTCCCACACCTTGATTGATAAGGTGTCCTACGGCAGCGGCGGATTGACCGAATGCGGGTCTCCAGCCCGATGGACGAGAAGTCACCGCATCGCGCCGGAGGTCTGGATCAAGATGTGCGAGTCGATTTGACCAGCGCGGGTTCAGTTCTCTGATGATCTGCTGAAATGAACGAGTTTCAAAGTGGACGTCCGAGTATGAAATGCCGCATCTGTAGGGTATAGGGATGGAGCAGAGGCATCCGCACGGCAGAATCGGGCTTGCCATTTTGCCCGACAGGGCACCACTGTCGATTCCTTTCCTGCTCAAGATGATTTTCATTCGACCACTCGCCCTCGTGTCTGTCGTAGGTTGCTGGTGATTTCGATAGCTCCATATACTCATTCGCACTCACAGTCCTCAGCGCCAGCCGCACCGGAAACGGGAACCGCTTTCGCGTAGGATCACGCACGACCTTCGGTGCGGAAAGCTGGTATTTCTTCCCGCGAGTCTTAAGTTCGCAGCCGCCTGCCGCGAGCACGTTCTTCACCCATTCCGATTGGCTGCTGTAGGTGAGCGCAATAATGAAGCCGTTCGATGCTCGAAAAACGTTCACCGGAGTCCGGTAGACTTTGCCCGATTTTCGACCCACGTGAGTGAGAATGCCGAAACCCGGAGACCAGCCAGCGAACAACCCGGTGATCCGGTTAGTGAAGGCAATGTTGATCTTCGCCAGCCATCGCTTACGGAACCGCATCATGAGCACGCCCGTGGCGGCGATGGCGATGATTATGATGGCTAAAATGGCTCCGGCGCTCATTGGTCGCTAGCCCTTCGGTTCTCCTGCTCCCAACCCTACGCGATCACAGCAGAGGCTTTCTCGACTGATTGCTTCGCGGGAGCCAGCGCGACCAGCACTACACCGACGATTGCGAACACAACCACTCCCGCAAGTTCTCGGCGCTCGATCACATTCCGGTATTCCTGCGCTGCCATTACTCCAGCATGCGCAAGATTTGCCCATCCGCCGAAGGCGATCAGGCTGCGGTTCGCCGCTGGGTCACGCACCGCCAGCAGGAAGAAAATTCCGAGTGTGACATAGATGCTCATTATCATTGGCACCGCAGGCTCTCGCGAGAAAAACATTGTGAGCGGGATTACTCCCGCCGCAAACAACAATCCCACCACCACCAACACGATCCTCAACGTCCGTTCTCGAAACATGCTGACCTCCCTATCGTAGTCGCAATCAGCACATGATAGCGCGAGCCGCTATTGAAGATCGGCGTACTCTGCCTTGGCTGGCTTCACGATGCGGATGTCGGCGTCTTGCCCTCCCCATTTACTCGCATAAGTCACGATGTTCCCGTAGCACGGCACTCAAATAAAGCGCCTCTGCGAGCTATAATCTCGCATCTGAATCGGCAAAGTGGGGAGAGTTCCTATGAAGGCTGTTCTGCTGTACGCATACGGCGATCCGGCACAATTGCGGTACGAAGAAACCGCGATGCCGCACTACGGGGATGACGAAGTCCTCGTAAGAATGTGCGCCACGAGCATCAATCCCATTGACGTCAAAATACGCAGCGGAGCAGCGAAATCTCGCTTTTCTATCGAATTTCCAGCGATCTTAGGGAGAGACCTTTCCGGTGAAGTTGCGGAAACGGGCCGCAACGTTCAGGGTTTTCCGAAAGGAATGCGTGTCATGGCACTGGCGAATGGCACCTACGTAGAATACACAGTCGCCAAAGCCGACGTGCTCGCTCCGATCCCTGATGCTTTAAATTTCGAACAGGCAGGCGCACTTCCTCTGGTCACCACCACCGGTGCTCAATTGATCGAACGGGCGGTGAAACCCAAAGCGGGTCACCCTGTGCTCGTCACCGGAGCATTGGGAGGCGTAGGACGAACGGCGGCGCATGTGGCTCGGAAGCACGGAGCGCGTGTGTTGGCTGGTGTGCGGGCAAAGGAGAAAGAAGAAGCGTCGAAGTTAGAGGTTGACGGAGTTGTTGCCATCGACAGCGAAGAAGAGATTGGACAACTGCACGATCTCGACGCCCTCGCCGATACGATTGGCGGCGCAACCATCCAACGGCTGTTGAAAACGATCCGCAAGGGCGGCGTGCTTGGTTCAGTGCTCGGACAACCAGAGGGAACCGACAAATACGACATCCACGTCGAAGCGTTCATGGCGCAGCCGGACGCCTCACGGCTGCATCAATTGGCTGACGATGCTGCTCGCCATGAATTCTCCATTCCGATTGCTCGCACGATGAAGTTGCAGGAAATTCAGGAGGCGCATCGCGTCTTTGAGAGAGGCGGACTCGCGGGAAAAATCGTACTGGTTCCGTGATCACCGCGACACCAAGAAGTCTCCAAATGGCAATCTGAGGGGAACTCCCAGCCCAGCGTTCCAAAAGGGTGAAGTCCTCGCCCTCGTTTTTCGCGACCTTTCGCCCCCTATTTCGCCTCGGCGGACGATGGTCAGCCAGTATACCTTGTGAACCAAGGAGGGGGCCTTGATGTTGCAAAATCCGCCGACGCTTAGAGAAGCGGTTTCAGGGCCGACTTGATGTTGGTCTGTTCGATGTTCTGACAGCCAAAAGTGTGAGCTTTGACGACGATACCGAAAATGTACGGAGACTTCTGAAACGCATCACTCTTAAAGGTTGCTTTAAGCTTGCGGTCTGGGAACGCTACCGTTTCTTTGCCCTCGTGAAACCGGATGACGACATCCTGCCCGTGCGTACCGTGTACAACGATGTCACCCAGAATATCGGGAACAACCATCTCACCTCTGACACGCCAATATGGTTTCCTGGCCCGACCTGATCGCACCCGTAATCCGAACCGGCAGAGCGCCGCGCGTCATCCGTGCCGTCCGAATGGTGCCGCACGGCAAGCAAGCTGAAATGCGAAGTGTAAACCTTCGCGGCATGGTTGACATTGATCCGTACGAGGACGATATTTTTCGCAAGGTAATCGAACAGCGCAAGCTGCACAAATCGGCCGAAGCGCTCTATTACTGGCTCAAGATTCTCGCAAATTCTATTTATGGCTTCTTCGTTGAATTGAATCCCGAAATCAAGAATAAAAACGTATCTGTAAGCGTCTTTTCAGGAGAAAAAAAATTCTCGGATTCCTCGGACACGATCGAAAAACCCGGAGCGTGGTTTTTCCCGCCTGTTTCGCGGCGCTGCTCGGAACTGCTGACAACGGGCGTTGGTCCATCTCACCCTCGGAACCGATGCAATACTCGGTGTTGCGAACATCGTTATCCATGGTTTTCGGAACGGCAATCACTTTCACTCCCTGGCGGTCAAGTTCGGCGGCAGATCCGGAGCATTCGCCGCCGCTATCGCGAGGGAACGCTTATTCTCGAGACCGAATTTGAGACGGAAAGCGGATCGGTAACGCTCATCGATTGCATGACGCCTCGCAATGAAACGCCAGATCTTCTGCGGGTGACCGTGTAGTCGCGCGTCATTTCGAAAATCATCACGATCGCAGCCATGGCTGCTCCCGTCGCCCCACCTACTACTCCAGCTATTCCCGCGACGGCAAACGCGGGTGCACTNNAGAGAGGTGGCGAGCAGCTTCGCTACAAACAGGAGAACCAGAAAGTATATTGGGAACTGCACGCTGGCGAGCACGTCCTGAATCGTGGCATATCCCACGCCTTCCATTCGGGATCCGCTCTACGTCGTTCTTCTCGAATCCGCCTTTGTTGTTCAGACGCCGAGCTCGGCAAACTGATTGTAGAGCCCAGCAAAGACAGCGCCACCGATTCTGCGATGCTCCGAGTCGCATGGTAGCCCGGGTACACCGACGACATTATCTGGAGGAATTGAGTGTAGCTTCCCCAAGTCAAGTTGGCTAGACTCATCAGCAGCATCACCAATCCCCACAGGATTGCCGACGCCAGTGCCAGAGCTTTGGTGTTGACTTTCATAACTAGCTCCCTCTGTCCATTTTAGAAAGAAGGCGAGCGCGTCCGCTTATCGGAGACAGCTTGCGCGATGGGTGGTGGCTAAGGGATCTCGACATGCAATCTTTCAATGTCTCTGAAGTAACACGCCTCTCCCGTTCCTGGCTTCAACTTCTGGTTCTGGTCATCAAACGGAACGCAAAACACTGGATGCTTATGCCAGAAGGTCAGGCGGTACGGAAACGTGACCGTCTTTGGACGGCGGTCCAATCGTCTGCCTTCCACCTTCACTGCGCGTTGAACGAAAGCAAGGGGGTCGCAGTTGAATTTGTCGCTCGTTTTGATTTCTCCGGGGTGGTTCGGGATATCGACGAACGGGCACTGTGGGGTAGTAACGACCATCACGGGGAGCATCTGGTGGCCCACATGGACCTCCCCATCTGTGTCAATAGTTCCCCTCTTATCATAAGCGGCCTTGTTCTGGAGTAGAGGCGGTACATTCGGTCTGATCCCCTCCTGATTAGGTCCATCTTGGAGGTGTTGGGCATAGCCCGATACCAGAAGAATGAACGCCAAGAGCCCCATAAAAGATAGGTTCCTTTTCAATATAACTTTTCCTTTGCGCTGGGCGACCGAGCTCTGTCGCCGAAACGGATCCATCTGCAGTACGAATTCCATGGCTTTGAGACGGACGGCGCTCTGCGCGTCGCTGGAATTGGCAGACACAGAAGCCTGAAGGTAGCGCTGAGCGAGCACGTAGCGGCCAATCTCAAAAGCAGCAAGTCCACCTCCCGCTGTTGCCGCCGAGTTGCGGCGATCTGACTTCAGGCTCAGGCGGTACATAGAAATCTCAACCGATGCCACGCGAGTTGCGGGGGAGGAGAGGCGGCCGACAATCAGGCCGCCTCCTCGGACCCCTCAGTGTTCGAACACAAAGTGGTCGACCCTATTCTGCTGCCAGCATTGTTCGTTGTCCTGGGTGCAGAACGGCTTTTCCTTGCCGTAGCTGATGGTCTTGATGCGCTCTGTGGAGATCCCATGCTGCAAGAGCGATTGCTTCACCGATTCCGCGCGACTGGCTCCGAGGGCAATGTTGTATTCCTCGGATCCGCGGTCGTCACAGTGTCCTTCGATGAGAACCTTAACGCTCGCATGCTGCGAGAGGAAGGCTGCGTCATTTTCGACCGTTGACGTTTGGTCGGGGCGGATGGCGGATTTGTCGTAATTGAAAAAAACGTCTTTGACGTTCTTGCTGAACAATTCCTCGTCCGTGGGTGAAGGTGTTGCCTTGGCGATGGGCGCGTTTACCGTGACGCGGGCAGAGACGTCCTTCGTTCCTCCCGGCCCCTTTGCGACCAGGGTGTAGGTAGTGGATTCACTCGGCGTGATCGACCGGGAACCGGACGGCGACTGCGTACCGAGTCCAGCGATGGCAATTTCGTTGGCATTGCTGGTTTGCCACGTTAGCACGGTTGACTGGCCCTGCTGAATCACATTGGGGTTCGCGGCGAGAGTGGCTGTCGGCGCGACCGGTGCGGCTGCGGGCGGAGGTGGCGGCGTCACTTTTGCTGCCTTCTTGTGGCATCCTGCCAGTGACAACACGACCGCAAGAGAGGCTAGTAATGCAAATGTCTTTCTTCTTTTCTGCGTCATATTATTTAGTCCTTATCCTTTCTTCCGTCTCACTAGAAGAAATGTTGAGTTCGCTTGAAGCAAAGACTTGCTTGACAACCTCCGTCGAGCATAGGAAGAAGAAGAAATAGCCAAGCAGAACCATATCCGTCCGGTAACTGTGGCGGAGATTGACGGTTCTAGAACGACAGCGTGAGAAAAATCAGCAACGGAGGATGGAGTTGTAACGTGGCAAGCTGAGCAACTGAAATTCCGCGTTCGGCACTGATATCCAAGACAGAACCACTTGTGGTGAAATCAGACGATTTCCCAGAGATGTCAACGCGCCCTGCGCGATGGCGATGCGCAAGCGGACCGCCGCTCGCGCCGCCAGAAGTGCGGTAACCGGTCCATGTACCATGGAATACGAACCCTGCACGGACGGAAAGAGAAAAATCATCAGAACGCAGAGAACTGCCACCACAGCCAGTTCGCACGTGACGCGGCCAGAGATCATTGAGGTGGGAACATTATATCGTGAGATGCTGACTGCTCAATCTGAGTTTTGGGGGACCGGGTGGAGCACGAAAGTTCATGCGTCGCCATGGCCTTCTAGGCGCAGTCCCTAGCGTTCACAATGGACTGAACAAATCCTGGAGATGAAGGGCTACGATGTGATTGCAGTTGTAGACTGTCAAAGGACCGGATGCAGCAACATTCCATGCTCGTAGGGCAGAGACTCTGTGAAATCCGTGAAGCTAAGAACCTCAGTCAGGGCGACATTGAGCAGCGCACCGGCTTGCTGCGCTGGTACACGTCACGTCTCCAGAAACAGAACGGGTCTCGAAAAATTGCAGGTTGCTTCTAAGGGCAGGTGGCCGAGATATGTTTCATCGCGGTCACCTTCATATAGTGAGGGGCCTTCGGCACGTCCTTGTTTTCCTTCATCGCTTCTTCCTCGGGAACTGCCGTACCGGTGATTTCCACCTTATGGCCGACGTGTGGGGCTAGATTCGCAGTCGACGACACAATTCCCACCGTCTTCGGTCCCTTTGCCAGATCGGTGAGCATGTAAGAACCGGTTGTGGGTCCTGCCTTCAAACAGCCGGTCATGCTGTGAACTTTGGGAGCTTCTTCGGTCTTAACGCCCTGAGCAAACAAAAGCACGCTACAGAGCATTAAACCCGCTACGACTGAAAGTTTCATAACGACCTCCTGAGCCGGAATTTCCGCTTTAGACCTCAGTCCCGCATCATACGCTTCTCCTGCCCTCTGGACAACGAATGTGCCACCAAAGCAGGTCTCTAAGAAACGATAAACGGCGCTCTCAAACCCGTACCGCTCGTGAGATGATGTTGAGCCTTTTCGTCTACACGGTCACTAGGCTGGCCACAAAGGCTTCCCGCGCCTCTGAAACGCCCCAGCCGACCTTGACCCCCTCCTGGCAGCCAAATCCGCTGAAAATCGGTCTCCTGCAAGGCATCCGGACCCACTCCGGCACCGGCTCGAAGGCTAATTCCGTCATCGACAGCTTCAACAAACTCAGCACATCAGAGCAAGAGGAAGGCCAATAGAATCAAGAATACGGCGAGCACCATGCCATGGTGAAGTAGTAGTGCGTTTGACAACTTGATTTGATTTCGCCCACCTGTGGTCATTTCATTTGGCCCACCCTGGAATCGTAAGTCCGTTGATCCCGGCTCAAGTATCCGGCGTTACGCGGTTCGCAGTGGGTGAGCTAGACTACCTGGGAAGCTGGCTGGACGGCATTCCACGGGAACTGTCCAGACGAGGGCGAAACCAGACGGGCGGCAGCATTGACGAGAATGCGTACGATGAGCCGAGCCGCACACAACTAGGATTGCCGCGGCAGAGCGCTCGCTGGGCTAAGACGAGAGCACAGCAAAAGAAGGCGCCATAGGAATGATGACGTGTATTCCGCATTGGCAGCCGCGATCCTGGCGCTACACTTGCTGTTCATCCTATGGGTCGTGTTCGGCGCCACGGTTACGCGCCGTCGTCCGGTCTTGCGCTGGTTACACGTTGGCTCCCTGATCTGGGGCATGCTGATCGAAATCCTGCCCTGGAACTGCCCGCTGACGTGGGCCGAAAACTGGCTGGAGGCTGGGGCGGGCGTTGCCCCATACCAGGGTGGATTCCTGCTGCACTATCTCGATGCCCTGGTGTATCCGAATGTCCCGTCTGGTTTAGTCACCGGCTTCGGTGTCGCCGTCTGTGTCGTCAATCTGGGAATCTATGCTGTGCGTTTCCACCGGCGGCGGCGGCTTGCAGGCTGGTAGAAGGCCCTGGAAGAAAGACGCAGACGTTGCCATTCGCGGCTAAGGCGAAAGATCGCCGCGGCCCAGTGCTCGGTCGCAATCAGTGCGGGAAAACCGCAGGTCAAAAGCCCACCCGCCATGTGCACGATGACTTCTTCGCGCTTCTCTGGGATGGGCGCATCTCCGGGTCTTCATTGTGCTCGTGGCAGAGCATCATCATCGGGATGAGGCATCCGCCGCGCTCCTCGTCGTTGACGTACTCGGGGCTGCTCACGAGTCTGCGCAGATCCCGAAAAATCCTCAGTCCAGCACTACGGAGAATCCAGTGTTACGTCAACTTCGCCTGATCCAACCGTGGCCGAGGGGAAGGGCATTTTCGATTCTCACGGTTGCAGTGGATGCCATGGAGAGAGCGGAGGCGGCGCCATAGGCCCATCGCTGACTCATATCACCACTCAATATCCGCCTGCTCAATTGACAGCACTTCTGAATTCACCGAGGGCCAACACGAAGGCTGCCGGCATGGTCCCCTTGACGTTGAGTGCTGCCGACATGACAGCTCTGGTTTCCTACTTGGTCAGCCTCGGAGGAACTTCGCCTGCCCCCGCAGCGGCACCTTCCGGGTCGCCCTCACCTGCGCCGGCCAAAGCGGAACCAGATGCAACCGCCGTACCGTCGAAGTTAAACGGGGGAGCGATCTTCAAAGCGCATAAATGCGATAGCTGTCACGGGACCAATGGTGTCGGAGGTACAGCTCCTCGTCTTGCAGGCCAGAACAGCAGTTACCTGGCCAACCAGCTACTGCGCTTTCGCGCCGGGGATCGCGCACCCGCCTCCGAAATGACTTCCATCGCGAAGCGACTCGACACAGAGCAAATCCGCGCTGTCGCGGCTTTCTTGGCGTCACAATAATCCGCGTCGGCCGAGGCTGGGCCAGTAGCCTTATGGAAAGCCGGTCCCCCTTTAGACCAGCGCGTTTTTGGCGCTGGCTGCGGACTCGACCCATCAACCCTGTGCTTCCTCTGACGTTTGCTGTCAACCGTGTGTTTCCTCTAACGCTTACTACTGAGGTGTGGTTGTCAGCGTTATTCGAGCACTTTACATCAACCGAAATAGCCCGCGACGGATTGGCTTGCAGATAGATATCCGTGTATCTCTGACAATGGCTCCTTGGGTCGAGCTACGAAGTAATCATGAGCGCGGATAAGCATGGTTTGAGGGTTTTCATGTTTCTCTTATGATCCGATATCGGTCATTGATTTCGTCATTTTTCTGGTTAACGAAGTATCATCTGGGAACGGCAACGTAGTACTGTCATGAAAGCCGCCTATTGTTTCGAGAAAGGCCAGAACTGGCTGGTGAATCGATGACCGCTTGGAATCCTGCCCGAGGCAAAACGAGAGCGCTGGCTGCAGAACCGGAGAACCGATTTCGTTTATCAGAAGTGCCTGGAACGATGCACTGGGCGGACGCTTCAGGCCCGACGCTGGTTCGGTACACACAATCGCAGGTCCGCTGAGATTGAGTTTGATGGCGAAGTTAATCACAACGCCAATCTTGGTCAATGTTCAATTAGCGCTTAGACACGCCAAGAGCGCGATGCAGTGAATTGGGGAACAGATGAAGAGCATGATGAAGCAGGTCGTTCTTGTTGCGGTGCTGGCCGCCGCTTCCTTTGCCCAACATGACGTCGAGACCATCATCCAACGTTCAGTCGGGGCCAACGCGGCGGATTGGAAGGCCGCTCCTGATTATGATTATATCGAGCGTGACCGGCAACAAGGTGGAGGAACCAGGACATACGAGGAACTCATGATCTTGGGCTCTCCTTATGAGCGACTCGTAGCCGTCAACGGCAAGCCGCTGTCATCAGAACAGCAGGCAGGCGAACAACAAAAGCTGGCGACGACCGTCGTTGAACGCCAGAAGGAATCTCCGCAAGGAAGGAGACAGCGGATCGCAAAGTATGAAAAGGGGCGCGAGGGCGATGACCTCATGATGGAACAATTGACAAAGGCCCTCGACTTCAAGCTGGTGGGAGAACAAAGACTGGGTTCGCAAGACGTTTATGTGCTCAAAGCGACACCCCGTCCCGGCTATAAGCCTCCCAATGCCGAGGCCAAGGTGTTGACGGGCATGGAGGGCAAACTTTGGATCGACAAAAAGACATTCCAGTGGGTCAAGGTCGAAGCCACAGTCATACGCCCGGTTTCAATCGGAGGTTTTCTCGCCGAGGTCGAGCCGGGTACACACTTCGAACTGGAGAAGATGCCTCTGGCAGACAACATCTGGCTTCCAAAGCATTTTGCAATGAAATCGCGGGCCAAAATACTCTTCTTGTTCACCCGAAAGTCGCAAGCCGACGAAACTTATTCCGGCTATCACAAAACTGCGCCAATTGAAGCAGCCGCCGCTGAAAGATGAGCTAGCCGCCAACTCCTCACCCAGCGCGCGCCCATGGCAAATCCTGCTGGAGTGTTCCATTCTGACCAGACAGGCGTTCCTTGGTTACTCAATACTTTGTAAATCATGGCCGGAGCGCATAGAAGAGGTCTCTGAGTACACAGGAGGATTTATGTCTCGTTTGCGGATGTTGCAAGGTTTGATAGCGACAGTGGTGCTGAGCGCCGGATTGGCTGTTGTGCCCACTATGGCCGCGGCCACGACCCAGACCTTTATTGGAAAAGTCAGCGACGCCATGTGCGGCGCCAAGCACACAGAGGGGCTTGCCCCCGCAGCCTGCGTTCGTGCCTGCGTGCAGAAGGGCGCCAAGTATGCCTTGGTTGTCGGCGACAAGGTCTATATCCTTGACACTTCGGATCAAGCCACGCTAGACACCCTCAACAAGCTGGCTTGGGAGCAGGCTAAAGTCACAGGCACGGCCGACGGGACCATCATTTCGGTGAAGACAGTGACTGCTGCCAAGTAGGTCGTGGAGAAAGGGCGTTCACTGATGCCCTGGGTCGATCGTCATTTTTGGGGTTTCTAGCGGCGCGCCAGCGATTCGAGATCATGGGGCGGGAGGATGGCAATCAAATCCCCCGTGATGTCGGACGGACGCATTGAGGGCATTGTTTCTCGTGCTCACGTGCTGTAGGTATTGCGGTCGCGTGCCGAACTACAGGTGCCACCAAGCCTGCCACCAGCCGCAAGAGAATGCGGCCCTAGTCGAAGGTTCGAGGGATCAATTTCATTATCGCAAGCACCCAAGCTGGTATGGAGGCGGCTCTGATGACAACTGATTTGGATACAACGGGGCCTGAAGAACGAAATTCCATCTGGTTGGAAATTGGAAAGTTCCTTGTCTTGGCAGTCCTCTTTTTTCTGCTTGCCCACAACATGGTGCGTCACCGCTTCTTTAGAGGAGGCTGGCGCAACCAGCACGGCTCCATCTCGCCCTGAAAACTTGAGAGGCCTCCGAATAATGGGACGAGCGGATTTTAACGACCGGAAGCGTAACGCGAGGAAGGCTTATGCGAAACAATCTTATTGTCTGGCCGATTCTGCTCATTGCAGGTTTTCTTGCCGGGTTCATTCCGCAACATTCCAAAGCAAACCGGTTAGAGCAGAAAGTGTCAGCGTCGACGGCCCAGATTGAAGCATGTCAGCTCTCTGAACAACTGTCTCAGCTTCGCGATGCAGCCACGCTGATGTACTTGGAGGCAACGCAAAAGAATTACGGAACTTCGGGAGATGATGCCAACCGTTTCTTTGACCAGGCCCAGCGCCTTGCGAACAGCACCCAAGATGAAGCCCTGCGCACTCTGCTCGGTGGAATTCTATCGATGCGTGATCGAATCATAACCGATTTGGCAAAAGGGGATGCCGCTGTCGTTTCCGAGATACAACCCATTCTTTCAAAAGTGGAGCAAAGCACAAAATGGCAGGAACTATCGCAGCGGATGACGCAGGGCGGACCATAAGAGCGCACCTGCGGATTCGGGGAAGGTTGCGACCGGTTGCCAACCTCGGGCGCTACTTACCTGGTGTAAGACCAAGATCTGAGCCGCGAGGGCGCGCTAGGAAACCATCGACTAAACCCTCAGAAAGTGCCGGTTGCCCCTCCGGGGCGCTGACCGCTATTGTCCGCCCTCCGGCGGAATGTAATTTGACCGGGCACGATCCTCACTGGTGCGTACAGGCCTCTCAGGGTGGTCAGCAGCATCCTCGACGCCGCTGACGGCCTCCGCTTCGTATGCTTGATCAGTATCGGCGAGTTCTTCGACGCTTTCGTCCGCAGCATCTGCGACTTGCGAGAGGCCCTGAGTATCCCCTGATTGCCCAGCGCTATCCGAGCCTACTTGCCCGGGATCGCTTCCTAGTTCATCAAGCTGCGCTTCGTTGTCACGCGATCTACGTGTCACCATGGAACCTCCCGAGAATTATCTTCAACTTTCAGCTCAGCGCACATTGTCCTTCGTTTGTTGTCTCATCGGCATTTCAGCTTCGTGTGCCCCGCCTATCGAACCGGCGTAGCCAGCAGGCCTTTGAGCGAATTGATGGCTTTCTGCGCTTCCGCAAGCTGGGCCCTGGCTTGGTCCAGCGCTGCTTTTGGCAAGAGTCCTTGGGGCCCGCTCGTTTGCCCCGGTTGCAACGGCTGGCCAGGTAGTGTTCCGAACAAGGCGCTCAGCGACTCGTCGAGCGTGGGTTCCATCACGACTTTATCGCCGGTTGCCACGATCACGCGTTTCAGTTGTGGGAAGTTTGTGCCTTGTGCCTTGAGATAGAGTGGAACCACATAGAGAAAGGAGTTCTCGATCGGAATCACAATGAGCTTCCCGCGAATTACATTCGATCCTTTCTGGTCCCACAGCGTAAGTTGCTGAGATATAGTTGTGCTCTGGTCGATCATGGCACTGATCTGGTTTGGTCCGTAGATCAGCTTTTCCTTCGGCAGCTCGTAGAACAGCATTCTTCCATAGTCGGGAAAATCGCAACGGGCGGCTAACCAAGCGATCATATTGTCACGCTTCTGCGGTGTGAACGGAGTCATGATGAGGTATTCGAGTTGATTGCTTCCCGGCAATTTCATCAATATGTAATAAGGCTCCATCGGGTTGACCGCGCCATCGTACTTCTCCTGCGGTGGCACCCAGAGATCTTCGCGGTTATAGAAGACCTGCGGGTCGGTCATATGGAAGGTCTCGTATTGAGCCGCCTGGATGGCGAACAAATCCTGCGGGTAACGTAGATGGCTCTTCAAATCGGCTGAAAGCTCACTCAAATCCTTGAAGACACCCGGAAAGGCGCGCCGGTACAGTCCGAGAACGGGGTCTTTTGGATCCATAATGTAGAGCGATACTGTTCCGTCATACATGTCCACCACGGCCTTTACGGAATTGCGGATGTAGTTTAAGTCCTCGGCCGAACTACTGGTTTGCGGCTGTGAGTAGGGAAAGCGATCCGAGGTGGTATAAGCGTCCTGAATCCAATACTGCTTCCCTTCGCTCACTACGGCATACGGATCCTTGTCGAGAAGCAGAAAGGGCGCGACTTGTGAAACCCGTTCTTGGACGCTTCTCCAAATCTGGATTTTGCTTTGCGGCCTCAGGTAAGAAGTGAGCAGGATATTGATGTCGGTCTGCGTCCAGGAAAACATAAGCCTTTTCCAGATGCTGTCTAGCGGAATTCCGCCCTTCCCCTGGTAACTCGTATAAACATTCTCATTGCCCTTGGGATAATCAAACTCTTTAATCCCGGTCGCCACGATCTTATAGCCCGGCGTCACCTCTCCGTAGTAGATAGCGGGCTGAGAGATATTCAGGCGGGTATACTGAGATTCGGGAGGGATATTCTTAATAAGATACTGCGGAAAACCTCCCTCTTCGGTCTTCGATACAAAGTTCATGACTAGGCCATAGCCATGAGTGAATTGCAGGTCTTCGTTGACCCACGTTTGCGCCTGTGCGGGTAGTTGCGAGGCGAGTTCCCTGGACGCGAGCATCACCTGATGATAACCATCTGCCAGATGGTAGCGATCGACATCCACGTTATAGAACTGGTAGTAGAGACGGATCGCCTGGGTTTGCTGATAGGTCTGAAGCAAAGGCCGCGAATCCCAGAGGCGGATATTCTGGATCGTGTCCTGATTTCTAGCTAGCACGTCTGAAGTCAGATCGGTGAGAGCTGGATAAGCGGTTTCCTGGATTCCGTCCAGGTTATAAGCCTCTCGAGTGAACTTTATGTAGTGTGTCAGGTAGGGTGTTTCAAGGCTTAGCTCGCTGGGTTGAACGACGAACTTCTGAAACAGGAGAGGCAACGCCAGTACTCCGACGAGATAAAGTACCGCATAAATGCCGATGCCGGTGGCCAACGCTTTGAATCGCGGACGACGGAATAAAGCGAGCACGAGAAGCGCACATGCGAGCACGGAGGCGCCGACCATAATCCAAAGAGCGATCCTGGTCACGTGAGCCGCTGCATAGCCAGCTCCGTAGACAACCCCGAGGGTTGAATAGACGAGCTCATAGTGATCCAGATAAAAGCCCCACCCGACAGTGGCAGCCAAAATGAAGAGAAGCACGACGAGATGTCGAGCTGTATTGTCACCGATTGTGAATTTCTGGCCGGGTTTGGATTGGCGCAGGCCAAGGAAGGAAACAAAACCAAGTATCAAAAGAGCGGCCACAGTCAGAAAGGTGAGACTACTCTGCAGTAACTCGTAGAAGGGAAGCCGGAAGAAGTAGAAGCCCAGATCGACCCCGAAGAGCGGGTCGGCCACGCCGAACGATCCGCCGTAACGAAAGCGGAGATAGGTGTCCCATTGACTCGAAACTCCAGCCGCAAATATCAACGAGGCGAACATGAGGGCCACACCGATGGCCAACACCAGTACCTTCGGGCTTAGATCGAAGTTGATTCTTCTGCCTGCATCGGAGGACGCAGCGACAACCTCGCCGGAGGGAGAGGCAGTAGCAACCCTGAGGGAAGGCCCGCGCACCCGTGAACTGCCGACGCTCCTGGCTGCAAAGCGCAGATTGATTCCCAGATATAGAAGCGCACAGACCAAGGCGACGCCAAACATTCCCCACTTGACCGACAGAAGGGTCCAGAATATGCCCACGTAATTGAGTTCCCGCATCCAAAGAAATTTTTGCACTACGCCAAGGAGAACTGTCAGAACGATTCCGCATGCGATCGCTACAAATAAACTCCATCGCAGCAGATGCCTTTTCTTGGGTGAGGGTATCAGGCGGACAGGGCCGCGCGGTTCGTTTGGCGGGTGCGTTATTTTCTCAACGGCTGTTGCGCTCATTGTCCATCCCTCCGCTCGATTTTCTTAAATTTCCCTTACTATCAAGCAAAATACGACGAGGAATCTGGTCAATTGTGAACAGGGCGCAAACAGATGCATTTATTTAGAACTCGACGGCAATGAAACCGGCCCTGAGTAAAGGTGCTTCGTTCCGGGGCTTTTGATGGGCGACTAAGCTCTTTGTGATTTACGGTCTTTCAGGGAAATGCCTTGTGGAAATCGTTTTACGGACCACAAGCGGGGCATGCATCGGCGAAAGTGATGTCGTCGCTATGGGGCCGGACGGCTCATGAAGTGAGCCATACTGCACAGTATTATTGAGGGAAGTGACCGAACCTCTATGGGAGCCCTAGAGAAAAATTCAAAAGAGCACAAAAACATGTCCAAAGAAACAAAACAAATTCCGGATCATCGTCGCGCGAAAGCAGCCCGGCAGGTGCTAAGCGGCGCCTCGCTAGCCGTCCTAAGCGTCCCCGGCGGTACTCAAGCGGGCTCACAACCGGCCGACAAGAGCGACACGAAGGTCGAAGTCTCTCCGCAGGGAGCGCTGCCAGTCCTAAGCGTACCCGGCGGCACTCAAACGGACTCGGAGCTGGCCGACAAGCATCGAGAAGACGCGAACGTCGAAGTCTCTCCACAGGGAGCACTACCAGTGATAAGCGTCCCGGGCGGTTCGCGATTGTAAATCCGGCTTATCGCTTTAGCCGTTATTAATCATTATGTCCAGCAACGTAACGCGTATGCGCCGCATTCGTCAAAAAAGACTGACTTGTTCCCGGCCCATTGACGGTCCTCTTGCTTCTTTGCTCCAGCAGAAGGTACGACGCTTAGGCGTCGGGGCGGCTCGATTGCCATCGAGCCGTCACTCCGACAAACGTCGAGGTGAGTTTGAGCGTCAAAGCCGCCGGCGCTGAACCGCGGCTTGCCTTACAGCGTTATCGTTCTTTTTGACAGATTGCTGAAACTGTAAGGACGACACGCTGATGAAAATGGGCCGTCCGGTTAAGCCCAGGCGGCCCGATCTTTTGCTTAAGCGGCGGTTTTGGTAGCCGTGCTTTTCTTGCCGGACACGTCTTCCCAGTATGGGGTGTAACCATAGTGTTTATAAATGCTGGTTCCCCATGTTGAATCAGCCATTCGCATCCTGGGTAACGTGCGAGAAGAAAAACGCGGCAGCTCGGGTTCCGGAAAAAATGGCATAGAGGACGCGCCGCGGATTGGTCTCGACGAAAGAGTCTGCCCTCTTTAGAGAGGGAAACGAGGCGGAACACGAAGGGTTGGTGCACTTGCCGAGCATTTCAAGACCTCCATCACGCTCGGATGCTGACGAACATCTTCCTTTGCATTGCGGCTTGCTGTAACGCACGTCACGCATCGACGTGACGAGGTCAGCACCGTGAGTCGGAGAGCGCCACTCCTCCATTTCACGCTGAGCCAAAACAAAGCTTCAAGCAACAGTGGAAATCGCCCATAAGGAGCAACTTTGTTTAAAGAGTTATGCCGCCGCTTCCAACTTGCCGTGGTCGTCGCAGTGCTTCCCGTGGGGATGATGCAAATGGCCCTTCACAAGATAATCCACATGATCCCCGTGCGGCATACGCTCATGACCACAGTTTGGACTGTGAACGTGATTCGCCTCATGTGCGCCGCAGCTATGCTCCGGCGTGCACTTGTCTTGATTGGCGGCATTGGTTGACACCTTGTGTTCATCGACGTGGCTCTCGATGCTGCGTACGCTTCACAAGGAACAGAGGTTGGCCGACGTGTTTATTGGGTACATGGTCGAACGACACAATCGGACGCAAGCAGATCTGGTCGATCAACTATTCAATTCGAGCGAAAAGCGGCTGGCACGAGCGCTCTTGTTACTGTCACGTTTCGGCAAGAAGGACAAGCCTGAAAAAGTGATTCCAAGCGTGAGTCAGGAGGCTCTGGCGGAAATGGTTGGTACCACCCGTCAGCGAGTGAATTACTTCATGAACAAGTTTAGAAAGCTCGGCTTCATCGATTACAAGGGCGGGTTGGGGTTGCAGGTGAACAGCTCGCTTCTCAGCGTCGTCCTGCACGAGTAATTGTGACTCACCTCGTTTAACGTCCACTCATGGTCCCAGCATTCCGACGCGACCACTCCATGAGGCACCGTAAGGGTGTCCTATTTGGGACAGACAGACGATGGCCGGATGTCCTAAACATTTCTATTTACCGTGAGAGGTGCGAATATGGCAATACTCCGCAACCCACTGCCTCAAGCGTTGAGGTCTCGCGGGGTGTCACGCCGCGAGTTTATCAAGTTCTGCCAGGTATCGCGCGGGCACTCCCAACGCGGTACCTGTTCGACAGTCGACAATCTCTCAGTCAGACGACGAGCACGGTCCTGGTTTGGCTCGACTCTCAAGATTGTCCGGGCACCTCGGAATCGATGCTGCGCACCAACAATACGAGAGCCAATTAATCCGTGCTGTATCTCTCCTGGGAACACCACTCACTGATCATGGCGGGCGCTGGCAAACATACCGGAGAGGTCTTCGAACGAGTGGTTTCACAGGAACACTTACGACAAAAGGAGGACTGACGATGAAGGTTTATATGGTCCCCACCGACCGGTGGTACATCGAGCGTACCGTCTGGTTGATCGCCGGAGTGGTTCTCTTGGCGAGCACGGCGATGGCATTGTTGGTGAATCGGCTGTGGATCTTGGGCGTTATCGCTACGGGGCTCGTTTCCATCAACGTCGCCTTTACTGGGTTTTGCCCCGTTGGGAATGTCCTGCGTTTGGTTGGCTTCAGTCCGATGCTCGGGTCAGACAAATCGACGCGCTGGAAATTTTATTTCATGCAGACAGACAGTTGGTATCTGGAGCGCCGCATCTACCTTGCAGTTGGAATCAACATATCCGTCGCGTCGATAATCGTGCTCACCTACAGCCCATGGGCGACTGCATTTACGGCCTTCGTTGGCGGAGCAATGGTGTGGTTTGCGGCAACCGGGTTTTGTGTGATGGCGAATGGACTTTACTGGCTCGGCGCCGAGCCGCGCTTGAACCCAGAATCGCTGCCTTCACCTCGCTGCACAGACTGTCCAAAATCGGGTGAGTGTCTTGGTGGACAACCAATTCTGGCGCGAAGCGAAGCCGTTCGTTTTGTTGAGCCACCGGCAACAGTATCTCCTTCGATTTAACCCGCATACTTTTTAGGAGGTCGGCCGCAACTCACAGCATCGTGTGATCGCGGTTACGGACGGGACGCGGATAGAGGTTTAGAAAAGGTGCAGTGCGAATATGGCAATACTGCGCAACCCACTGCCTCAAGCTTTGAAGTCTCGCGGCGTGTCGCGCCGCGAGTTTATCAAGTTCTGCCAGTTGATGGTCGCCACGCTGGCACTCCCACCGCGATACCTTTCGGCGGTCGAAACGGCCCTCAGTCAGGCGAAACGTCCCGTGCTGGTCTGGCTCGAATTTCAGGATTGCGCTGGCAACTCGGAATCGATGCTGCGCACCAGCAACCCCACAGTCACTGAGTTCGTGCTTGACCTTCTTTCTTGGGAATACCACGAACTGATTATGGCGGGCGCGGGCAAACAGGCTGAAGCGGCCCTCGAACGAGTCGTTCAGGAGCATAAGGGCGAGTACATCGCCGTTGTGGAAGGTGCGATTCCAACGGCGGACGGTGGTGTGTACTGCACGATTGCCGGCAAAACCGCTCTCGAAATCGCTAACCACGTTTGCACCAATTCGGCAATCAACATCGCGGTTGGTGCGTGCGCCTGGGATGGAGGTTTGGTCCGATCGAACCCAAATCCGACCGGCGCGGTGGGCTTGCAGGAGGCGGTGCCCGGCGTGAAGGTGATCAACTTGGGCGGTTGTCCTCACAATCCGGCCAATACCGCGGCGGTCCTTGTGCATTATTTGACGTTCCACGACTTTCCCGCCCTTGACCAGTACAACCGCCCGCTTTTCGCGTACGGAAATATCATCCACGACCAATGTGAGCGGCGTGCTCACTATGATGCGGGCCGCTTTGTGGAGGAGTGGGGAGACGAGGGACACCGTAAAGGTTATTGCCTCTACAAAATGGGCTGCAAAGGGCCCGAAGCTACTTACAACTGCCCCACCGTCCGCTGGAACGATGGAACAAGTTGGCCCGTAAAGTCCGGCCATGGATGCATTGCCTGCGCTTCGTATCGCTTCTGGGATACAAAGTCACCCTTTTACAAGCGGCTGCCATCGGTGCCGGGATTCGGCGTGGACGTCGACGCGGGGAAGCTCGGTCTTTATTTGACGGCCGGCATGGCAACCGCTGTGGGCTTGCACGGGATCGCCAGCATGGGCCGAGCGCAGATGCGCCCACACGGAGAGGAGCCGCGCGGCGGCCCAACCGAGATCGCCCGGGGAGACAGCCTGATAGAGCGCGAAGGACCACCGGAGAAACCTTAACCAGAGTCCGCTCCTGCGCTTGGTCATCGCGCCGGGACGAGATAGGAAACAGCGGTGCGGAGAACCAAGTCGCCAGCGTCGGGCTTGTCACGCCTTTCGAAAACGGAACTGGTCCGTACCTACGTCTGGGAGAAGCCAGTTCGCGTAGCGCATTGGTTGATTTTCTTTGCCTTTGTCTCGCTTTCCTTCACCGGCTTTTATATCCACCGCCCATTTCTGGTCTCTTCTGGTAGCGCGGCTTTCGTGATGGCGAAGATGCGATTCGCTCACGTGGTCTCAGGGTTCGTGCTGATCGCAGCGTTCATTCTACGGCTCTACTGGTTTTTCAGGGGTAATTTCTGGTCGAGGTGGTCTGCTTACATTCCTATCCGCCGCGAGCAATGGCGGGGCATCGGAGACATGCTCGAGTTTTACTCCTTCCTGCGATTCGATCCTGGCATGAGCGTGGGCCACAATCCTCTTGCCGCGCTGTCGTATTTCGTCATCTACCTGCTGATCGGGGTCGAGATCCTGACGGGCCTCGCTCTCTATGACCAGGTTTTGCATAATCCCGTCCTGCACCAGTTCATCGGTTGGCTCCCGCTGCTTATCGAAATTCCTTATCTTCGCCTGATTCATTATTCGCTGATGTTCGTCTTCTTCGCATTCGTCATCTTTCACGTCTATGCGTCGATTCTGGTTTCGCTCGAAGAAGAAAGCGGACTGCTGGACAGTATCTTCTCGGGATGGAAATTTGTGGCCGCCGGCGAACTGCGGCACGAGATTAGGAAGATTCCGGACGCCCGCAACTTCGCCAAACGCCACGAGTTGCTACCCAGCGGCACGCCAGAGGAGGAGCGTACAGGCAAGATACCGAAGTCTCGTCCCGGTCCTGGCCCATTGACGCTCTATCGTAACTGGACCAGTTATGTGGGAGCCGGAATCGCCGCTGTCGGTGTCTTAGTGTTTGCCGTTCTAACTGCATATCACACCATCGGAGGCGGCGCGCTCACTGAACCTTATGGAGATCTTGTCATCTTTTTTGTGCCGCCGATGTTCGTGATTGTTGGCGTAGTAGTCGTGCTGATTGGCATGTACTTTCAGTGGATCCGGTGGCGGATGCACAAGCCGCTGTCGTTCGCGCGCTACCCCAAGTGGGACCTGAACCTGGCCGCCGAAAGGAAGGCACTTTTGGCCGTTGGAATCGGAGCGGCAATCCTCTCGATTCCAGCTATTTACGGCGGGCAACAGGCCTATGTCTACACGGACGCGGTGTCATTCTGCGGCGCGTCTTGCCACTCCATGACGCCAGAGTTCATGACCTATCAGCGTTCGCCGCACGCGCACGTCGCTTGTTCGCAATGCCACGTCGGAGCAGGCAATACGGGATATTTGCTTTCAAAGATGCGCGGGATGATCGAACTTGTCGAGACCGTCCAAAACGACTACCCGCGGCCGATTCCGGCCCGGGGGACGTCGTTGCGTCCAGTGCGGGGCAATTGCGAACGGTGTCACTGGCCGGCTAATTTCTTCGGCTCGCGCGAGGTGCACTGGTCGCACTTCCTGTCCGATGCGCAGAACACGCGCTGGGAGATCGACATGTTGGTCCCGATTGGCGGCGGCGGCGGCGCGCTCGCGGCTGCGTCACAGTTGGGAATTCACTGGCATGTCGCGAGCAAGGTCGAGTATATAGCCAGCGATCCCGATAGACAGAATATTACATGGGTGCGGTCCGTGGATCCTGAGACCGGCGCGGCGAAGGTGTACACATCCCCGGCGCAAGCACCGAGCGCGGCGGTTGCCGGTGAGATCCGAACGATGGATTGCGTGGATTGTCACAACCGTCCAACCCACATCTTCCGCGCGCCGGACCGGAGCGTAGATCTGGCGCTTGCCGATAACCATATCGATCCATCGCTTCCGTTCGTTAAGCAGCAGAGTGTGGCAGCGCTTACGGGAAGTTACGCCAGCCGGGACCAGGCGATGCAAGGAATAGACAAGACCCTGCGCGGCTTTTATCGGAAGAGCTACCCTCAGGTGTACGCAGCCAAGCAGCGGGCGATCGAGAGTGCCATCTCGTATCTGCAGAGCACTTATGATCGCTATTTCTTTCCGGCGATGAAAGTCCGGTGGGACACTTACGCCACCAACGACACCCACTTCTATTCGGTAGGGTGCTTCCGCTGCCACGACGGCCAGCATAAGAGCGTGGACGGAAGCGTCATTTCCTCCGATTGTGGCACCTGCCACACGATTCTGGGACAAGGCAAGGCCGGGAGCGTCCAGTACGCCACAAGGCCGCAAGGGCTACCTTTCAAACACCCAGTTGACATCGGCGGTATTTGGGCATCACAGCCGTGCAGTGGTTGCCATACGGGAGGATCGTTGTGACCGATTCATGGCGCAAATCTCGCGAATCCCGCGGAGTTGATCCGCGGCCAGGCTATTCCCGTTATACGCATCGGGAACTTGCTGTCTTATGACGGAGCAGTGGGATCAACGGACGCCGTGCACCCGAGCGCTGCGGCCGAGACTTTAGGAAAACGAGCAACTTAGGAGATGCATATATGAGCGGACATCGAGCGTTGAGGGTTGTTGCTTTCATGTCGATCTCGGTCGGCGTCGGTATCCTCAGCCACCCGGCATGGGGATTCGTCATCTTCGGGATACTGGTGTTAATTGAGAACTTTGTGTTCAAAAGCGATCCGCCTGCGCCACTGGACCGTGTCGTTGACGAAGAAGAAGTGGTGAAACGGTAGCATCGCCTCGGCTTCGAAGTCACCCATTTATCGGCTGGTGTAATTTTGGCGACGCCGTTTGGGGTGGACGTTGATGGAACGAGTTCGTATGGTCATGACGGGAGTGGCGGCGGCGAAATGGTTGCTCAAACGACCGTGTGTATCGGGATCCGGACGAAGACAGTGCCGGTCGATTACCAGCAAGTCGCTGGATAGCAGCGAAGCGTAGGGAGGGCAGCATGGCGCGGATTGTGGTCGATCCAGTGACGCGTATTGAGGGGCATCTCCGAATTGAGGCTCAAGTAGACGGCGGCTTCATAACGGATGCTTGGAGCTCGGGAACGATGTTCCGCGGAATTGAGTTGATCCTGCGCGGCCGGGACCCGCGCGAGGCTTGGATTTGGGCGCAGCGGATCTGTGGCGTTTGCACCATGGTCCACGCACTGGCTTCGGTCAACGCGGTGGAGGACGCACTGGGCATCGAAGTTCCCGACAACGCGCGCCTGATCCGCAACATCATTGCTGCCACCCAGACGATTCAAGATCACGTGATTCACTTCTATCATTTGCACGCATTGGATTGGGTCGATGTGGTTTCGTCCTTGAAGGCAGACCCGGCGAAGACATCACAGTTGGCGCAATCGATCTCTGACTGGCCCAAGTCGAGCGCGACGTATTTCAAGGGCGTTCAGGACCGCATCAGCGCCCTGGTTGCGAGCAAGCAACTGAGCCTTTTTGGCGCCGGTTATTGGGGACACCCCGCCTACCGTCTTCCGCCTGAAGCGAATCTCCTAGCCGTCGCCCATTACCTGGAGGCGCTTCAGTTTCAGAAGGAATTTATACGGATTCACGCTGTACTCGGCGGCAAAAACCCTCACTTGCAAACGTTTCTAGTCGGAGGCATGGCCACATCGCTCGACCCGAATGAGCCGAATGCGACCATCAATCCCGAGCGAATCGATTTCTTGCTGCAGGTAGCGAAGTCTGCGCAGCCATTTGTAAGTCAGGTATTAATCCCGGACGTGTTGGCGATCGCAGGCTTCTACCGCGACTGGTTCGAGCGCGGCGAGGGACTCGGAAATTTTATGTCCTATGGCGCCTATCCTCGGGCCAGCATTAAAGACACGGCGGATTTTCTCCTTCCGCGGGGCATCATCCTCGGCCGTGACCTCTCGCATGTCCACCCGGTCGATCCGGGAAACATCACTGAGTATGTTGCTCATTCATGGTACGAGTACACCAGCGGGGACCAGACTGCCAGGCATCCTTACGAAGGCGAAACGAACCCGCGATACACAGGGCCCAAGCCACCGTACGAATATCTCGAAATCGACCAGAAGTATTCCTGGCTAAAAGCGCCGCGCTATGAAGACAAAGCAATGGAGGTGGGCCCACTGGCACGGCTCCTGGTCGCATACGCCTCCGGGCAGCCAGACGTAAAGCAATTGGTGAACTCTACGCTGGCAAAGCTTAAAGCTCCGCCTACGGCACTATTTTCTACTCTCGGCCGTATCGCGGCGCGTGCCCTCGAAACGCAGCTCCTAGCTGATCGCTTGGTGGGGTGGATCGAAGAGCTAGGAAACAATTTGGCAACGGGAAACCTGCAGATCCACAACGGCGAAAAATGGGATCCCAACTCCTGGCCCGAAACGGCGCGAGGATTCGGTTTCTTTGAGGCCCCACGCGGGTCGCTGGGGCACTGGGTCGAGATCGAGAATCAGGCGATCAAGAACTACCAGGTCGTGGTGCCTTCGACATGGAATGCAGGCCCGCGCGACGCCCAAGGCCAGCGTGGCGCATATGAAGCCGCGCTCCTTAAGACGCCGGTAGCGGATCCAGAACGCCCGCTTGAGCTTTTACGTACTATTCATTCGTTCGATCCTTGTTTAGCTTGCGCTGTCCACGTAGTGGATGCTCGTGGGCGGACTTATGCTCGTACAAGAGCCGGGGTCTTCGGAACTTGGGGATAGATGGGAGAACCGCGCGGAGACGAGCAAAGAGGGAGAGAAATGCACGACTGGCTGACTTCGGATACGGTGGTGATAGGGATCGGAAATACGATCCTTTCAGACGACGGCGTCGGCGTACATGCTGCACGACGACTTCAGCATGATCCGAGACTGCCTGCAGGGGTGTCGATTCTCGACGGTGGGACTATGGGTCTCGAATTGGGGCCTTTCGTTTCGGATGCTTCTCGCGTGCTGATTCTTGATGCAGTAAACACAGGTGGAACACCAGGGACCCTTTCGCGAATGACGGGGAGGGATTTGCTGGGCACGCCACGCGGACGGAGTGTCCATCAGCTGGGCGTTGCTGACCTGATCGCTACCCTGGCCCTAGCATCGACTAAGCCTCAGGACATTGTTGTACTCGGTCTGCAGCCTGCGAATACTGATTGGGGTACGACTTTATCTCCTGACGTGGAGGCTGCGCTCGGGGGCTTAGTGGAGGCTGCCTTGGCTCAGCTGCAACTCTGGCAGGAAGCACTGGACGTTAGTCTGAAAAGCCACGCTACATCGTTGCGAGGCCAATCCCTAGGCCGGAAACTCCCCAAAGCTTGCGATGAGGGAGGCTTATAACATGTGCCTTGCCATTCCCGGAAAAATCATCACCAATGAAGTTCAGAACGGCATTCGCGTGGGACGTGTCCAGTTCGGTGGTATCACGCGGGAGACCTGCCTGGATTTTGTTCCCGAAGCGGCGATCGGGGATTATGTGATCGTGCATGTGGGATTTGCAATCAGTCTTGTGGACCGCGAAGAAGCGGAGAGGAGCTATGAGGCCCTCGAATCCATGGGATTGCTTAAGGACGAACTGCAGTCCGATTTAGAAGACTCGTAAGCGGACAAGCAAGGAGTTGTTGGTAGGGCTTCGAGGCAATGTATGAAGTACTTGGACGAATACCGGAATGGGGAGATCGCCCAGGGTATTGTGGCGGAGTTGACCCGCCGCGCTACACGTCCTTGGGTGCTAATGGAAATCTGCGGGGGGCAGACCCACACGCTGAAGCGTTACGGCATCGACGAGATGCTGCCCGCCAGTATTGAGCTGGTCCACGGGCCAGGGTGCCCCGTATGTGTGACGTCCCTTGAAACAATATTCGCGGTGCTGGACTCGTAGTACCTTCCCTCAAACCATAGCTCGCGGTCCGCTCAGCTTAATGACGAGGACCGCCAACGCGACAACCAAGAGCAGGTTGATCAAGACTCCACCGAAATGCAGACCGAGGCCCAGAAGCCACAAAATCAGAAGAACAACGAAAATGGTCCAAAGCATGTTGACCTCCAGTGCTCATTTGCGAGCACCCGAATATGAGTCCCATTACGTCCGCGCGAGAGCTGTTTCGCGGAAGCGGGCACGAATGCAGATGATGCCTCTCCGGCTTTTATTGCTGGATGTCTGCTGGCAGACAAATCCAGCCAGACGCACCGGCACACCGGATCAATTCCGACCTTAGCAAGTCGGGTTTCAAAAGGTCTGAGCAATAATGCACACCCCCGTATTGCCGACAAGTTGGACGTGAAGAAATCTAGCCTATCCTGTTCTGCACGAGTTCCAGCGTGACCTCGGACGTCGGATGGGAACTCACTTTCACATGACCACCTCTGCTTGTCACCCTCGCCCGTTTCGGGACGCAGCGAGGCCCATTCCAGAGGGTGGTCAATTCTGCTCAGACCTCAGAAAGCTCCGAGATNNATATGAAAACCAGCACGAAAGACAACATCAAGGGAAGTTTCCACGAAGTGAAGGGAACAATCAAAGAAGAGGTCGGAAAGGTCACGGGTGACCGCAATTTGAAAGCCGAAGGGAAAGCCGAAAAGAAAACGGGCAAAGTTCAACAGCGGATCGGCCATGCTAAAGAGGCCGTCGCCGACTTGAAAGGACAACTGGCAGACTTAAAGAAAACTGGATAAGCCATTCGGCAATATATCGGCAAAGTTGAAAACACTGAAAAGACTGCAGGGTAAGGAGCACCGGCGGCGCTATCGAACCTCAAATAAATCATTCGGGCCTTTATTCTTTTCTTTGCTTTTGCGAATGGCGGGAACGAAGAACCAAAGACTTGGACGATTCGGGTTGCCTGGCTCCCATCCTTCATGCACGGACTGTGGGGGCACCCGAGCCATGATTTTCATACTACAGATCGATGTTACGGGATTTTTCTTGACCGACATTAACGTAGGGCATTGAGATTCTTCTCGATTCTTACGGGACGCCCTGAAGAAGTGTGTCCTCTTTAGTGGCTATCCGCTACAACTGTTTTTCTGTTGAGCATGTCCGCGGCCTCAGCAAGCGTCAGATCATCGGATACCTGGTAGAAGTTCCCATGGGTTTCCTTCTTCCGCATTCCGATAGTCGCGAACAACAGAGTTTTTCCTGTGATCTGCACACTCATGTTAGTCAGGTCCCAATGGCCTGGGACAACTTCTGCCTGCCTGACCTCAAAATGGCCTCCCTTGTCCAGGTGTCCTAGCAGACCGAGTCCGAATTTCACGTCCCGTGTGAGATGACCACTAAACACAGCCAGTCGTTCCTGTTTGCTGTCCACCCACATCTCGCCTTCCATGTCGTGGAACACGCGGGCCTCCATCGAAGCGGGTGGAAATTCGGGTTTGATCTGAAGGTCAGCTTTACCAGGTTCCCGTCACCACCTGCGTAGTCGAACACGAATGCATCCGGCAGCATCTTGAACAGCCTTCTGCCCTGTAGGGTCGCCTCCTCCAGTTCTCGCTGCAGTTTTCGTTTCGCACTTCGATTGGTCATGAATTCCTGAACACGCTTGTTCTCTTCCTCCTGCTGTTTCGCGCTAAGGGGGCGGTCGTCAATGGATAAGAGTCGACTGAGAGAACCTTCTTTTGTCTCAATAATCTCCTCGACCTGTTTCTTTCCAGACTGTTCTTTCTCTAGTCGGTACATCCAATTGGTATGGTCGTCTTGGAAAGTTAGTTCATTCGTGATCACCCGTCGTGCCAGATCGTGGGCCGACACTTGGCTGCTGGGGACGGACTGAGGACGTGCGGGTACGCTCAGCAGGATGATCGCCAGTGCAGCGGACGCGGGGCTGTGCATCAGTCTCACAACCGATGGCGACGTCCGGGCGCAACACGTTTTGATCCAGTTATTCATGCCGTCATTGTTTCAGTGAGACGAACCGTAAGAACAGCTCGTAGATCCGCATCGCTATCGAAGCCGTTTGGTTCCTCACAATTTTGATCATGGAACGTAGGGACTTCAAAAGCTGGTCAAAATCGCGCACTCTCTCTCGACAGATCCGACGGGACTGTTTGACCAACGGCCACAAGGCAGCTTGTGAAATGCTTCATGTAGGCGGTGTTCGCACCCTCACCGGCGAAAAGTCGTAGGGGGGGAGTTCTAATTGCCCGACTTTGGAAAGTATTCTCCGACCGGTGGAGTCGGCAGCAAACTATTTAGGAGTTTCACCCCGGTCTGCGCCGTCCCGTATGGACTTCGTGGTAGCCGCTTTGTTGATCGTCGATTTGGTGGGCAGACCACATGCAGCTGGGGGATTCGTCATCTGCTTGGCGAATACACGGTAACGCGGCCCGTCCGGATGCAACGGTGACCAGTATCCCGATCGTGTCAGCAACGGTTTGTGCTGGACGATGATCTGGTTGAAAAGAATCTTCACACCACATTCGAGATTGTTCTTCGGCTGGAGAATGGTTTTGGCCGGATCGTGCGGCTTTAACGCACGGTCCACTTGCGAATTGAAATTGCAGCCATAACGCTTCTGGTCCGCGTAAGCAAGCTGCAACAATCCTTCACTGCGCGTAGTCATGGCGCCTTCCGGTTCGGTGTGACGGATGTTCGTGTTCGCATTCAGGCCCGCTTCAGCACCCGCAAGCGCCTGGAAGAAGTAAGCCCAAAATGCGCGCTTATCTGGTGTCCCCATTTCGAAGAATCGCGGGCAGAATCGACGCACGCCCCGCGGACCTGGGAGGAAAGCATTTCGGGCGGTAGCGCGTTCTCGATGATCTGGTCCCATTGTGGATTTCAGGGCGTCCCGCCGAGTTCGACCTTCTTGACGTCGATAGGGGTTGGCGGGACTGGTTGAATGGCCTGTGCATGCGAAGGTGTGGCTATTCCCATGCACAATGCGAGACTCGCGACCAACCACCAATTATTCCACACTGGGATACCCACGTTCAGTCTCCGCCACGAATCGATGCGACATTTTTGCCACCCGTCGCGAGAAAGCTCCGTTCCAGATTTTGACCGCAAAGATCATGCATGGATCGACGCGATCTCTCCTGGTTCAACACTCGGCCTGTCCGGGAGTGACGGGCAGGCACTGGGGCGCGCCCATACAGCGCCCTGTCATCCCTGCAGCCTTGGATTCACGCCGCCTTGCGGGCCTTCGTCGCCGTCTTTCGCGCGGTGCGTGGCTTTTCCCGAGCTTGTGCCGCGGTCTTTCTCGCTTTGGGCGCGGATTTAACCACAGATGGTAATTCCCGCTTGGGCAGCTTTGCAGTGCGATGATGGCCGTGGTTCAGCGGTTGGATGCGCGCGGCTTCTGCTTCCATCCGCAACTGAGCGTCGCAATCTTTTTGGCGCTCGTCTTCCAGATATGCCGGAATCGTTTTCGTTGTCATAGCCAGAGTGTGGCAGAACCGGCGACTTCCAAGCTGTCCACTTTAGCTCTATGTCAACGGTCCGCAATAAGTGGATTGGTGGAAGTGAGGTCTTGGCAAAGTTCCGCGGCTACGAACCTACCGACTCGAATGCATAGCTTCTCAAAACAATCTGAGGGAATGAGCAATTCTGTACAGTCCCCCGAGGGCGGGCATACTAGCATTCCAACTTGCTCAGCGCGGCGCCTGAAAAACAGGGAAAGCCCCTCGGGGGGCAGCTGTGGTTCGTGTCGACCGGGTTGGCATATCTAAGGAGAACAACATGAAAATGCTGATGACAATTTGTTTCGCCCTGGCCCTGCTAACCTTCGGAGTGGCTTCAGCTCAGGACAACATGCACAATGACAACATGAAGGGTGATGCGTCCATGAAAGCGGTTCACGTCACAGGCAAAGTTAGCGATGACGGCAAGACGTTTGTGGGTGACACGGACAGCAAGAGCTGGACTATCAACAACCCAGAAGCGGTAAAAGGACACGAAGGGCACCACGTCACCCTGACAGCACAATGTAATGCTGACAAGAACGAAGTCCACGTCATGTCGCTCAAGATGGCGAAGTGAGCGCAAAAAGACCGATAGCATGCGGAAGTAGTCGGTCGATCAGCCGTGCGGGAGACTGAAATAGCGGGCCGGGTCTTAGTTCGCAATCGAGCGCCCTCCCACTGGCCGCGCGAATCCGTTGAGGACATCAACGATCAGCTGGACGCTAACCAGACTCGGGACATCCTCCTCGGGTTCGCGACGTCCGCGGTTCGATACAGGGCTGAAAATGATCGAATACAACGGAAAAGAGCTGATCAAAATGGATTTCCTAAGATATCGGCACGTTTTCATGCTTATGCTACTTGCTATGCTCGTGGGTTGTACTCAGCAACAAGGCTCGCAGGACCTAAAGGAGCAAACCG
>PKXQ01000076.1 GCA_003132405.1 Acidobacteriaceae bacterium | reverse complement strand
GTGCCCGTGCCGCTCAAGGTCACAGCCAGCGAAGGCAAGGCGCTGAAGGTACCGATAACAGAAGTGGTTTTCGTCAATGTTACGGTACATGAGCCGACGCCGCTGCAGGCGCCCGACCACCCCGCAAAAGTGGAAGTCCCCGTCGGAGCTGCGGTGAGCGTCACCGCCGTCCCGCTAGCGAAGCTCGCACTACATGCTTGACCGCAATTGATACCTGAGGGATTACTGCTGATCGTCCCTCCCCCAGCACCGGCTGCCTGGACACTAAGTTGAAAGGATTCGGGCGGAGGCGTGGTGCTGCTCGACCCTCCCCCACAGCCATAAAGCACAAGGGATATCGAACTTAGACAGCAAACGGCGATACAGCATCTGAACCTGGGCATAATGACTGCACATTCTTTTGTCAACTGGACGCGGTTTCGATGGTGTTAGTGGAGCCGGGGTTGTACTAACCGCGTGGGATTATGTGCCCAGAATTCGCTTCTTGGGCGGGAATGGGTCGAGAATTCCTTGGCGATCTGGACGATAATGCGCGAGGCATTTTCATCGCTCGATTCCGATTTTGCAGTATCTACTTCACATCAGTATTTTTCCTGCTGAAGCGCTCTTCGATACTCGACACGAACTTCGGCGTGTGCGCTTTTAAGATTTGCTGGATACCTGGCCCAAACTCGTGAAATACGTTCATTCCCGCGTCGCCGCCAACCGTCGACCCAAAATCGTTGAATGTCGCCGAAGTGGATTGCATCCGATTTGCGCGGTTGGCGGAATGGAGTGCAACCGACGCCAGTGCCCCAAGGAAATACCGAGTATTCAGCCTTCCTTTGCCGGAGCTGTCACGCGTGACGAAAATCCGCGACGCCGCGAAGGAGGCCCTGCCCATAAGGCGATCGCTGGTCGAAGCCTGATAGCGTGCGTCGCGCTCCAGTAATGACGGATACAGGTACTTAGTCAGGAAAGTGCTGTCCTCTTTTTGAATAAAAACTCTTTGGTAAATTGAAGGTAAGGCGGTCTGCGGTTCGCGAATTACACTTCCCCGTTCCGTTGCGCGTGTTACACCTGCGCTGGCGCCAATCATGCCGCCGAACCCGCGCCATCTCAGTTCTTGTGTTGGAAGCTGCATCGACGGTTGTATCGTCGACCGAGCGTCAGACGGAGCGTCAGGGAATGATGATTTCCACTTCCGTGTTTCCTGATGTTGCACTGCGGTTAAGTTTGAACCGTCGAAATGTAATCTCTGAAATAACTCAGTAGAAGGAGGCTTCTGGCCACAAGCCGCGCAAGCAGCGAATAGAAGGAAACAGCAAGAAATAACCCAAATTTGGGCGGTTTGCGTCAGCATAACTAGGCTCTGCGCGGAGGCAGGAAACTCCTGGGCGCCCCGGTGATTTAACTGGAAGCACAACCCAAAGTAACACTCAATGGGACATACGTCTGAGCAAGAATGCTCACACTCGCAGTGTTATCTTGGCTTTCCGCGCGCTCCCCGAAGGACTATCCAACAGCGAATAAGCGACGCTGAGCCGTATCTTCCCCGTTTGGATGAAAAAACAGCCCGTCCGTCGCATCGCCTTGAGTAAAGATCGAACCCTTCTTCTCTAAAGACACGGTGTCCCTGCCCCGCCCAACGGTTGAGAGAAAGGCATGGGGATTGAAGTCGCGTTTTTTCGTCGCGGTTCTAATTGGCTTTGCCACGGAGCGCGCCCTTGACCGGTGCCGGTCCCGCCACCATCAACTATGCGGGAAACGATCAGCCTAAGCTGCTCAGTAGTGCTCACATTTGGATACGATTCTCCGCAGACCGGCCTTGGGAGACAGGCCTCGATAGACCGGCCTAGGTAGACAGGCCCCAAGTAAACAAGGTATGCACAGCCGCGGACGATCTGAGGGATAACCGGCATTTCCGCGCTGCGCTTCGAATGCGAGCGGATCTGCAGCTACGCAGCCACTGCTTTCTGCATAGATTTCATGAAACTTCCCATGGACTGGGTCAACTGCGCGTCCACCTCGTCCGCAATCGTCATGACATCGGGCAGGAGCAAGCTGAAATCCAGCGCGTTTAGATTATTCTGCAGCGTCCCAAAAAGCGTCACCTGCAGAATTCGTGACTCGTGTACCAGCATCGCGGGAGTATACCCTTGCAGGTATCGTAGCCTGCCGTGGGCTACCGCGGCGGCGGAAAACATCGCGTCGCTGTCCTTCGTAGTGGCGCTCGGCTTGCCCAGGCGCACGACCAGGTCTTCAATCAGCGTACGGAGATGTCCAGTACGTTCGTCATCGCTGAGCCAAAGGTGATTGAGGTCTTTGCTCCGTTTTACCCGTACTAACCAGTCTTCCACCACGCCGGTCAGGCAGCGCTGCAGTATGGCGGCCACCCTCTCTTTTTCCAATCGGACGGCAGGCTTACGATCCATCATTTTTTCGTGGACGAATTCGGCGAGCTTCCCGACTTCAAATGGCTTCACCATAATTTCGTCCGCTTCCAGAAGAATCGCCGACATGGCGCTCTGCACGCCGGGGTAGCCGCTGACCAGCAGCGTAAGTCCGTCCGGTTGGGAGTGGCGCATTGCTGAGATCACGGTAAAACCATCACCCGGATTCGGCATGTGCAGGTCGGTGATCAGCACGTCGAACTTTTCTGTGGCGATCAGCCTCAGAGCTTCGGTCACGCTGGCGACCGCGATTACTTCGAATCCCTTACGTTCCAGAACCGCGGTCATCACTTGGCGGACCCCATCGTCGTCGTCAACCAGTAAGGTTTTATATGCATCGGATTTCTCGGGGGGAGTCATCGATCACTGCCTCTCAGAACGAATCATCGCAGTGTACTCAGGTCTGTCCCTGGAAGATGTGCAAGAGTGAACAGTTATTCGAACCGTTAACAGGCGGCTAGTCGATGTCGAGACTGGACGCGATACTCGCGCGCAAATGTCCGCGCTCCACCGTACAAAAGTGAGCAGTATTGAACAGACGGCATTGCGCACCCTACGTTACGCTTCGACCGAACAAGAAGGGGCCTTGTGCCACAAGACCCCAACAGCAACTCTCCCTGGCGGTGTGGCGTGCTCCTCTCTCCGAGGGCGTTGAGCCACACCGCTATTTATTCATGGGAACGAAGCCAGCACCGGCAGACATATGGGCATAGTGGCCGAAAACGGCACCAAAAATGCGGCAGCGTCTCGCCTGCAAATCAACGCTCCTGCACTGCCTAACTGCTTGTGCCTCTAAAGGGTGAGTGGTGCCCGGAACCGGAATTGAACCGGTACGCCCTGTTAAGGACCCGGGATTTTAAGTCCCGTGCGTCTGCCAGTTTCGCCATCCGGGCAACCGGTTGCGATGGATGCATTTTATAGTACCCGCTGTCCGGTCCACGAAGCACTCTGCTTTTCGCCAAACGTTACCCTTCGCGCACAACGTCCAGCGTCATAGAATATTCCAAGTGCGGAATACGCGGGGCTGATAGCAATCCGTCGAGAAGCAGAGCATGAGGTTGATCTGCGGTCTCTCCAAACTGAAATCCCCGGACGTAACCCCTTCGGCCCTCCTTAACTATGTGCAACCCGGTGCATTGCATTAGAATCTGATCAATAAGGAGCGCGTTGTGCTCGAACCTAGCCTCCTCGCTCCGAAGTGCGCTCCCGCATTTCAAAAGAAAGTTACAGGGGAGGTACAGGTCATGAATCGATTCGGTCTTCGTGGGTCCCTCGTCGCATTTACTGCTCTTCTCGGTCTCGCTCTCACACCCGGTCTTGCATTCGCCCAACACGGCGGCGGTGGTGGTCACGGCGGCGGCGGTGGAGGCGGCTTTCATGGTGGTGGTGGATCGTACGGAGGTGGAGGCTCTCACGGTGGCGGTTCCTACGGAGGCGGCGGAGTTCGCGGCGATGAGGGCGGATTTCGCGGCGGCGAAGGCGCCTCTCGCGGCGGCGGTTTCGAGGGCGGCAGCCGAGGCGGTTACTCGCGCAGCGGCGGATCTGAATCTGGCCGCGGCTTAGGTTCTGCGGGAAGCCGATCTTCGAATATTCGTCCCGCCATCAATGATGGCCAATGGCATTCGTTCGGCAACGGCGCAGGCGCTGGGCACACTACGTCTGCAACCTCGGCGAGTGGAACCCATGGTTCGGCGAGCGCGTCAAACTCAAGTCTGATGGCTCGCAACGCCGGAACATCCGATGGCGCGTGGCACTCGTTTGCCGGGTCGAGAGGTGAAGCTGGCCTCGCCGGCGGAACCCGCGGTGGAGTCTCGGGGTTTGACCGCGGCGGCTACGGCGGCTTTGGCGGGCGCGGCGGCTTTGGCGGGCGCGGCGGCTGGGGCGGCTACGGCTGGGGTTGGGGAGGATTAGGTTTTGGCTGGGGCTGGGGAGCTTGGGGCTTTGGCTTCGGATGGCCCTATTGGGGCTGGGGCGGCTTCTGGGGACCGGCGTGGGGCGCGTGGGATCCTTACTGGTACAACCCGTACTGGTATGCGCCGATGGCCTACACCTACGACTATCCAGATTACAGCTTAGATTGGTCGAACAATCCGCCACCCTATCGTCCGGACGCAGCGCCGTCGACTCAAGGCTCGCAGCAACAAGGTTCCGCAGCCGATTGGATAACGCCCTCGTCGGACAATTCGTTAGTGCTCGACAGTAGTATGTGACGTTCCATTGATGCCTGGAATGATGCCTGGAATCCGTCGTGTCTGAAACCGGTGGTGCCTGAAGTCGTTGTCCCTGAAATCCGCGCCGAAGGCACCACCGAATATTCCATACAACTTTTCACGTGCTTCCGGGTTCAATATTATGCAGGAGTGTTTGAGGAGGAGATCTTGAAAGTTTCGCGCTGCCTTAGCAAAGCAATCGGTTCCAGCAACGTTCTAAAAGCAATTGTTTTTTCGTTCTTACTGGGGGCGTCCGCGTTGGCGTTCGCTCAGCATGGCGCGATGTCTCCGAATCAGGGCGAGCAGGACGGCGTCAGCGTTGGCGGAAATTGGCTCGAGTTCGACTCCACCGACAAGATGACGGGCGCGAACAAAGTGCGCTTCGAGCTCCAGTCCAACAACTATTTCCGCGAAGACAACGACTATAGGCCCCGAGTCAATCTCTATTGCAACAACGGCAAACTCAAACTGGCCGACTTCAATCCGGGTATGCGATTGCTTCCACCGAACCGCCCCGGTTTCTGGGGACAGCCTCAGCTCGAAGTGGAGGTCCGCGTCGACGACACTCACTACTTTAAGGGATGGAACTGGATGCGCGGCCATTTCCTCTCCATGGATAAAGGCACGGTTCGCGGCTTGATGAGCGCCCAGGTTTTCAACATCGCACTCCCCACCCGCAGCGGCCGCCAGATCGCTGAGTTTTCTCCCGCTGGCCTCGATTTCGATCGAGTCAGGAAAGCTTGCGATCTGACTCCGAAGAAACCGAGCAAAGATTAAGCGCGGGAAACCTTCCGCTCCGATACTCGCATCACAGCACGAAAGTCTTTACAATTCTTTTCATCTTCGACCGCTCGGGTGGTTCGAATTTGAGGTGAGAGACATTGAAGAGGATCTTTCGCTCCCTGTCTTGCCGTGGTCTTGGCGTTCTTCTAATTTGTCTAATGGTTGCGCTCGCTCCTTATCTGATGGCTCAGACGCCCGGCAGAGGAGCGTTGGCGGGCACGTTTACTGATCCCACCGGTGCTCCTGTCGCCAATGTCAAGGTCACGGCTACCGGTTCCGATAGCGGCCAAAGGCTGAGCACGGTCACAGGCGCCGACGGCACTTATAAACTCGACAGCCTCGCCGCTGGCAGCTACCGCGTGAGATTCGAGGCTGCCGGATTCAAACTTGTCGAGCTTCCTTCCGCAATAGTCAGCGCAACAGAGACTGCTAACCTCAATACGAAACTGCAAATCGCGGAAATCGGCAACCACATCGCGGTCAACAACACCACTCCGCCATCGCAAGAGAATCTGCCGAATGCGCCTTCCAGCACGACCACCGCGCCTTCTCTCGGCGATCTAGGTTTCCCCACAGAGCAGACCCAGGGAAACGCCCGTCAACAAGCTTTGCTCGATAAGCGAACCCACATGCTGAAAATCCATCAGCGAATGGGATTGATTACGACCGGCCCGTTGATTGCCACCGTGATCGCCTCTATAGGCGCCGGAGGAAAAAATGAGAGCAGCGCATCGCGCGATCTACATGTTGCCCTCGGCAGCTTGACGGGAGATTTATATGGCATCACCGCTTATTATGCGATCCGTGCACCCCGCGTGCCGGGAACTGAAACTCGTGGCCCCATCCGTTTTCATAAGGCCATGGCTTGGATTCACGGCCCCGGAATGATCCTGACACCCATCCTCGGAGCGATGGCCTTCGATCAAACGAACAAGGGTGAAAAGGTTCATGGCATCGCCTCCGCTCATGGTCCAGTGGCGATCGTGACTGCGGGTGCGTTCGGTGCCGCTCTACTCTCGGTGTCTGTTAAGTTTTAGGCTTATGAAAAAAATCATCACGTTGACCCTCGCGTTAGTTCTGGCGCCCGTGCTTTACGCAGCGGACAGCCAGTGGACTCTCGAACAGTCAACGCTCGCTTATCACGTCTCGCACCCGCTGCATTCTACCGACGGCATAAGCCACTCCGCCCGCGGCAAGGGCACATGTCATGCCGGAGAATGCGATTTCCTCATCGCCGTGCCGGTCAAATCGTTTGACTCCGGAGACAGCAACCGCGACCTTCACATGCTCCAAGTTACACGCGGAGCGGAGTTCCCTTTGGTCAGCGTGCGCACGCACCTGCCGGAATCCGCCGCGGCCTCGTCGACCGTCAACGCCGATTTGGAGATTCAATTCGCCGGCCAGACCGCCCAATATAAACAAGTTCCCTTCAAAATTGTGACTCAGGCAGGCGAAACTCATATCACCGGAACAATTCCAGCTACTCTTTCCGATTTCAAAATCGACCCGCCATCGCTCTTAACCATGCCCGTAAAAAACGATATGCCCGTGCGCGTGGAAATGACCTGGAGAGCACAGCAGTAGGGCCCCACCATCCCGGACTTCACCAGTCCGATTCTAGTTCCATGGAGCGTGGCCAGGATGAATAGACCATTTGCATTTTCCCTTTTGCTTGGGTTATTTGCAGCATCGGGGCCTGCGAAGGCCCAGGAGCCAACCTCCAAATTTGAATTCTATGGCGGCTACTACTACGTGCGCTTCAATGTAAACGGCAGCGCCGCCGGTGGCGCATCCTCGGAAACATTCAACGGCAACGGCGCGGGCGTCCAACTCGAGTACAACGCCAACCGCTGGCTCGGTCTAGTGGGAGATATGGCTGGTTACGGGGCGACCGCCACCACCAATGGTGCCTTGGTCGGAGGAGCATTCACCTATCTTTTTGGTCCCAGAGTGAATTTCCGGCGCGAGAAATTCACGCCCTTTGCTCAAGTGCTCTTCGGAGGCATTTGGACCACCGAAGGAATTGGCTACTCGGCTTCCGAAAATAATTTTGCAATGACGGCCGGCGGCGGAATTGACTTCAAAGTGTCGAGCCACGTTTCGATTCGCCCCGTGCAGGCCGAATACTTCCTGACCAAAATTCCCGACAATCTCAATAACCGCCAAAATAATTTACGAATTGGCGCCGGAATCGTAGTACGTCTTGGCAAGTAGCAGTTCGTCAACTTTCACTGTATTCGACCTTGAAAATCGATCCCAGGCCATCCACTGGATCCCCCACCCATCGCGCGAATCCAATAATGGTATCTTTGAATTCGCGTCGGAATTCGTACCGGGAGACCCATGAAGGTCGGCATTACCTGTTATCCAACCTACGGCGGCAGCGGAGTCGTCGCCACCGAACTCGGCCTTGAGCTTGCTCGCCGCGGCCACGACATTCATTTCATTTCTTATTCGCAGCCCATTCGCCTGACCGGCCCCGAACCCAACATTCATTATCACGAGGTCGAGGTCACGCGCTATCCGCTCTTCGAATACCCTCCCTACGACCTGGCGTTGGCCACGCGCATGGCCGAGGTCTCGCAGCTTTACGAACTCGATCTGCTGCATGTGCACTACGCGATCCCGCATTCGGTGAGCGCGATGCTGGCCAAGCAGATGCTCGCGGCCACGCCACCTCGGCGCAATTTGCCCTTCGTCACCACTCTGCACGGCACCGACATCACGCTCGTCGGCCTCGATCGTTCGTATCTGCCGATTACGCGCTTCTCCATCGAGCAGAGCGACGGCGTAACTGCCATTTCGCAATATCTGCGCAACCGCACCATTAGTATTTTCGATATCAAGAATCACATCGAGGTCATCCCAAACTTCGTCAACTGCGACGACTACACGCGCAATCCGAAGTGGAGAGAAAGCCGCATCGAATATGTCTCCAACGAAGAGCGGCTCCTGGTTCACCTTTCCAACTTCCGCCCCGTGAAGCGCGTGCTTGATGTGATCGAAATCTTTGACCGCGTGCGCAAGAAAATTCCCTCCAAGCTCCTGCTGATCGGAGACGGCCCCGATCGTTCACAGGCAGAATGGCTGGCCGTGCAAAAAGGCATTCATGAGCACGTATTGTTTCTCGGCAAGCAGGATCAGATTCGCGAAAAGCTGGCACTCTCAGACGTGATGCTAATGCCGAGCGAACTCGAATCGTTCGGCTTGGCCGCCCTCGAAGGCATGGCCTGCGAGGTGGTCCCGATTGCAACGCGCACCGGTGGCGTGCCCGAAGTGATCGAACACGGCGTCAGTGGATTTCTCGCCGACGTCGGCGACGTCGAAACCATGGCGCGTTACGCCATCGACCTCCTAAGCGACGAGTCCGCCCTGCGCGCAATGGGAAAACGCGCCCGCGCCGCTGCTCAAGAAAAATATTGTTCCAGCAAAATCATTCCGCTTTACGAAGGCTTTTACCAAAAGGTGCTGGAGCAATCGTCGAAGTCGTTATGAGTTCTTCGGCGTCAGGCAGAATCGGCAGCCGCAACCGGATCAGCGTGCCGCCGCCTTCGCGATTTTCAATCATCATCTTCGCCGCATCGCCGTAAAGCACCTTCAGGCGCTCGGCGACGTTGGCCATGCCGATGCCGCCGGCTCCGAATCCATCAGGTTGCACCAGCAGTTGCGCCGCCCCCATGCCCACGCCGTCGTCCTCCACTTCAATCACCAGCCGCGACTTGATCACTCGGCTGCGCACGGTAATGCTGCCGCCTTCGACCTTAGGAGAAAGGCCATGCTTGATGCAGTTTTCGACCAGCGGCTGCAGCAGCATGCTCGGAACCATGGCCTCGAGAGACGCCGGCTCAAGATCTTTGATCACTTTCAGTTTGTCCGGCCCAAATCGCACCACTTCAATATCGAGATAATTGTCGATAAATTCCACTTCTTCGCGAAGCGCAACAAACGAATCCGTACTGTGCAGCAGGCGGCGAAGAATCGTCGCTAATTTCAGGATCATCTCCCGCGCAGTGTCAGGGTCGAAGCGCACCAGCGATGAAATCGAATTCAGCGTGTTGAAAAGAAAATGCGGATTGATCTGATTCTGCAACGCCGCCATGCGCGCCTGTAGCAGCAACCGCTCCTGCTCTTCAAGCTTGATCTGTATGCGGACGCTGTTGAAGATTTTTAGTTCCGTGCCCACCACCATGACCACTGTCAGATAAATCGCGCTTTCGACCAGGTAGCCATTGAGGGTGACAGCGCCCGTCCACAAAAATGGGCTCTCGAGGCTGAAGATGGAGTTTGGCCAGAAGCGCCAAATCTCAGTCTGCAAAAAACGCAGGCCGACAATGGTTACGAAAAAAGCAATCTGCCAATCGAACACCCGCGGCCGCGGCAGGTTGCGGCGAATAATGCGATACAGTGTGAGGTCGATGAAGGGCGAGAACGACCAGATATCCTCCTGCTCAGGAGCGACCTGCCGCAATTGCCCGGCCACAATTCCCGCGAATACGTTCAGCGGCAAACTCGCCCACTCGCCGTACAAAACAGAAGGTATCGAGATCAGCGCGCCGCCGAGCCCTCCCGACAAGCGCCCACCGATCACGCCGAGTAGCAACGCGGTCTCCAGCGACAGGTCGCCGGCGATGAAACTCTTGACGCTGCATCGTATCCAGACACCGAGACCGATCGGGATCGCCATCCACAACGCCAGATAAATTTTGTAGCGCGTGGCGCGCCGCTCGCGGAAGATCAGGCTCTTAAATTCTTTGGAGCGCACCAGTGCGCTCGACAAGGCCGCGGCCACGCCCAGCTTGATCAGAAGATTGACGAGTATCAGCCGCGGTTCCAGCATTAGTAATTTTCCCGATTTCGTCTTGGGTAGGGCGCGGCTTTAGCCGTGCCATCAGCCAATCAAAAGACGCGCCTTTAGGCGCTGAGGGAAGCGCTCTCCTGACTTTCAAGGAATCGGAGATGGCGATTTCCTTGATTGTCCATAAGGACGGCGCATCCTGAATCAGCTTTCGATTCTACCCGCAGCCTCGCGCAAGAGCTGATCGATGTTAACGTTCGAGCCCGCCGGAATTCCGCCCTGCGCAAAATCGCGGCTGCCACCGCCGCGCCCGCCGACGGAAGTCAACACTTGCTTGAGCAATGCGCCCATATCGCTCGAACCGGACGTCCCCGCAGATGCCCGCATCGGTGTTTGCGCAAATACCAAACCGGCAGGCTCGACCGTGCTCGCGACCAGCGCAATGGCCGGAGTCGCGGTGCGTGTCGCCTTCTGCGCAAACAATTTCGCGAAGTTGATGTCGCGATCCGAAAATGCCCGCACCACAATCTTGCGCCCGTTCTTCTCCGACTGCTCGTGGAGCGCGGCGAGGGCCATCAGCCCGGCAAGTTCATCGAGCGCATCGTCTTTCTGTTTGCGCAGCAGCTTGCTTTCCGCGGCACCTTTGCGAATCTGCTCCGGTACATCCCACAACTGCGCCGAGAAGAGCCCTGCGGCCTCGCTGAGCGCACCATAATCGTGTCGCGCCATGCGCACCGCCCGCTGACCGCAAACGAATTCCACGCGAGTTCCCTGCCGCACCTTCTCGGTTTTTCGCAAAAGTATCGACCCGATCTGTCCGCTCGCGCTGACATGAGTTCCGCCACACGCCGACAAATCGAAATCTTCAACCTCGATAATCCGCAATTCATCGCGCTCTGCGGGGGGCAGTTTGCGCAAGCCAAGCTTCTCCGCATCCGCCCGCGAAACATAACGAATTCGCACCGGCCGATTTTCAAACACAATTTCATTCGCGCGCTTTTCAGCGCCAACAATCTGCTCCGAGCTCAGTGCAGACGTCGCCAGATCGATCGAGCAATAATCCTCCGCCATGTGAAACGAAACCGTTGGCATCTGATAGAGCTCAACAAACGCCGCCGAAAGAATATGCTGTCCCGAATGCTGCTGCATGTGATCCTGCCGCCGCTCGCGATCGATGCTGCCGGATACGCGAACACCAACCGCCGGCAACTTCGCCGGTGCTTGCAGGTAATGAAGAACTCTGCCGTCGTCCGCATCCGCAACTTCCACGACCCGCAACCGCTCGGCGCCTTCCAGCGTGAGCCATCCCGTGTCATGCACCTGCCCACCGCTGGTCGGATAAAACGCGCTCTCGCGCAGAACGACCGCCGGACGCGGCTGTTCGGATGTGCCAGGCATAACATCTTCAACGACTGACTCGAATTCGTGCGTGTCAGACGTATCGTAGTAGAGGCGCTTAGTCATAACGGAACGGAACATGACAAAACAAAAAGCCAGGCACCGGCGCTCCACTGCACACGAAAGAGCCCGTTACCGTTGCTTCCTTCCGGACCTGGCGGGGTTGGCGGGAAAACGTCGCGCGGAACCGATGCCTGACTCTACATCTTAGCAAGAGATTGCGGAAAACAGGAAAGGCCGCGCCGGTTTCCTCAATGCGGGCGTTGCCCTCGCAGCGGGGTCGGATTACCCGGCTTCCGATTCGGGCGCGCCCATCGCCACCCTGCATTGTCTGGTCACACGTCAAAGTGCCGCTGGGAAACCGGACGATGGCTGGTACAGCGATCAGCGTGTAGATGTTGACCAAGCACTTCGCATGATGACTGCAGGTCCGGCGTTCTCGGCTTTTCAGGAAAAGGATCTCGGAACTCTGAGTGTCGGCCATTATGCTGATTTCACTGTCCTATCTGCCAGTCCGTATCAGGTGCCGAGCAATGAGCTGAGGACACTCACCATTCGCATGACCGTGGTGGCAGGACGTGTGACTTTCGACGCAGCCGACAACTAAGCAACGGCTCGCCGCCACTTTGACCAAACCCAGAGTCATGGAGTTTGCACTGCGCTACGGCTTCTAACCCAATGCCCATGAAAAATAAGACTGCTTCTTTCGCCCTGCAGCTTTTTGCCTGCGCACTCCTTGCGCTTGACCTCGGCCACGCACAATCGAAGCCTGCGGCAGACCTGATCATCACCAACGCGAAGGTTTGGACGGTTGACAAGTCTTTGCCGCTTGCGCAAGCAGTCGCGGTCCTTGGGGATCGCATTGTCGCGGTCGGTTCGAATGCTGATGTCAACGCGTGGCACGGTGCCAACACCAAGCTGATCGATGCTGGAGGAAAGCTGTTGATCCCCGGCTTCAATGACGCGCACGTGCACTTCGTTTCCGGAGGACAACAACTCGACAACATCCAACTTAACGATGCCACGAGTCCCGAGGAGTTTGCCCGCCGCATCGCCGAGCGTGCCAAGATCACTCCCAAGGGCGAGTGGATTATCGGTGGCAATTGGGATGAAACCAAGTGGAACCCGCCCAACATGCCTACGAAGGAAATGATCGATGCCGTCACGCCCGATACGCCTGTGTTCGTCAGCCGCTACGACGGCCACATGGGCCTCGCCAATTCTATGGCTCTACGGCTCGCGGGAATCACAGCTACGACTGCCGATCCACCGGGCGGCACTGTTGTCCGCGACGCACAGGGCAATCCCACAGGTGCTCTGAAAGATGCCGCCACAGACTACATCGACAAAGTCGTCCCGCCGCTGACCCATGACCAGCGGATGATGGTGGTCAAGCGTGCCCTCGCGCACGCTGCCTCGCTTGGGGTTACCAGTGTTCAGCACATGGTCGCCAGCTACGAAGATATCGCGGTGTATTCGGAACTTTTGCGGCGCGGCGAATTGACCACCCGCATCTACGCAGCTCCGCTCATCACTTATGTCGACGACCAGGCAAAGCTCGGCATCGGCCACGCTTTCGGCGGCCCATATTTGCGCGTCGGTGCCCTGAAGGCATTTGCCGACGGTTCTCTCGGCTCCGGCACAGCCTATTTCTACGAGCCATTCTTGAATCAGGGAAAGAATCGGGGCCTGCTCTCCGACGAGATGCATCCCATCTCGCTCATGCGCGATCGCATGATGAAAGCCGACGCAGCCGGATTGCAGATCTGCACGCACGCCATCGGTGACGAAGGCATATCGACCATTCTTGACTTGTATGCCGATGTGATCAAGGCCCACGGCGACACCGATCGCCGTTTTCGCATCGAGCACGCCCAGCACATGGCGGCCAAGGATTTCGACCGCTTCGCCCAGTTGCACGTGATCGCGTCGGTTCAGCCCTACCACGCGATCGACGACGGTCGTTTTGCGGAGAGCCATATCGGACATGACCGCGCCAGCCGTACCTACGCCTTCCGCACATTCCTGGATCATGGTGTTCGCCTGGCCTTTGGCACAGATTGGGAGGTAGCGCCGCTGAACCCGTTGCTCGGCGTCTATGCCGCCGTCACTCGGGCAACTCTGGATGGGAAGAATCCCAATGGCTGGTTCCCGGAGCAGAAGCTCACCGTTGCTGAAGCCATCGAAGCTTACACAATGGGCTCGGCATACGCTGAATTTCAAGAAGAAGAGAAGGGGTCGATCACTCCCGGCAAGCTGGCTGACATGGTGCTCCTCAGTGATGACGTCTTCTCCATTGAGCCTGAAAAGATCCGCGATGTGAAAGCATTGAAAACGCTCGTTGGTGGAAAGCTCGTGTGGGATGCGAGCACGGGGAACGGTGTGCTCCATTAATGACAGAAGTACAGATTTGTTCCAAGAAACAAGAAAGGGGCGATCGCGCATGACATGTATTCGCGTCGTGCTCCTTGGTCCCGAGTATTGTGCCTGTGGTTCTCGAAAATGTCATCGGAGGCGAATAGCCTAAGAATCAGCAACATCCAGATCGAAGTTCAGTGGTGGCGAACTTAGGAAGACAAGTGCAACGGGCGCAGACCGACGATGCCATTTGTCAGCACGATGGATCCTGGAAGACCAGGGCTTATGTAAAGCCTTCGACATGGCGGCCAAGTCGCGGAAGCCGTTCATCACGACCCATTTGAAAAATCTGCATGACCCTCCTGGTTTCTTCCTTGTTCTACGTGTACCCTCCAACGACCGGAGCGCCTGACTTAGTCTCGCAATCTCTTCCTTCACTTGTTGAATGATGTTCTCAATAGGAGTCAAGTTCTCTTCTCCTGTTCGCAATTAGCGAAGGCAAAGAATAGCACGCATCCCAGCCGGTCACCGCAGACCAGGGCGTATTGAGAACAGGTCGCTTACAACCTGAACAGCATAAACGGCGTGGCGAAGATAAAGCGAAGTAGTGTACACTCTGCCGATGGACGAAGGCCGCAACCGGGTGCTCGGAATCATGGCAGCGATTCTTGCGAGCTTGCACATGCAAACGGCAGACGACCTGTTCGGAACTCCGCAAGGAAGCACCCGAACGGACAAACTGATTGATGCGAGTATCCAGTGGGCCGAGCGCATCATGAAGAGGATTGATAAGGGCCCCGACAAGACAGAATCGTGAGCAAAGACAAGAGCGACCTAATTGAGCGCGTATTATCCTTCTCAAGCTCTCAAGCTGACAACTCAGGCGGACAGCGACAATTCCATTTGCTTTGGCGGCCAGCCGTGGGGAGCATGTTTGCGGAGGAACGAGCGGACAAATTCGTTGACCAGCCGCGAATCGTCACTGGCTCGCATGATCACAGACGTTTCGAAGCGCAATGACGTATCGGAGAGCGGTTTTACTACTACACCGTCAGCATGAAAACTTCTGGCCGTGGATTCCGTGAATATCGCGACGCCAACACGCTCCCGGACTAGGTTGACGGCCTGCTGTGCCGTAATGATATCGTGAGC
>PKXQ01000153.1 GCA_003132405.1 Acidobacteriaceae bacterium | reverse complement strand
GTGGTGCCGACGGCGACCTTCCGGGTTCTGTTTGTGTTCGTGGTCTTGTCGCATGCTCGGCGTCGTGTGCTGCACTTTCAGGTGACCGAACACCCCAGCCAGGAGTGGACGACGCAGCAGATGCGGGAAGCGTTCCCCTGGGACCACGGGTGCCGATATCTTCTGCGCGATCGCGATGCGATCTACGGAGGTGACTGGGCAGCCATCACGAAAGGAATGGGGATGGAGGAAGTGATTACTGCACCGCGATCGCCATGGCAAAATCCATACGTGGAGCGGCTGATCGGCTCGGTTCGCCGGGAATGTTTGGACCATGTAATCGTATGGAATCGGCGATCGTTGTGTCGAATTCTCCAAAGTTATTTTGTCTACTACCAGCACTCCCGAACTCATCTGGCGCTGGCCAAGGACGCTCCGGAGTCGAGAGTCGTGGAGAAGCCAGAACGCGGGCGCATCGTAGTAATTCCTCAGGTCGGAGGACTTCACCACCGCTACCAGCGTCGGGCCGCTTAGAGATTGCAGTCCCCGGCGCTGTAGCTTCCTGTCGTCTTGTAAACCAAAGCAATATCCTCGTGGCCCGACACCCGATTTCTTTATTTCTCTTGCACCCCGCTTCGCGAATCAGAACACCGTTGTATTGCCTTGTTGCTTCAAGGTAGCCTCGATCAGTTCTCGCAGCAGAGGGTGTTGGCATGCAGACAAGGTTTTCGGTAACCACACCCAGCAGGGCGCGGTGCTTGAGGTTCTTGGTGATGTCGAGCAGTGCGGCGACTTCTTCACGGCTCCAGACCACGGGTAGTTTGCGGCGTATCTTGGGCTTGGTAACTTCGGTGTCGAACCAGCGTTGCTTGAGCGTACGGACGTACAGAAACCGCAGTGCGTGAACCTGGATGCTATGCCAGGCCAGCTTGCGCTCGTTCAGCAGGTAGAGCTGATAGATACGAACATGCTCGGGCCCAAGCTTGTCAGGGGACTGGTGAAAGTAGCGCGCGAAGTCGGCTACGGTTGCCGTATAGGTACGGATGGTTCGAGGAGTGAAATTACGCAGCCGTAGCTCTTCCAGCATGCGTTCGCGAAGTGCAGTCATGTATACCTCCTTCAAGGTATCCATCACTGTACTTACGCACCGTCGCTACAACACCTGCCGCGCCAGCGGCTTAGTCCAAATCGCCAAGTCGCTTGTCGAGCCCATCGTCTATGTGATTCGTCGTTCTTGGCGGTTGACGAGCCACTCGGAAGTTACCTCCGGTCGTCCCAAATGGGGGCCTGCCTGCGATTCTTACTAACGCTCCCAGCACAGCTGCTCCTACGCCGTTAGAAAAGGGTTTCGTAGCTGTGCCAACGGTACCTTTTGAACAGAGATAGGTGAGAAGATGGGCGAGCCAAGCCGCCAGAGATTCCGCCGAGCGTTCTGGAAGAAGGTCGACCACTCCGTTGCGCTCCAGATCCACCAGAATCGTGCCGTAGGTTTGTCCCTTCTTCCACGCCCAATCATCGACCCCTACGACCCGCAGCGGAACCGCGGCGGGATCCACATCGACTCGCTTGACCGTGCGCAGAATCGTGTCGTCGCTAACGGCCATCCCCAATCGAGACAACAATTTCTCTCCGGGTCGTCCGCCCATCCCGTGACCGATCAGGCGTACCACGTCGCGCAGCCGCTCGGTTCGTCGTGCCCAAGGCAACGCTAACTCCGGTACGCGCTCGGTGAAGATCTTGCGTGCGCATCGGCCATTGCCACACCGCCAACGGCCCACTTGCAAACGCACCATCACCGGACTACCTTGCATCGGCAAGTCCTGCAGTTTGCGGCGATAGCGACTATGGCGAGATCTGGACCTCGTAGCGCAGTTGGGACACACGGCAGAGTTGTTTCCCTCCGCCGCTACAGCCCAGCCTTGCTCGGATATCTCCAGGCCAACTAACTTCAGATGAGCTGCCCTGGGGAGCAACTCTCTTGCAATCACGTTCTTAGATACGATCATCCTGACAGGTTAACAATCAGGACAGGTTGCACCAAGATTGAGGGAGAGCCGCGTTAAGGAATAACGACACCGTCGCATGATCCGTGTTCGCGATGAACTATTGAATCGGGTGTCGCAACTGGTCGTAGATTGAGGCCGCATTGTCCGGGATGGTTGCGTCGTATTTGGCATACTGACGGAGACGGGAAAATCTGCCAGCCTTCACCTCTTTCTTTACTTGATCTATCGAGTCCCCCGCTGCCGCAAGAGCGGAAACCTGAGCCGTGAGATCAACAAGATAATCACGGAAGAACACCACATCACTGCGACTCCCGACCGAGAAATGGCCAGGTACGAAGGTTTCCACGGGCTGATCCAGAAAGGAATTCAACGTGGCAATCCAATTCTTAACGCTGCCCTGATCCATGGCTGGGCAAGAGCCGTTTAGAAATAAATCGCCGGTCGCAATTGCCCTTTGCTCAGGAAAGTACACATACGCGTCTCCGAGTGTGTGGGCCGGGCTGGCGGAGACTACTTCTGCCGTGTAGGGTTCAAGATGAATGGTCAAAAAGCGGTCAAATGTTATGGTTGCCGGCACAACCGAGCTCGGAAAATGCGGCGGTACGGATTTCAGCATTTCTATTGTTTTTTGCCGCGTCCACACGGTGCTAATAATATCCGCCATGGGCGTGTAGAGCTTGTTTCCACCCTGGTGGTCTAAGTGATAGTGAGTATTTACGACGTAGCGGATGGGCAGTTTCGAAATGCTTTGAATCTGCGTGAGACATTTTTCAGCCTCCGTTGTGTTGAGGCCAGAATCTACGAGTAAGATCGCATCTTTTCCTACCAAGAAAGTTGAGTTCGCGCTCGCGTCATTGGTCGAGATACATGCGTAAAGATCCAACCCTATTTTTTGCGGCCCATTTTGCGCGAGCGTTACCTGTGAAGCAAACTGGAGCAAACAGCCCAGCAAGAGCAGGGTCCACGATTTGGCCACGAGCCGAGTCATCTTCCAGATAGTCCCTTGCGCAAAAGGCAGTTGAAAAGCCTTGGTCTCAGAAGGATACTGCTTTGGACCATAATATAAATGGTCGGAAATCAATGGGTCTTAGCCCCAAGATCACGCGCTTTCCTTCCCTTTGTAGCGCGGTCCACCGTGCTTCTAGAATAAGAACTTCAAGCCAAACTGGATTAACCGCGGACCGCCTGATCCAAGCCCAACATTGTTTTGCGCAACATCTGCGGTTTCGAACAAAGAGCCGAAACTAGGGGATGTCAGTGTGTTGTTCGGGAACCCAAAGTTTGGATGGTTGAATATATTGAACATCTCTGCCCGGAATTGAAGATTCATTCCCCGTTCGAAGTGCGTGTTTTTAATCAGCGAATAGTCGACATCCACATAGCCCGGCCCATTTACGATGTTGCGGCCCGCGCTTCCAAAGGTAAGCGGCGCATTAAGGACGAAGGCCGAAGTATTGAACCACTCCTGTACCGTGTGTGGACCACTGTTCGGATTTCCTACCAGATCCGGACGGTCAGTTCCAAGCCCAGAAGAACTTTCGTTGACTCCCGTAAGCACAGTGAGTGGCTGGCCCGACTGTGCAGTAACGATGCTGGTCATTGCCCATCCGTTCAATAGCAGATTAGCAGCTCCTTGGCCGAAGTGAGTCACCTTAGGCAAGTCATAAATAAAGTTGGCTACAAAGCGATGGCGGATATCGAAGTCGGACAAGCCCCTCTCTGCCTGCGGATCATAGGTATTTTGCGGAAAGATTGTTGTGCCGTTTGCTCCCGTTCCAAAGATTGCCGAACCCCCGTCAATTGACTTGGCGAAAGTGTAATCGATTCCCAAGCGCAGTCCATGCCAACCGCGAACATCTATTTTGGCCTGTAAAGCGTTATAGTTTGAGCTCACGGCAGTATTCGCCTGAAAGATCTGTGCAAACCCGAAGTATGGATTGCGCACGATTCCGGGAATGTCAACGATCGGCCCTGCCGCTATCTCCTCTGCTATGGGTGTAGGAATGCCCAGTATCTCCAAACGGTTCACCACGCTTGGAGATAACGTAGCCAGCTCCGCAGCGGTGTTGTAGTCCTGGTCAACCTGACGAAACTGTGGCAGGTGGGTACCAGTGGTCCCGACGTAAGCAATGTCAAACACGGAACTCCTGCCCAGTGCCTGCTGGAAGTCGACATTCCATGCTTGCGAATATGGCGTTGTAAAATTCCTCGCCGTCACAGTTATTACAGGAAATCCCGAGGGTCCAAAGGACGACGGCCAAGCCGGACTTGCGGTGTAATAGTCGGGCATTGCAGGTGGATTCAACGATACGTTGGCAGGGAGGTTGCCTAGAACAGTGTCATAGAACACTCCATAGGCTGCCCGAATCACAGTGTTGGGCATTCGCTGTGGATTCCAGGAGATACCTATACGTGGAGCGAAATTGTTGTGGTCCGGTGCGTACAGGCCACCTTGACTCTGAGGCGTGATCCCTGAGGGTTCAAGCTCGGCGAGATTGGTCTGATCGACGTTCGGGGGAAGATATGTCGTGAAGTTTGCTGGATTCCAGTTGGTTGCTTGGTTGGTGGCATCATGTAGCACCGTATTTAACTCATAGCGCAGGCCGTAGTTCAGGGTGAAGTTCGGCGTGACGCGCCACGTATCCAAGCCAAAGAAATCATAACTTGTTGTCCTCCAACTCCTCGAGGCATTGCCGACGAACTGCAGGGAACTGGCAGGCAATCCTTCTGCAAAATCGAGAAGCGGATTTGCGATGCCCTGAGGATTCATTGTGCCGTCAAAACCAATCTGTCCGCTGAAGTCCAAAGCATAAAAGACATTGTCTCGTATGTTGCGAATGTCTGTGCCGAATGCGAATGCATGACGGCCGACAATGTGAGTCAATGTGTCGATAACCTGAATAGTATTCTCCCAAACGCTAGCAGGATTGTTCCCTGATGCTCCGAGGTTGGAATAAGATGCGCTGCCCGAAACCAGCCCTCCTGAGAAGAGCATGTCTGGAATATTTCCCAAGCTGAGTGGCGCTCCGGGAGCATATCCCGTAGTGAAGTTATAGTTTGCAGCTTGGGGTCCTAACTGGTTGACAGTAATGTTGGTGAGCCGGGTAAAAGCCAGTCGTGCAACGTTCACCGTATTGGAATTGAAGACCTTGGTATAGGTCAGGGCAAAGAGATGCGATGAAGTTTGAACGTTCTCACCGTAACCTGGTATTTCTGTAACGTCCTGACCTGGAGCGAATGGGTAGAAAACAGGACCGCGGGCATAGCTATATCGACCAGAAATCGTGTCGTCACCGGTATGATGATCCAGCTTGATTAGATATTGGTCAGTTGTGCGATTGAGATTGGGCGCCGAGACAAAATTTCCGCCAGCCACATTTGTAATCGGCAAAGGGAAGAGGGTGAATAGCTTCGCGCTCGTAGGATCTACCGTTATTTGGAGCGGCGTTCCATTGGTGTTCGTGAAGAGACCTTCGCGCTCGGCGACAGTGGGAACCGTAGTAACAGCTAGAATCCCAGCCACCTGGCGCGTTCCCTCATAATTGGCGAAAAAAAAGGTCCTGCCTTTGATGATAGGTCCACCTAAAGTCCCACCGAATTGGTTCAAGCGCAGTTCCGACCGTAACCCCGGTGTAGCAAAAAAATTGTTCGCGTCCAACACATCGTTGCGCAGAAACTCGTAAGCAGATCCGTGGACGTGGTTGGTTCCTGACTTTGTGATCAGGTTGACCACCGAGCCGCTATTCCGGCCGTATTCTGCTGAGAAGTTGTTTGTCTGTACTTGAAACTCCTGAATGGAGTCCACTGAGGGCAGTTGACCCACCGCGCCAGCTTGGAAATCATTGTTGTCAACGCCGTCTACAAGAAAGTTGTTCGACGAGGAGCGCTGTCCATTCGAGGAATATCCCGAAGTACCACCTTCGCCACCCTGCTGTCCGCCTCCTCNNCCTCCGCCCGCCGCTGCCACCCCCGCGTTCAACAATGCGAGTTGGGCAAAGTTGCGTCCGTTGAGCGGGAGCGTTTCCACTTGTTCCTGCTGAATGACCGAGCCAAGATGAGCGCTCTCGGTATTGAGAGTTACCTGCTCGCTTTCGACCGTTACGATTTGGTGCGCCGTGGCAACACTTAGCTTTAGACTGAGCGGACGGATCTCCCCGACCTGAATTTGAATGGCTTTCACTTCAAGGGTGGAGAATCCGGGGGCTTCAGCTACCAAAGTGTACTGGCCTGCCGCCAACGCGGGAAAAAGGAACTCGCCGAAGGCTGAACTCTGGGTGGAAAATGTCCTTCCGGTGCCGTTATTCGTAAGCGTGACTTTGACACCAGCCAGCAAGCCCCCGTTGCTATCCTGTACCTGGCCAGACAACTGTCCACCAGTCTGCGCAAAGGCCGCGAGGGAAAAAGCTAAAACGATGGAGATCGCGAGAAATGTCCGAAAGAGACTCATGTCCTTCCTCCCATTGAATGCCCACCAGATCGAAAGCAACGTTGTTTATTTTTGGTCTCAGCAGAGGTCGGAACGCTCTCAGGCGCGCGAGAGCTATTGATCGCCAGTCTTATAGACCACACCGCCCTTCATTACGAAAGAAACATGTTGCAGAACGCTGATGTCATCTAGCGGATTACCATTCACTGCCACTATGTCTGCAAATTTACCCGGCTCGATAGTGCCGATGCGATCACCCCAGCCCATAAGGTCAGCGGCGTTAATACTTCCCGCCTGAAGTGCCTTAACCGGAGTTAAGCCTAGCTTCACCATCGACCAGTATTCACCAGCGTTGAGCCCATGAGGATATACACCGGCGTCCGTTCCTAGGGCTACCTTGACCCCACTCTTAAAGGCCTTTGCCATGGAGATTTTTGCCGCCGGCAAGATCATCTTGATCTTGTCCTCCGTGTACTTAGGAAGATGCATGCTTTCCATGTTGTCGGTGTACCAAAACAGAGGAAAGGAGGTTGGTACGAGATAGGTGCCGCGCTCCTTCATCAAGGAGATGCCTTCATCGTCAAGGAATATTCCGTGCTCAACTGAGTCAACTCCAGCGCGGACTGCATCTTTGATGGATAGTGCGGAGTGAGCATGGGTTGCGACCTTCCGACCTTGGCGGTGGGCTTCGCTAACAAGAACCTGCATCTCTTCCGGGCTATAAGATTCGAGGAGTGGGTTGTCACCTTTAGACATCGTGCCACCCGATGCAGCAAACTTGATCACGTCAGCACCATATTTGATGTTTTCTCTTACCTTATGCCGGATCTGGTCCGGACCGTCGGCTACCCCGTCTCCGGTTGCGTGGTACTCGAAAGGTAGAAGGTTGTTGTCGCCGTGTCCGCCAGTGATGCTGAGCATCGGACCGGATACTTGCATTCTGGGACCGATCACATCTCCATCATTGATGGCATCGCGCAGGGCAACATCGGAGAATTGCTCAGCGCCTACGTTTCGGACAGTGGTAAATCCTGCCAGAAGGGTGATTCGGGCATTCTTGGCTCCGATGAGTGCCTGGCGTGGTACGGAGGTCGTAAGTCCCTGCAAACCACCGCTACCGGCATCGAAGGTCAGGTGAGTGTGCACATCAATAAACCCGGGCAGGACAGTTTCCTTGCTGAGGTCGATGATCTTGGCGTCCGCTGGGATCTCTATGTTGCTGCCGACGGCTTGAATGACCTCACCGCGAATGAGAACGGTCTGATTTTCCAACATTTTTCCAGACTTTGGCTCAAAGAGTTTCCCTGCGCGAATGGCAGTAACGTGGGGGTCGGCCGAGGATTGAGCAATCCCGTACAGCGCAGTTGAGAGCACACAACAAGCGAGGACTGTTTTTCGAAGGCTTCTCATCACGGACCTACCCCCGAAAAGTTGGTGTGGACAAGTAATATGAACCGATGGGGGTTGATCAAGCTTGCTTAAAATACCTTAACTGCCAATGCATGTCAATACCATTACCATTCCATTAATATGGTGACGGTATACATATCGCATGTCGAACCATCGGGTCAATACGGCGAAGATGGAATAAGATCGGTTTCCGAGATCATCGATTCCATGAACAATATTTGCGCGGTGCCGGTTAATGAGGGGGGACATTCTGGTTCAGACGAAAGAGA
>PKXQ01000095.1 GCA_003132405.1 Acidobacteriaceae bacterium | reverse complement strand
CACCGGGGTTTTTCTTTGCCTACTTCCCGCAAGGCGGTACATCGGCTCCGACTGAGGCCCACTGCGGTTGCGGTGGTTGCGGGCGCGAAAAGTAATCTGCTGGCAGCGTATCGGGAGCCTGGGGAGCGTTCCCCACCGTAGCGATATCACTAATGGAAGCCGTGCCGGTAGTCTTGTCCACGATCCCCGCCGAGAGATCGATTGGTTGTACAGGCGCTTTGCGTTGGAGTTGACCAGCTCCGCTGGCCCAGTACTAGACTCCGTACAAGTTTGGTTCGTGTTTCTGCCGTCATAGAAATCTCACTTTTTCGCCGGACAGGGAAACGCTGCCGCAGATGCCTCAAAGATAAGAACAGAAGTAAATTTGTGCGTCTCCTCTGGATGATCTCGCATGTATCTAACGGCGATCCGATAGATTTGGTCGGCTGTCGGATGCTCTGGCGGGCAGATGGAGTCCGAAAAAGAGGAGTGCACCATTAAAATGCCGTCAGAAACTCCCATAACATACCCGCGACACATTCCGAAAGATACAGGCTCTTCCGACCCTTCGCAGTAATGCAGAAAGGCGTCGCCGCTACCCGCGAGACCTACTGAGCAGATAGAAAATCTCGTCGGGGGCGTTCCCGAACATGAAAAGGCTCAGATGCGAGTCGCTTTCGATTCGATATTGCCGAAGTGGGATGAATTGCATCTACGATACGATCAGAACGTAACAACGTTGGCTGGCCTAGACCCGCTACTCGCCTATCGACTTCGATCAAAAGACCTCATTAGATCCCTTCTAACGCTCCTGCACTCGTTGATGGGGAAAGATGCTCAGGCTGCTGCCGTGATGGGACCGATAATGAGGACGAGACTCTTGAGCCAGGTCGAACCTATATTAGACAAATCAATTCTGGCGCTGTCCAGGAAGAGAAGTCCGCTTTGACCAATTTGGGCTGACGCTTTGCTGATCAAACGCCACAATTGCATCCTACAATGGGCGTAGGAATGATTCCCGATGAAAACTGGTCGCAACACAATTCCAATTGCCTATCGCAAATTCGGGGGTGGTGGCGTCGCCCCAGCCATGGAGTTACCTGAGACGCCTTACTTCTCCTGGGGAGCCATTCGATAGCATGGAAATTTCCGGGCCAAACTCCGTGGCAGTCCGTACCGAGAATGTCTGCCGCCATTACCAGATGGGTGAGGCGTTGGTGCGCGCGGTGGACGGGATTTCCATCGACATTCGGGCAGGAGAATTTGTGGCTCTGCTGGGTGCGTCGGGATCCGGCAAATCCTCACTCCTTAACCTTGTTGCAGGCCTTGACCGACCTACGTCCGGGGCAGTGATTGTTCATGGAACCGACCTGGCTGCGCTCTCCCGGGACCAATTGGCCAAGTACCGCCTCCATACTGTCGGCATGGTCTTCCAGTCTTTCAACCTGATACCTAGCATGTCACTGTTGGAAAATGTAGAGCTCCCCATGCGCTTCGCAGAGGTCGATCGCCGTGATCGTTCCGCTCTTGCGCGACAGTCGCTAGAACGCGTGGGTTTGAGCGGACGGCTTTCGCATCGGCCAATGGAACTCTCAGGCGGTGAACAGCAGCGCGCTTCGCTGGCACGTGCACTCATCAACCGGCCCAAACTTCTTCTGGCAGACGAACCGACCGGCAATCTGGACAGCCGCACCGGCACAGAAATTATGGAACTTATTCACAGTTTCAATCAGTCACTTGGCATGACGGTGTTGATGGTTACGCACGAGCAGACCCTCGCTGAGAAATATGCCGGACGGATGCTGCATCTGGCGGACGGAAAGCTCGTCGATGACAAAGCCAATAAAATCGAGTTAGAACCAGTGCGCCCACCCGCATCGCGCGGAGAAACACAATGAAGCTTTACGATGTTACCGACCTTGCTATCCGCAACCTGCGTGAGTCCATCTTCCGCAACTCGCTGACGACGATTGGCATCTCCGTAGGCGTGGCCTCGCTGGTCGCCATGCTTTCGCTCGGCATCGGTCTGCAGCAATTGGCTTCACGCCGGCTGGAGAAATCCGGGCTGTTTGACACCGTTGTGGCGACCTCCAGGCGTGACCTCCGCAACTTTCGCGAACAGCGGGAGGAGGGTCCGCCACCGGCCGAGAGCCGGTCGTTGGATGAAGCGGCGAGACAACAGATCGCACATATCCCGGGCGTGGTCGAGGCCTATCCTGATATTCGCTTCGTTACGGACCTGCGCTTTGACGGCAAACCCCACTTGACCATGGTGGCTGGTATCCCGTTCTCCGCCAAGAACAATAATGATGCTTTCGATGGAATGCAGGGCAGTTTCTTCTCTTCAGACGCGAGTCCGGAAGTCATCGTGCAAAGGTCGTTTGCAGAAGAGTTGCTGGCCATCACACCCAAGCCCGGCTCCGACAACACAAGCATTGCCGAGTTGGCCAAGCCTCTTCTCGGCAAAGAATTGACGATGCGCTATGCCGAGCGCACCTCGTCTCCATCTTTGGGCCAGAACGACAGTGCGGCATATTCCGTGGTTTCGCGCCAGCAAGTGCTGAAAATTGTTGGACTGACGGATCTCGATCCCGATAGCATGCGCGGCATGGCCCGGGCACGCGTTTTCCTACCGCTCAAGCTGGCGCAAAACCTGCACGTCATGCCGTCCAACCTGCGCGATGCTTCGGCGAGCGATTCGCCCAGCTATACATCACTCAGCGTGCGCGTAACGAACCCCAATCAGGTCCCAGCTGTTGAAGATGCCATCAAGAAGCTGGGATTCAACGCTTTTTCCATCGTTGATGCGACGCGCAGCATGCGCCAGTTTTTTGCCGTGCTCGATGGATTCCTCGCGATCTTCGGAAGCCTGGCATTGGCCGTTGCTTCCATTGGCATCGTGAATACGCTGGTGATGGCCATCCTCGAACGCCGGCGCGAAATTGGAATCATGAAGGCTCTCGGCGCCAGTGACGCTGACGTGCGGGGGCTTTTCTTTGCGGAAGCAGGCGCAATGGGTCTCGTCGGCGGCGCAGTCGGAGTCACGCTCGGCTGGGCGATTGGACGCCTCATCAATTTCGGAACCAACATTTATCTCGAACGCCAGCATTTTCCATCGGCGCAGATCTGGTCAGTGCCGCTGTGGTTGGTTCTCGGCGCAATCGCTTTTTCCATCGTCGTCAGTCTGATATCGGGGCTGTATCCGGCGTCTCGAGCCGCGCGTCTCGATCCGGTGCAGGCGCTGCGCTACGAGTAAACTCGTCTTATGCGCCGGTGTTTTCGATGCTTCCCCCTGTTCCTGGTTTCGCTTCTGCTTGGCCGAGCCCACGCTCAGGGCCGCATCGATTGCAACGCGCTGCAAAGCCACATTCTTGTAGAAATCGTCCACTACTGCGTTATGTTGCCGCCCGGCTATGACGCCGCAACTGCCAGCCGCTCTCCCCGGCATTATCCGGTGCTTTATTTTCTGCACGGACTCGGCGATAACGAACAGTCTTTGTTTAAAGGCGGTGGATGGGACCTTATAGAAGACCTCCGTCAAAAAGGACAAATCTCCGATTTTCTCGTAGTGGTTCCGGAAGGAGAGCGCAGCTTCTACATCAACTCCGCCGATGGCCGCGTACGTTACAGCGATTTCTTTATTCGCGAGTTCATGCCTTACATTGAGTCGCGTTACTCGATTCGCCGCGAGCGCTCCGCACGAGCCATCAGCGGTGTGTCGATGGGCGGATACGGTGCGCTGCGCTTTGCATTTGCGTATCCCGAGCTATTCTCGTCGGTCAGTGCGCAGAGTGCAGCGCTCATCTCACAATCGCCGCGACAGACTGAGACTATGCCGATGCTGACACCGCTGAGCGGGCTGCTGGGATCGGTGTTCGGCAATCCCGTCGATCTCCATCACTGGAACCAGAACAGCCCTTTTGTCCTTGCGAAGCGCAACCGTGCATCGATAAGGACAACAAAGTTATCCATCTACTTCAATTGCGGACGGGAGGATGAATTCGGATTTGATCAAGGAGCCAAGGAACTCCATCGGCAACTTCAGGAAGAAGGCATTGAACATGAATATCACCTCTATCCCGGCAACCACGACGCCGGGTATTTTCTGGCACACCTCGGCGAAGCGCTGATGTTTCACTCGCGTGTGTTTGCCACAGGAAAGTAGTTCTGACGAGGTTCGACGAAGCAACGCCGGCCTAAAATTGAACCCCTCTCGGACCCACCGTGTCTAATCAACAATGGTGACTGCTCACTCGAAGGCCGGCGGAGTCTCGACTCCTAAATTGCGTGCGGTTTTGCCCCTGGTGTGGGAACTGGTTCGTCCGCGTCGGGGATTGCTCGCCGTTGGTTTCGTTTTGATGGCGATCAACCGGGTGGCTTCACTCGTATTGCCTTATTCCACCAGATATTTAATCGATAGCGTCATTATCAAGCGCAACATTCAACTGCTCAAACCACTGGTGCTTGGGGTGTTGCTAGCGACTGTTATTCAGGGAATCACTTCGTTCTCGCTCACGCAACTTCTCTCCAAAGCCGCCCAACGCCTGATCGCTGAGCTGCGGCAGAAGGTGCAAGCTCATATCGGACGGTTGTCAATCTCATTTCACGATTCAACCAAGACTGGAGTGTTGGTATCGCGAATCATGACCGACGTGGAAGGGGTACGTAACCTGATCGGTACCGGACTCGTGGACCTTGTCGGCGGACTGCTCACCGCAGGGATCGCTCTGGTGGTTCTGTTTCGAATCAGCACGCTGATGACGGTACTGGCGTTCGGTTTCCTTCTGTGTTTCGGACTCGCTCTCAAGAAAGCATTTCAGACGATCCGGCCGATCTTTCGCGAGCGCGGCAAAATCAACGCCGAGGTCACTGGGCGCTTGTCGGAATCTATCGGTGGCGTGCGGGTTGTAAAGGGCTACCACGCCGAAGACCGTGAGGAAAAGGTCTTCTCGCTTGGAGTGATCCGGCTGCTCGATAACGTGATGCGCTCGCTGACTGCGACTTCTGTCATGGGGCTTTCCGCAAGCCTGCTGCTGGGTGTGGTGGGTGCGGTTATCATGTTTGTCGGCGCAAAGCAGATTTTGGCCGGAGTGCTGACCATTGGCGGTTTTTTTACCTACACCTTATTTATGGGCTTCCTCATCGCGCCCATCATGCAGATTGTTCAGATCGGGACGCAGATTACAGAAGCGCTGGCTGGACTGGAACGTACGCAAGAAATCCTGATCGAACCTGCGGAAGACAGCGACCCTCGGCGTGCCGTTACTCTGCCTGCGATCAAGGGCACCATTGATTTCGAAGCAGTCAGCTTCAGCTACGATGGCGCCCGCACCGTGCTGAACGACGTATCGTTCCAAGCTGATCCGGGCACGGTGACAGCATTGGTTGGATCGTCTGGGTCCGGCAAATCGACGACGATCGGACTGATTTCTGCCTTCTATGTTCCAACCAGGGGTAAGGTCTTGGTGGACGGCATCGACCTGAGTACGGTGCGGCTCGATTCGTACCGAACCCAACTT
>PKXQ01000123.1 GCA_003132405.1 Acidobacteriaceae bacterium | reverse complement strand
CGGAGAGAGAGGGATTCGAACCCCCGATACCCGTTAAGGTATACACGCTTTCGAGGCGCGCGCCTTCAGCCACTCGGCCATCTCTCCGCGCCACCAATTTCGTTTTCATTTTAGCAGGGAAACTCCGCCGCGAATTTTCCCGCTCCCCCGCTATGGTTACGCCCGCGTTTCCCTCCAGCTCCTGCTGCGAGAAACCCTGATTAAAAGTGATACGCTGCTAAGAGGCTTGGCGCCATCAGGGCCGGCCGAGCCAGATCGCATCCGAATCCGCCGACGAGGAAATTACGAGTGAGAGTGTTGTGGGTGAAGGGAGGCAAACTTCTTCCTGTCGATACAGGGGGCAAGATTCGCTCCTGCAACATCCTGCGCCAGCTAGCGCAAAATAGAGAGAATCAGCTGACCCTGATCTCTTACTATGGCGGACGGCGCGATTCGGAATACGAGACGGCGCTTTTGCAGCATTTTCCTCACGCCCAAGTCGTCTACACTGCCGCCACCGATTCCGAGGGACTTCGCGGAGTGCTCGACTACCTTTCTAAATTGCCGCGGCTCGCTCCCTATTCGGTATCGAAATTCACCCATGCAGCGCTCCGCAAACTGATCGCCCGCCAGCTTTCGAGCGGGCAGTTCGACGTCGCGGTCTGCGATTTTCTAGCCCCATCTCTGAATTTTCCAGAGAACCTGCCCATACCCTGCCTGCTTTTTCAGCACAACGTCGAGAGTGCCCTTTGGCGGCGTATGGCCACGACCGAATCGCATCCGCTGAGAAAGCTGGCTTACACGCTCGAAGCAGCCCGAATGTCGCGCTACGAGCGCCGAACCCTAGCCCGTTTTCACCACATAGTCGCCGTTTCAGAAAACGACCGCCAACAGATGCTCGCAATGGATCCCTCCTGCGAAATCACCGTCAACCCCACCGGCGTCGACACGCAGCAGTTCCAGATCGCGCCACCAAGTTCCGCCGCGCCTCCGCGGATCGTCTTCACCGGCTCCATGGATTGGGAACCAAACATCGATGCCATGGAATATTTCTGCGCTCAAATCTGGCCGCGCATTCTCGCGGAGTTCCCCGACGCGATTTTCCAGATCGTCGGTCGATCGCCCTTCCCCAGAGTCCAGCGTCTCGCCTCGAAGTCAGTCGTGGTCACAGGAACCGTTCCGTCGGTGCAAGACTATCTTCGCGATGCAACCGTGGTCGTAGTGCCCTTACGCATCGGCGGCGGCACGCGGCTCAAGATTTATGAAGCGATGGCGATGGGCAAGGCCCTGATCTCAACTTCGATCGGAGCCGAAGGCCTTACCTTCGAAAACGGCCGCGACCTCCTGCTCGCCGACGATGTCTCATCGTTCGCCGACGCCATCCTTCTCTTACTGCGCGATGATCAGGTGAGAAGGAAATTCGAGCAGGCCGCGGTAAAACTAGCCGCTCAATTTGACTGGTCAGTTGTCGCCGGCCAGTTTGCCGAGGTGCTAAGGCAGATGGCTTCGCGCAGTCCCGTTGGCACGCGAGTTGCCAAGCCCGTCACAGTCGACCGCTAAGCAATGACGCGAGGAGCGCAAAAAGAAATTTAACCATGGGCACACAGTATCTAGCGTACGGACTTGGCGTAATCGTAGTATGGCTCGTCGCCATGAGGCTGCGCTCCGTCACCGCGCGGCAAGTGCTCTACCTCGTCGCCAGCTATCTTTTCTACATCAGTTGGGGATCGTGGCTAATCGTCATTCTGCTCTTCAGCTCGCTGATGAATTACGCTCTCGGCGAATGGCTGAAAAAGCGCATCAGCGAAGGTCGTCTGTGGACCGGCATCATTCTCAATCTGGCGCTACTGAGTGTCTTCAAATATTTACCTCTCGTCGGATCAGTCGCGCCCTCCGGTTCCCCGCTATCTCTGCTCAAGCGCATGATCTTCCCCCTGGGAATTTCCTTTTGGACCTTCCAGGCTCTCAGCTATCTGCTCGAACTCTATCGCGAAGAAGACCTGAATCCCACGCTGCTTGAATTTTGCCTCTACATGGCGTTCTGGCCGACGGTCTTGCAGGGCCCAATCTGCCGCATGTCGAGCATGCTGCCGCAGTTTCGCCAGGATTGGTCCGTCACTAACGACGATCTGAAAACTGGAGTGCGCCGCATCTCAATAGGCGTTCTCATGGTCGTGATCTCAGAGGTCATGAGCGGCGGCCTCTATGCAGGAGCCGGCGTCGACGCAATCTTCGACCGTCCCCATTTACACGGCGCAGCGCTAAGCGGAATCGACGCCTGGTGCATGATTCTCGCCTACGCCTTCCAGCTCTACTTCAGCTTCTGCGGATACTGTCATGTGGTCATCGGCGCGGCGCGCCTCTTCGGCATCCAGTTGCACGAAAACTTCAACCGCCCCTATCTCTCGAACACGATCTCCGTTTTCTGGACGCGCTGGCACATGTCGCTCTCCTTCTGGATACGCGACTTTCTTTTTCTGCCACTCGCGACCATGCGCCGCGAAGTGTGGTGGCGCAACTTATCGCTGGTAATCGCCATGTTCATGTTCGGAGTCTGGCACGTGAATGCCGGAACCACCGGAAATTCTCTGCTCCTCATCTGGGGCATCTACCACGGCGTCTTGCTTGTGCTGCATCGCCAGTGGCAGGAATTTCGCAAACGTGTGGGATTCGAATGGTCGGGCGCGCTGGCAACCGCGATCTCGTGGTGCGCAACTTTCTCTGCGGTATGCGTCGGCTACATTTTCTTTCGCGCGAATAGCGTGCGACAGGCGATTGCCATGTTGAAAGCGATGGCCTCGCCGCGCAGTTATCGCCACCTAACTCTCGACCACAGCTTCTACGTGATGACGATTCTCGCCGCCCTAGGCTACTTCTCTGTAATCGGAGCCGGAGCGCTCCTCGACCGCCTCAGCGAACCCGCCCCGGGCAGGTTGAGATCTCTTCTCGGCATCGTGGCCCGCGAGCGCTGGGTGTGGATTACGCCCGTGGTCGTCGTTTTAGCGCTCTATCTGAGCGTTATCTTCCAACCCGGCCAAGCCGAAACCGGCCCCGTAATGTACGCCCTTTTCTAGTGCCCCATCCCGCAAGTTCGCGTCAAACTCTCCTCATTGTCATCCTGAGCGCAGCGAAGAGCCTGCCCTGAGCCTGCCGAAGGGACCTATGTATTTTGTTTGCGCTACCAATGCGCTTCGAGCCGCGGAAAATTACTTCGGTGATTACCAACGCAATTGCCCACCGAGCGCCCTATGCTAGCATTCAATCAGGTTTCCAGCCGACAGCCGAGGTTCAGCATTTGTGCCAATAGCCCAGAGTAATGACCAGACCGTGGAGAGTAACCAGTCGTCGACAACGCAATACAAGTCTCTACTCAAATCTTTTGCTGTGCGTTTTTGTGTCGCTGTGACTCTGGCCGTTTTTCTCCTCGCCGCCGTCGAATTCTATTCCTATCGCCGTTATCTTCCCGCCGATCGCGACGTCATGGAACCCGCGGTCAAACTGGATTTGGCGAAAGGCGGAAGCGCCGCCGAGCGCGAATACTGGAAGGAATTCGAGCAGGCCAACAAAGTGACTTACCACCAGTACGTGCTCTGGCGCCGCGCTCCTTACACCGGGGAAGTGCTTGCCATCGATCAGGACGGCGTCCGCCGCACTCCGCACACGCAATGCAATAACGACAAAGATGACAAGACTCTCACCATCTGGACCTTTGGCGATTCCGTGATGTGGGGGGCCGGCTCGCCCGACGAAGAAACCATCCCCGCCTTTATCGCGCGCGATTACGAAAAAGCCGACCGCCCCGTTTGCATCGTCAACTACGCGGAAAAAGGCTGGGCCAATACGCAGGAGACAATCGGCCTGATCGAGCAACTCAAACATGCCGCCCACAAGCCGGACATCGTCCTCTTTTACGACGGAGGCACCGAGGCCTTCGCCGCCTATCAGAGCGGGCGCGCCGACGTCCACAGCAACTACAACTCCTTCAAGAATTTTCTCGACAACTGGGGCGCCTCGCAGAAAGCGGGTTTCTCCTACCTGCGCCAGACCAACACCTATCGTTTCCTCGAAAAGATTGCGGTTCGAGCACCCTTCCACAATCAGAAGAACGAAGCACCCAAAGTAACTCGCGATACCGACGCGCTCTCGGCCGCCATCGTAGAAAATTATTTGCAAAATATCGACATCGTAAATCTGCTAGCCAAACAATACGGTTTCCGCGCAATTTTTGCCTGGTATCCGAATATGGCAGTCGGCCAAAAACAGCTGACGCCTTACGAGCAACAGGTTCTAAACATGGAGTATCAGAAGTTTCCCGGCCTAGGGCAGCTGTACCAGGCAACCTACCAAAGAGGCCGCGAAATCAATCGCCCGGATTTTCATTACCTCGGAGACCTTCTCGATGATCAGAAAGATTCGCTCTACGTAGGCATCTCGCACCTCAAGCCGGAGGGCAACCAAATTGTGGCTGACCGGCTCTTCGATATTCTCGAACATCCCACGTCCCATTAGTTCGTGACCTTGGGATTTCAAAGACAGCAACCCGTCGATTTAAGCGCTCCGGTAAACTAAAGCTATCTCACAATCGTTCTTGGGTAGGACACGGCTTCAGCCGTGCCGAAAAACAACAGTAAAGACGAGGGCTTTAGGCCCTGGGGGAACCGCTAGTTTCCTTCCCAGCGTCATTGTGAGATGGCTGCTCGTCGAATCTTTACGAAACTCGGGTGATTGATGTCCGCGCCGCCACAACCCAGAAGCCTGATCAGCGGATTCTTCCGTTCCCTGCTCTCCGCTCCCAGCAGCCCGTCGCTAGAACTCGGCGATCTATCCCTGACCTACGAGCAACTCTGGAATTATGCCGGCCGCATTACGGCTTCGCTCCAAGACAATCTCGCTCCCTCCGAAAAAGTCGTCGCCGTTCTGGCCAGTCGAAGTGTTGGAGCATACGGTGGAATCCTGGGCATCCTAGGAAGCGGCCGCGGCTATGTTCCCCTCAATCCAAAGTTCCCGCTAGAGCGGACGCTGGTCATGCTCAAGGCGTCCGGCTGCAAGACCTTGTTAGTGGGACAAGAGTGCTCCGCGATGCTCGCGTCTCTGCTCCCGCATCTCGACCAACCTTTGAACCTGCTCCTCCCCTATCCCGGCGGTGCGCCCGAAATTCGAGCTCCACACCGTGCCATCGGAGTGCGCGAATTGAAGAAAGTCGCCGATCCGCACGACGCGACAATCGACGGAAACGACGCCGCCTATCTGCTCTTCACCTCCGGCAGCACTGGAGTGCCCAAGGGAGTGGCCGTCAGCCAGTCGAACGCAGTCGCCTACATGGAGTACGCCGCCAAGCGTTTCGCCATGCACGCCGGAGATCGCTGTTCGCAGAATTTCGATCTTACTTTTGATCTCAGCGTGCACGATCTCTTCACCTGCTGGGACGCAGGCGCTACGCTTTGCCCCTACGCCGAACAGACGCTTACTCCCGCGACGTTGATTGAAGAAAAAGAGTTGACCTGCTGGTTCTCCGTTCCCTCTGTGGCGATGTTCGCGTCGAAACTCGGCCTGCTCGATCCCGCAGCATTCCCCACTCTGCGCTGGAGTCTCTTCTGCGGAGAGGCGCTCTCCTCAACCCTGGCCACAGCGTGGCAAGCCGCAGCAAGTAATTCCATCCTGGAAAACTTATACGGCCCAACCGAGGCGACCATCGCCATCACGTATTACCGCTGGGATCAGGCAACTTCGCCCGCGGAATGCGTGCGCGGACTGGTTCCCATTGGCTGGCCCTTCGATGGGCAACAAGTATGCGCTGTCGATGAAGATCTAGCCCCGGTGCCGATCGGCGAAAGTGGCGAGCTATGCCTCGGCGGCTCACAAGTCACGCGCGGATATCTGAACGATCCCGAAAAAACAGCTAAGAGTTTTGTTCGTCTGAAGCACACTGGCGATCGGATCTGGTATCGCACCGGCGATCTAGTCCGCCAAGATGATCGCGGATGCCTCTTCTATCTAGGCCGCCGCGATTTTCAAGTCAAAGTCAACGGCTATCGTGTGGAATTGCAGGAGATCGACTTGGTGTTGCGTGAGGTTGCCCGAACGGAGTTGGCGGTAGCGATTCCATGGCCTCTATCAGACGGCTCCGCATCCGGCATCGTCGGGGTGCTGTCCGGTTCGGACCCAACGCTCGACACACAAATCATCGCCGCTTGCGAAACCAGGCTCCCGCGCTACATGGTGCCGAACCGCATTTACCACTTCCCGCAAATTCCCCTGAACGTAAACGGCAAAATCGATCGCGGCAAAATCACCGAGATGCTGGCCAACTGGAAACAATAACCAGACGCTTCTAGTCGTTATCGGGAGCCGTGTCCGGTTCGGTGTTGTTGACGAAATGCTCCGCGCCATACCTCGCCGGAATGGTACTAAATATCCGAGGCGTGCATGGCACAAAGAACTCCTCCAGATCGTCCGCATAGCTGTCAGCATAGTATCCCGGACCGATCAGGCCCAATCCAAAATTAGTCTCTATGAATCTGAGAAAGCTGCCAAAGTCGTGGTCGTTGACGCTCACGTATCCAGTGGGTGTATACGCCGAGACGACCATCAGCGGCACGCGGAAGCCATACACATAGCTCGCGCCCCATCCATTCGGCTGCCCAATCTGGTAAGGCGGAACGTGGTCGTACCACCCACCCCAGTCATCCCACGTAATCAAAATCGCCGTATTCTGCCAGTATCCGCAGTTAGAATTGCCGATCGCATTCACAATCGATGCGACCCAAGCCGGACCTCCACCCGTGTTACCGAGTGGGTGATCAGAATTCTGCCCGGTCGGCGTGACCCAGGCAACATTAGCAAGATTGCAATTCTTGATATCGGTCAGTACTTGGGCCGGCTTCAGTATCACGTTCGCCCATTCGCTGCCGGTGCAGGTCAGCTTTCCGTCCACTTCCTGCGCCTGGCAGATCGAACTGATCGCATTCGGAGCTGTCAAGATCGTTTTGCTGTTGGCCGCGTAGTAGCGCCAAGTCACATTCGCGCCTTCGAGCAGATCGATAAGGGTTGCATGATCGAAGCACGGGTACATTTTGCTGTAAGTCCCATTCGGAGCGATCATTTCCACTACCGTTCCCGGCGCTGAGGAGCATCCGGTAGAAACTCCTGTAGGGTTTTCGGCGGCGAATAACGTGCTGTCGGTCGTTGGGGCGGACGTGCCCGATAGTATGAACAAATGCGAGGGAAAGCTTGCTCCCTGATTGGTCTGGAACATGCGGTTCGCAAATCCATACTGCGTGGCCAGATCAAAGTATGGCTGGATGGTGCCGGTGGAGTTATCCACGTAGCGAAACTGCGGATTCGGCCCCGTGACGCAACCAGACGACGGCTTAACCGTCACCTTATCGGAGCCGTCCATCGCGCCGTTGTTATATGCCTTTTGAAATGATAGGTGACTGTGGCCCAGGTCATAGCAACCCGCGAGCGGTCCCGAGGTAAATGGCACGATCTGACCTTTCGAGTTGACGCCATAGGTTTGAATGTCAACCCCGGGCTCGAAGGTCGGATTGCTTCCGAACAAATTGTCGGGAGTCCGGTTTTCCTGGTCGATGATAACGATGTGTTGAAATTGCACCTGCGCCCTCGCCGACCCGACCGCGAGTACAAGATTGATAATCAGAGCAATCAGCGAATTCCGCGACAGATGTCTCATGGCCCTAGTTTCCTTTCGTCCAAGATCAACTCTCTAAGACTGACCTCTGCTGCACTATGCCCTAAGCAAACTCAGGCTTTCACCGGCTTGCCAAACCTCTCGGCGGTGGCAAACATCAGCCGCACCGTATCCATGTCTTTCGCCTGCACCTTGCTGGCAGGAACTTTGCGCCCAGCGATCCTCTGCAGTTCCAAAAATATCTCGATCATCGCGAAAGAATCGACCAGGCCGGAAGAAACGAGCGGCGTGTCCTCGTTGATTTCACTCTTGCCGTTAATCACCTTTTCAGCGATGTAGCTAATCAATTCCTTCATCATTTCGCTCGCGCCCGCGGCTTGCTCAACTGCCATGATTGATTATCCCCAGGGTTCGTTGGCCTTCGACTCCATCATCTCTCATCTCAGGTTGCCGCGTTTGCATTACTGCTGCTTCGGATGAGCCGCGAAGAACTGCCAGCGCACCGTGTTGTACTGCTGTTGCCAGGAGTGCGCAATATTCGGCATCCAGATGAATTGCACTTCAGTATTATTCGCGCAACTCGAGCCGATGTTACCCGTCAGGCCCGGTAGTCCGGGACTGGGCGCATCGTTAGCGTTGTTAGGCGCATTATTCGAACACAGCGTCTGCGTGGTTTGAAATTGCGTGCAGGCATTCGTATTTGGTCCCGTCCAGTAGTTGAATGTATCGTCGACCGAATCCATGGTGAAAATCACGCCAGAATAGTTTGTCGTGCCGTAGTTGCAAGGCGGCAGTTCAGTATCAAGCGTCCCATGCCACTCCTGTACCGAAATCGGCGGGAACGGACTCGGCGCCGTCGGCAACGGCAGTGGCGGAGTGACCACCCCTTGCGCCGCGACCAACTGGCCCGAGGCGGGAATAATCGCTGCCACCAGATTGGACAGATCGACGCCCACCCGCTCCGTCATTTCCGCACCCGAAGAAAACCCGGCAACATATACCATATTCGGATTCACGTTGTATTGCGCGGTCAAGGTAGTGATCAGCTGTCCCAGGAAACCAGAATCATCAGGGCAATCCTTCGCGCCACACCCCTGCGCGTACGGAAAGGCTCCATCCAGAAAATAAGCGTTCCAATTCCACTGGTGCGATTTCGGATCGTAAGTCGAAGCGGGTTTCACCAAAATGAATCCGTACTGGTCCGCCACCGGCTGCCATCCCCAGTTCAGGCTGATAACCGCTTGCGAGTCCTCTGTCGAAGTAGTTCTGGTCCCATGAAGCATCAGTACCATCGGCGGGTTCGCCGGAAGATTTGCCGGCAGATACACCTCGTAATACCGTGTGACGCCATCCCACGTCATCGTGGAATCAATAAATGTCCCGCCGCCAACTGTCTGGCTCAGCGGCGCGGAAGTGCTGCTCGTAAATGAAGTGCTACCGTTAAAGGTTGCCGTAATCGTATCGATGCCAATGGGTAGCTTTGCCGTCGTGTAGGTAGCCACCCCGCTGGAAAGCGCAACGGTCGCCTGCTTCACGCTTCCGTTGAAAAACGCTACCATGCCGGTGACCGTACCGCTGTACTCCGGCGCCACGCTCGCCGTAAACGTCACGGCTTGCCCGGAATTCGACGGATTCGGCGACGATACCAAAGTAGTCGCCGTCAAGGCCTTGTTGACTACCTGACTGATCGTGTTCGACGTGCTCGCGGCGTATGTCGAATCGCCGCCATATGTCGCCTTCATCGTCAAGGTGCCGGCCGCCAGCGTCGAGGTACTGAGATTGGCCGAACCACCGCTCAGAGTCCCCGTTCCCAAGGTTGTCGATCCTTTTAGGAACGTAACCGTCTCCCCATCCGGCGGCGCGGGAGTCACGACGGCCGTAAACGTCACCACCCGCCCGTAAGTCGACGGATTCAGCGAAGAGGAAAGGACTGTCTGGGTCGGCGTTCCCTTGGCGGCACTCAGACTGGAAACTGACCCCAGTAAAATTATGCTCAGGATTCTAACGGCTTTCATGCAGAGTGTTAGCCTCACCTTATCTCGTCAACAGCAAATCGGGGGGACCTTGTTTGGTTGGGGAATGTCTGTTGCTTCACTCAAGAATACCGTGCTCGGGGATAATGTCAAGACCACCGAGTTCCTCCCTGTGCCAGCTCGTCGCTTCGATTAAGGTTTAACTATGGCTGCTAAGTGATTGCAATAAAAAATATTGCGTCGATGCGTGGGCAGTTCGACTTCCGGTTCTCAGTCCCCAACACTGCTCGGGATATCCTGAAAAACTGAGAACCGGAGCTCACCCTTTTTCCTAGTAGTCGCAGCTTCCGGGGAACCCGCATTTTCTCACCGAAGACAAATCTTCGATCACCTGAAGCGACCACGTATTCGACGATGTATTCAGCACATCCACAAACATACGGCCCCGCGCCGAATCCACCGCCAGGCTCGTAGGCTGACTAGTGGCGCCAAGGACGATGCTCGAGATCATCTTTCCCGTCTCCGCGTAAATATCGATCGAATTTCCGCCCGGATTCAGCAGATACACGTGCGCCATCGCGTTGTTTACTCCGATGGCCGCCGGAGTATACGTCAGCGTGACCGTCTTGGCGATAGTATCGGTATGTCCCGAAATAATCTGCAGGTTGTCCCCCGACGTCGCAAACAGCTTATTGGTATTCGAATCGACCGCCAGCACGGTTCCGAAAGTCGTGCTCGAAACCGCGAAGGTGCTCGGATTAATCTCCCTCGAAACGCCGCCCGAAGTCACGTACAGCTTTCCTGTATTCGGACTGACCACCGGTGGTTTCAGGATGGTTCCGCTCGGGACGATCGGCCCGTCAATCAATTTGAGCGTATCGGCACTGAACGCCCACACCGGATCGTTTCCCGAACCGCACTGCGACGACACCCACATACGGCGCTTCGAACAATCAAAGGCAACAGCCGCCGGGCACGAACCAACCGAGGTAGACGAAAGCTGTGTGTTGCTGTCGCCCGAATACGCGACGACATTTCCGGCGCTCAACGTCCCCGTCCAGAAATTGTCGTTCTTCATATCGGAGCTCACGCCCGCCGATGGATTGATCGTCGTCACCACGGCAAAAGTGGCGCCATTAATGATGGTAAGGCTGGTCGCGTTCGGACCCCCTCCCGCGTAAATCATGCTGAGGGCTGGGTCCACGGCAACCTGCCCGGCCGAGGCGGCTGGAATGGGAACCGTTGCCAGAACGTTCTGCCCAGCCGCCAGTCCGGCCATAACCAGGACCATAACCAAGACGACGATCGCCGCACAAAGGACACTCTGTATCGTGATGCGAATCGATTTCATTTTGATTCTCCTCCATAGCCGGAACTTCTGGGTTCCTGCTGGTTTCATCCGATGGCTCTAGTCGTGATCCATAGGCCCAATAGCGTGGGGTGCTTGCAAAGGGGGATTTTCCAAATACTATGGCTAGCCCTGCACTGCCTTGCCAGCAACGCGGTCTAGAATAGCCCCGCGACATGATGCCAGTGTGAATCCTACCGGTGAATGCAATACAGAGTGCAATACTTTAGTGCAATACTCCCAGCTGAATGTATGCATTTCGCTTACCACCCATCTGGTACTGCTGGAGAATCGCCAAGGGTCTACAAGTCGCTGAGGGCAGTCTCGATGAGCCTTTGCTTAGCGAGCAAAATCCCTAATTTCTGCCCGTCCCACTTCGCCCCGAAGGTGCAAGGGATTGCAACAATCATGAAGAAAATGGCGAAAAACTGCGACCACCCAGGCTAACCAATTCTCAGATCAGCTGCATCCAACCGAAAAAATAACTGTACAAATTGTAAGGCGGACCGAGTGGCCAGCCCAGATCGGACAACCGCATCGTTATCACGTCGCTCTTCGCACAGCTATGGGCAGGAGGTCGAAGCCTTCGAATCAGAGTAAACTACATTCCTGCAAAAGAAATAAGAGCGAAAGGAAGAGGGCTATGTTTCGCCTGAAACTCGGGCTACTGCCCGTTGTTGCGGTTTGCCTCATAAGCTCCCTGATCGGTTGTGGGGGAGGATCCGGCAGTCCGCAGCAGGCCCAAAATTTCACGCTTTCCGCCACGTCCATGACCCTGGCGCAAAGCAGCAGCGCAACCAGTGTCATCACCATTACCCCTGAGAATGGCTTCAGTGGAAGCGTCACCCTTTCCGCCTCCAACCTGCCGACCGGCGTAACCGCGACCTCTTTCAACCCAAATCCCGCCACCACTTCAAGCACCCTGACTTTGACGGCCACCGCGAATGCAACCACCGGATCGGCCACAGTAACCATCACTGGAACGTCGCAGGGAACGATAAACACCACCACCCTCAGCCTCAACGTAATCGCGCCAGGGTCAATACCGATCAGTCACGTAGTGATCATTTTCCAGGAGAACCGCTCGACCGACAACCTGTTTCACGATCCGGTTCTGATCAGCCGCGGCGCCGACATCGCAAGCCAGGGCACGAGTTCGACTGGACAGATAATTCCGCTGACGCCGAACACGCTGGTGACGAGCTATGACATCGGGCACAGTCACTCTGCGTTCCTTGACATTTGCGACTACAACCCCGCGACCAACAGTTGCGCCATGGATGGCGCGGACAAGATTCCTTGCGACGGCCAGAGCTGTCCTGCTACTTGTCCGCAAAACCCCGCCGTCCCCACTTGCCCGCAGTTTCAATATGTGGACAATTCGACCGGCCTCATTCAGCCCTACTTCACCATGGCCGAAACCTATGCCTTCGGCGACCGCATGTTCCAGACCAACGAAGGCGACAGTTTCCCGGCGCATCAATACATTCTCTCGGGGACGTCGCGAATTTGTGCGCCGCCAGAATATCCTTGCCCCAGTGGGTTCACCGACACCATTACCATCGCCGACAATCCCGACGACGATACACGCCCCGGCAGCGGCGACGAATGGGCGGGATGCCTCGCCCCCCCGGGTGCGAAGATCAACAGCATCGATATTAGCCAGCCCAACCCCACATACCCTCAAGCTGTGATCACGCAGCTGTGCTTCGACCATCCAACACTGACCGACCTGCTGGATGCCGCCAACCTCAGTTGGAAGTACTACGCGCCCACGCCTGGCTCGATTTGGAGTGCCCCGGATGCGATCCAACATATTTGCGTGCCCTCACCAGCCTACCCCTCGGAAACGAGCCAGTGCACTGGCGCCGATTGGAACAACCATGTTGTGATTGAAGGATCAGGTGCGCAGATCATTACCGACATTCAAGCCGGACAACTTGCCGCCGTCAGCTGGGTGATTCCGACTGGCGATAACTCCGATCACGCCGATAATCCGGAAGACAACGGACCCTCCTGGGTTTCATCCATCGTGAATGCCATTGGCGGGAGTCAGTACTGGGCAAACACCGCGATCATTGTTACCTGGGACGATTGGGGTGGTTGGTACGACCACGTGCCGCCGCCCGCGATTCTCGACTCTTACGAATATGGCCTGCGAGTGCCCATCATCGTGATTTCACCCTATGCGAAAGCAGCCTACATATCGCATCAGGTGAATGACTTTGGCAGCATTCTCAAGTTCATCGAAGAGGTCTTTTCGCTCGACCAAATTGACCTCGCTAACAATCCGTCGTTGGGATTTGCCGACTCGTATACCATCACGAGCGATCTCTCCGACTTCTTCAACTTCAACCAGACTCCACTTCCATTCACTCAAATCCCGGCCCCGCTGAAGGCCGAACATTTCCTGAACGACACCTCCCCGCCGACTCCACCAGACACTGATTAGGATCGTATTGCCTTTGGGTGGCGCAGCGGTTCACCGCTGCGGCGACAGATCTGCCCCAAGTAGCCTTTAGGCGCTGAGGTTCTTCTCAATCCGCAGCGCCTTCTCGCGCCGCTCTGAAGTTGTCGCCCCATCCTACGAGCCGGGCGCCGCGCTACACGTCCTGCTGATAAATCTCTTCCGAAGGCGAAACCACCAACTTCTGCGCCTGCACCGAACGCCCTTGCAGCGATGAGTCATCAACCCGAAGCGCCCGGTTCGACATCACCACCCACAGCATGCCGAGCCCATATACAGCGCCGCCGATGACAAGCTGAATACCCAGCTGCCGGTAATTGTGCGGCACGAACCAGCGCCGCATCAGCAGGAGCACGGCGGCAAGCGGCAAGGACAGCAGAAACGGCAAAGTATACGATTCGCGGACAAACGTCCGCAGATGAAGACCAAGCTTCTTGCAAAGATGCTGCGGCATAAAAAACAGCATGCTGCAAGTCAGCGGAATCGCCGTTCCCCACGCGTCCCCGACAATTCCGTAAAAGCGTACAAGAATAATGCTGAGGACCAGGTTGGCGATACCCTCGCCCAGCGTCACGAACGCCCAAGTGCGATGCTTGCTGATGCCGAACAACACACGCCCGCTAGCCGCCTGCGCCCACATTAGTGTCGCGGGAATTATCAGAATCACGAGGACCGAGTAACTGGTCGCCACATACCGCTTCCCGACCCACACCTCGATCACCGACTTACCCAGGATCAGCAGCGTCACCGTAATCGGGAAAGCTGTAAAAGCGCAGACCCGGTTGCCCGCGAGGAACACTTTGCGCAGCCGATTCGTATTCCCGGTGGCCTCTGACTGGCTGGCTAGCGGCAGAAAATTCTGCGCCAGCGCCATCACCATTTGTTGTGCGTAACTTACAATGCGCGCGCCAATACTGAAATAAGTTACGGCAGCCGCCGAAATCATCGTACCGATCACGAGGTTGTCCGTCTTAAATTTGAGCTGCGTCGCAATCATGATGATCAGGGTGACGCCGCTGTAATTGGCCATGGTGCGAAACGTGGCGCGATCCACGTACTTCAACCCAAAAGGAACTGGCAGGATGCGATAGGCGATGATCCCTCGGATCGCGTACAGCACAAGCGGAAGAATGACGGTAATCGCGGCAATCGTGAGTAATCCCCGTCCATGGCGCACCGCCAAAATGATCAGAACCAGGCGCGCGATGTCTCCAGCTATGTTGGCCCAGTTGTTGATGTAGAACCGCTGCAGGCCATCCAGGTACCCGCCCACCACCCCGAGGGGAAAACCGATCCCTACCGAAGCCCCCACCATCAGCAGCAACCAGCGTGCGGTCGTATGAAATTCGGGCGGAATCTTGAAAATATGGTCCACGTAAAACGAGAGGAAAACCGTGACCAGAAGGCTAAACACCCCTATGCAACTGTAGGTGAAGAGACTGGTATTGATTAGTTTGGCGAGGTCTTCGATATCATCGGTCGCCGTGAACTTGGAGACGTAGCGAACGACAGAGGAGCGAATTCCCAGGTCGAACAGGCCGTAATACCCTGTGATCGAAAAAATCAGTACCCAAATGCCAAACGCGGTATCGCCCAGCCAGTGCAGGAGGAACGGAGATAAAAACAGGCCAACCAGAACATCGAATCCCAGCGAGAACCAACTGGATCCCACGTTCGTGACAAGTTGTCGCTTGTTTATCTTAGTCATTCACCGGCAGCTCTTCTCTATTCGGGTAGATTCGACTCCCATGCTGATTTGCTCAGGCCGCTGCCTACTAAAGCGGCTGCCCGGTCTTCACCCACGCCGGCATCACCGTGTTTTCCAGATGCGGGCTCTGCAACTCGTAGCCGAGAAAATTCAACAGCGGAGCCCACGCCGATTCAATCTCCTCTGCCGACTGCGCCGGCAGAGTCTCTTTCCATCCCCCCGATTTGGCGGTGCGCACAAATGGTATTTCCTTGCGAGTGCCCTTGGTCCCTGTCCACTGATCGGCCTGCTGTTTTTCAAGCTTTCGCATGCGATCGGCCGAACTGCGCTCTACCGCTCTCTGCAAGCGCTGCGTATCCGCCTGAATGCCAAGAAACTCGGCGATCTTTCTGGTTTCTCCGATGGAATCCTCAAGCAGATCCTCATAGCGAACGAGAAGAAACGCCGGGTTGCCCTGGCGCGCCGCAATCCAACTCGCCGCATGTTCCCACCAAGATCCATACGATGAAGTCTCGCCCGCGATAAAGCGCTTCACAAACTGTTCCAGCGTAACGTCTGGTTCAATGTAGCGTTTCTTTAAATCAAAATGATATTCAGACACAGCAACATCCCGCGGATCGCGCACCAGGTAAATAACTTTTCGAAAACGCACATCAAACGTCTCGTGGCTCTTCATCACGCGCGGTCGAGGCAGTGAACGCAGAAACCGCTTCGACAACACGCCCGGAGCCGGAAGCAGCCGGTTGATATTCGCAAAACCAACCGTCTCGTTCGGATACATCAAATTCGCCAGCAAAAACCGAACCCACGTATTGCCCGACTTCGGATACGACACAAGAAAGGTATCGTCCGGAAACACAGTGAAATGCCGCCCCGCCCGGTCCAGCCCGAGCACGTATTTCACAGCGTATTTGAGCTGGCCAAGCATTGGGGTTTAATTTCCTAATATCTAAGCCCTTCGGCGTTGGGTTGGGCCGGGCTTTGCATAGGCGATCGAACCGCTCAACCACATTTTACAAGCCGATTGTTCAGGAACTGCGAAATACCAGTTCCTCTCCCCCGGCGACAATGTTGTTCGCCGCTTCCACTCCCATCATCACGGAGTGGTCCATATTCCCAATCTCATACCTCCACGCTCCAAAGCGCCCGCGCGAATAAATTCCCTTTTCGAGCAATGCCGGCTGCAAAATCTCGAGCGCCCGATCCCGACCCAGCGTCGGTATGGGATACGAATAAGCAATCACCCGATGATAGCGCGACACCACCCGCTGCCGGTCCGACTCGTCCAGCATTTTGGCTCGAATCAGCCCGTCAATCACCTGATCGAGCACGCGCTCCGGATCGGGCGTCTCCCCCACCCGGAACGACATCTCGCACATCAGCGAACTGTATTTCTCCGTATCGCCGCCGGGCACGTTGTTGGGCGAGTAATGAGAAAAATACGTCGCCCGATAGCAAGGCATGGCCGAGTCAGTGAAATAAATCCAGCACCGCCCAGTCTCAATTTTCTTCTTCAGCCCAAGCCCCAGCACCAGTAAATTGTTATGCTCAAGGCCGGCGGCCGCCTCTCGCAACTTCTCATCAACCGGACGAATCATATGCGCCAGCAGATCGAGCGGCGCCGTCGAGATCAAAACGTCGTAGCTGTCGCCGGTCCCATCCTCAAAAGAAACACGCCGCCGCGCAACATCGACCTCCGCCAGCTTTTTCCCAGAGTGAATCTTCGCCGGAAACTGCTCCGCCATGCGCCGATAGATCTGCCCCGTTCCCCCATGCAGCGGAAACTTAAACTTGCTGTTCGGCCCCCAACCCACATCGTCGCGCTCATACAACACATTTTCCAGCAGCCGTTTGAAATCGACCACCGCCACGCGATCCGCGATCCAAGACTTCGACATCTGCTCCAGCGGAGTCGTCCAAACTTTCGAGTTATAAGGAAACATGAAAGCTTCCGCGATGCCCTCGCCAAAAGTGCCCAGAGTCCAGTCGCGAAAATTCTTAGCGTCCCTCCCACCACCATTAGCCGCAGCCTTCGCCGCGCCCAACAGGCACTTCACCTGAACATCCTTCGGCAGGTAGCGAAGATTGCTCTGAAAAGGATAGGGCACCCAAGAGTCATCCCCTTGCACGATCCAACTCTCGCGAATCCGCTCGTGCACTTCTTTCCCGAGCATCTTGTCGATCAAAGTATCGAAGTAAGGATAGTGCGAAAAAATAACGTGCCCGCCCTCATCCCACACGAATCCATGGCCGTCGACGTGAGAAGTCGAATGTCCGCCCACATCATCCGACTTTTCATACACAACCCAGTTGTCGTAGCCCAGTTCGTTCAGACGGTAGGCCGCGCCGAGCCCAGTCGGTCCCGCTCCGATGATGACAATTTTCTTGCTCGCCATAATTTTGTTGTGGGATTGGCTATCTTCTATCTTTTCTCGACCCGGCGAACCAGCGGGATCCGCCCAACTGAAAGATGTAGCGTCGACTCCATGGGGACCAGCGCTTCAAATTGGACGTTCCGCGTGCCAGATTCCACAGAATCGCTGGAGGAGTACTAAATTGTAGCATAGCGATTTTGCCGCTTTTTCGTGCCGCTAAGCAGCTTGGTTCCGGAAGTAACCCGAGTCGCCAGCTAGAGTTTTCGCTGTCTAACCACCCTGATCGATGTCGAGATCTCCGCAACCAGCCGGGCGTGAGGGTTTCTGTGTTTCCTCCGTGACCCCTGTGGCCTCCGTGGTTAAGGTTACGCGCTGACGGCTCAATGCCGCCCCCAGCGCTACAATCATTCCTGCCATGGACAACAAAGCCATCGCCGGAATTCTCTACGAAACCGCCGATCTCCTCGAAATCGACGGCCAGGATTCCTTTCGCATCCGCTCCTACCGCAACGCCGCCGAAGCCATCGAAGCCCTCCCGCAACAAGTCGCCAGCCTAATAGCCGAGCCAAAAAAACTGCTAGCCGTGCCCGGCATCGGCAAAGGAATGCTCGCCAATTTGCAGCATCTGTTTGAGGTAGGAACGGTCGAAGTCCATGCCGAACTGCTGAAAAAATACCGCCCCTCAATGCTCGAACTCCTCAAGATCCAAGGCCTGGGTCCAAAGACCATCGCCCTCATCTGGAGCGCCTACCAGGTCTGCGATCTCGACGGGGTCGAGGCCCTTGCCCGCGAAGGAAAAATCCGCACCCTCCCGCGCATGGGCGAAAAGCACGAGCAAAAGCTGCTCAAGGCAATCGAAGATTACCGCCGCATCGGCGGACGCTTCCTGTTAGACACCGCCGAACAGCTAGCCGAAAAACTGGTCGCACATCTGCGCGAAGCCCCCGGAGTCGAAAAAGTCACGCCCGCCGGCTCGCTCCGCCGCGGACGCGAAACCGTCGGCGATCTCGACATCCTAGTCACCGGCAAAGCCTGCGCTGACCCGGAAGCCCGCCAGAAAATGGTCGACCACCTGCTCCGCTTCCCCGGCCTCATGGAAGTCATCGGCCAGGGCGACAACAAAATCAGCTTCCGCCAGCGCAACGGCATTCAAGTGGACGTGCGCCTCCTGCCGCCCGAGTCCTTCGGCGCCGCCATGCAATATTTCACTGGCTCGAAAGCCCACAACGTCGCGCTCCGCCAGCGCGCCCTAAAAATGGGCTATACCCTCAACGAATACAGCCTCGCCGACCTCGAAACCGACAAGCCCGTCGCCGGCAAAAGCGAAGAAGAAATCTACGCCAAGCTCAAGCTCGACTTCATCCCTCCCGAACTGCGCGAAAACCTCGGCGAAATCGATGCCGCCGACAAGCACGCCTTGCCCCAGCTCATCGAAATCTCCGACATTCGCGGCGACGTCCACATGCACACCGTCGAGACCGACGGCCGCAACACCATTGAAGAAATGGCCGACGCCGCCCAGGCGCGCGGCTACCAATACATGGCCATCACCGATCACTCCAAGAATCTAGCATTCGCCAACGGACTAACCGACGAGCGTGCCCTGGCTCATATCGAACGAATCAAAGCAGCCGAGAAAAACATCAACGAGAAAAGCCAGCACCCAATCCGCATCTTCGCCGGCATCGAAGTCGATATTCTCGCCGACGGATCTCTCGATCTCTCCGACTCCGTCCTCGAGCAACTGGACATCGTCATCGCCAGCGTCCACTCCCATTTCAATCAGGATCGCGACGCCATGACCGAGCGCCTGCTGCGCGCCGTCGCCAATCCGAATACATCCCTCATCGGCCATCCCACCGGACGACTCCTGCTGCGCCGCGACGCCTACGCCTTCGATCTCGATGCCGTCCTCAAGGCCGCGGCCAAACACAAAGTCGCCATGGAACTGAACGCCTATCCCGACCGCCTCGACCTGAGCGACGTCCATCTCCGTCTGGCCCGTCAACATGGAGTGAAGATCGTCATCAACACCGACTCTCACCACACTTCGCACCTCGAAAAGATTCGTTACGGCGTCACCCAGGCGCGGCGCGCGTGGCTCACCAAAGATGATGTCCTGAATACCCTGCCACCGCAGAAATTTGCCCAGGCAATGCGGCACGGCTGGTTAGGCGAACCTCCTCCAAATTCGTAGGTTTCCCTAGTTACGAAAGTGGGGATCGGCTTGCGCTTAAACACTGCGGCATAGCCCAAAAACGGTTAAAATCAAGTACTTAGAATGGCAGCGGCTTTGTTCGATGTCAAAGACGCTTTTTTGCCTGAAAGGTCGTATCGAGATCGACGTGAGTTGCAAAATCCCTTCCCCAAGGAGGGTGGAATGTTGCAATTTCTTTCACTTCGCGTGAGCTCGACCGACCCGGGACCGCCAGTCACTTCGGCTACAGCTGGTTTTCAATGGTTTACGAACCGAGGGGATCAGCTATACGGAAGCACAATTGCTCGTTTATCATCATATTCGGTATTCGACGGAACTTAATTTTAGAACTCTAAGTGAACCTGCCTCTCGGACCGTCCCCCTCGCTACCCAGCGGGTCCAAGGTAAAAATCAGAAAGGTATACAGGGATGAGCCGCAACGACATCGATACCAAGCACAATCTTGAAGTAAATATCGGGAGGATTAAGGACTTGACTGCTTCCACCAGCCATCTGATTGCCCCGCACGGGGGAGAACTCATTCAACTGCAAGTCACACCCGACCGCGCCCTCGAACTGAAGGCGCATTCCCGCGAATGGCCCTCATGGGACCTGACCGCCCGCCAGCTTTGCGATCTCGAACTTCTGCTGAGCGGCGGCTTCTCACCTCTAACCGGGTTCATGAATCGCGCCGATTACGAAGGCGTCTGTCACAACATGCGCCTCGCCAACGGCACTCTGTGGCCCATGCCGATCACGCTCGACGTCAGCGAGGAATTCGCCAAGAAACTGACCGCCGGCAGCAGCAAGATCGCCCTTCGCGATCCTGAAGGCGTGATGCTCGCCGTCCTCCACGTCGAAGACGTTTGGCAGGCCGACCGCAAAGCCGAAGCTCAAGCCGTTTTCGGCTCGACCAGCAGCACTCATCCCGGCGCGGACTACGCAATCAACAAATCCCATCCCTGGTACGTAGGCGGCAAAGTCGAAGGACTGCAATCGCCCTCGCACTATGATTTCCGCTCCCTACGCTTTACTCCCGCCGAACTGCGCGCCGAATTCACCCGCCTAGGCTGGACCCGCATCGTCGCCTTCCAGACGCGCAATCCTATGCATCGCGCTCACGTCGAACTGACCATGCGCGCCGCCAAGCAAGTTGAAGCCAACCTGCTCATCCATCCTTCCGTCGGCATGACGAGGCCCGGCGACGTCGACTACTTCGTCCGCACGCGCTGCTACCAATTGCTGCTCTCGAAGTATCCGCACGGCACTGTGAAGCTCTCAATGCTTCCTCTCGCCATGCGCATGGGCGGACCGCGCGAGGCCATGTGGCACGGCCTGATTCGCAAGAATCATGGCTGCACCCACTTCATTGTCGGCCGCGATCACGCCGGTCCGGGAAAAGATACCGACGGCAAGAATTTCTACGGCCCCTACGATGCTCAGGAACTCTTCAAGAAACACGAGAGCGAAATGGGCGTCAAAATAGTCCCCTTCCAGATGATGGTCTATCTCCAGAATGAAGACCGTTACGTTCCCGCCGATGAAGTTCCGCAGGGCGCGAAAGTCCTCGACATTTCAGGCACCGAACTGCGCCAGCGCCTCAACGAGGGCCGCGACATTCCTGCCTGGTTCACCTATCCGGAAGTTGTGAAGGAACTTCGCCTCAGCTATCCGCCACGCGACAAACAGGGCGTCACCATCTTCTTCACCGGCCTTTCGGGCTCGGGCAAGTCGACGATCGCCAACGCGCTGATCACCAAGTTCCTCGAAACCGGCGGCCGTCCCGTCACTCTGCTCGACGGCGACCTGGTGCGAAAAAACTTATCGTCCGAGCTCGGCTTCTCCAAGGAGCATCGCGACATCAACATCCGCCGCATCGGTTATGTAGCCTCCGAGATCACCAAGAACGGCGGCATCGCGATCTGCGCTCCCATCGCTCCTTATGAAGCCACGCGCAAAGCGGTTCGGCAAATGATTGAACCCTTCGGCGGCTTCATCTTGGTGCACATCGCCACTTCGATCGATGTATGCGAACAACGCGACCGCAAAGGCCTCTACGCCAAGGCCCGCGCCGGCCTCGTCAAGGAGTTCACCGGCATCTCCGACCCCTACGAAGTGCCCGGCGACGCCGAAGTGGTCATCAACACCGCTGAACTTAGCCCCGAGGAAGCGGCGCAGACCATTATTCTGCACCTCGAGCGCGAAGGCTTCATCGGCGCCAACGGCAACAACTAGTCGCGGTTAAGGCTCTCAGTTCCCCGATTCTCGGCGCTTACATATCGCTGAGAACAGGGACTGAGAGCCAGAAGTGCGCAAATGAGAATGCTGATGTCGATAAAGCCGATTATTACTATGGGCTTTGTGCAATAATGTTTCTTTTTTCTCGGTTCCTTAACTTGCTTTTATTTTACTGGGAACTGACAACCGGCAACTGGGAACTGCCCCCCGCATGGAATTCTTGCTGCTAAAAATTCTGATCGGCTTTTCCGTGGGAACGCTGATCGGATTGACCGGCGTGGGCGGCGGAGTTTTGCTGCTGCCCCTGCTCATCTTCGGCCTGCACGTGCCCCCGATCATGGCCGTCGGCAGCGACGCACTTTGCAACTTCTTCACCAAGATTCCCGCCAGTTTCATGCACTTTCGCAAGGGCACCGTCCGCATGAAAGTCGTGCTCGCCCTCGCCGTCGGCAGCGTTCCCGGCTCTTACCTCGGAGTGGCTCTTCTAGTCCACCTGCGCCAGATCCACGGCGCCGGCGTCAACGACTTCATCAAGTCCGCCGTAGGTTTATTGCTGGTTATCATCCCCGCCCTGCTTCTCTTCCAAAGGCGAATCGAAGACCATCTCATCGGCCGGCAGCCCACCTTACAGTCTTTCTTTGGTATGAGTGCCATCGGATTAGTCGGCGGATTTTTAGTCGGAATCACCTCCGTCGGTTCCGGCAGCATCATCATGATGCTGCTCCTATTGTTCTATTCCTTCCCTCCCAAAATCATGGTCGGAACCGACATTGCTCATGCCGTCATTCTCACCGGCGTCACCGGCCTGCTGCACTTCCGCGCCGGCAACGTCGACGGCCATTTGGTCGGAGCCATACTCATAGGCTCCATCCCCGGCGGCATTCTCGGCTCCTATCTCAGCACCCGCGTTCCCGTACTCTGGCTGAGAAGAATCCTCTGCGCCGTCCTGCTGATGACCGGAGCAAGAATGTTGTGGGCATAAAACACTACCCAGTTGCCAGTACCCAGCGGAAACCGGAGTCTGACTCTACTGCTGATGATTGCGACGCGGAAAACAAGTAGCGCCGGCATCTTGCCGGCTGTCCCGCGGGCGTCTCGCCCGCGGCGCGGCGGCGAGAACGCCCACCGGGACGGCGGCGCTACTCAGGAGTAACGCGGTACAAACTATGCCGTCATGGTACTGGGTACAAGGTACTGGGTACTTCTTCAGGAGCACAAATTGACGTCACCCGAAAACAAAGAAACCCTCGAACGCATTCACGCCGCCCTCGAAGCCGCCCGCGAAGTTCTCAACAGCTTCACTCCCGGCGCCATCGAAACCGAATACAAGGTTGGACACGATCCCGTAACCGAAGCCGACCGCGCCGTCGACGCCATTCTCCGCAAAACGCTTCTGCGCCACGACGAAGGCTGGCTCTCGGAAGAAACCGTCGACGACTTCACCCGCCTCAACAAGCAGCGCGTCTGGGTCGTCGATCCGCTCGATGGCACGCGCGAATTCGTCCAGGGCATTCCCGAATTCTGCGTTTCCATCGCCATGGTCGAAAACGGAATCCCCGTCGCCGGTGGCATCTGCAATCCGGCCACCGACGAACTCATCATCGGTTCGCGCGACACCGGCGTCACCTACAACGGCCAACCCGCGCAGCCCAGCCAGCGCAAAGATCTCCACGGAGCCCTCGTCCTCGCCAGCCGCAGCGAAGTCAAGCGCGGCGAGTGGAAGCAATTCGAGTCCGCCGAATTCAACATTCGCCCCATGGGCTCCGTCGCCTACAAACTCGGATTAGTCGCCGCCGGCCGCGCCGATCTCACTTTCACCCTCGTCCCTAAAAATGAATGGGACGTCGCCGCCGGAGCCGCGTTGGTCGAAAGCGCCGGAGGCTGGACTCTCAAACTCGATAACTCTCCGCTGCGCTGCAACCAGAACGATCCTCTTATCTCCGGCCTGCTCGCAGGAGGACCATTTCTGCGCGACCCACTACTAGCGCTGCTCGACCGCCACTCCCAACCCATCCCCGCCAACCGCCAGCCCTAGTGCCCTGTCCCCCAGGTTCGCGTCAAAACTATTATTGTCATCGTGAGCGAAGCGAAGGACCTATGTATTTTGTTTGCACTACCAACGCGCTTCAAGTGATTAATAATGGCATCCGTTGTTATGCCGCGAATTTCCGGAACACGACACTAGCTGGCAGCGGGAACACTAGATTTTGTTTTGGCCTGTGGGTGGCGCAGCGGTTCACCG
>PKXQ01000086.1:18863-19124 GCA_003132405.1 Acidobacteriaceae bacterium | reverse complement strand
CGGTGCAGGCATCCCAGCCCGGTCCCGCGCTGAAGGCGCCGTTGTTGCCTTGGGTTATGTCGTGGAATCCGGCGGCTTCCACGGCTTGCGCGTAGATTTTCGGATTGAGGTAGCCGATCGGTTTGCCGGTCGACTGATTGATGCGCGCTACCAATCCTGCCCACAGAGGCGCGACTGCGCTGGTGCCTCCGATTACGGCATTCTCGCCGTCAACAAGGATGTTATAGCCGGTGTTGGGATCGGCATCGCCGGAGACGTCGG
>PKXQ01000086.1:0-18853 GCA_003132405.1 Acidobacteriaceae bacterium | reverse complement strand
CATCGCTGACGCCGCCGCCGGTGGCGCCTCCGCTGGGCAGGTCATCCCAGACGGTTTCGCTGACGATTTGTTCATTCGACGTTTGGAGGGTGGTGCCACCGCAGGCTAGCGCGAACGAACTGGAGGCGGGGAAGTCGACGTGGTTGTTGCCATCGTTGACTCCGTCGGTCGAGCCATTGTCGCCGGAGGCGACACAGACGGTTACTCCCATGGCCGCGGCCGACTGGAAGGCCTCGTCATAGTTGGTGAGGGATTGGGTTGTCCACGAGGACTCGGGACCTCCCCAGCTTATGGAAATGACCGAGGGCTGGTTGGTGCTATCGTGCACCGCAGTGGTGATGGCGTCGAGGAAGCCCTGATCGGTGTTGGGCGCGAAATAGACGACGATCTTCGCAGCCGGAGCGATCGCGCCGGCGACTTCGATATCGAGCATGACTTCGCCGTCGGGACCGTTCGGATCGCCGGGACTGTTAGTGCCTCCATCGACTAAGACGGAGAGGACCTGGGGCGTGGCGAGATTGAGCGAACCGAAATAGCTGGTCAGGTCGTTGAGTTGAAAGCCGCCGCCTAGCTCGATGAGGCCGATGCACTGGCCGGCGCCGTCTCCGGGGGGATAGTCGTAGATTTGCGCCACTTGATTGGGATCGTAGGAAGTAGTGGCGGCGTGCGCCTTGATTCCGGGAGTCTCGGGTAGGCGCCGGAAGTGCGGTTCAGCCTGGGGGCGGTTGTCGAGACCGAAGACGCCGGTGATGATGTCGGCATAGTCGGAGGGAACGCTGATGGCGCCGACGCGGCCGCGGAAATTTCCTTTGGGATGGCTGTATTCCTTCAGTTCTACGTTGAAGGCCTTTTGAAAATTGCTGACTGTGCCGGAGAGAAGCACGGTGCGGCGGGCGAGTTCGGTGCCGGTTTCGTGCACTTTGAGGCCGAAGTCCTGGGCGAACTTTTTGATCTGGTTGAAATCCGCGGGATCGGCGGCGTGCGCATTTTCGTACTCGGCGCGCGACATGGGCTTGAAGTCCGGTTTTTCGAGGGCGGCTTTCAACTCTCGATGCTTGGTCTCAGACTTATGACGAAGGCGTATGGAGACTTCGATGGTTTGGTCCGGATGCGAAGGTTGAATCAGGCGGGCACCGCGGACGGGCTGACGTTCACTGCCTGCAAGGACGGTGAATTTTCGAGTGGTTGACATGAGGGTTGCTCCTTCGTCTCGGGGGAACAGAGCGGCTGGGAACTCGCGACTGGGAGTCGCACAAGGTAGGGTAGACCGGGGTTCGTCCCGCCGTTCAGATGGGTCCCGAAACGAGTTGAGCATACCAAAAAACGGGAAATTTTGGCATAAATCAGGCCGAATAATTCGGGAAAGGGGGAGGATTTTCCCAGTTTGGGACGGTCGAATCGTTGATTGTTTGTTCCACTAACTACTGTTTGTTCTGGTGGACGTTGGGCGCAACAGGAAGTAGAGAACTGTGAGCGCGATCAGGAAAGTTACTCCGGCAATTAGATTGACGCGGGAGTCCCACCAGGTTTTGGCGACGGATACGAGGACGACGGTTAGGCCGATAATTGAGCCCCATTTTCCCAAGGGTGAGCGGGCGGGAATTGCTGCGGATTGGGCGGCGGTTAAGCGCCGGCGGAAGCTGATGTGGGCGGCTAGCGAAATGATCCAGGAGAGAAGCATCCCGAAGAAGGCGCCGCGAATGATGTATTCGAAGGCGCGAGCGGGGGCCCAGCGTTCGAGGACAATGGCGACGACGATTCCATAAGAAGAGGCGAGCAAGGCTAGGGTCGGAGTGCCTTTTTTGCTGAGGCGGCCAAGGGCGCGGGGAGCCCATCCTGTGCGAGCGAGCGAGAAGAGCATGCGGGAGGAGATATAGAGGGCGGCGTTGGCTCCGGAGAGAGCGGCGGTGAGCACTACAAAATTCATTAAGTGAGCGGCGCCCGGGATGCGAACGGAGCGGAAGACGGTGACGAAGGGACTTTCGGTGACGCCGGCGCGGTTCCAGGGCATGACGCCGACGAGGGTGGTGATGGCTCCTAGATAAAGGATGGCGAGGGTGAGAAACGTCCAACGCACGGCGCGGGCGACGGCTTCGGCGGAAGCGGATTCGCCGGAGGTGACGGCGACGAACTCGACTCCGCCAAAGGTGTAAATCGCGAAAGTGATGGCGAGAAGCGGCGCAGCCAAGCCGAGAGGAAAGAATCCGCCGTGCGTGGTGTATTGCGGCGCGGCGCGTCCGGTGAGAAGAAGCGCGGCGCCGAGCACGATGAAGGTGGCGATGACGGCGGCCTTGATCATGGCAAACCAGAATTCGAAGCGGCCGTAGTTGTGGACGCTCAGAAAATTGACGGCGAGAAGCAAGGCCGAGAAGGCGAATACCCAGACGATCGCTGGAACATTCGGGAACCAGAGTTGCATGTACGTTGTGGCGGCGACCATCTCGGCGCCGATGGAGACGGCGATGGCGAGCCAGTAGCCGGCGCGGGAGATGAACCCCGCCCAACTGTTGAGATAGAGGTCGCCATAGACGCCGAACGAACCGGCGGCGGGATGAGTGCTGGCGAGTTCGCCGAGGGCGAGGGCGACGGTCCAACTGATAAATGCGGCGAGGACGAAGCTGAGGATGACGGCGGGTCCGGCAAGTTGGATCGCGGCAGCCGTGCCGAGGAGCAGGCCGGTGCCGATGGATCCACCGACCGCGACCATGGTCATCTGGCCGGCAGTTAGTTGATGGCGCAGTCCGGCTTCGGGGTTGGTCAGAGAAGTGCCAGGTTTCAAGGTTTCAGGGTTTCAAAGTTTCAAAGTTTCAAGGTTCGTACTCGTATATCAGAAAAGGCATGTTTCAGGGCTTCAAAGTTTGCAAGGTTTCAAGGAAAGAACGCAGGCACTTCAGGCCGGAACGAAATCATTGAAACTTTGCAACCCTGAAACTCTGAAACCTCTACGTGGTTTTTCCCGAGGCGCTTGCGGCGGACGCGGAGTCACTGAAATTTACTTCTGGCAAGGCGGCGGCGGGCCGGGCGACGATGAAACGATCGCCACCGGCGCGCTTGGCCTGGTAGAGAGCATCATCGGCGAATTTGATGAGCAAATCAACGCGATCGGTAGTCTCGTCAAAGGCAGCCAGTCCGAGGGAACAAGTCAGCTCGGTAGCGGGGCGGTCGGGCTGAAGATGATATTCCTTGAGGCGCTTGCGGATTTCCTCGGCGCGGATGGTGGCTTCGCTGAGCGCGCACTCGGGCAGGATGAGAGTGAATTCTTCGCCACCGTAGCGGCACGCAATGTCTTCGGCGCGAACCATGTGCGTCAGCATCTCGCCCACAGCGGCAAGGGCTTGATCGCCGGCGGTGTGACCGAAATTGTCGTTGTAGCGTTTGAAGTGGTCGAGGTCGAGCATGATCACGGAGAGCGGGCGGCGCTTGCGGCGGGCAGAATGCAGTTCGCGTTGCAGAAACTCCTGCATGTAGCGGCGGTTGTAGAGGCCGGTAAGCGGATCGCGAATAGCCTCCAGACGAAGAGCGACCTGAAGATTGACATTGGCGATGGAGAGAGCGATGTGCTCGGCGACGCTCGCGGCCAGCTGCCGGCGGCGCGCAAAGGAATCGGAATCGGCGTCAGCGTCAGCGTCCAACTCAGAAGGAGAAGGAGGATGCTGGAGACGATCGTCCTCCTGAATGGCAAGGATCCCGATGGCCTCGCCGTTGGCGATCAGAGGAATGCACACCGAAGGACCTTCCCCCCGGAGGTGAGTGCAACGGCTGTTTGTTCCTCCGCCTGACTGAGTATGAGTGCGTCCGCGGCGAAGCGCCCAACATTGATCGGGCGCGAAGATCTGGTCAGCGGGGAAGAGCATTCCCCATTCGGCTGAGGATTGGAGCCGGTTCCTGGACGCGCTGAATAGCGCCACGCTTCCGGAGAAGCCGGGAAAGAGGCGACGCAGGCGCTCCGGGATCAGGCGAAGGACTTCTTCGCGAGTCGCGCAGGCGTGCAGGACGCTGCCTAGATCGCTAATCTGAGTGATCTCGGAGGTTTGCCGCCGGGCATCTTCGAGCAAGCGGCCAATTCTCTGATGAGACGCGGTTAGCTGCTTCTGCGCGGCGTGGCGTTGGACGATTTCCTGCTGCTGGTGGAATTGGGTAAGGGCCAAGCGCAAGGTGAACGCAAGCAGCGATGCGGCGATGGCCACGCCGGTGAGAACGCTACCGTAGGCCGCTTTCCAACGGTTGGTCAGCAAACCGACGCAACAAAGCATTGACACGAGAGCGATGTTGGTGCCAAGGAAGCCGAGAAAGTTGGTGACTGGCGTCGTCGCTTCGAGTTCGGCGGCAGGAACCCAGGTAATGGCAACCAGAGCTGCGGCAGCCTGCGGGACGGCCCAGCCGAGATTAAACCAGGCGGCAGCGGTCAAGTAATGGTGCAGGTCGATCCAGTCGCCGATGGGCGTAGCTATGGCGCACACGAGCAAAAAGATCGCCAGACGGCGTAACAAGCGGCGAGTGTCCTGGACGCGAGAGAATTGCAGGCGGACGACCACGATGATGAGCAGAAACAGACTCTGCGCGTCGCTAATCGTGATGTTGTGGAGGAGCGCATCCGTCGGCAACATGCTGCGCGCCGGCAGAAAGAAAAAGGTGGAGTAGACGAGCCCCACAACAATCGCAACCTGAATCAGAGCGAGAATGGTTTCAGACTTGACGTGCGCGCTCCGATTAGTTTCAGGAAGGAAGAGCATCATCAGGATCGGCGCGCCGTACAGGCAGTAAAGCAAGCGCCAGGTCGAGTCGGACAAGGTAGTTTGCGCGGTTAGTGTGTCATAGGTCTGGAAGGAAGTGGGAACCAGCAAAACCATGAGGACGGCCGCGAATAGAAACCAAAACAGAGCGTTAATGCCTTGCGCCCGGCGAAATGCAGTCCATGCGCAGGCGAGTGCCAGAAGGCTATCCAGCACCACGATGGACTCCGCAAAACCGCTGCCCGCCCGGCCAGTGCCGAGCAGAAGGAAACCTACGATCTGGCCAGCGGTAAGTGCGGCGAACGCAAGACCCACGCCCCAGGCAGTTAAGCTCGCAAATTTGCCCATGGGGGACAAGCTTGGGTGCTCGGGATTGACCTTGGTAATCATTCGCTCTAGCTCTGAACTTGCGGAAGAAACACCAAACCTCATGGTTGATATCGGCGGAACGGCCGAAAAACTCAAGCTTGGGCGGGTCAGCAGACGGGCCAGAAGGTAGTGTCCTAGTGTTTGCGCGGCGATTGTAGCGCGCCCCATCCTCTTGGGACAGTTTGACAGGTATGCGGCGCTTCTTCAGTTGAGCGCGAGCCCTCGGCGTGACTTTCGTAATCGTCGATCTGGCGAAGCGCGTTGCTGGGGTAGAGGTCGAATCCTAGAATCAAAAAGGAACATTCTGTCTGGTCCAAAGACTAAAGACCGCCAATGCCGGAAAATCCTAATCGTGCCGAGATCGCGCGCCGCGTAGAAAAGGCGGAGAAACTCTTGCAAAAGGGCAAGACCGCCGACGCGTTGGCGGAATACCTGCTGATCCTCGAAAGCGATCCAGCGAACGACAATGTGCGGCAGATGGCGGCGGACTTGTGTCTCTCCTTAAACAAGGGACCGCAGGCCGTGCGCCTGATGGGCGAATTGTTTGAACGCCAAGTGGCGGCAGCCGACGCTACCCGGGCGAGCCTCACTTATAAAAAGCTGGCGCGCTATACCAACCCGACCTGGGAACAGAAGGTACGCTTCGGCCAACTACTCGAGCAATCCAATAAGAAGCTGGCGATTGGCACCTATGAAAATGCGCTCGAGGATTTGAATAAGCAGGGAAAGAAAGAAGAGGCGTTGCTGGTTTTGCAGCGCATCGTCAATCTGGAGCCATCGCAGCCGAACCACCTGCGCATGGCCGAAATCTCGGCGCAATTGGGCGAGCACGTGATGGCGTCGCAGTCGTTTTTGCAATTGGCGGAGCTGACGGAGGCGGCTGGCGGAAACGCCGGCCAGTGGTTCGAACGCGCGTATACGGAGAATCCGGCGGATGCGAAGATTGCGCTGGCCTATGGCAAGAGCCTGCTGACACGGGGCGAGGCTGGAGCTGCAATCTTTGTATTCGAGCCGCTGGTGCATGCCGGAGACGCATCGCTCGAACTCCGCGATCTGTACGCGCAGGCGCTGCTGCTGGCCGACCGCTGCCTTGAGAGTGAACCGCTGATCTGGGCGCTGTTCGAGCAAAATCCGGCGCGCATTCATCAGGTGGTCGGCTTGATCGGAAAGATGATCGACTCCGAACTGGATGCCGAGGCAGTGGCGCTGGCGCGCAAACTGGAAGCTTTCCAGCGACGGCGGGGAGAACGGCGATCGTTTATCGCGACCATGCAGGAGTTGTTGGCTTCGCACCGCCCGTCGGCTGAGATGCTCGAATTTCTGGCGGAACTTTTCAACGCCTCAAATCGCGAGACCGATTATGCGCAGGCGCTATTGAAGCTTTTTGATCTCTACTGCACCAAGCACGATTACCAGAAAGCGGGCGAGTGTTTGGACCGTGCGGCGGAGGTGGATCCGTACGAGCCCGGGCATCAGAAGCGGCTGGAGGCGCTGCGCGGCAAGATTGACGATCAGCGCTTTAACGTGATCGCTTCGCGCTTTTCCGCAACGGTGAAGAAAGAGGAGCACGCGGTCAAGGCTGCGGAACCGACGCTGGGCCTGGCGGCGCTGCAGGACCTCATGCTGCAAGCGGAAATTCTGGTGCAGTATGGGATGCGCTCGAAGGCGATCGAGCGGCTGCAACGCATTCAGGAGCTATTTCCGCGCGAAGAAGAGCGCAACCCGGATCTTCAGAAGCTCTACATGGCGGCGGGGATCGAACGGCAATATGCTAAGGCGCCGGGAGCGGGTGCGCCAGCCGCAGCGAGCGCCGATGCGCCGGCAGCGGCGGCCGTGTCAACCGCAGCGAGCGAAGCGGCGGATGTGAGCAGCCTGGCGCGAGTCGCTGAGATTACACGCAAGCTTTATCACCAGGGGAACGCCGAAGGAGTTTTAAAAACGACGGCGAGCGAAATTGGCTCGAACTGGCGCACGGCGCGTTGCATTGTCGCCTTGCGCAAGCCGGGGCTGCCGCCTTCGAGTATGCAGGAATATCACATGGACGGCCTGATTCCGGCGAGTTCGGGCGCGCTCGTCAGCTTGGTAGAAACAGTGCAGGATCTGGCGGTGGCGCGCGGCACGGTTACCTTAAATGACGCGAAAAATTCGCCGGAGTTGATGGGAGTGCGCAACGCGGTCGAAGAGTTGCAGATTGAATCGCTCCTGGCGCTGCCGCTGACCGAAGGCAACGACAGTAATAAAGAGCAGATCGGAGTGCTGATCCTGACGCAAAACATGGGGCGCGTCTGGCAGGCGGCCGAGGTGCTAGTCATACGAACGTTGAGCGACCAGGTATTGATCGCGCTCAATAACGCCGGCTTGCGGCGGCTGGTAAAAAATCTTTCGGTGACCGACGAGAAATCAGGATTGCTGAGGCGCGCCTCGTATCTTGATCTTTTGCAGGCGGAGACGCGGCGCGGCTTGCAGCAGGGGACGACGGTGACGGTGCTGCTCATGCAGTTTGGACGGCGCAGCGCGCTCATCAAAGAATATGGCGAACAGCCGGTGACGGCGGTGATGGAGCAGATCGGGCAGCTCTTCTCGGCGAACATTCGAACCAACGATTTGGCATTTCGCTACGAAGCGACCACGGTCGCGCTCGTGCTCGGAGATACTGGCGAAAAAGAAGCGCTGCTGGCGGTCGAAAAATTGCGGCGCTTGCTGACCGAAGTACGTTTTCCGGGCAAGGATAAACCAGTCGAATTCAGCGCCGGACTGGCGCAGGCAGTGATGCGCCAGCACTTTGATCCCGTGGACATTGTCACTGAAGTGGCGAACCGCGCCGATCATGCACTTGAACTGGCGGTAGCGCAGGGCGCTGGGAAGATTGTCAGCCAGGCGCCGCAGTTTGCAGCGTCGGCAGCCGTGGCATAATTCCTTTCACCGCCGAGGCGCGGAGAGCGCCGAGAAAAACCTTCCAACCTCAATAAACCTTAGAACCCTCTCGCCTGCTAGACTCACAGGTTGCCGTAACAGCGGCACACACTGTGTCATCCTGAGCGAAGCGAAGGACCTATGTATTCGGCCGACGCTGGCAAAATGCATGGGTTCTTCGCTTCGCTCAGAATGACAAGGCATTCTTAGGTATGTCAAACGCGAAGGAAGCAATTATGGATATTAAGAAGGTGGGTGTTCTAGGTTGTGGCCTGATGGGTTCTGGTATAGCGCAGGTCTGCGCTACTGCTGGGTTTGACGTCACCGTGCTTGAAGTCGAGCAGAAGTATCTCGACAAGGGGTTTGCCGGGATTGAGAAGTCGCTGGCGAAGTTTGCCGAGCGGCCTGTGGACAAGGGTGGGATTACTCCGCAACAGAAGGACGAAATTCGGGCGCGTCTTAAGGGGACTACTAACAAGGCGGACCTCGCCGATTGCGACATCGTTATTGAGGCCATCATCGAAAACGTGGACGAAAAGAAGAAGATGTATGCGGCGATCGATGGCATCGTTAAGAAGGACGCGATCTTTGCTTCGAATACTTCTTCCATCTCGGTGACGGAGCTTTTGACAGCGGTGAAGCGTCCGGAGCGATTTATCGGGCTGCACTTTTTTAATCCCGTGCCGCTGATGAAGCTGGTCGAGGTGGTGAAGACGATCGCCACTTCTCCCGAGGTTTACGAGGCGGCTTACGAGTTTGCTAAGAAGCTGGGCAAGGTGCCGGTGCGCACTTCGGATAAGACGGGGTTCATCGTCAACCGGCTGCTGGTGCCGTATTTGCTCGATGCGATCCGGGCTTATGAAGAGGGCGTGGGGTCGATCGAGGACATTGATAATGCGATGAAGCTGGGGTGCGGGTATCCGATGGGTCCGTTTACTTTGCTGGATTTTGTTGGGCTCGATACTACTTACTACATTACTCATGTGATGTATGACGAGTTCAAGGAGCGGCGGTTTGCGTCGCCTCCGCTGCTCAAGCGGCTGGTGATGGCAGGGTGGTATGGGCGGAAGTCGGGGCGCGGGTTTTACGATTACTCGAATCCGGAGAAGCCGGTAGCGAACAAACTGTAACTTCCAATTGATTTACTTGTGTCATCCTGAGCGCAGCGAAGGACCTATGCATTCTTCCGCTGCAGACAAAATGCATAGGTTCTTCGCTTCGCTCAGAATGACAGAGATGCTCATGGTTTCTAATTTAAGCAAGTTCAATTATGACCCAAGAAAACATTCTTCTCGAAAAGAAACACGCCATTGCCTACGTCACCGTCAACCGGCCCAAGGTTCTCAACGCGCTCAACGGGGCCACCATTGAAGAACTGCGCGGGGCGTTTCATGACATTAAGAACGATGCCAGCATCCGCGTTGTCATTCTGACTGGCGCGGCCGAAAAGGCTTTTGTTGCGGGGGCGGATATCGGCGAACTGGCGAAGCAGGATCCCGTCTCCGGCAAGGCGTTTGCGCAGCGTGGGCAAAGCATCCTCAACCTGATCGAAAATCTGGGCAAGCCGGTGATTGCCTGCATAAATGGATTCGCGCTTGGCGGCGGCTGCGAATTGGCGCTGGCTTGCACTATGCGTCTGGCTAGCGACAACGCCAAGCTCGGGCAGCCGGAGGTGAAGCTCGGGGTTATTCCGGGATATGGCGGAACGCAGCGGCTGGCGCGGCTGGTGGGCAAGGGGCTGGCGATGCAGATGGTGCTGGCCGGGGAGATGATTACGGCGCAGGAGGCGTATCGGATCGGACTAGTGAATGAAGTGACGGCGGCGGCGGAACTGGTTCCGCGGGCGGAGGCGATTGCGGCTAAGATCGTAGCGAACGCTCCGCTGGCGGTGCAGTACGCCATGGAGGCGGTCAACAAAGGGATGGAGATGACGCTCGCCGAGGGGTTGTTTTTGGAGGCCGCTCTGTTTGGCGTCTGCTGCTCGACTGAGGATAAGAAGGAAGGGACTGCGGCGTTTCTGGAAAAGCGGGCGGCGGCGTTCAAGGGCAGGTAAGAGGGCAGATTGCAGAGGTAGCGCTCGTTCACCACGGAGTCACGGAGAAAACCACGAAAGCAAAAGTAAAAATCGAGCGTCCTCCCGACCCTGGGGTTCCTGCCATTGAAGGCGGACTGAGCGCGGCTGGCAAGCGCTTTGCTCTTGTTGTTTCACGCTTCAACTCATTTATTACTGAGAGACTTTTTCAGAGCGCGTACGATGGATTGCTGCGGTCTGGCGCTACGAAAAAAGACGTTGCCTTGGTGCGCGTTCCGGGGGCGTTTGAAATTCCGATTGCCGCGCGCGCATTGGCTGAAACGCAAAAATACGATGCGATTATTTGCATTGGCTGCCTGTTGCGCGGGGATACGGCGCACTATGACGTCATCGTCAATGAAGTCACGCGTGGCATTGGGCAGTCGGCGCAGGAGACTGGGGTTCCTCATGCCTTTGGCGTGCTGACTTGCGAGACTTTGGAGCAGGCCATTGATCGCGCCGGGTTGAAGATGGGGAACAAAGGTCTGGAAGCGGCGCTGGCAGCGGTGGAGATGGCGAATTTAAAGTCAGGTCTCAGTTCGCAGGTCACAGGTGACAGGAAAGGCAAAACCAAACCAACCTCTCGGAAAAGCCGGCCTCGCTCCTGATCTGCGACTCTTCCTCTTCGTCACTGTCCTGTAAACTGGTTTCGATGTTATCCGCGAAAGTTTTTCCTGAGACCTGTCACCTGCGACCTTAAGACCTGACCCATGGGCACTCGACGCAAATCCCGCGAACTGGTCCTGCAGATGCTTTTTCAGGCGGACATGGGGAAGCAAGCGCCGGAGATTGTGCGCAAGACTTTTTGGGCGGAGCGCAGCAATGTCGAGGACGAGGTGCGCGGGTTTGCCGACGATCTGTTTCGCGTCGCCAGCGATCGGCTGGTGGAGATCGACGGGCTGATCGGGAAGCACACAGAGCACTGGCGCATGGACCGGATGGCGACCGTCGACCGCAATGTGCTGCGCGGAGCGGTGGCGGAATTTCTGGGGTATCCGGCTACGCCTCGGGCGGTCGTGATTAATGAGGCGCTTGAAATTGCGCGCAAGTTCTCTACTCCGGAGTCGGTGCAGTTTATTAACGGCGTGCTCGATAGCGTGGGGAAAGAAGTGGGAACGTAGAAAAACAGCTGTCAGCTCTCAGCTGTCAGCTTTCAGTTAAAGCGGAACCAGGCATCCTTGCTAGCTTCGTGCCACGTTCTCTGCTTGCCAACAAAATTACTCACCAGCTCACTATCAATTAATCATTCATCATTCATCATTCGTCATTCGTCACTGCGGCTTAATCACCACCAAGTTGGGTAGGCACAGTGGGCCGCTGCCACCCTGACTGTTACACATGTTGGGATTGTTGTTGTCGTCGATGTTGACGTAGGGCACCTGCTGGTAGTCGCCTTGAGTGATGGTATTGACGACGTGCACGGATCCCGCGGCGCATACAGGTGGAGTGGTCTTGGGCACATATTGATCGCAGGCGGCGACGTAGACCTGGCTGCCGTCGGTCGTGGCGTCGGCGGCGAGCGGGTTGGTAGGGCCGAACCCAGGCCGCTCGAGAGGAATGGACGTGGTGGTTCCGTTGTTTACGTTGAATATGAGCACGGCGGGAATGTGGCTGGCGACCATGACGAGTTCGGTGCCATCGCCTACTAGTCGCTCAAAGAACGGAGCGAAGTTACCCTGCCCGAGATTGTAAGACTGGCCATTGGTGAAGCTCAGGAAGGTGTTCACATTGCAGGTGAACTGCATCTGCGGCATGTACGGTATAGGAACCTGTCTGAACTGCGCCTGCAAAAACTCGATGTAAGGTGGCGCGAGGGCGAGGACGTTCTGCGTCTCCCACAAGAAATTGCCCAGGTCGAAAGGCTCGGGAAGGTTGGGGGACGGGAAGAGTTTTATCGGTGTGCCGGTTGTGCCTACCGAGTCGAGTTCCACACTTCCCTCGGTGGGGAGCGAACAGGTCGAATACGCCGTCACGGCGTCGCTGGAATTGGTGGGAGAGGTTCCGGCGACATAGGCAAAGCTGCCGTCGGAAGAGAATTCGATGTCGGTTGCCGTCGGCGCGATTGGAATTTTGGTCAGGGCGTCGACGGTGGAGTAGATGTACATGTTGCCGAGGTTGGTGACGATGAAGACTTTCGACTGGTCGGGCGAAAACGAGGCGGCGGTGGCGGTTTCGTTGTTCGACAGAACGAGGTCGACGGGAGCGGCGCTGGTGCTGCCGCTATTGTAGATATAAACCTGGCTGGGAGTGGACACGGTGTCGGAGATTACCACCTGCTTGCCATCGTTCGAGATGTTCAGCACTTTGCCGCACAGGGAGACATAGCACGGGACCGGCGAGTTCGAAACCAGGGTCGCGGTTGTGGTCGAGGAGCCAATATCCAGATACATCAAGCCCTGATCGGTACCAAAGTAAATGCGCGACGCGTAATTGATCATCATGGAATTAGGCGTGCGCGGCAAGGTATAGATCGTCGTTCCGATCGGGATGAGTCCGGGTTTCACCGAAAACAGGGCGCTGGTGCAACCGGGTTGATCGTTGCAGTCGGTGGTCGCGACGTAAGCGGTGTAGGTCGGTACGATCGAGGTGGAAGTAACGTCCACGGAAATGGTGCCGAAACCTTTGGTCAGGTTAGGCGGCCGGCATTGCGGATTCAGAGTCGCGTCGTAGTCGGTGGCGTAGACAGGAAGACTGGGAACCGGAGTAGTGAGCCCGGGCGGAGTGAAGCCGGAGACGCCCACATTGCAACTGGGGGGACTACAGGAGGCGAAGAGGGTCGCGCCGCCGAGGTTGTTTTTAGCGCTGGCGTTGTTGCTGCCGGTGGTATTGGTGGTCGTGGAGAAGTTAGCAACCTCGGGATTGGTTGTGCTCCAGGTGAGAGGCGGATTGCTGAGAGGGGTATTATTGGCGACTCCGCACAGGCTATCCACCGCAATCGCATTGATGGGCACGCTGGTGCCGTTGTTTACGGCGATTGAATTTCCCTGCTCTGCCTGGCCGTTGATCTGGAGGTAGATGGCTTGAATGAGGCAGGTAGTGTAAAGATAGGCGCTGCTCGTGGTTCCGGACACGCTGGCATAAAGCTGGGTTACGCCGGGTGTTTTAGCGGTGGTCAGAACCTGGTTGAGCACGGTCGCCTGATTTTGCGGGACGTAGGGAGCGGTCGTGACTACGCTGGCATTGCTCGAGGACCAAGTGATGGGTCCGACAGTGGTGGTGATGTCGACTCCGTTGCTGTAGGCGAACGCTTCGAAGCGCCAGGTTTGCCCCTGCGAAAAACAGTTGTAGGGAGGCGCGATGCCCTCGGCGGAATTGTTAATCTGCACGCTATCCACATGCTGGTGGACGTAGACGGTGGTGGGTGCGCTGCTGACTCCGTTGATGACTGCGGTCACCAGCGCGATGCCGGGATTGCCGGGGCTGCAAAAGGCGACGCTGGCATCCCATGTACCGGCGCAGGCATTTCCGTTAGTCGCCACGGCAAGCGGGGAGGGAGTGCTTGTGCCCGCCGGGACGCTTACGACAAATTGAATGCTGACACCTGGCACCGTGCGGCCAGTGGAATCTTTGCCGGTAGCGCTAAAGGCCTGGGTCGCGCCGACGTCCATCGAGAAGGTGCTGGTGGGGCTCAACGTAACCGATACCACTCCGCCCTCGCCCGGGGTGCTGCTGTTTTTTCCCAGGCATCCGGTGAGGGCGAGCATAAAGATGATGGCTAACGAAAAGAGAAAAGCGAGACCGCCTCGATACATGAACCCTCCTCGCGACCGTTTGCCAGGCGCGAGCCATAAAATGTGTTTGGGTGGAAAAGTGTCAGTGTAGCAAAATTTACGAGTTGCAGGTTTCAAGGCCTCGAATTCGAGGCTTCAGCTTTCGATCATAAGGATGCCCGCAGCTCAGGGACTTCGGTTTTTGAAACCTTAAAACTCTGAGACCTTGAAACCTGTGTTTATGATGCTTGCAACAATGGTTGACGATGTGCAAGCCACTTGTTATTATCAAACAGTTCCGCGAGTTTAAGAGCAGTGCAGAAATACGTACCCGGGTGTAAAGCCGGGAACGCCCTCGCTGAAACGTCCTGCGAAAACCTTGGCACCCGGGCTAGATGTAAGAGCCTGGAAAACACGCGAGGCTATGCAGGGTAAGCAGACGAAACGGAGCGCCTCCGAACCGACTCGTAATTTGGAGTATGGGGAAGGCGTGGCGTCACCGTCGTCGGCGATTAGTCTGAGCGGGAAACTGAACGAATCCTCACCAGCGCATGCTGTGCGGTGAGAGTATGGCTGGGCGCGACAGCCTGTGCCAGAACCGGGGAAGGGAAGTCCTGTCTTCGGGGGGGCAGAGCGTCGTTAGTCGCTGGTCGTTTGTCGTTTGCGATCACGAGGAGCTTAAAGAGTGCCTACATTTAATCAGCTGGTGAAATTCGGCCGCGAGCGGACTAAATACAAGACGGCGAGTCCGGCGCTGCAATCGTGTCCTCAGAAGCGCGGAGTCTGTACGCGCGTGTATACCCAGACGCCGAAGAAGCCGAACTCGGCGCTGCGCAAAGTGGCGCGTGTTCGCCTGACCAACGGCATTGAAGTGACGACCTACATTCCCGGAGTTGGCCACAACCTGCAGGAGCACTCGATTGTGCTGATCCGCGGCGGCCGCGTGAAAGATCTTCCGGGCGTGCGTTATCACGTGGTGCGCGGAACGCTTGACGCGACCGGCGTCGCGGGACGGAATCAAGGGCGCTCGAAGTACGGTACGAAGCGCGCGAAGAAAGCATAAGAATAGTTGCCAGTGGTCGGTTGCCAGTGACGCACTGCGAAATTTGGTTAACGAAAAAAAGCTGAGAGCTGAGAAGCATGCCAAGAAAAGGACACACCCCGAAGCGGACGGTCGATGCCGATCCTATTTATGGATCGGATCTGGTAACGAAGTTCATCAACTCGATGATGTGGCAGGGAAAGAAATCGACTGCCGAGGGCATCTTTTATAAGTCGCTCGAGAAGTTGAAGGAAAAAGGCGGCGACGAACCCTTGAAGCTGTTCACCAAGGCGGTCGAAAACGCGAAGCCGCTGCTCGAAGTGAAGACGCGGCGCGTTGGCGGCGCGAACTATCAGGTGCCGATCGAAGTTGCACCGGATCGCCGGACGTCGCTTGCGATTCGCTGGATCGTGAGCTACGCGCGCGGCCGCGGCGAAAAGGGAATGATTGAGAAGTTGACCAATGAGTTGCTCGACGCCTCGAACGGCAAAGGCGCCGCCATCAAGAAGAAAGAAGATGTGCATCGCATGGCGGAAGCGAATAAGGCGTTTGCGCATTACAGATGGTAAGTCAGCCGTTAGCCTTTAGCTCTTGGCTCTTAGCCAGTTCAGAGCTGGTTAAGCTAAAGGCCAAGAGCTAATAGCTAAAAGCAGAATTTTTGAGCCCCAGAAAGATTAGAGAAAGACAGTGCCTAGAACAGTCCCATTAGAACGTTGCAGGAACATCGGTATCATGGCCCACATCGATGCCGGGAAGACCACGACGACGGAGCGCATCCTGTTTTATACGGGAAAGACGCACCGTATCGGCGAGGTCCACGAGGGCACTGCCACCATGGACTGGATGGAGCNNAGCAGGAGCAGGAGCGCGGCATTACGATTACCTCCGCCGCCACAACCTGCACCTGGCGCGACATTCGCATCAATATTATCGATACGCCCGGCCACGTCGATTTCACGGCAGAAGTGGAACGCTCGCTGCGCGTGCTCGACGGAGCGGTCGCGGTATTTGACGCGGTGCATGGGGTGCAGCCGCAGTCCGAAAAAGTCTGGCGCCAGGCCGATAAATACGGCGTCCCGCGAATTTGCTTCATTAACAAGATTGACAAGATGGGTGCCGATTTCGAGCACGCCGTCGATACCCTCCGCAAGCGCCTCAATGCCAAGCCGGTCGCGATTCAGATTCCCATCGGACAAGAAGACAAGTTTAAAGGCGTGATCGATCTCATCGAGATGAAGTCCATCATCTGGGAAGACGAATCGATTGGCGCGGAATACGTGGTCGGCGATATTCCCGCGGACCTGCAGAAGAAGGCCGAAGCGTTCCATACCCAACTGGTCGAAACCGTTGCCGAGAACGATGATGAGATTCTGCACAAGTTTCTAGAAGGTGAAGCGATTTCGGCTGACGAACTGAAGCACTCGCTGCGCAAATCGACGATTGGGCTGAAGTTGTTTCCGGTGGTGGTGGGAACGGCGTTCAAGAATAAAGGTGTGCAGCCCTTGCTCGATGCGGTGGTCGATTATCTGCCTTCGCCGCTTGACACCAAAGAAACGCATGGCCTCGATCCCGACAGTGGGAAAACAATCACGCGCAAAGCCGACGATAAGGATCCTTTCTCGGCTCTGGCATTCAAGATCATGGCCGACCCTTTTGTCGGGCAGTTGACATTTATCCGTGTTTACTCCGGGCAGCTGAAGTCGGGCGAGTCAGTGATGAACTCGCGCACCCAGAAGCATGAGCGCATCGGGCGTCTGCTCAAGATGCACGCCAACAAGCGCGAAGACATTCAGGAAATTCTCGCGGGCGATATTTGCGCCGTCGTCGGTCTGAGAAACGTTGGCACCGGCGATACGATCTGCGAAGAAAGGCATCCGATCACGCTCGAGTCGATCGTGTTTGCGGTGCCGGTGATTTCGGTTGCGGTCGAACCGAAGACGAAAGCCGATCAGGAAAAGATGGGCATGGCGCTGGCGCGGCTGGCGCAGGAAGATCCGACGTTTAAAGTTCACACCGATCCGGACAGTGGACAGACCATCATCAGCGGCATGGGCGAGTTGCATCTCGAAATCATTGTCGACCGCATGATGCGCGAATACAAAGTCGAAGCGAACGTAGGCAAGCCGCAGGTGGCATATCGCGAGACCATCCGCAGGCACGCCGAAGCGGAAGGCAAATACATTCGCCAGACTGGCGGCCGCGGCCAGTACGGGCACGCGAAGATTTATCTCGATCCGAACGAACCGGGCAAGGGCTATGAATTTATTAACGATATCGTCGGCGGCACGGTGCCGAAGGAATTCATCAAGCCGATTGACCAGGGCATGCAGGAAGCGATGGAAGGCGGCGTTCTCGCCGGCTATCCCATGGTCGACATTAAAGCGACGTTGTTCGACGGCAGCTATCACGATGTCGATTCCAACGAAATGGCGTTCAAGATCGCGGGCTCGATGGCGTTTAAAGAAGCGGCGCGCAAGGCGAGTCCGGTAATTCTGGAGCCGGTAATGGCCGTCGAAGTGGTCACGCCGGAAGATTATGCAGGCACGATCATGGGCGACCTGAGCTCGCGTCGCGGACGCATCGAAGGCATGGAGCATCGCGCCGGCTCGCAGGTGATCAAGGCTATCGTTCCGCTGGCGGAGATGTTTGGCTACGCGACGCACATGCGTTCGTCGACCCAGGGGCGCGCCGAATACTCGATGCATTTTGCGCGCTATGAAGAAGCTCCGCGGCATGTGGCGGAAGAGATCATTGCCAAGACGCAGGGCAAGACGGCGTCGCGGTAATCAAGAACTGATTTTCAGCCGGCGGCGAGCCGGCGCTACAAAGGAAAACAGGAAATGGCGAAAGAGAAATTTGAGCGGAATAAGCCGCACTGCAATGTGGGGACGATTGGTCACATCGACCACGGCAAGACCACGCTGACGGCGGCGATCACGAAAGTTTTGCAGAAGCACAACCCGAAGATTGTTTTCCGGTCGTTTGATTCGATCGACAACGCTCCGGAAGAGAAGGCGCGCGGCATCACCATTGCCACGGCGCACGTGGAGTACGAGACGCCGAACCGGCACTACGCGCACGTCGATTGCCCGGGGCACGCCGATTACATCAAGAACANNCGCAGATGGATGGCGCGATTCTCGTGGTCGCGGCGACGGACGGACCGATGCCGCAGACGCGCGAGCATGTGCTGCTGGCGCGACAAGTCGGCGTCCCGTACATTGTCGTCGCTTTGAACAAGTGCGATGCGGTGGACGATCCTGAGTTGCTGGATCTGGTGGAACTCGAAGTGCGCGAACTGCTGAAGGCGTATCAGTACCCGGGCGATGACGTGCCAGTGATCCGGTTGTCGGCTCTGGGCGCGTTGAATGGCGAAGAGAAGTGGGAGAAGCAGGTTGACGCGTTGATGGAAGCGGTGGACAAGAGCATTCCGCAGCCGGTGCGCGAGTTGGACAAGCCGTTCCTGATGCCGATCGAAGATATTTTTTCGATTCAGGGACGAGGCACGGTGGTGACGGGACGCATCGAGCGCGGGAAGGTGAAAGTGGGAGAGGAATCGGAGATTGTCGGCTTCCGCGAGACGCGCAAAACGGTGGTCACGGGCGTCGAAATGTTCAAGAAGCAGTTGGACGAAGGCATGGCGGGCGACAACGCCGGCTTGTTGCTGCGCGGCATTGCGAAAGAAGATGTGGAGCGCGGCATGGTTTTGGCAAAGCCGGGATCGATCACTCCGCACACGAAGTTCAAGGCGGAAGTTTACATTCTGACCAAGGAAGAAGGCGGGCGGCATACGCCATTCTTCAAGGGCTATCGTCCGCAGTTTTATTTGCGGACGACGGACGTGACGGGGATTGCGGAATTGCCCGAAGGCACCGAGATGGTGATGCCGGGCGACAACGTGAGCCTGGTGATCGAACTGATCACGCCGGTGGCGATGGAAAAAGGCCTGCGCTTCGCGATTCGCGAAGGCGGGCATACGGTGGGCGCTGGAACGATTGCCGAGATTGTGAAGTAG
>PKXQ01000046.1 GCA_003132405.1 Acidobacteriaceae bacterium | reverse complement strand
GGATTTTTCCCGGTGCAGGACACGGGAGTGATTCAGGGGATATCGCAGGCGCCGCAGACCATTGGCTCAAAGGCCATGGCAGAGAAGCAACAGGAGCTTACGAAAGCGATTCTCGCGGATCCGGCAGTCGAAAGTATCTCGTCGTTTATCGGCGCTGATGGAACCAATACGACGATTAACAGTGGCCGAATCTCGATTAACTTGAAACCGCTCAATCAACGAAGCATCAGTGCGTCGGACCTGATTCGCAGACTCACCACCAGAGTAAACCAGGTGCAGGGCATCACCTTGTTTATGGAGCCGGTGCAGAACATAACAGTGGACGACCGGGTGAGCCGCACGCAATACCAGTACACGCTTGAAGATCCGGATGCCAATGAACTCAACGATTGGACCAACCGTTTTGTCGATCGGCTGAAGCAGTTGCCGGAACTGGAAGACGTGGCCACCGATCAACAATTGGGTGGCCTGGCCGTGAATCTGGTGATCGACCGGGTCACGGCGTCGCGACTGGGGATTGCTCCCACGACGATTGATAACACTCTGTACGACGCCTTCGGCCAGCGGCAAATCAGCACAATGTATACGCAGGTAAATCAGTATCACGTGGTGCTGGAGAGTGAACCGCAATTTCAGACTGATCCAAACAATTTGAATCACCTTTATATTCAGTCCAACGCATCGGCCGGCGCCAGCGGTGCGGGCGCCTCTTCATCTTTCGCGTCTTCGGGATCATCCTCGGCTGGATCGAACGCGCTGACAGGAACGGCGCTGTACACTCCTTCTGCTAATACGCTGGCTCCTCCAGCGAACGCGCTCTCGCCGACCGCCTCGTCGAGCACCGCAACCACCACGAGTTCGACTGTGAGCAATGCGGTACCGCTGAGTGCCTTCTCGCACTTCGAGAAAACTACAGAAGCGTTGTCCATCAGCCACCAGGGGCAATTTCCGGCGATCACGGTATCGTTCAATCTGGCGCCAAATGCCGCGCTGGGCGAGGCAATTACGGCAGTCGACAAGGTGCAGAAAGAAATGCACATGCCGGCCAGCCTGCAGGCTGGTTTTCAAGGCACGGCCGCATCATTTACCAATTCACTATCGAACGAACCATTGCTGATTCTGGCCGCGCTGGTTACGGTCTACATTGTGCTGGGAGTTTTGTATGAGAGCTTCATCCATCCCATCACGATTCTCTCCACGCTACCTTCCGCCGGCGTTGGCGCTTTCCTCGCGCTCATCATATTTCGCCAGGATTTAAGCGTGGTGGCAATTATCGGCATAGTTCTGCTCATCGGCATCGTAAAAAAGAACGGCATCATGATGGNNATGACCACCATGGCGGCGCTGCTCGGCGGCCTTCCGTTAGCTTTAGGAAGTGGATTCGGATCCGAGTTGCGGCGCCCGCTGGGCATCGCGATGGTTGGAGGATTGCTGCTGAGCCAGGTTCTCACGCTTTACACCACGCCTGTCATCTACGTTTTTTTTGATAATTTGGCACATCGCTCGGCGCAGCAATCGAATCGCGCCGAGGCGGCAGACGGAGAAGTGGCAGGGCCGGCATGAACATCTCCGCACCGTTTATTCAGCGGCCAGTGGCCACCACGCTGCTTACAGTCGCAGTTGCGCTCGCTGGGGCGATCGCGTTTGAGGTGCTGCCAGTTGCGCCGCTGCCGGAGGTCGACTTCCCAACTATTTCAGTCAGCGCAAGCTTGCCGGGAGCGAGCGCCGATATTATGGCGTCGTCCGTCGCCACTCCGCTCGAGCGTCAGTTAGGTCACATCGCGGGGATGACGGAGATGACTTCCTCCAGTACCCTGGGCGCCACATCGATCACGATTCAATTCGATCTCTCGCGCGATATCGATGGCGCAGCGCGCGATGTGGAAGCCGCGATCAACGCGGCGCGAACTTATTTGCCCGCTAACCTGCCCGGCAATCCTAGTTATCGCAAAGTCAATCCTGCTGATTCGCCGGTCATGATCCTGGGGCTTACTTCCGACAAATATGGTCCTGACAAAATTTATGACGAGGCGTCTACTATCATGGCGCAGAAGTTGTCGCAGATTCAAGGTGTGGGGCAGGTGGTTGTGGGAGGCGGCGCATTGCCGTCGGTGCGGGTTGACGCAAATCCCACGCAATTGGCCAGTTATGGACTCACGCTGGCGAATTTGCAGTCGGTGCTAAGCTTGCAAAACTCTGACCTTGCCAAAGGACAGATCAGCGACGGTGACATTAGCGCGGACATCCTCGCCAACGACCAGATTTCGCACGCTGAGGACTACAAGCCCATCGTTGTCGGTTACAAGAATGGCGCTGCAATCCATCTGTCAGATGTCGCTACGGTGACGGACTCAGTGGCGAATATTCGCGCCGCTGGCTATCTCAATGGCAAACGCGCGATCACGGTCATCATCTTTCGCCAGCCCGGCGCCAATATCATTAATACGGTCGACCGCATACGCTCGCAACTTCCGTATGTGCAGGCGACAATTCCCTTTGGTATTGATACGACGATCGTTCTCGATCGCACTACCACCATCCGCGCTTCGGTCAGCGACGTGGAGCGCACTTTGCTCATCTCCATCGGCCTGGTTGTGCTCGTGGTGTTTATCTTTCTGCGCAATGGACGCGCCACTCTGATTCCCGCAGTTGCGGTACCGGTCTCGCTGGTTGGCACGTTTGCGGTCATGTATCTGTTCGGATACACCCTGGATAATCTTTCGCTGATGGCCATGACCATTGCTACGGGATTTGTGGTCGACGACGCCATCGTCGTGATGGAAAACATTGCGCGTCATCTCGAAGAGGGCATGAAGCCTTTTGCCGCCGCACTCAAAGGCGCGGAAGAAATCGGTTTCACGGTGTTTACTATTAGCATTTCGCTGATTGCTGTGTTCATCCCACTTCTGATGATGGGCGGAATCGTAGGACGTCTTTTCCGCGAATTCGCGGTCACGCTCTCGACGGCCGTTTTCGTGTCGATGCTGATCTCGCTGAGTACGACTCCGATGATGTGCGCTTACCTGTTGAAGAATGAGCGCGAGGAAAAGCATGGCCGACTATATATGGCGAGCGAAAAATTCTTCGACGGTATGCTGTCCATGTATCGCACCAGCCTGCATTGGGTGCTGGAGCATCCCACTCCCACGCTGATCGTGCTTTTGATCACCATCGTGCTCAACGTGGTGCTGATCATCAAAATACCGAAGGGCTTTTTCCCGGTGGAGGACACAGGCGCGATTCAGGGCAGCGTGCGCGGGCCGCAGGATTCGTCCTTCCCGGCAATGGACGATTCTATTCGGCAGATTGGCGCCGTGATCAAGAAAGATCCAGCCGTGGAAAATGTAATCGCGTTCAGCGGTGGTTCCGGAGCCACCAATACAGGTTCGATCTACATCGCATTGAAGCCGCTAGCGGAGCGCAAGGTCAGCGCCACTGAGATTATCAATCGCTTGCGGCCGCAACTGAACCGACTGCCGGTGGCTTCCGCATTTCTTCAAGCCGCGCAAGATTTGCGCATCGGCGGGCGAGGGAGTAACGCGATGTATCAGTACACACTGCAAGCCGACAATGTGCAGGACCTTTTTACGTGGGGGCCCGCGATACTGAGCCAGATGCAGCACCTCCCCGGTCTGCAGGATGTGAGCTCGGACCAGCAAAACGGCGGACTGGATGAGTTGCTAACCTACGATCGCCTCACTGCGGCCAAGCTTGGCCTGACCGTGCAATCGCTGAACTCGGCACTCTACAGCGCATTTGGCCAATCGGAAGTGTCGATCATCTACACTCAGTTGAATCAGTATTACGTGGTGCTGGAAGTCGCTCCGCAGTATTGGCAAAGTCCGGAGGGGTTGAAGGACATCTACCTGCATACCGCTACGACAAGTAATGGAACCAATAATATTCCTCTGCTCGCGGTGGCCACGAGCCACGCGAATACTACACCACTAGCGATTAACCACACCGGCTTATTCCCGTCGGTGACTGTGTCTTTTAACCTCGCAACGAATAAGTCTTTGAGCGACGCCACACTGGCCATCGACCAGATGCAAAAGCGGATGGGCGCGCCAAGTACGCTGCAAGGTTTTTTTGCCGGCACCCTGCTGGCTTATCAGCAATCTCTCGGCACCGAACCCATGCTGATCGTGACCGCGCTGCTGGCGGTATATATCGTTCTCGGAATCTTGTATGAAAGCCTGGTGCATCCGCTCACTATCATTTCTACGCTGCCGTCGGCCAGCGTGGGCGCGATGCTGGCGTTGATGCTTTTTGGCGTGGACCTGAACATCATCTCCATCATTGGCATCGTGCTGCTCATTGGAATCGTCAAAAAGAACGCCATTATGATGATCGACTTCGCGCTTGAAGTTGAGCGCAAGGAGGGAAAGAAGCCGATCGACTCCATCTTCGAAGCCTGCATGTTGCGTTTTCGTCCGATCCTGATGACGACGATGGCTGCCTTGTTAGGCGCCCTGCCGTTGGCGCTTGGAACGGGCACGGGGTATGAACTCCGCAGGCCCCTGGGCATCACGATTGTTGGAGGTCTGATCTTGAGCCAGATGCTCACTCTCTATACAACGCCGGTTGTCTACTTGACATTCGACAGGTGGCGGCTGCGCCTGCAGCGCAAATCAGCCTGACTGCGCTGCACGGATCCACTCCACTGATTTACAATCCCCAGTTCCCCCTCAGGAGAAAGCGCTGTGATTCCACGCTATACACGACCCGAGATGGCTCGCATCTGGAGCGACGAGAACCGCTTCCGCACCTGGCTGGCGGTCGAGGTCGCGGCGACTGAAACGCTGGCCGCTGCGGGCATCGTTCCGAAAGACGCAGCCACGGCGATTCGCGCGCGTGCCAACTTTAGCGTCGAGCGCATCTTCGCGATCGAAGCCGAGGTCAAACACGACGTCATCGCTTTCACGACCGCGGTGGCCGAGATTGTGGGTCCACACTCGCGCTGGTTTCACTACGGGCTGACTTCGAACGATGTAGTCGATACGGCGCAGGCATTGCTGATTCAGCAAGCGTCATCGCTGATCGCCGCAGATTTGGAGCGACTCGCAGAGGTGCTGGAGCGTCGGGCGTGGGAGTTCAAGGACACGCCGATGATTGGGCGAACGCATGGCATCCACGCCGAGCCGATTACCTTTGGCTTCAAGATTGCGAATTGGTATTCGGAGACGCAGCGTAACATCGCGCGTTTCAAGGGAGCGGCTGAGGATTTGCGCGTAGGAAAATTCTCTGGAGCGGTTGGAACCTTCGCGCACCTAACTCCCGAACTGGAAGAAGAGATGTGTGCGCGTCTGGGATTGAAAGCGGCGGCTGTCTCGTCGCAGGTGATTCAGCGCGACCGGCACGCGTTTTATTTGGCGACGCTGGCTACGATTGCGTCGACGCTCGATAAGATCGCAACTGAGATACGGCATCTGCAGCGGACTGAAGTTCGAGAAGCGGAAGAGTATTTCAGCGAGAAACAGAAGGGCTCGTCAGCGATGCCGCACAAACGGAATCCGGTTACGAGCGAACAGATCTCCGGTCTAGCGCGTGTGGTGCGAGCGAATGCGCAGGCTGGATTCGAGAACGTCGCGCTCTGGCATGAGCGCGATATTTCGCATTCTTCGGCTGAACGCATCATTATTCCGGATTCGACCACACTGGCCGACTATTTACTTAACAAGACGGCGAACTTGATTGAAACGATGTTCGTCTATCCGAAGCGCATGATGTCGAATCTCGAAAGCACGCGTGGACTGGTGTTCAGCGGGCAGTTGTTGCTTGACTTGGTCGAGAGTGGCATTTCCCGTGAAGATGCGTATCGCCTGGTGCAGAGTCATGCTATGCGAGCATGGAAGGAAGATCTCGACTTCCACGAACTGATCGTGAACGATCCCGAGATTGTTGGGCGACTGCCACGGGCGAAGATCGAACGTGCATTTGATCTGAAGCGTCAGCTTAGGAACATCGACAAGATCTTTGGACGCGTATTTGCGCAGAGGACGAGGACTCCGAAAGCGACGGCGAAGAGAAAAAAGAAACTTTGAGAGTCTCTACTCAGAATTGCAGGCATCCGAATCCGCATTGAGCGGACGGTCAGCTTTGGCGGCCTTCCAGTCGGTCGATTCGTTGCTGGTGTGCCCCGGCGATTCTCGCCAGGTCGCCGATTAGATCAGCGTGGCCACGTAGGATTCGGTCGTGCTCTCTTACGGAGTGCACAAGGCTCTGAACGTCCGCAGTGAGCAATTGCAGGCTTTCCGCTAGGGCGCCATGTTTAGTTGCCATACTCTGAACCTCCGCGGTCAGCAGTTGCAGACTCTCAGCCAGCGCTCCGTGCTTTTCGGTCAGTCGATCCAGGCGCTCGTCGGTTGTCATTCCACCATTCTACGCTTTCTCTTTCGCCGGAAAATCCGCGTCTCGCAGCTAACGGCATGATCCGGTTAGTTTTTTCTGCGGAACTTAGTTCCGCTGGTCACGTGAAACTCCGTTCGCCGCTGCACTTTTATTTCGGCACTCTTATTTCGGCATCAGCTCGGCTACCGTCAGCTCATCTGCCTTTCTTAATTCTGGAAAAAGCCACGCCCACACTGCGATGACTACCAGTGTGCCGACTCCGCCTACGATTACGGCCGGGACGGTGCCGAACCATTGCGCGGTTAGGCCGGATTCGAATTCGCCTAGCTCGTTCGAGACTCCTATAAAGAGCATGTCGACGGCATTGACGCGGCCGCGCATTTCGTCGAGAGTTGCGACCTGAATCAAAGTGGCGCGGATGATGACGCTGACCATGTCGGCAGCTCCGGTAAGAAAGAGTGCGATCAGCGAGAGGATGAGGCTGTGGGAGATTCCGAAGGCGATGGTGAACACTCCGAAGGCGGCCACGCACGACAGCATGGCGAGACCGGCGTGGCGGCGGATGGGATAGTGCGCGACGGCGATTGCCGTGAGAGCGGCGCCGACTCCGGGAGCGCTGCGGAGCAGGCCGAGTCCCCACGGGCCAGTGTGGAGAATTTCTTTGGCGTAGATAGGGAGCAGAGCGACCGCTCCGCCTAAGAGCACGGCGAACATGTCGAGCGAGATCGAGCCCAGGATCACCTTTTTCTCAAAGATGAAACGAAAGCCGGCGAGGACTGTGCGCAGGCTGATGGTGGCTTTTTCGGCGACCACCTCGGCGGGCTCTTCTGGCGACGCGGGCAGCGGGTGGATGCGCAAGGTCATGATGATCGACAGGATCGACACGATCACGGCCAGCGCATAGACAGCTTTAGGTCCGTGGAACAAGGCGTAGGCGATTCCTCCGGCGGCGGGGCCGGCGATGGTTGCGATTTGAAACGTGCTGGAATTCCAGGCGACCGCGTTCGCGAAATGCTCTTCAGGGACGAGATGGGGCAGGATGGCGCGGCTGACGGGGAAGCTGAAGCTGCGGCACACCCCAGTTAATGCCAGAACAACATAGATCAAATGAACCGAATGTGGAGCATGCCAACTGATGGCGAGCAGCAGAGCCGAGCACACACCGTAGCCAGCGTAGCAAGCCATCAGCAGCTTGCGCCGGTCGAAGAGATCGGCGGCATGTCCGGCGAATAGGAAGAGGACGAAGCCGGGGGCGAATTGGGCGAGGCCAACGTAGCCGAGATCGAGCGGCCGCCTGGTGATCTCGTAGACTTGCCACCCGACGGCGACAGACTGCATCTCGCGCGCCACAACGATGAGGAAGAGCGCGAGCGTGTAGGAGACGAAGTTAGGATGAGTGAACGCGGCGCGCCCGGCAAGGCGGGGATCTTTCGCGGTGAGCATTCCTTGATTACTTTGCCACAGAATCAGCTGTCAGCTGTCAGTTGTCAGCTTTCAGTAAAATCCGCTGGCTACGGCTTTTCGGCGCTCCTCTACTTTCGGTTAATTAAGGAGGCTACATAGCCGGCGCCGAATCCGTTATCGATGTTTACTACGCTGACGTTGGAGGCGCAGGAGTTCATCATTCCGAGGAGAGCGGCCAGGCCTTCGAAGGCTGCGCCGTAGCCAATGCTGGTGGGGACGGCGATTACGGGGACTCCGACCAACCCTCCGACTACGCTCGGCAGAGCGCCTTCCATGCCAGCACAGACTATGATTACGCGCGCTTTGGCTAAGGCCTCGCGATGGGCCAGCAGGCGGTGAATGCCGGCGACTCCGACATCGTAGATGTGCTGAACGTTGTTGCCCATTAATTCCGCGGTGACGACGGCTTCTTCGGCTACGGGGATGTCGCTGGTTCCGGCGGAGACGACTGCGATCACTCCTTTGCCGTAGCGTCTGCGATCACGCTTGAGCGAGATGGTGCGAGAGAGTGGACGGTATTCCGGGCTGGGCCGCTTGTCGCCGAACGCGGCCATCACCGCGGCATAGTGTTCTTCGGTGGTTCGTGTGGCAAGGACGTTGCCTCCATGAGCGGCCAGGCGGGTGAAGATGTCGGCCACCTGGCTCGGCGTTTTGCCTTGACCGAAAATCACTTCGGGCATGCCCTGGCGAAGGGCGCGATGGTGGTCGAGCTTGGCGAAGCCTAGATCTTCGAAGGGCAGGTGACGGAGCCGCTCCACGGCGTCGTCGGGAGAGAGTCGCTTCTTCTTCACTTCGTCGAACAGTTTGCGGAGGGCTCGGGAATTCATGGATGTTTCATCGACGACGCTAGATGACATCGCCGGCGCAGACGACATTGTAGATGCTATGCGTGGCTGCGGTGCCCGGTGCAAATTCAACTACCGGGGTACCCCTTGGCTTCGCCGGACGGGGTCCGTCCTGAGGAACCAGCGAGTCTAGAGATAAAATCAAGTGATTTCAGTCACTTACGTAGATTACTTCAGTGGTTCTACGCCCTTTGGATAGATTGCCGTGCGGTTTCGCGCACCCTATACTGGGGGTACTCTGGTTCTGGATTCTCTGGCAGGTGCACGGGTAGGGTGGCCCTAGAGTAAGTGTGTCTTTTGGCCGATCTTTAATCAGGCCAGCAATTTGGCCTCGACTTTGGCCGACCTGAACCTATGCGTAGATGCCTGCAAATCGCCCTGATGGCTAGCTTAACCGCGATCTCCTTTCTCTCTACATTTACGGCGACGCCGGCCATGGCGCAATCGGGCGCTCCATTGGGCGATGCGACGATTTCGCGGGTGGGAGCGATTTCTTCAACTACCGACGAATCCGGCCGCAGAATCTACGTAAATGATGGAAGCGGGGAGGCGACCTGCGTGCCTTCTTCGGCTTCGAGAACAGTTGGAAGCTTCAGTGCGGGCACCTCTTCGCGATCCTCCTTAGTGTATTGGAGTTCGACCGAACATCGCTTCAAGCCGGTTCCGACCAGCGGGGCGGTGATGCGGGCGGCGCGATCGGCAGCGTCTGAGGTCAATCACTACCTCGACGGCAAAGGTCCGAATTATCAATATCTTAACCGTGCCTTTACGCAGCAGGATATCGATGTGGCGATTGACGCGGCGGCGGCTCGGCACAATGTGGATCCCAGCCTGGTGCGGTCGGTGGTCAAAGTCGAGTCGAATTTCAATCCCAATGCGGTGTCGCGCAAGGGAGCCATGGGGCTGATGCAGCTGATGCCTTCGACGGCGCGGTCGCTGAATGTGGCCAATCCTTTTGACCCAGAGCAGAACGTGGATGCCGGGGTGCGGCATCTAAGGAAACTATTGGATAGTTATGGCGGGGATGTTCGCCTGACTCTGGCCGCCTATAACGCGGGGTCGGGAGCGGTAGCGCGCAGCGCGGGGGTGCCGCATTTTCGGGAGACGCAAAATTATGTCCGCCGAATCACAGACTTATATAACGGCGGCGGGGTGAATGAAAGCTTGTCCGGCGGTTCGCCGGGAAGCTCGTTCGCGCGGGAGCCGGTGCATGTAGAGCGGGATGCCCGGGGCGTGCTTTATATCAGCAACACGCAATAGCTGTCCGCCTTTAGCAACTTTGTGATGTCGGTTGGGTTGTCATTCTGGGGGAAGATGGACTCCCGGATTGCAGACGCAAAATGCATAAGTCCCTTCGGCAAGCTCAGGGCCGGCTCTTCGCTTTGCGAAGGATGACAGAGTAATAAGTGGGATCACAGATCAGTACTGGTTGGAATTGTGGCAGGAATTTAGTGCAGACCCTGGCTTCTACGACCCTAACTCGAGGCGGCCACGCCTTTCGCCTTGGCGTCGCGCTTTTGCTTGCGCTGCTTCCTCTTCCATCGGCTTCCGCTTCGACTCGCATCCGCCACAATGACACGTGGGCGCGTCAGCAATTTGCGAGGGCGGAGCGCATGCGCGAAGCTTTGAACGGCCGCCCCACGGGAGAGCGCACTCGGCACGAATATCAGCGGGTGATCGATTCTTACCGGCGCGTTTATTTGGGGTCACCTTCGTCGTCGAAGGCCGATCCGAGCGTGGTGGCGACGGCCGAATTGATGGTCGAGATGGGCCGGCGCTTTGACGACGACAAGATTCTCCGCGGCGCCATCGATCAATATCATTTCCTGCGCAAGGAATATCCGGGCAGCAAATATCGCTGTGACGCGCTGTTCACGATCGGCGAGATCTATAAGGATGACCTGAACGATCCGGCAGAGGCGCGCGCGGCGTTCGCCGATTTTCTGCATCGCTATCCGCGGAACCGGCTGGCAGATGACGCTCGCGCCGCGGTGCAGGAGATCGATGCCCAGGTGGCGAACAAAGAACACACGGCCCAAAAGTCAGCTCGCAAACAGCGGGCTTCCGGCGGGCGCTCCGTCGGCGACGGTCCGGGTGCCAGCACGGCTGGCAATGTCAGTGCCGATGCAGTTTCACCCGCGAGCGCTAATTCTGACGAGGCAGCCGAATCGGGTTCTGTGGCAGCCACCGCTACTGACGCTCGCCGCAGCGCCTTGCCGCGCATCACCGGGGTCCGGCACTGGTCGACGCCTGACTACACACGCGTCGCGATTGACGTCGAACAGGAAGTGAAATTCGATTCGCAGCGCATCGCGCATCCCGACCGCATTTTCTTTGACCTGCGCGACACGAAGCTCGCTTCTACGCTGGTCGGCAAAACCTTCGACGTAGACGACGGCTTTCTGAAGAAAATTCGGGTTGCGGAGTTTAAGCCGGGACGCACAAGGATTGTGCTCGAAGTGGACGACCTTTCGAGCTACGACGCCTTCCTGCTGCCGGATCCGTATCGCCTGATCATCGACATTCATGGCAAGCAGAAGCGGGCGACAATGCTCGCGGCGAAAACGGTTGGCGTGAAGGAGAATTCTGCAGCCGACGAGATTGCGGCCTCGCCGGAATCTGATGATGCGGTCGAGTCGGCCACTGCCCCGATACGGGAAGCGAAATCTGCACCGCAGAAAGCGCAACGGAATTCCGCGAAGGTTGCGATCGGTTTTACGAAGCCAGGGCTGGTTGAGACTGACCTGCCTCCGGAAAATAGCAGTGCTGATTCACAGCCGCCTGATCCGGCGCCGCCGGTAAATGGCATTGGCGTCGTTAAGACACAGGTGGCCGTCAAGGGATCGAATCGCAAGATTCCGAAGACGATTGTCGAAGCCGACGATCATGCGCCGACGACGGTCGCGACGCTCACCCCGGAAAAAATTCGGCCGGAATCGAGGGCGGGCGGGGATTCGAACGTCGCCGAATCAGACGAGGCGAAGCTTGCCAAATCGCATTCGCCATCATCGTCATCGTCAGCACCAGCGCTTTCGTCGTCCCTGCACCGGAAGAAATCGAAATCTTCCACTACAGCGACAGCTTCGGATACTGCGGATCTTCAGGCCGACGTGCGCGAAGTGACCCGCGAAGCGCGGCCTACCGCCGCTGGCGATCGCTCGCTGATTCGCGCGCTGGGGTTGAAAATTGGCAAGATTGTGATTGATCCGGGTCACGGCGGGCACGATACCGGCACCATCGGTCCGAATGGGCTGCTTGAAAAGGACGTGGTGCTCGACGTGGCCAAGCGCCTTGGCCGATTGCTCGAAACGCGGCTTGGCGCGGAAGTGATCTACACGCGGCAGGATGACACCTTCATCCCGCTCGAGACGCGCACGGCGATTGCCAACCGGGAACGGGCGGATCTTTTCATCTCGATTCACGCCAATTCGAGCCGCGATTCGGATGCGCGCGGCGTGGAAACTTATTATCTGAATTTCACTTCATCGCCGGAGGCGCTGGAAGTTGCGGCGCGCGAAAACGCGGTCTCGGAGAAATCGATCCACGAACTGCAGGACCTGGTGAAGAAGATCGCGCTTAAGGAAAAGATCGACGAATCGCGCGAGTTTGCCGGCGACGTGCAGCAGTCGCTCTACGGCGGACTGTCCCTGGATAACGCCGGCTTACGCAATCGCGGCATCAAGAAGGCTCCGTTTATCGTGCTGATTGGCGCGAACATGCCTTCGATTCTCGCCGAGATTTCCTTCGTTTCGAATCCCACCGACGAGCGCAAGATGGAGACGGCTGAGCACCGGCAGCGCATCGCCGAGTCGCTTTACCGGGGCGTATCGAAATACGCGAGCGGACTAAGCGGCGTTAAAGTGGCGAGCAAGATCGACAAACCGGAAGGTCAGTGACGCTCTTTCCCGAAAAGGGGAAGGGAATCTTTCAGTGACATTCGTAACGTTCCCTACTGTGTTTTTGATAGGAAGAGAGCAGCCATTCACGCTATCGTGGCGCAGACTATCCTCAAGAATATGCGCGCAAACGTGTGTCTGCGGAGTAGAAGCACCATCCTGAAGACGGCCGCCTGTTGTTTTCTGATGACGTTGTGCACGTCGGCCCAGACTTCCAAAGCAACCTCGTCCGCGGATGCCGCCAAACTGGTGGCGCTCGAATGGTTGTGGAATCAGGCGCAGGTGATTCGCGACTCGGTTGCGGTCGCGAGCATGATCGGCGACAGGTTCGTCAATACGGAATGGGACGGGGAAGTCACCGACCGAGGAAGATTTCTGGCGGATTTCGCCGACCCGAAGTTTCAGCCGAGCATCATGAGTATCGATGATGTGAAGGTGGAAATGTACGGCGCAACGGCGGTCGTGGTCGGCAATTATCATACGAAGGGCACCTACGGCGGCAAGCCCTATGAGCATTTCGGGCGCTTCACCGATACCTGGGTGTTTCAGGATGGCAAGTGGCTCTGCGTGGCCAGCCATACCAGCCTGCTGAAGAAGTAGTCCGTCGTCTCAGAGACCTCCTTCCGGTACGAATCCTTCAACATCCAATTGATCGCTATTATTCTCGTCTAATCCGCCCGCAGTGGAAACTTTCCTGGGCTGCCGGTAGTCTAATCTAGCGGTGTAGTGTGCTTTTCCGGATGAAATTCTCGCGATATTTTTCCGTTGTTTTTGCCTCTTTCCTTTGCTGTGCGTCGGCCTTTGCCTCCGAACCGGCTAAGCCGGTTGCGGCTTCCACAAGTTCAGTTCCTGCATCTCCTGCCGCCTCTTCCCCGGTTCTGCCCACCGAGTTTTCGGGATGGGAGATCAAGGGCACGGTCGCGCGTAGTTCCGATCCCGCCTCTGCCGATCCAACCGACGCAGCTGTATTAAAGGAATACGGCTTCGTCCGCATGGAGAAGGCCTCCTACACGCGCGACGACGGACGCAATCTGACGCTCAAGGTCGCACTGTTTGAAGATGCCAGCGGCGCTTATGGCGCGTTTAGTTATTACTGCTCCGAGGATATGGGCGAGGAGACGATTGGCGGGCAGGCGGCTTTCCAGAATAAGCGCGTGCTTTTTTATCAGGGCAACATGTTGGTGGATGCGGTGTTCGACAGGATGAGCGTAATGTCGGCGGCGCAACTGCGGCAGCTAGCGGGATTGTTGCCCGAGGCGGCGGACTATAAAGGCAAACTGCCTTCGCTGCCATCGCGGCTTCCGAAGACGACAAGCGAGAGAAGCCTGGAAAAAAACACGACGAAATATGTCCTCGGTCCGGTTGCGCTCGATCGAGTCGGATCGCCGCTGCCCACCTCGATGGTGGACTTTAAATCGGGCGCGGAAGTGGTAATCGGCAAGTATGCAGTGAACGGCGGCGACGCAACCTTAATGATGATCGAATATCCGACCTCGCAGATTGCGGCGGACCGGCTGCGGCAGATCGATGCGTCGCATCAAGTCAAGCAGCAGCAGCCGGGGGTGACACCGATTCTCGATATTGGGCCATTCTTCGACACGCGCACCGGGCCGATCATTCTGATCGCGGCAGGGCCGTTGTCGAAAAGCGAAGCGCGATCGCTGATGTCGGCAGTCAGCTACGAGGCGGATGTTACGTGGAATGAAAATACCTACGTGACCAAGAAAGACAATCTGGCAAATTTTCTATTCAATGCCATCGTTCTCTGCGGAATCGTGGTGGGTCTGGCGCTGGTTGCGGGAGTCGCGTTTGGAGGGTTGCGACTACTCATAAAACGGCTTTTTCCCGATTCGATCTTCGACCGGCGTGAGGCTGTGGAATTCATCTCCCTGCACCTGGAGGAGGAGCCGCGACCCGTGCCTCCGGAGCGGTAAGTGCCTCAATTAAAGCTCGTTAGCGTCAAAAAGGACTGATTTAAGGTCATTTTGGAGTCGTTTGGCGAATTGTGGACGTATCTCATAAGTGATTGAAAACAGGACTATTTAAGTCGCAAATTTTGCTTGACACTGTGGTTTTAAGGCTCATAAGATTCCCGCAGAAAGTTCTGATGGATGAAACCTCCGTTGGGACTATTCTCCCTTGAAAGAAAAGGCCGCCCAAGTTGCCGGGTGGCCTTTTCGTTTTAGAGGGAGTTTTCAGCGATCAGTTGTCAGTTCTCAGTGAAATCTATGAACCATGACTTGCTCGCTGAGAACTTGAAACTGAGAACTGTTCTTGAACTGTTCAGTGCTCGCGTTCGTACAATACTGTGGATGACAGTGTGAGTTCGGAAGGGGACACAATGTTTTGCGATCAATGCGGGGCGCATTTGCTGGGGGGAGCGTCGCGCTGTGCGCGCTGCGGCAAACCTGTTCTGGGACTCATCGAGCTTCGGCGCAGCCGGGTTCGCGAACACATTCGTCTCCTGGGCATTCTATGGACGGCCTACTCGGCCTTGTACGTCGTCGCCGGAGTTGTGGTGCTGATCGTGGCGCAGACAATCTTCGGCGGCGCGTTCCACATTCACAACGGTCCATCGCCTGAAGTTACGGTGTGGCTGCGGCCTCTTCTCACCTGTGTCGGATGGCTGATCCTCGCGATTGCCGCGACTGGCTTCTTCACCGGTTGGGGTTTGCTGCAGCGTGAGGATTGGGCGCGAACCTTTGCATTGGTCGCAGGCTTCGTAGCCTTGTTACGCATCCCGCTTGGTACAGCGCTCGGCATCTACACGCTGTGGGTGCTGCTGCCATCGCAATCCGATGACGAGTACAAAGCGATGGCCCAGGCCGCGTAGTTTCGTCCTCGTTATTGCAGAAGCCGTTATAGCGGGAATCGTTGCGCGAATTCGAGGCGGCCCTTAGAATCGGAAGCAGGCCGACGTAGCTCAGTTGGTAGAGCAGCCGATTCGTAATCGGCAGGTCATCAGTTCAAGTCTGATCGTCGGCTCCATTCTTTCCGCTGCTCATGCGCTGGAGTTAACCGTCTGACGATCACGCGACGAGGATTTCTTGCGCAAGGCGGACTGATCTCGATGGCGCTGGCCTTGCGCCGCGGCATGGGTCAGAGCGCGACCCCGATCATTCCGCAAAGTGCCCGGACGGATGGATTTGCCGCTCCTTCTACTGGACAGAACATGGGGCCGGGGATCTCACACCCCGCTCCAGCGACGCTTCGCAAACAAGTAAATGCCAGCTCTCTGGCGCAATTTGTCGATCCGCTGCCGGTGCCGGAGACCATTCAGCCTGTTGGGCATCGGCCTAGCCCGGATAATCCTGCGGTTCTGCTTTCTTATTATCGCGTCTCGATGCGGCAGTTTGAAGCGAAAGTGCATCGCGATTTGCCGCCGACTAGGCAATGGGGGTATGCATCGGCGTCGCCGGGGCCGGTTTTTGACACGCGCAGTGGTCAGGGACTGCTGGTGGAATGGGCGAATGAACTGCCCGCCAAACATTTCCTGCCCATCGATCACAATATTCACGGTGCGGAGGCGGATAAGCCCGAAGTGCGTACGGTTGTGCACCTGCACGGTGCGAAGGCTCGTCCGAAGAGCGATGGCTATCCCGAGAGCTGGTATGCGCCGGGCAAGTCGGCTGTCTGCCACTATCCCAATCGGCAGGACGCGGCGATGCTGTGGTATCACGACCACGCACTCGGCATTAACCGACTGAATATTTTTGCGGGGCTGGTGGGCGCATTTTTCGTGCGCGATGACATTGAAGATGCGTTGAACTTGCCTCGCGGCAAGTACGAGATTCCGCTGGTTATTTATGACCGGCTCTTCGATCTCGAGGGGCAGCTGAATTATCCGGTATCGAGCGATCCGAAATCGCCGTGGGTGCCGGAAGTTTATGGCGACGCTGTTCTCGTGAACGGAAAGATTTTTCCTTACCTGGAAGTGGAGCCGCGCAAGTATCGCTTCCGCGTGCTGAACGGATCGAATGGCCGGGCGATTCATTTGACATTCAGCAGCAGCAGCCAGGCGCAGTGGTTTCCAAAATTTCATCAGATTGGCAGCGATCAGGGATTGCTGACGGCTCCGGTCGAGTTGACCCGAGTGCGGCTTTCGCCGGGCGAGCGCGCGGATCTGATCTTCGATTTCTCGGAGTATGCCGGAAACAATCTTGTGCTCAGAAATGACAACTTCAATGTGATGCAGTTTCGCGTGGCCGCGAAAGGCGCGCGCGACGGTAGCGTCTTGCCTAAGAGTTTGAGGCCGGTTCCGAAGATTGCGGAATCCGCTGCAGTCAAGAATCGCATGCTGACGTTGGGGGAGATCGACGATGCACAGAAGCGGCCCCTGATGTCGTTATTGAATAGCGCCCACTGGAGCATGCCGGTCACGGAAAATCCAGTGCTCGATTCGGTCGAGATTTGGAATTTTATCAATCTTACGAATGACGACCATCCCATTCATCTGCACATGGTGAGGTTTCAGATCCTCGATCGAAGAGCGTTCAATGTTAACGCCTACTCGGCAACGGGTGAACTCAAATATCTCGGCCCGCCAGTGGCGCCCGATCCGTCGGAGGCCGGCTGGAAGGACACGGTGCGCGCCGACCACGGCATGGTGACGCGCATCATTATCCGCTTCGAAGGATTCACTGGGCGCTACGTATGGCACTGCCACATTCTCGAGCACGAGGACAATGAGATGATGCGACCGTTCGATGTGGTGGAGGGTTGTTAGTCGATGGCCGTTCGCGGTTGATCGTAATGCGAACGGTACGACGAATAGTAAAAAGCCAACGACTGGCGGCTAACGCCTATCGACCCACGCCTAGCGACCAATCTACGGCAAAGTATCATAGCAATTTCCCGGCCCGTCGCTGGGCGGGTTTGCTGGCGGCGTTGTCCACGGCGGATTGGCGAAATCAAAAAAGTCGCTCATATCGCTGGTGCCGCTCCAGCCATCGCGAGCATTCAGGGGTTGGAGGCTAAAGCGTTCTTCGACCAGCTTTAGCCAGGCGGTGGAATCGGTCTGGACGTGCGAAACATAACCTGCTTTGGCGAAGGGCGAGATCACCACAGCCGGCACGCGAAAGCCATAGCGGGTGAAGTCACCCGTCGGATCATAGGGCGGCGTGCTGTGCGTGAGCTCCGCGAAGGTGCAGCCAGGATCGGTGGCGCTGGTGCAAAGGTCGACTGGCTTAATGCCATCCGGACTGGGGACGTTAGTTGGCGGTACGACGTGGTCGTAAAGGCCTCCGCCTTCGTCAAAGGTAAAGATGAGCACGGTTGAGGACCACTCCGGGCTATTCATCACGGCATTGATCAATTTCTCCGTTTCGGCGACACCGTCCTGAATGTTGGCGGCGGTGCCGTCAGGCTTCTCATCCGCGTCGGGCTTGTCGATGAAGGTGACTGAGGCGAGGTTGCCGCTTTGCGCATCCGATAAAAACTGCGAGAACGACGGATCGTTGACAACATTCCCCGTGCTGCCGAATCGATTCATGAAGCCGTTGAACACAGAGGCGTAGGTGTATCCGTCGGGCAGTTCGGAGTAAACCTTCCACGAAACGTTGGCAGCTTGCAGGGAATCAAAGATAGTCTTCGACTGAATGGGAGGCTCGCTGCCACCCATATAAGGATAGGCGTAACCGCCTGAGGTTGCACCCATCAAGTAATAACGATTGGTTTGGGTGCGAGTAGGGGCGGGCGCAAACCAGTTGTCGGACATGGCGAAGTTCGTCGCCAACCAATAGTGGTATGGGAGATCCGTGCCGGTGTAGTAGCCCATGGCGCGAATACCTTGCACATCATTTTCGCCGTTGGCAATGGCCGCGCTCGCACCGCTGACGACGAAGCCATCCGAGCCAGGTGTGGGGAGGCCCAGAGTGCCCGGAGTATTAGAGCTCGGATTTGTGATATTGAAATCCCAATGGCCGACAATCCAGTCTGGGCTGAGGCCGTCGATGCACGCCGTCTGCAAGTGGAATGCATAGATAGGAGTAGTAGGCACGCCTTGAGCATTCGGCGATAAATTCATTGCGCTGCATGGCGTCGTCCAGGGCGTTGCGCCGCCGGTTGTCGGGCTGCAATCATCGGGCAGTCCGTTGACTTCGCGCGCCAAATTGAACGGCGGCGCGCTGCGATAGTCGTTCATCTTTCCGAAATAACTATCGAAGCTGCGATTTTCTTCGGCCAGGAAGATGATGTGTTTGATCACGCTCAGATTGGGCGGCGGTGGTGGTGGCGTGGTTTGAACCGGCGTACTGGAACTGCCGCATCCGGCGAGGATGGCGGAAGCCGTGACAGCAAGAAAAACAGGCAAGTAACGAAGCGTGGCGCGTTTCATACTAGCGAGTACCTCCAAATACTTAAAACTTCAAACTGCGAATCCCACACACTCGTGGTTTCAGAATGAGTGGGACCCCAGCGAAAATATTCACTTGCCGGCTGCCCCGGCGTTCGCGACCTGTTGCGGGCCGCGATAGCGGGCGAGATGGGGGATCATCGGCGTTACTTCGAACGCCATCTTGTCCCGCGCCGACTGCAAAGGCACAGGCTTGCTCTTGTTCATTTCAACGCGATCGTCCCAGGGGTCAAGCTTGATTCGGCTGCCCAGGGGTAGGGCCGCGATTTGCGTGACGTCGGTCGTTTGAAGCGCGGGCGCGGATTGGAGCAGCGCGCTCATGCGCAGGATGCTGTCGCCCTTCGCCATACGGCTGCCGAACTCAGGCGTGATCAGCGACGACAATTGTTTCGAGTGAGACTCGAGAGCGCGCAGGAATAATCCGGCGTTAGCGAGTTTGTCTTTGTACGGCGAGTTCTGCAAAAATTCTAGTGCCTTCTTGTCGGCGGCTTCTTCCTGGGCCGGATTGCGCGACACCTGAATGCGGCGAAAAGTCTCTTCATCGGGGAAGTTCATGCGATCGCCGAATGCATATTTCGTATCCAGACGATGGCCGAGCGCGATATGGCCGAGTTCATGAGCCAGCACCATGGCGAGCGCGGCCTCATCGGGCAACACATCGAGCAATCCCCGGCTTATTACGATGGTGTGCCCCACCGTGAACGACTCGAGAGGCGTGGTCAGCAGAACACGCGCACGCACTTCGGGCTCGATGTCGAGCTTGTTGGTAACCTCGAGATTGTTGATGACGGTCTGCAAAACTTTGGACACGTCACCATCGGGCGCGAGAACTCCGGCGCGCTGCAAGCGATCGAGCACGTCATCTTCGGCCTCGCGCTCCCACTTTTGCGCGCTCTCGACGGGAAGAATCTCATTGGCAGCGTCGGTCTGATCGGCAACATTCGATGCTGAATCAACTTCCATCGAGGTGAACTCATCCGTGTCAGTAGGCAGCTTCAGGTTGTATCCCCACAGACGCGTCTGGCTCCGCATTGCCAGCTTGCGGAACAAGGCATACTTCGCGTCCGATTCCTCGCTATAGACGAAGGCAGGCAGCCATACTCCGGGCCGCATGTTGGTGCGCCAGCTGTCAAAGTGGAAGTAGAAATTCAGGCGGCCCTGAGGCAGATAGGTGCCGTTGAAGCGGACGATGGTGTAGTCCTGATCTTCCACCCATATGCGTCCGAGAAAATGCGCTCCTTTTACCTTGGCCTTCGGCGATACATCGAAGACGAGGGTGCGAACGTCGCCAAGAAATTCTTGGTGCAGAAATTTGAGGTCATAGTTCTGCTGGTCGAAGCCGTAGATGTAAACCATCTGCATGAAGCCGAGCGCCACATAATTCATCTTGTAAAAGCCGTTCAGCTTCTCCAGGAATCTGCTGCGCATCGACGTTGAGTTTTTCTGGAACGACAAATCCTCAAGACCTTTATTCATGATCAGGCGGCCGATGAAATATTTGTCGCTCGTCGGCACTTGCCCAAGTTGGTCATCGCTCTTGAAATCCTGTATGTAGGTCTCGACCATCGGAGTGTAGGACTTCATATCCTGAACGAACTTGGCTTCGCGATAGAAGATGCGGTCGGCCATTTCGTTCTTGTTCGGCGCCTGATTGTTCGCTTGCTGTTCGGGTATCGCGGAGGAGTTTGAGGCGGGCGGAACATCATCCGATGCCCACAAGCATCTGGCCGAGAAAAGGGCCGAGAAAAGCAAAAGTGCCAGAACGATCTTTTGAATGTGTAAACGGTGTCTGCTCATTGGGAACGTCTCCGATAAAAACTTGCTTGGCCAATTTCCAATCATGTCGCGCGCTTGAGCCTGGCCTTTGTTTCGCCAGCTCTTGCTCAGCGGCGCGAATATCTGAGCAGAAGCGTCCAAAGCATCTCCAGACATAACCTGTCCCCAGCGCGCAAAAATCGCTTGCCGGGAACCTGCTTCCAGAACTCGGGCCAACTTCGAGTTCGGACAATCTACTTACGATGCGGTATTGGGTGAGGGAACCGGCGGGTGGGTTGCCCGCTTTTTCTGCAAATTTCAATGATCCTTTTTATCTACTGCGAAGTCACCATTGCATCTACTGCAAATTACTCATACACCAACCCCAAACCAGTGAAGCGACTCTAAGTTTGAGCCGGGGGGGGAGAGCCCATGAAAAAGCGGATTGGAATCGTTTTCGGGACTCGTCCGGATGCGATCAAGATGGCCCCAGTTGTCCTCGAACTCAGAAAACGTTCCGACGAATTTATTCCGTTGGCGATCTCGACCGGACAACACCGTCAGATGCTCGACCAGGTGCTTCAGGTATTTGACGTGCGCACCGACATCGAACTCGATCTCATGCGCCACAACCAGACGCTCAACGGGCTGACGTGTCGAATCCTTGAGTCAATGGATACGCTGCTTGCTGAAAATCCGCTCGATTGTCTTCTCGTACAGGGAGACACCACAACTGCTTTTGCGGCTGCTCTGGCCGCCTTCTATAGAAAGGTTCCGGTCGCTCACGTCGAAGCGGGCTTGCGCAGCCACGATATTTATCAGCCTTGGCCGGAAGAGGTGAACCGGCGGCTTGCCGCTGTTGTCACGCAACTGCACTTCGCACCCACTCCTCTGGCCGCGGAAAACCTGCTGACGGAAGCGATCCCGGCGCAGGACGTGGTGACGACCGGAAACACCATCGTCGATGCCGTACACAAGCTTCTGGAGATGCAGACCATTGAGCATCCTCTTCCTGAGGGCGTGCCCGATGACGGCTCGCCCATCGTGCTGATGACTTCGCACCGGCGTGAATCGTGGGGCGTGGAACTCGAGAACATTTGCGATTCGATCCTCGAACTGGTCGAATGCTTTCCCCACATTCGGGTCATCTATCCGGTGCACTTAAATCCAAATGTCACTTCGACGGTAGAAGCGAAATTATCTAATCGCGATCGCATTCACCTGATTCCACCGGTCGACTATTTCCAGTTCCTGTCTTTGCTGCGCCGCTGCTACCTGGTGCTCACCGATTCCGGCGGAGTGCAGGAAGAAGCCCCGATCTTCCACAAGCCGGTGCTGGTATTGCGGAAGGTGACGGAGCGGCCAGAGGCTTCGCTGCTGGGCATGGCGAAGATCGTGGGTACGTCGCGAGAAATGATTGTGCGCGAGGCATCGCGCCTTCTGAGCAACGAGTATGCCTATAAGACCATGGCCGCGGGCGAGTGTCCTTATGGCGATGGACGCGCCGCTGCGCGGATCGCTACTGCGCTATCGCGTTGGCTGAATGGTGAACGGCCGGTGCTGCATGACTCCGAGCAGTTCCAGGGCGCGGCGAGTAGCGAACAGGTTTCGATGGGCTCCGACGAGTTGGTGGGGCACGCCGTTGAAGTTAGTGGCGAAGATTTGGCGGGACAGGCAGAAGGACGCGGTGACAGCATATGTTAATGGATTTATTTCGCATCGTATTGTTACTTATTTGTATTTACACATTTCGCCATTACTTTTTCACGTTCAATCGCCTCTTCGGCAAACAGCGGCATCCCTATGTGGATTTGGAGAGTGCTGCGTGGCCAGAGATTACGGTATTAATCGCCGCCCACAATGAAGAAGCAGTAGTCGCCGACATCATGAAGGCGCTAATCGAGGCTGACTATCCCAAAGAGAAGATGACGATCATTCCGGTCAATGACCGGTCGACCGATCGGACGCGCGAGATCATCGATGCGTTTGCGGAGCAGCATCCGCTCATCGAGCCCTTCCATCGTGTCGGCGGAAAGCCGGGCAAGGCGGCAGCTTTGAAGGATGCGATGACGCTGGTGAAGACCGAAGTCGTGCTGATTTTCGACGCCGACTACATTCCCGGCAAAGCGCTGCTGCGGCAATTGGTCGCGCCGTTTTTCGACCCTGAGATTGGCGCTGTCATGGGACGAGTGGTGCCGCTGAATGTGGGTAAGAAGTGTTTGACGCGCCTTTTGGATCTGGAGCGCTCGGGCGGATATCAGGTCGATCAGCAGGCCCGCATGAATCTGCACCTGGTGCCGCAATACGGCGGAACGGTGGCAGGCGTGCGCAAGAGCGCGCTCCAGGAAATCGGCGGCTGGAACGAGAACGCGTTGGCTGAAGACACCGATCTGACTTACCGTTTGCTGATCGCCGGGTGGAAGACCGCTTACGAGAATCGCGCCGAGTGCTACGAAGAAGTCCCGGAGCGCTGGCCGGTGCGGGTGCGCCAGATTACGCGCTGGGCCAAAGGCCACAACCAGGCGATGGCGAGCTATATCGCGCGTACCGCGAGGTGCCCCGGCCTGGGCTGGTTCGAGCGCATTGACGGCGTGCTGCTGTTAGGTGTGTATCTCATGGGACCGGTGCTTTTGTTGGGATGGTTGCTCGCGGTCGTGCTTTTTTATACCGGAGCGCAGATCGGTGGCGGCCTGACGGTGCTGGCGCTGGGCGCTTTCACCACGCTCGGAAACTTTGCCGCTTTCTTCGAGATTGCGGCGGCGGCGCGGCTCGATGGATCGCGGCAACGCATTCGTCTTCTGCCGCTAACTCTTTTCGGATTCACCGTGAGTCTGATCAGCGTTTCCCACGCTGCGTGGCAACAGGTGCGCGAAAGCACCTATGGAAATCTCTTCGGCAATCACGAACTCGTGTGGGACAAGACGGAACGTTCGCGCACCGCGCCCGTGCTCGACGACGCGCTATCGCCTACGGTTCCCGTGTTGCGGGAGTCCGTCTAATGTTGCCGTGGGCTCCGCTTGCGTTGACCACTGTCACGGCGGTGCTGCTGGCTCTTCCGATCACGCCGGCTTTATTCGAGTTGTGGAAGCGGAGCGATGCCTCTCCTCTGCCTACCTCCCGCCATGATGGCCGCATCGGTAACTTTGCCGAAATCTTTCGCACCCGCCTGGAACCGCTGCGACCGCAACTGGAGCGCTGCCGCACTGAGCGTACAGTGTCGCGAACATCGTTGGCGGGGATGGAAATATTGCTGGTCGGTACCGACAATTTCGATTTCGATTCGGAGCAGACTCGAGGCATTTCCACGCTGATGTTTGGCGAAGCGACGCAAATTCTTGCCGGCAAAGTTGTCGACGCCGATGTTTATGCCGACGGGTCGATGGTGTTGGGCGAAAATGCAGCGCTACGCGCGGCGTTCGGGCGCGATGACATTATCCTCGGGAAGAACAGCACTGTGCTGCGCTGGCTTCACGGCGACGGAAACATTTATCTCCGCTCAAGAAGCGCCGTCTATGGCCGGCTTTCGGCGGGGCAATCGATTCGCCTGGAGCGCGGATGCGCCTTCCAGCACATGCACGCTCCGGAGATTCTGACCGTAGATTCTGACGACACACGGGCGTTGCCTACTTCAGACACACATCTCTGCCAAGCGCAGAAAGACCCGGAAGAGAATGCGGAGCGTGGGTTGACGGGCGATATGTTTACGACGTCGCGTCCGCGGCTACGCGTCGAGGGCGATTTCGCGCTGCCGGCCGGCGAAACACTTGACGCAAATATTATCGCTACCGGCGAACTGCACATCGGGCGAGGGGCGCGGCTGTTAGGCAGCGCTAAGAGTTATAAGGACACGGTGATTGACGAGGACGCCTGCGTACACGGCAGCATCGTCTGTGGCGGGACGGTGTGGCTTGGCCCCCGTACGTTTGCGACGGGTCCGGTGATGGCGGAAAACGATGTTCTGATGGCGCGTGGCGCACGCGTTGGCTCGCCCGATGCGCCGACTACGATTTCGTCATCCGGCGCCAACATCGCCGCCGGATGCCAGTTGCACGGAACGGTGTGGGCGCGCGTGCGCGGAAACATCGAGGCGTAATGCCCAGACGACCAGCAGGGCTGGGAATAGCCTCGTCGAAAGTTACATCTCTTCCCTCGTTCCCGAGGTGCGCCGTGGCCTCACTGATCGTGCTGAGCGCGCTGCTCGTTTGTAGAGTGCAAGCGTTTGGCGCGACTGCCTTCTCTCCTGCTACCTTTCAGGATCCCGATGGGGCGATCACGCTGACTCGGGGCGGCAATTACGTAGAGCCCTACTTCGCGACCAAGGCGCTGATTGTCGCGCAGGATGGCGGGTTGGATATCCACGAGTCCGCGCAAGCCTGGATCGATTGGGCCTTGCCGCGACAGCGGCCGGACGGGCTTTTTCGACGGTTCTGCCGCGCCAACAGCAACGCCAACCCCAATATTGATTATGCCTGGCGCGATTGCGCGCCTGCCGATGCGGACGATTCGATGCTCGCGCTGTGGATGCAACTGCTCTATCGCATGGCGCCCCCGACTGGCATGCCAGTGGAATGGCAGCGCAGCATCACGCTGGCCGCGAAGCAACTGGCGAAACTGCGCAATGGGCGGCTGGGTGTGTATCACATTTCGCGGCTCAATCATGTTGCGCTGTTCATGGACAACATTGAAGTCTATGCCGCGCTGAAAGATGTCGCTCGCGGACAACTTCGTCTTCATGATCCAGCCGGAGCTGCAACGGACGCATGCGCTGACAAGCTTGATGCCGCCATCCAGCGCATTTTCTGGGATCGACGGACGGGACGGTTTCGTCCTTCGATGCAAAAGAGCCGCCCCGCTTTTTATCCCGACATTGTGGCGCAGGTTTATCCCTGGCTGGCGGATGTGAGCGGGCCGGGACAGGATCCGCGACGGGCGTGGCAACAATGGAGACAGACATTTGGCGCGGGCTGGATCGAGCGGCGCTATGACACGAATCCATGGGGCCTCGTCGCCCTGGCCGCCGAAAAACTGGGCGACACGAAGTCGGCGGCGTGCTGGACTTCGCAATCCGATTCGCTGCGTGGCGGCAGTTCGTGGAACGTGCTGGAAGAGGCGGCGTGGCAGTCGCTTAGGGCGCGTTTCCCACAGGCCCAGGTGCTCGATCCGCGGGCCTGCGACGAGATATGGAGCGCGCAGGAAGGCCCAACCGCGAATGCGGCCGCAGGCATCCAAGTACAACCATGAAAAAAGGGGCCAAGTACGTGTGCGTCGCGGTGCTCGCGCCACTATTGCTTTTTGCCGTCGGTTATATGCATCGGCGCGACGGGACTCTATCAGGCAGAGGCGCGGACACTTTGCTACTGCTTTTGCCCGACTCAGTCGACGTGAACACGCCCGCGGTGCGCGAATGGATGGACGCTGCCAGCGAAGAAGGCCTCCACTTGCAGCCGATTCATGACTCTGAATTTCTCGATCCACTATCCGCCGTTCATGCGGCGGGAGTAATTCTTCCCGATCAGCTCCATCGCTCTGCGAATGATGTCCTGATCGGCGAGCTCTATCGCTACGTGCGGGCGGGCGGGAACCTCATGGTGGTTTATGACGCTTGTTCGTGGGATCTGAATGGGCGCTTCCCGCCGGGCGATTCGCGGCTCTCTGGCCTGGTGGGCGTGCGCTACGCGCTCTATGACCTTTATGACACGAAGACTATGGAGCCGGCGCAAGTGACCGGGACTGCCGCTGCCATGCAGGAGCTTGGCATTCCGCCGGGAAGTTCGGTTCCAGTTGGCGGCGATGGAGGCAAACTCGCGCGTTGGCGCCCGGCGGCCGAGCGCGATGCCGCTACCAGCCGATATGCGTTTGCGGCGTATCAGTATGGCGATGTCGAGTACCCCGTCTTCCGCACCGCTGGTAATTTCGATGGCCAGGTGCTGCTGAAGTCGAAACGAGCGCTGGCTGCCGGATACCGGCAGGAAGAGCAGGGGCAAGTGCTGTTTGTGAATCTGCCGCTCGGATATCTGGCCTCACGCACGGATGGATTGTTGCTGCATTCTTTCCTGCATTTCTTTGGCGTTCACATGCTCGGGCTGCCTTATCTGGCGTCGGTTCCGGACGGCGTAGGCGGATTGATATTCAATTGGCACATCGACGCGCACTCATCGTTGAAGCCGCTCAAGATTCTCGCGGATGAGGGGGTTTTCGACCGCGGTCAATTCTCCATTCACTTCACGGCCGGGCCCGACGTCGATGCCTTTGGCGACCACAAGGGGCTCGACGTTGCGCACGATCCGGAGACGCAAAAGTGGATCCGCTACCTGATGGCGCACGGACAGGAGATCGGCAGTCACGGCGGCTGGATACACAATTATTTTGGCGATCACATCGGCGACAACAATGGGGACGAATTTCAGAAATATCTGGAGATGAACAAGGATGCGCTGGAACATGTTTCCGGCAAGCGCATTACGGAGTACTCCGCGCCGCTTGGCAATCAACCGCAGTGGGTGACGCGCTGGCTGGAAAAAAACGGCTTTGTCGCCTACTACTTTACCGGCGACGCCGGCCTCGGACCGACGCGGGTCTATCGCGACGAAACCCGCGATGGCCCGGGCATCTGGGGCTTTCCGATTCTTCACATGGGCAAGGAGGCGAGCCTGGAAGAGATGGGCTTTGACGACATACCTATCGGCGAGGTGCGCGAGTGGCTGATGGCGGTGACCGACTTTGCGGTGCATGAGCACGCGGCTCGCCTGTTGTATACGCATCCCTACGGAGCTGAGCGCTTTTTCGGTACGCTTCGCGATTGGCTCGACAATGCCGACATCTCGGAGAAAGAAGGCCGCTTCCGCTGGTACACGATGACCGCACTGTCGGGATTTCTCAATCAACGCGAGACCGTCCAGTGGACACTGCTGCGGCACTCGCCCGGCAAGGTGACGCTGAGCGCTTCCAGCCCGAAGACGCTCGCGCATCAGACCTGGATTTTTCCGCAGGAGTATTACGGAGATGCGCGGATTGTGGAAGGCAAGGCAACGCTTCGAATGGAGGACGGAATGATTTTTGTTGCTGCGGGCGATAGCCGCCAGCTAAGTATCGAATTCAACTTGCGTCGCGACCCCTGGCGGTCGCGAGCCGAAGCGGTTGAGGCGAAGCGATGAAGCAAGCGCTGATTCTCTTCGCGTGTTTGCTCTGGTGCGTCTTGGCCGGCGCGCAAGCCAGTTCGAACACCACTACCGCTCCCGGTTCGAGCCTGCCAGGATTAGGCGCTCTCACCTTAGGCTTGGAAGGCCCCGGATATATCGAAGTGGGTGGCAGCCACAGTGCGCTGACCGGCGGCTACGCCGATTGGAATGACTTCTATGCGCGAGGCGTCGTTTCGGGCGGCCGGAATACGTTGACCGGAGAGATCACTCGCGAGGGCAGATTCGGAGACAGCGGGTGGTTTGGAAATCTTGATCTGGTCCGCACATTGTCGGAGAACTGGTTCGCCGAAGGTTCGATAGGCGTCAGCGTCGGGGGGTTTTTTCTGAATAAATTTCAGACCACCGGGCTCATCAATCGCAAGTTTCTCCGTCGTCGACAACTTGTAGTCACTGCCGGCGCAGGCTTTGATCAAAGTAAAACCACCGACAATGACGTGCGCGGTCAGATTGGAGCCGCATATTACTTTCAACATCCGCTCGTGGTCCAGGGCGGCTTCATGTGGACGCATGCCAACCCGGGAGACATTCTTGCCCGCACGCAATATTTGGCGGGCACATGGGGGCACGAAAAAGAACACTTTTTTTCCCTGCGCTACGAGTGGGGCCGCGAGGGATATGAAGTGCTGGGGTTGCCTACGCCTCTAGTGCCTACTTTTAGTGTGGCGGAAGATTTTCGCGAGCACACGGTATCGGGGACGTGGCGGCAATGGATCGGCCCGAACTGGGGGTTGAACTTCAACGTCGAGCAGCATCAGGAGCCCGCATACCACCGTATCGGAGGGACCTTCGGTGTCTTCCTCGATTTCTAAGCTGCAAGGTCAAGAGCGCGAGGAAAGGAAGCGGCTGCCGCCAGCGCTTGAGGCCATGCGTCATAAGGGCTGGCGTGGAGGCCTGATCACGCCGCATCGAGCGTTCGTCCGCCTGCGGCTTGGACCGCGACAGATTATGGAGAGTGTGGTTCTCGCATTCCTGGGAACCGCCGCATGGATCGCTCTGCTACCGGCCGTAGGGCGCTTCTGGGGAAAGACCCTCGGGTTCTGGGGAAAGCAACTCGGGCTGAAGAGCGATGTCATTCTGGTTCCGCAGGGATGGGGCAACCATATTCATTTTGCGTTGCCCTGCTTCGGCCTGTCCGCAGGACCGGCGAGCGGCGAAGCCTGGTGGATTACGACCGGCGTGACCATTCTGTCATTTGGCGCCAGTTTTCTGTTGACCGAAGAAGCTTTGCCCTGGGCTTATCTCCTGCGCGGTTTTTGCCTGCTGCAGGCGACCGCGCTCGGATATTTCGCCTTAGCCTCGGCTCGCTTCCCTCATGACCTGCCGGGTTATACCGTGAGCATGCTGGTCTTCAGTTGCGTTCTCATCGGGCTGATTCCGGCGCTCTATGGCTTTACTTTCTATCTGCTTGATTTCACGCTTGCCCAAAAGATTTTTCTAACCTTGGTGACGATGGCTCACTTGGCTGTCTTTGTGCCCCAGCAATATATGCTGCACGTGTACCTGCTCCACGGGTCAGTCCTGTTTATGCCGGTGCTCTACTTCGTCTTCGGCCCATTCCTCGATATTCTTGTGTTTATTGGCTTCTACTCGTGGGGCATGAGCTGGAGAGGGCGAAACCTGCTCGAGGTGTAACCCCCCACGATCGTTCTCGCGGTCGTCGATTTCGTTCCCGAATTTTGTTCCCGCCCTTGTTTTGAGTCTGTTTCGCTCAACTTGTTTTAGCTAATCTTGTCGCGGTGAACTTCCTATTCCCCATTCCCATCCGAGCAAGGCTATTTCCATGATACAAAAATCAGGACCAAGGCGAGCGGACCCGAGCGCCAGCCGTTGTCCGTCGCTGGGCCCTTTTTGAACTTTAGCTTTCAGCCAGATCCCCCCGCAAACTTTAGTAATCCCGAATGAACTTCCTATTCTGTGTCAATACAGAAACTCCTGTACTTTAGCGATCTAGACCCTGTAGAAAACCTGAGTGCGCAGACGTACCAGCCTTTTCTCTAGGGGTAATCCCTGATACGCATGGAGGTTTGTTTTGCAAAATCTATATTTCCGTCTGCTTCCGGACAATTTTTGTGCCGGTTCTTCGAATTCTTCCCGAGTATCAGCTGCCTGCCAGGGCAAGCTGCCGCTCCATCTGCTTCGCCGGGTTGCGGTCGCAGCAATTCTGGTGACGGTGGCGCTCGGCCAGAGCGCCAAATTAAGTGCAAGCGTCGGGGTCAACATCGCGTCTCCGTCGCCGGGCGCGACGGTCGCCTCGCCAGTGCAGTTCGCGGCCTCGGCCACCGCCCCCGCCGGACGGGTGATCGACGCCATGCGCATCTATGTAGACAGCCAGGACGCCTATACTGTTGACGCCGCGAGCATCAACACCGCGCTATCCCTGGGCACGGGCGCACACAACATCAACGTGCAGGCTTGGGATAATACTGGTGCTGTTTACGTCAAGACGATGAACATCAAAGTGGGCTCCTCCGGGCCGTATGAGCAAAACTTTAATGCGACCTCGCAATGGGTATCGCAGTTCTCGCAGCCGGATGGAGCGATCCTCTATGTCCCGGGGCAAATCGAGCCCTACTTCGCCAATATCGGCGCCATCGGCATGACCAAAGATCCGAATCGGATGCCCGAAGTTGTCGCCTGGATGAACTGGTACGTCGGCCACCTGAACTGGCCGGACAAGTGGGGCCTCTACGGCACGATGTATGACTACACCGTCAGCAACGGAGTTGAGACACCAACCTACACTGCGGATTCGACCGACTCTTACGCCGCCACTTTTCTGACCTTGGCGTGGAATGCATGGAAGAGCGGGGACGCAAATGCGCGGTCGTACATCTCGAGCATCTCTTACCAGCTCGATGTGATTGGTGGAGTGCTGATCCAGACGCAGCAGAGCGATGGCCTCACCTGGGCCCGCCCTGATTATGAGATCAAGTACCTGATGGATAATTCGGAAGGCTACCGTGGACTGAGCGACTTGGCGTCGCTTTTCAATGCTCTCGGCGATTCCGCCAAATCCAGCTATTACACCGCCGCCGCAACCTCCATGCAAAACGGCATTTTGAGTATGTGGATGAATGGCAACTGGGCGGTGTACAAGAATTGGTACGGCCAACTCATCGCGCCCAACATGGGCACGTGGTATGCGGATGCCAGTTCGCAGGTTTTTCCTGTGCTGATGGGTGTGGTGAAATCCTCCGACTCGCGCGCACAGCAAGCCTATGCGGCATTGAATGCGGCTTGGCCGGGCTGGCCCGAGCTATCGTTTAATTCGCAGGATCCATTTCCCTGGTGCCTGGTGGTCGACGGCGCCGCGGCCATGGGCGACCAGGCTCGTGTCGCGACTTATATCAACACCGTCCAAAGCCAATATGTGAATTCCGGCTTCCCATGGCCGTTTTATAACGCCGAGGCAGGCTGGTTCATACGCGCAAATAACTACATGCTGGGCCGCGGCCTCTAGCCGCGGATCGGCTGGAAATATAAATCGAGTTCACTCCTGGAAGGACTGGTTCGGCTCACTGGCATTGATTGCGGTGGGTCGAGCCAGTCCCCTCTTGCACTGATACCGCAACTCAAAATCCATCCTATGCAGCGACTCTTCGCGTAGCGCGAGTTCGACAAGCCTCGTCAGCCGGGGATTTTTAACTGCGCTATTGGAAGCGATAACCGGGTTTGGGCGTACATCGATAGACGCGCCCTCTATCGGGATTGACTCCTGCATCGCAACTCGCCCAACTCAAAAAAAGCGACGGTCCCAAGGGAAAGATGATGGTCTGGCCGTCGAGCTCTGCCTCGATGCTTACGCTTTCGGCAGTAGCGGGCAGGGTGAACGACAAGCTCTCCCCAAAGATCACCGGATAAGACCAGCGTTCGCTTTGCGTCATCATGTGCCGAAAGACCTCAGCCTCTAACAAAAAAGTAGCGGTGTCGGACCAGTCACCAGCGGCCACGGTGATGACCTGTCCGCCTTGCGTGAAGTGGTCGGTTTCAATTTTGGTGAAGGGACAGGGACCAGCGATGCAAGAGGCACGAGCATCGCGAAATTCGTTTCCCGCGCCGGCATCCAAAGTCGCCGAACCAACGGCTGCTTTCCATTTGCCGTCGGGCGAGCAGGGACGATCGCCCTTGCAGGGCACGTTTCCCTTGTTCTCGATCTCGAAAGTTTTCACCGCGCTGCCTACGTTGAGATCGGTTGTGCCCTTGACCGTATAACGCACACGAATGCTGACGACCTTAGTTTGGGGCTGACTCTTGGGTGCGGGAGCGCTGGAGAGCGGAACGAGATGGACAACATAGAGTTTGTTGGCGACGATGTCGTTCAGAACCAGCGGGCGGTATTGCGGCGCGCTAAAGGAAAGAACGACGGGATGCCCCTTGCGAACTGGCTTGCGTAGCCGGAGCAGAAAAAATCCAGAGGAATCAGAGGTGGCGTCAGAGGCGGCGAGATCACCAGCGGAAATGGTGACGCCGCCGATCGGTTGCTGTTTTCGCGGGTCCGAATCCTGTACCAGGACTGCGCCACGGAGGGAAATCGCTTTCTGCCGCTGCCAGTAAATCGCCCCCGCGCTGGCGGCAAGCGAGACGAGAACCAGCACGGCTATCCAGCTTTCGATTTTGTGGGTCCGAGTCATGCGCACGAACATCGATAATACTAATATGATGATGGATTGGGTTGAACAGGTCTAGTCGAAAGGGTGGAAATGAGTTTCGTTGTCGATTGGTTGGAGATACGTTCATACAATTTTCCCGTCGCTATGCTGAACAAAATGCCAACGCATGACTGATTCAAAACCTTTACTTTCGCGGCGGCAGATTCTGCGTCAGGTTCTGGGGACGAGTTTCTGCCTGCCATTTGCAAAGTACTTGCCCGCAGCGTCCATCAGCGCGCAGCCTTCCGCTACCCCCGGGAGCACGTCCGCCGTCGCAGCTCTGTCCGCGGAAGACGATCAGTTTCTCAATGACGTCGAGGCTTCCAGTTTTCTTTTTTTCTGGGAGCAGGGGAATCCGAAAACCGGGATGGTCAAGGACCGCTGCAACGTTCACAGTGACGACAAAAACGATCAGAAGGTTGCATCCAGCATTGCCGCGACAGGCTTTGGGCTGACGGCTCTCTGCATCGGACAACAGCGAGGGTTCATCTCGAACGACGATGCGCTGGAGCGCGTCTTCGCAACTCTGCGCTTTTTGTGGAAGAAGCTCCCGAACCACCGCGGATTCTTCTACCACTTCGCTAATCCGGAAACCGGAGAACGCATGTTCGATTCCGAGGTGTCTTCGGTGGATACGGCGATTCTGCTGTGCGGCGTGCTTACCTGCCGCGAGCACTTCCGTCATCCCGGAGTGGCGGAGCTCGCGAATCTGATTTTCAACCGCGTCGATTGGACCTGGCTCTCCGAAGACACCTCACTCCTGACCCACGGCTGGACGCCGGAAGTCGGATTTCTTTCTTCGCGGTGGGACTATTACAGCGAACTGATGATGATGTATCTGCTTGGCATGGGCTCGTCGGCATATCCGTTGAAGTCGGAAACCTGGAACGCCTGGAAGCGGTTGACCTTCGAATATGACGGCATGCGGTATATCGGGTCGTTTGCTCCGCTTTTTGTGCATCAATACTCGCAGGCATGGTTTGATTTTCGCGATAAACGCGACAAATACGCCGATTATTTTCAGAATTCGGTGACGGCCACGGAAGTCCACCGGCGTTTTTGCATCGAACTCAACAAACAATTCCCCGATTACAGCGACGATTTATGGGGAATCACCGCTTCCGATTCTCAACATGGTTATGTGGCATGGGGCGGACCTCCTGCAACGGGACCGATTGATGGCTCTGTTGTTCCAAGTGCGGCCGGCGGGTCGTTGCCATTCCTGCCCGCAGCCACCATGCGTGTTTTGAAGACAATTCGAAGCCGCTATCCCGCAGCATGGAATAAATATGGATTTACCAACGTATTCAATCCGCTCAATAACTGGTATGACACCGACGTTATCGGCATTGATACGGGCATCATCTTGTTGATGGCGGAAAATCTGCGCACCGGCTTCGTCTGGGAAACATTCATGAAGACCGCTGAAGCGCAGCGCGGTATGGAGCGTGCCGGCTTCCACAAATACAAACCTTGATAGCCGCATGGCGGTGGGCCCACTATTTCTTCCGGTTTTCATATCCATCCAACCTATTCACCCAACCCCGCGGGCCATTTCCTCATCGAAGAATCGTTTGAGCTGGCTTGGTTCGCTTGGGATTGCCTCGCCTGGACTTGCCTAGCGATAATTGCCTCGCGACACTCGGAGCATCGCCACTTCGATTGACGTTCGGTTCGCGTCGATTGCCGGGCCAACCCTCTCTGGCTGACGGGTTTGTTATTCAAGGGTATTTTTCAACCATATTTGATTCAGTCATGTTGATGCAGTCATGAGCGCAAATCCCGAGTTGCATAACGGATGGCGGGAGCGAGTCACAGCTCTCCGAAACGTTCCGGCGGTGTTGCGTTTTGTTTGGGAGTCCGGACGCGCGGTAGTTGTGTGGGGCCTGATCTCGCGAGTAATCGCGTCGCTGATGCCACCCGCGTTGTTCTGGGTTTCAAAACTCATCATCGACACGATTTACGGCATCCTCACCACTCATCAACCGATCGGAACCCGGCTGTGGTGGCTGGTGGGGGCGGAGTTCGGGCTGGCCGTGTCGACCAGCGTCCTCGGGAGAGTGATCGATTATCTCGATGCGCTGCTCGCGGGCAAATATACGCACCACGTGAGCGTTCGCGTCATGGAGCACGCCGCCTCGCTCGATCTTCTTGCCTATGAAGATCCGGTCTTCTACGACCGGTTGGAGCGCGCGCGGGTGCAGGCTACGGACCGGCTTTACATGATCCAGGCCATTGGGCGCCTTATCCAGCAGGTGATCACAACGATTACGCTATCGATTTCGATCATGGTGTTTTCGCCCTGGCTCTTGCTGATGCTGATCGTCGGGGTGATCCCGGCCTTTGTGGGAGAGACGCACTTTGCGTTCCTGGGATATGCCAAGAATTTTCGCCAGACTCCCATCCGGCGCCAACTTGACTACCTGCGGATTCTGGGCGGGAGCAAAGAGGCAGCCAAGGAATTAAAACTTTTCGGCCTTAGAGATTTTCTGACGTCCAGATTTAAAGTGCTCTCCACTCAGGTCTATGAGGAAGACGTGGCGCTGGCTCGCCGGAAGGTGGCGGTGGGCGCGTTGCTCTCCGCGATCGGCACGGCCGGTTATTACACGGCGTATGTGTTCGCTGTCTGGAGGACGGTTACAGGCGTCTTCAGTTTCGGCACCTTAACTTTGCTGGCGAATGCCATTCGCGAAGCTAGTTCAAATCTGCAACAAACTTTTTCGACGCTCTCGACAATTGCCGATCAGGCTTTGTTCCTCACCGACCTGATTGCGTTTTTTGAGATGCGGCCGACGATTCAATCGAAACCGAACGCATTGCCGGCGCCGCGGCCAATCCGCCGCGGATTTGAATTTCGCAATGTTTCGTTTCGCTATCCGGGAAGTTCGCGTCTCGTTTTGAACAAATTGAATTTTCATTTGCATCCCGGCGAGCGAGTGGCGCTGATCGGAGAAAACGGCGAAGGCAAGACGACGATCGTCAAGTTGCTGACCCGACTCTACGATCCCTTTGAAGGCCAAGTTTTGCTGGATGGCGTGGATCTCCGCGAGTACAACCTCGAAGATCTTTATCGCGAAATTGGCGTCATCTTTCAGGACTACATGCGCTACGAGATGACGGCGCGCGAAAACATCGCCGTCGGAAGAATTGAGCTAATCGACAACCTGGAATTACTCCAGCACTCTGCTCAGAAAAGCATGGCTGACCACGTGGTGGGAAAACTTGCGTCTGGATACGAGCAAATGCTGGGCAGGCGCTTTGATGGCGGAGTCGATCTCTCGGGCGGCGAATGGCAGAAGGTTGCACTGGCGCGAGCCTATTTGCGCGACGCCCAGGTGTTGATCCTCGACGAGCCCACTTCAGCGCTCGACGCGCGCAGCGAGTACGAAGTGTTTCAGCGTTTTGCCGAATTGACGGCCGGGAAGATGGCTTTATTTATTTCGCATCGATTTTCAACGGTGCGCATGGCCGATCGAATTGTGGTCTTGGAGAACGGGAGCATTGCGGAAGAGGGAAACCATGATGAATTGACACATCTCGGCGGGCGCTACGCGGAAATGTTCGAGCTGCAAGCGGCGAGTTACCGCTAGTAGAAGATGCATGGTTGAAGCCGAAGAATCAAAGCAAGGATGGTTGTAATTAATGGCTCCTCACACTCAGGCCGACCGCAGCGTTGTAATTGGAACGGGAATTGGCGAAGACGAGCGGCAGCACTCTGCCATTAGCAATGGCGCGGACGCGAGAGCCATGCGCGTTGAGGCGGCAGAGCTTGCTGCAAGTTTGAGTTGGCTTCCGGGGGCAATGTCGTCCGACACTTTCTCGAAGCGTTGCGAAAAACTTGCGGAAGATTTTGACGCCATATTCGAGAGCGTGGATGCCGCTTACGCGCAGGCTCCGAAGTCGGAGGATCTGCTCTGGCTCCGTGACAATGCGCAGCAACTTTCCTCCTTGACTCGTCAACTAGCAACCGAACTCGGGCCGCTGACTAACCTTCCGCATGTCAGCAGCAAGGACGAGGTTGTGCCGCGAGTGCTGGCGATTGCGCAGGCTTATCTCGATGAAGCAGGCGACAGTTTCAGCAAAAGCAACTTCACAGCATTTTGTTTGGCTTTTGAAGAGACTACTCCTCTGGAGTTTCACGAGATCGGCGCCCTGGTGCCGGCAGTAAAGCTGGTTGTGCTGGAAGAAATCGCGGCACGCGGCAGCGCTTTAATTAAGGATCCGACGAGTCAGCCGGCGAAGCGCGTTACCACGTGCATTCGAACCTTACGACACGTTACACAAACGTCGTGGAAGGAAGAGCTGGAGACGCTCATTCCCTTCGACTCGATTCTTCGCGACGATCCCGTTGGCGCGTATGCCGCGATGGACATTGAGAGCCGGAACGTCTATCGCGAACGCGTGGCAAAGATTGCGCATCGCAGCGATCGATCTGAGTTGGAAGTGGCGAAAGAGGCGCTTGCCCTGGCGCGGCAGGCACACGCCCGAAAGTATGACGACGCGGGCATTGCGCAGCGAGAATCACACATCGGTTACTACCTGGTGAGCGAAGGAGAGACGCTTCTGCGCCAGCGAGTCGGTTTTAATCCGACTTTTGACGAGCGGCTGCGGTTGTTTTTGCGAAGACATCCCGACGACTTCCTGGTCCTCGGCGTTGCGGCGCTTACGCTGGTCATCATTACAGGGGCGGTTTGGTTATTGACTCCCGCCACTACTTCACCGCTGCTCGTTCTGCTGTCGATGTTGATTTTATTGTTGCCCGCATCTCAGGCGGCGGTTCAGTTGATGAATTATTTGACCACCAACCTGATGCCGGTCGAGGCGCTGCCGAAACTTGATTTCTCCGAGGGCATTCCAAATGATTGCGTGACCATGGTTGCGATCCCCACGCTTCTGCTGAATGAAAAGCAAGTGCAGGGTCTCGTGGAAAATCTCGAGGTGCGGTTCCTTGGCAACCATGACCGGAATCTTCATTTCGCCATCGTCTCCGATCTGCCCGATTCCGACCAACCTGCGCCCGAAGAAAGTTCGCTGGTAGCGTTGTGTTCAAAATTGATAAGCGAACTCAATGAAAGATATTCCGGGAAGACGATGGGGTCGTTTTTTCTTCTCCATCGCCATCGCGTCTACAATCCGCGCGAAGGCGGATGGATGGGGTGGGAGCGCAAGCGCGGGAAACTGCTCGATTTAAATCAGCTGATGCGCGGTCAATACGATAGTTTTCCGGTGAAGGTGGGGGATCTGTCGATCCTGCCCAAAGTTCGCTTCGTCATTACGCTCGACTCCGATACCGAACTGCCGCGAGGATCGGCGCACCGGCTGGTGGGAGCACTGGCGCATCCTCTGAATCAGGCAATCATCGATCCGGCTCGAAATATTGTGGTTGCGGGATACGGCATTTTGCAGCCGCGAGTCGGCGTCAGTGTGCAATCGACTGCGCGCTCGCGGCTGGCTGCCATTTTCGCAGGGGAGACTGGCCTTGATCCCTACACCCGCGCGGTTTCTGATGTGTATCAGGATTTGTATGGTGAGGGAACATTCACGGGCAAGGGAATTTATGACGTCGATACGATGTTCCGCGTCTTGAATCGGCGCTTCCCGCGGAATTCCCTGCTCAGCCATGACCTCATCGAAGGTGCCTACGCGCGCGCTGGGCTGGCCACGGACATTGTGGTGATTGAGGATTATCCCTCGCACTACAGCGCCTATAACAAGCGGAAACACCGCTGGCTGCGCGGCGATTGGCAGATTGTGCAATGGCTGACGCATAGAGTGCCTGATGAGTCCGGCGGACGGGTTACGAATCCGATCTCCACGGTTTCGCGCTGGAAAATTCTCGACAACATGCGCCGCAGCCTCGTCGAGCCGGCAACTTTGATGTTGCTTCTTTTTGGCTGGCTGGTGAGCGGCCATCCGTTCTTATGGACGATCGCAGCGATTTGCATTTTGTTTGTTCCGGCGTGGGTCGAGTTTGCGTTCGCGTTGACGCGCGCGATTGTCGCGCGCCAGGCGCAAATTGTTCGCGAAGCCGCAAGCACCCTCTTCGCAACTAACTTTACTGCGCTGCTGACGTTGACGCTGCTGGCGCATCAGACCCTGTTGTCACTGGATGCTGTGGTACGCGCTCTTGTCCGGCATCTCGTGACTCGCGTGCGTCTGCTCGAGTGGGAGACGGCGGCAGAAGCGGAACTGGGTGACCGCCGCACTTCGGTCGACCGATATATCGACTGGATGCCATTTTTCGCTCTTGGGATGGGCTTGATAATTTGGCTGGTGCGCCCGCAATCCTTGCTGGCCGCGGCTCCGATTCTTGTACTCTGGGCCTGCAGCAAGCTTATCGCTGTGTGGCTCAACGCCAGTCCGCTTCGTCCGACGCCTGAAACGGCGGACCGGGACATCACGCTTTTGCGCAGGTCCGCGTTGCACATCTGGCGGTACTTTGCGGAGTTCTCGAGCGCAGAACAGAACTGGCTCGTGCCGGACAATCTTCAGGAGAATCCGCCGAAAGTTGCAGCCAGCATTTCTCCGACTAATGTTGGGCTGCTGCTGAATGCGCGGCAGGTGGCGAATGAGTTGGGGTATATCACGGTTGCAGAAATGTTGGAGCTGACACAGAAGACTCTCGCCACCATAATCGGGCTTCCAAAGTATCGCGGCCATTGGATGAATTGGTATGACACTCACACGCTCGAACCGAAGCCGCCCTTTTTCATCTCTTCGGTGGACAGCGGCAATCTGGTCGCTTCGCTGTGGACTTTGCAGCATGGATGCCTTGATCGCCTTCGTCGGCCGCTGCTTTCAAAGGAGCTTGCCGAGGGATTACTCGATCATCTTCGCGCTCTCGTGAAATTGCGGGCGCTTCCGAAGCGGATGCTGTCGCGCAACGAAGCTCAGATTCGTGACGAAGATTGGCTGACGCCGCTGCTCAATTTTCCCATTGAAGTTCTGGACGAAAAAAAATCTCGTCCCGAGTCTGCTTCATCTTCCGACATTGCGTGGTTTCGTGGACAAACGCGATTGCGGTTGGAGAGTATCCGCGGCATGGTGCAAGCATATATGCCTTGGCTGCTGCCGAAGTTTTCCGAGCTGAGCAAAAATGCGGAAGGTTCGCGCCCGATTGGCGAAGTGCCGCTTCAGAAACTGCCAGACGTAATTGCAGAATGGGAGGCGCGCCTCAACGACGCGTCAGTGGTTGCTCAAAATGGCAATGCACCGCTGGCCGCTTGCCTCCGAAGCATGCTCAACGACGCACGGCAAAATGCGCTGCGTCTGATCCAGGATTTGCGGCAAGCCAGCGCACAGGCGCGCGACCTTGCCAATGCCATGGACTTCACGTTCCTGCTCGACGAGCAGCGTCTCCTGCTGTCGGTGGGATTCGATGCGCAATCGGAAGAGTTACAACCTTATTGTTACGACTTGCTGGCCACAGAGCCCCGCACGGCTGTCTTTGTTGCCATTGCGAAAGAAGATATTCCACAGGATTGCTGGTTCCGGCTTGATCGTCCCTTCACCAGCGATAACGGACGCCCGGTGTTGCTCTCGTGGACGGGAACGATGTTTGAGTACCTGATGCCTTCGATATGGATGCGCAGCTATCCCAATACTCTGCTCGACCGGGCTGCCGTGGCAGCGGTGCGATCGCAACAGGAATATGCGGAAAGCAAAGGCATTCTCTGGGGCATTTCCGAGTCAGCCTGCGCGAGGCGCAATGAAGCCGGAGACTATCATTACGAAGCGTTTGGCGTGCCAAGCCTGGCGCGGAAGAAGAGCGATACGGAACCGCTGATCGTTTCGCCCTACTCGACATTTCTGGCCTTGAATGTGGATCGCGAAGCCGCACTCGCCAATCTGCGTCAGATGGATGCTATGGGATGGTTTGGCTCTTACGGTTTCTATGAAGCCGCCGATTACACTCGCGCCCGCAGTCGTTTCCGCGGCGCCCGTTATGAACTCGTCCGTTCGTGGATGGTGCATCACCAGGGAATGAGCCTGCTCGCACTCGGCAACTTTCTTTGCGACAACGTCGTGCAACGCTGGTTTCATTCCGACCGGCGAGTGCAGGCCACGGAACTTCTGCTGCAAGAGAAGCCGGTATCGCATGTGCGGAGCACGTGACTTGCGGCGGTAGTGTGCGTTGCAAGATTATTTTTGGCCGCTTGAGGGTGTGATGCCATCGCTCAGCTTCGGCGTGCATCACCACAATATATACGCGCTGGTTGAAACCGTCCGCTTGCGCCCAGTGCCCCCTTCGAACAGCAGTCACTTAAGGGCTTGGTAGCGCTACCGGGAAACAGTCCCGTACTGCCTCGCATTTTGTCACAAATGCCGGCAAAACTCCAGCATTCATGCGGGTCTGAGTACGATGTGGCAACTTCACAAATTGCAACAAAAAAGGCGAATTTCCAGCTTGAAAAACGGCCTTTACCGTGACACACCGTGACACGGTGGAAAACGCGGAAGTATTGAAACCCTACAGATGAGTCCATACCTGTCTGCCCCGGGGCGGTATGGTCTGAAGGATGATACGGCGGTCCTCAGACTGAAAGTGGGCCAAGCGTTCTTGGTGAAAGACAGCGAGAACGAAATTAGCACTCTGGGCGCATCTCTCTATCAACTGCGTCTGTTTTGCTGCTTCCGCTGGGGAATAGGCGATCTTCTTCAGTGCCAGTCGCATCTCTAAGTCTTGCACCTGACGCCCGTGAACCCCCGCCGATAGATCACTATGGAGTGAAGCGAGGCGGCTTATCGCGTCGAACCTCGATTCGGTACGCAGAAAAGCTGGATGAATCTTGGCATAATCGAACAAGTCCTCTAGACTCACGTACCATTTCTGTTCCCGATTCATCCTTTCAAACTCAATGGGATGATCGGAAAAATACAGGTGTCTCAGGGTGTTCTCAACTATTCCCCGGGTCAACAGCTTCGTGGTCTTGCCGTAGCCCATTAGCACTTGAGGCAGTATTTGGAGGGCGTCAGACGCAACCTCCTCAATAAACACCTTGCCGTGTTGAGGAATGCGCTTCAGACGAAACCGCCACAAGATTAGGCTGAAGCTTGCGCGATGAATTCGCTTGGCATTCTCTAGCAGCTTCGCGGGTGCAGGGGCGGGGACGATTCCTTGATCTGTCAGGAATGAAATTACCGAGGCGAAATCATCAGCAACAGAGGGGATGGGTCGCCTAGCCATTCCGCTATAAATGCGTCCCCTTGATGATCTGTTCCCACTTTGAAAAGAAGCTTCTTCTATCAGACGATTTGTCGGAGCCAGAGACCAGCGCATCCCGCATCGAGGCTTCAAGTGCTCGTCTGGTTTTGATGTCGCGTGTTTCCACGTACTCGATAATTTTGGCTACGATCTCTCCCCTCGACATTTTCTCCCAACGAGTTCACCGCTTGAGTTCCGCTAATCCAGCGGAGCGGTTTGCCGCGGCGCTGCTGATCCCCGGCGTTCTGGCGAAGCGCCTACGCCTACTGAGCGACCCCCAATTGGCGCAATTGCTGGAAGACGAAGTTTGGTCGCGCATGAACCTGCTTGCTCCCGAATCAACTATCTGTTTAGCGGCTGCGGATCGGCTGCGCGGGCACGTGAACCGTCAGTACAAACCTAACGAATGCGAAGGAGGAATCTAAGCTAATGAAGACAGCCGCGATCTACGTCAGAGTCTCAACGCCCGACCAGCATGTCGAAAGTCAGTTGTACGATCTTCGAGAGTTAGCGGCACAAAGGGACTTCGAGGTTGTACACGAATACGAAGATCGTGGTGTTTGTGGACAGAAAGCACGCCGTCCGGGGCTCGATGCGCTCATGGCCGATGCACGGCGCAAGAAATTGTCGATTGTGCTCGTCGCTGCATTCGACAGAATCGCGAGGAGCACTCGGAATTTTCTACAGATAATCGACGAGTTGGACAGCATGGGAGTCGAGTTCATCAGCCGCAGGGAAGGCGTGGCGACGGGGGATGCTATGGGGCGTCTGTTCATGACGATCATCTCCGCGATTGCGGAACTGGAAAGGTCACTCGTCGTTGAACGTGTCAAGAGTGGAATGCGCCGGGCGAAATTGGAGGGAAGGCAAATCGGCAGATCGCGGCTGGACATCAATCGGGAGCAGGTCGTCATTGATCGTCGCACGGGGATGTCGCTGACGCAGGTCGCCAAGAAGCACGGAATCTCGCGGGCGAGCGTCTGCCGTCTGATGAAAGAGACGAATGCCGATTGCGCTCTCCCCAGTGCAGTTTCCATTGAAGACACCAGGCCGGAGGCTCGGCTCTAGAGGAGTGTCGCTCAACATGACTGCTGACGAAACAACTCAGCGAGGCGCGGGCTCAGCCCGCACTGACCAGATCGGCAAAGTGTTCATTGTCGTCTGTCAGCACGTGCGCAGGTGCCTCGTCTGCGAAGAACTCTTCACGCGGCGAACCGCCTCCGAGCATGCAACGGTTCCCTGCATGCCTGGAACCAGAATGCAACCTGGGAGGAAATGATGCAGATCGGCGAGCCGTTGCGAACCATCGTCGTGGAGCCGCTTGAACTCCCGGTGAAAGAGCCGACACGCGAGCCCGAGCCCGAGCCGATTCAGTCGCCGGAGCCCGAGCCGGTGCCGGCCGCGCCGTGAAAATTCCCGATCTCATTTCGCCGATCATCGGCCACCGCGTCTGGCGGTGGGACGCCGCCGGGCTGAGGTCGCTCAACGGCAAGACATGGTCTCCGGGCGAGCCGCTGGCGGCGAAATGCGGAGCTGGAAACGCGCATGACGCCCACGAGCCTCCGCAGACCGACTGCACCTGCGGCGTCTACGCGGCGAAGAACATTGAGCATCTGCGCCAGTTAGGCTACGAGGGGCGCGGCATCCGCGGCGAGGTCCACCTGTGGGGCACAGTCGTGGAGCACGAACGAGGTTGGCGCGCCCAGTTCGCATACCCCAAGAGCCTCGTCTTGCAGCCCGACGCGATTCCGTCCGACACAAAGGAAATGGAGGCCCGCTTGGGGACCCTCGCCGCGTATGACATTGACATCTTCATTGGCGGCGGGCGGAAGATTCCCCTCTGCCGGAGGGGCTCGGGCTTCGACGCGGCGGGACTGGACTACCTCATCGGGAAACGCACGGAGTATTACGACCGACGCCAACGGGACAGAACCCTTATGAAGGGCGACCGCGTTGCGATCCTTGGCCGCGGGATCGCGGTGGTCGAGCACGCCAATGACACAGAGGTTCACGTGCTGCTGGGGAACAAAACGATATTAAGGATGCGGCGCAACGACATTGCCTGGAACCGGCAGAACATGCGGTGGGAGGCGTAAGTCCAGGCTCCTTAGAGCGCCAAGCCAGCGCACAAGAAGATGCGAACGCCGAGTCGCTAGTTGTCGGACACCGAGGAGTTTTCCCCGCCCAAATTCCCAACTTCCTGTTTGTCGACCATCCATCCAGAATCGTGGGATCCGTTGACTAGCAGATGCCGCGTCCGTAAGATGAAGCGACCCGCAAGCCGACGCAACTCCTTGTGATCGACCAGACCATCTCGCACTACCGCATCATCGAGAAGCTCGGTGGTGGCGGTATGGGCGTAGTTTACAAGGCCGAGGACACGCGCCTGCACCGTTTCGTCGCTCTGAAGTTCCTGCCTGACGAAGTGGCGCGCGATCCGCAATCTCTCAGCCGCTTCCGTCGAGAGGCACAGGCCGCCTCCGCCCTCAATCATCCCAACATCTGCACTATCTACGACATCGGCGAGCAAGATGCGCAAGCATTTATAGCGATGGAGTTTCTGGATGGTCAGACACTCAAGCACAAGGTCGAGAAGCGGCCGCTCAAGATTGAAGAGTTTTTGGAGCTGAGCATTCAGATTGCGGACGCACTCGATGCGGCCCACAGCCGCGGCATTGTGCATCGTGACATCAAGCCGGCCAATATCTTCATCACCAGTCGGGGACAGGCGAAGATTCTCGACTTCGGACTTGCCAAAGTTAACGCGAGCCGCAATCTTACAGCTTCGATGAACGGCTCGACGATAGCGGACATTAGGGACGAGCAACTCACAAGTCCAGGCAGCACCGTGGGCACGGCCGCCTATATGTCCCCCGAACAGGCTCGTGGGGAAGATCTCGATGTCCGCACGGATCTATTCTCCTTCGGGGCTGTCATGTACGAGATGTGCACGGGCGAAGTAGCATTTGGCGGCAGCACCTCCGCCGTCATCTTCGAGGCCATCCTCAATCGCGTTCCCACGCCGCCGCCCCAGCTCAACCCAAGCTTGCCGCCCGATGTCAACCGGATCATTGGCCGGGCCCTGGAAAAGGATCGCGAGCTGCGCTATCAGACGGCTTCTGAAATACGCGCCGAATTGAGGCGCTTGAAACGCGACTTGGATTCAAACCGGAATGCGGCGGCGCAGAGTTCGGTCTCATCGAAGGAGGCCGCAGTGGTGGTGGCGCCTGCAACAGCCTCGGCCAGAAAGGCACATTCCATCCGATCAATGGGAGTGATCGCCTGCGCGGTCCTCGTTCTGGGCGCAGGTGCGGGCTGGTTTCTCCGCGCCAGTTGGATGCCGATGTCGCAGCCCCTCTACCATCAGCTCACCTTTCGCCGAGGTACCATTCGGTCCGCGCATTTTACGCCCAACGGACAGTCGGTCGTTTACGGGGCTTCCTGGGAGGGATCCCCGATTGATCTATTCATTACCAGCCCCGAAAGTCCGCAGTCGCGGTCGCTTAATCTCGCTGGAGCTGCGCTTTTGGCTATCTCCTCTTCCGGAGAAATTGCGGTAGCGATGGACAGCCGCCCATCCGGAGTTTATGCCCAGGTGGGCACGCTGGCTCGAGTGCCACTCAACGGTGGATCTCCACGCTCTGTACTGGAAAACGTGCAGTGGGCAGATTGGTCGCCGGATGGAAACAACCTGGCGATCGTGCGGGATGTGAATGGTCGAAACCGGCTCGAGTTTCCCATCGGGAAAGTGCTTTTCGAAACCTCAGGCTGGATCAGCCATCCAAGAGTTTCAAGAAAAGGCGATTCGGTGGCGTTCCTGGACCATCCGCTGCCCGGCGATGACGGAGGTTCTCTTCGCGTCGTAGACCTAAGCGGAAACGTCAAGACCTTGGCTACGGACCTCCAAACCATACAGGGACTGGCTTGGTCTGCCGATGGCCGGGAAATATGGTTCACCGCTGACCGGCTCGGCCTTAAACGCGCCATCTACGGTGCCACGTTGGGCGGGCACGATCGGCTCATTGCACGCGTTCCTGACACTCTGTCGCTACAGGATATTTGGCAGGATGGGCGCGTACTCCTTTCCCGAGACACCTGGCGACGGGAACTAATTGGTCTCGCCTCTGGTGAGAGCAAGGAACGTGATCTGTCGTGGTTCGACTACTCGTACCCATCAGACATCTCGTCCGATGGCAAGGAATTGCTCTTCACCGAGGCGGGTGAAGGCGGAGGTCCGAACTACTCTGTTTATCAGCGAAAGATCGGTGACACCTCGGCCGTCCGCTTGGGGGACGGCCTTGCCATCGCCGTGTCGCCGGATGGCAAATGGGTGATTGCCAGTCCGCCCACCCCGCCCGCCCAACTCGTTCTTCTTCCGACCGGGCCCGGTGAGGCCAAGCCTCTCACTCACGACTCCATCAATCACAGCCGGGCGAGGTGGCTTCCAGATGGCCGGCGCTTCATTTTCTCCGGCAAGGAACCAGGTCACGCTGCCCGTATTTACCTCCAGAATTCCTCCGAGGGAAAGCCGGTGCCGATCTCGCCTGAGGGAATCGATCCTCTCGTTCTGGTCCTTTCTCCGGACGGTCAGCAGGTGGTTGGCGTTGGGCCGGATGAAAAGGCGTATTTCTATCCGGTTGCAGGCGGAGAACCTAAGGCCGTTCCAGGCATTGAGATGGGAGAGCAACCGATTCAATGGAGTGACGACGCAAAGGCAATCTATTTCTACAAGCCGGGAGATCTGCCCGCCAAAGTCTATCGGCTGGATTTGTCGACGGGGCACAAGACCCTGTGGAAGGAACTCATGCCTTCGGATTCAGCAGGCGTAAGCCGCATTGGTCCGATCCTTATCACGCCGGACGGCAAGTCATGCTTATATGGCTATCACCGTATTCTGTCAGACCTTTATCTCGTGGAAGGATTAAAGTAAAGGTCCTCCTCTATTCCAATTGGATCTGCCGAATTTCACTGGCATTAGTTTTGACGTCAGCCCCGACGGTGAACGATTCGCGGTGCAAACCGCAGACCACACCAAGTCCACCTCCATCACGTTGCTGACGAATTGGCCTGCGGCGCTGAAAAAATGAGCTTGGCACTGACCGCGTTTGGCATATCAACTCTCGAAACATTCCTACTGGGTGGATGACGGACAACTCTGACGTAACGCGATTAGGTAAGGGTTGCCGACAACCCTCCCGGAATCGTCGTCTCAGGCGCGTAACGTGCTGCACAGGCTATAATTGCGCCCAC
>PKXQ01000144.1:273-27777 GCA_003132405.1 Acidobacteriaceae bacterium | reverse complement strand
TTGTTGTCAAGGGATATTTACCGGGAGGGGGGTATCAGTACTAACTGGATAACACCTCCGCATAGTCATACATCCCCATTTCATATTTCATATAGGAGTCACCAAAATGCCCTTATCCGAAATCTATCAAACGATGTCAGCACATTAAGATCAACGGCACGCAATGTGGTTCTCCAGCCCTCCGCGAGAGCACTCATTGCTACTATCACATCACATTCGCTACCATTGGCCCGAGTTCAATGCTCTGGCTGACAGCCACGGCATACGCGTGCCCTTGCCCACCCTTGAGGATGCCAATTCCATTCAAGTAGCGCTGGCCAATGTGATTGAACGTCTCATCATGTCGGAAATTGATCACAAGACGGCAGCGCTCATGCTCTATGCCTTGCAGACCGCCTCCATCAATCTGAAACGAACTTCGCTCGAACCCGAACTGCCAACCCATGTAGTAATCGACCGCAACTCGGTTGCCGACCGTCCGATTGGCGCCTCAGCATGGTCCAGAATCGAAGGACGCGAGTACGACGATCTGACCGAAGAACCTGCGCTTGAAGCACAGCCTGTAGATAAAGATAAAGAAGATAAGCAAGAGGATAAGCAGCCGGAAAAGTTGGCGTTCGACTTACTCGCGCCCAGCCCCCAGAAAGCCGCCGTAACGGAGAACTGACGACTGACGGCTGACAGCGAATCCGGACGCCCGACTGCTAAAATCGCCTCACATGATCTTTCGCAGCGATAAACGCGCACCCGACCAGCTCCGTCCCGTCAATATCATTCCCGATTTCATATCCACCGCCGAAGGCTCGGCGCTGATCGAAATGGGCAACACGCGCGTCATCTGCACCGCGTCAATCGAAGAAACGGTTCCACCTTTCCTGCGCAATTCTGGCAAAGGATGGATCTCCGGCGAATACGGAATGCTGCCGCGCGCAACCCTGACGCGCAGCGTCCGCGAATCCGCCAAAGGAAAACAAAGCGGACGCACCCAGGAGATTCAGCGTCTCATCGGCCGCTCGCTCCGCGCAGTCGCCGATCTTCAGCGCATGGGCGAACGCACCATCTGGATCGACTGTGACGTCATTCAGGCCGACGGAGGCACGCGCACCGCCTCCATCACCGGCGCATTCGTAGCGCTGGGCCTGGCTTTGCAGCGACTGGTCGACGCGGGAACGTTGAGTTCGGCTCCGATCAAGGATTTCGTAGCCGCCATCAGCGTAGGCATCGTCGACGGCGAAGTCTTACTCGACCTGAATTACGAAGAAGACTCGCGCGCCGACGTAGACATGAATTTCGTAATGACCGCAGGCAACAAAATTGTCGAACTTCAAGCCACGGCGGAGCACCAGGTTTTCGACGACGCCCAACTCGCCAAGATGATGGCGCTAGCGCGCCAAGGCATTCAGTCCCTGATCGCCAAACAGCAAACCCTGCTCGGAACGCTCGCTTTGCGCCAATGAGTACGATCTCTTCACGAGTTGTCATCCTGAGCGAAGCGAAGGACCTATGCATTTGAATGCTCCGCGATGCGTAAGCCCCTCGCTCCTGTCAGAATGGAAAAACCTGGCGAACGCCTATTCTCACGCTGAGCGCTCGTGGTTTAGAATCATCTGTCGTACGCATTGATTGACTGGAGGCCTTATGAATCTAACTCCCGGCAAACTCGCCGGCATGAAAGCTGTCTCGAACGACCGCGGAGTAATCGCCGCGGCCGCCATGGATCAGCGCGGCTCCCTGCAGAAATCGCTCGCCAAAGAAAAAGGCTCGACCGTCTCTGACTCCATGATGGAAGAATTCAAGATTCTAGTCAGCGAAGTGTTGACGCCGCATGCCAGCGCCATCCTCCTCGATCCCGAGTGGGGCCTGCCCGCCTCCAAGCGCCGCGCCAAGAACGCCGGCCTGCTCCTCGCCTATGAAAAAACCGGCTACGACAAAACCGGTCCCGGACGCCTAGGCGACCTGCTCGATCATTGGTCGGCACGCCGCCTAAAAGAAGCAGGCGCGGATTGCATCAAGATTCTGCTCTACTACACTCCCTTCGATCCGAAAGATGTCAACGACAAGAAACACGCGTGGGTCGAGCGTCTGGGCGATGAGTGCCGCGCCAACGACATCCCTTTCTTTCTCGAATTCGTCGTTTATGAGGAGGGCGTGGACGAAAAAGGTTTTGATTTTTCGAAGAAGAAGCCGAAAGCCGTCATCGAAGCCATGCGCGAGTTCACTAAAGACCGTTACGGCGTCGACGTCATGAAGGTCGAAGTTCCCATCAATATGAAATTTGTCGAAGGCACGAAGTCGTATAAAGGCGAAAAAGCATATTCGAGACAAGAGGCAATGAAGCACTTCCAGGAAGCAGCCGCAGTCGCAACCAAGCCCTTCATCTATCTGTCGGCAGGCGTAAGTAACGCGGAGTTCACCGAGTCGCTGGAGCTAGCCGCCGAGTCCGGCGTTAAGTTCAACGGCGTCCTCTGCGGACGCGCCACATGGAAAGACGGCATCCCCATCTACGCAAAACACGGCGCGAACGCTTTCCGCAAGTGGCTGGAAGACGAAGGCGTAAAAAATATCAACAACGTAAACGACCGCCTGAAGGCCGCCACGAGCTGGTATTCGATCTACGGAGTGGAGCCGGCGCTAGCCCACGTGTAAGTAAAATTTGTTAAAGAGACGTAAAGGCGTGTCTCCGGGCCCGCCTTTGTTTGTCACTAAATGCTAATTGCTGAGTGCTAATTGCTGACTACCGAAATGCCCACTCCACGCAAAACCGCTCTAATCACCGGCGCCTCCTTCGGCATCGGCTTGGAACTAACTCGCATCTTCGCGCGCGAAGGCTATAACCTAGTCCTCGTCGCCCGCAGCGCCGATAAGCTTCGCCAGCTCGCCTCCGAACTAGAGAAAGCTCACGGCACGCGCTCCCTGATCCTCGCCGTCGATCTCACCGATCCTGGAGCTCCCGCCTACGTGCTCGACCAGACCACGCGCGCCGACATTCAGATCGACGTACTGGTCAACAACGCCGGCTTCGGGCAGTATGGTCCCTTTGCCAAGAACGATCTCGAAGAATGTCTCCGCCAGATTCAACTCAACATAACGACGCTCACCCATCTCACGCGCCTGTATCTACCAACGATGATCGAGCGAAAATCTGGACGCATCCTGAACGTTGCTTCCACCGCGGCATTTCAGGCAGGACCGCTGATGGCCGTCTATTATGCCAGCAAAGCCTACGTTCTACATCTCTCGGAAGCTATAGCGAATGAACTGAATGGAACGGGCGTAACCGTCACCTGCCTTTGCCCAGGTCCAACCGCGACCGAGTTTCAAGAGCGCGCGAACATCAAGGGCATTCGACTGACTAAGTATGGAACCATGGATGCGCGCACCGTCGCAGAGGACGGCTATCGCGCCCTAATGGCAGGCAAGCCAGTAGCAATTTCCGGATTCAAGAATTGGCTGGTGGCGCAATCAGTGCGCTTCGCGCCCAGGCGAATGGTTACCGCCATAGCGAGGAAACTGCAAGAAGAGTAGTCCTATCTAGCGAGAACGCGGTAAATTTCCGTTACTGCGATATAGGCAAACCAACAACCTCCAATACAAATGACCATGCCAGCCGCACGGTTACCGAGTTCATAATCGGGGCCAGACTCTTTGGGCCAGGAAACATCCAGCGAGGAGTAGGGCCGCCGATTGCTTCCGTGAGTCGGTCCCATTGCGCGGGCAAGAAACACATGGTGAATCCCCACGCTGCAGCAAACAGCCCTATTAATAGCATTCCAAGAAGAATCAACATAGCGTCCTTCGAACGCCGTGAGAAGCGGCAGCGCGCGGCTCTAATGCAAGACTTCCTGCGTCGCCTTCCGTCCTTCCAGCGCCATCTGCACGCGGCTGTGTTTCCGGCTATAGCTGAAATAAACCACCATCCCAATCACCAGCCAGATAATCAATCGCGCCCAGTTGATCCAGCCCAGTTTGTACATCATGTAGCCATTGAAAATAATCCCCATAACCGGCACAAACGGTACCCAGGGAGTGCGAAACGGACGAGGTTGGTCGGGGTTGGTGCGGCGCAATGCCATTATCGCAATACAAACAATCACAAACGCCAGCAGCGTTCCGATATTGACCATTTTTCCAATGTCATCGATCGGAGTCAGCGCACCCACAATGGCCGCCAGCAAGCCGACGAGCATGGTGTTCTTCCACGGCGTCCGAAAGCGCGGGTGAATATCAGCGAAGAATTTCTTGGGCAAAAGCCCGTCATTGGCCATCGAATACAACACACGAGTCTGCCCCAGAAGCATGACGAGCATCACGCTGGTAAGGCCGGCCAGCGCCCCGAGCGTAATGATATTGGAGGCACCGACAAGCCCGCGGTCCAGGAAGGCGCGCGCAATCGGCGCTTCGATGTTGACTTCTCGCCACGGCACCATACCCGTCAGAACCGCCGCGACCGCAATGTACAATACTGTACATACCAAGAGCGAAGCAATGATGCCGATGGGAAGATCACGCTGCGGATTCTTCGCCTCCTGCGCCGTAGTCGAAACCGCATCGAACCCGATGTAAGCGAAGAATATGTAGGCAGCTCCGGCCCCAATTCCAGAAAATCCGTATGGCGCAAAACTCGCCCAATCCGATCCCCAGTTGGCTGCGCTGATGTAACGTATGCCCAGCCCGATAACAAATAAAACCACTGCTACTTTGATCGTGACGATGGTTGCATTAAAACGAGCACTCTCTTTAATACCAATCACCAGAATCGCCGTGATCACCAGGGCAATGACGAAGGCGGGCAGGTTAAAGCCAATCTCAGATCCAAACATGTGAGGCGCGTTCAGCAGATCGTGACCTTTCTGCACCAGTTCCGGCGATTGCGCTCCCATGATCGCCGTCACCTTATCCAGAAACGCCTGTGTACCCGGCACAAGCGCAGAATCGGATGCTGTCGCCATCTGCCGAGCAACTATCTTTTCCGCCTGATCGAGTCCAGTCCAATGGTCATAGGCCAGCCACAACGGCATCTTGATGTGAAAAATATTAAGCAGTTCGATGAAGTGATTCGACCATCCTGACGACACCGTGCTCGCGCCCATGGCGTATTCAAGCGTGAGGTCCCATCCGATAATCCAGGCAATAATCTCGCCCAGCGTAGCGTACGCATAGGTGTATGCGCTGCCCGCCAACGGAATCATGGCCGCGAACTCCGCATAGCAAAGCGCTGCAAACGTGCAACCGAGGCCGGAGAGCACAAACGACAACATCAGTCCCGGCCCAGCGTAGTGCGCGCCCAACCCGGAGAGCACGAAGATTCCGGCTCCGATGACCGCGCCCACGCCGAGCGCCGTCAACTGAAACACGCCGAGCGTGCGCTTCAGACTATGCGAGCCCGTCTCTCGCGCCTCCTCCATCAGCAAATTAAGCGGCTTTTTCGCAAAGAGATCAGTCATCCGTAGCGTCTCTCCTGTTTACTTAGGACTAGTTTAGTCAAACTCGGAGTTCAATCTAAGCCGTCTCGCCGCGCGGCCGCCAGATGTAATAAACCGGAATGCCCAGCAGCACGATAAACAGCCCCGGCCAAGTATATTGCGGCTTGTAGCGTAACAGCACAATGTCTATAAACAAAGCCATCACGATATAAACCGCCGGCAAAATCGGATAACCGACGGCTTTATAAGGACGCTCCGCCTCAGCATGCGTGCGCCGCAAAACGAATAGTCCAAAGATCGTGAGCACGTAAAACACCAGCACCGCAAAAATAATGTAGTCGAGCAACTGACCGTAGCTTCCAGAGATGCACAACACGCACGTCCACACCATCTGCACCATCAGCGAAACCGCCGGCGTTTTGTATCCAGGATGCAACCGGGCAACGCTGCGAAAAAACAACCCATCCTTAGCCATCGCGTAATAAACGCGCGCACCAGAAAGAATCAACCCATTGGCGCAGCCGAAGGTCGATACCATGATGGCGACAGCCATCAGTCCTCCACCGAGAGAACCAAACATCTGCGTCATAACCGCAGTGGCGACGCGCTCCTCCGTCGCATACTGTATGCCCCGTTCCAGCAGTGTCGTTCCGTTGGGACTGCCCGCCAGCGGCAGCGCGCTCAGATAAACAAAGTTGCACGCAATATACAGCGCAATCACGACGCCCGTACCCAGCGCCAGCGATAGCGGAAGATTGCGGCTCGGATTTTTCACCTCTCCGGCGGTGAAGGTAACGTTATTCCATGCGTCCGAAGAGAAGAGCGACCCGACCTGCGCAATCGCCAGCACCGTCAGTGTCGATACCAGCACGCTGGCACCCATTCCGCCCACGTCGTGCATGGTACCGAGACCAGCGTTGTGCCAGAAATTTGCGCCAAAGTTGGCGGCAATTGCCCGCGCATTGCGACCAAGAAGCACTCCGAAGATGACCAGACCGAGCAGCGCCGAAACTTTCGCGGTCGTAAAAATATTCTGAATAACTGCGCCCGTCTTCACCCCAAAAATATTAATAATCGAAAGCGCAACCACTACCAGGATGGCAACCAGGTTCTGCGTGTTCAGTCCGACATCCATGCCGCCAAGCAGCATCGGCCCAATCGCAAATTTCGGCACCTTCCACAGATGGACGATCCAATGCGTCGAAGAAATTGCCGGCCAGAAAATTCCCAGAAACTTGCCGAAAGCTACGCCCACCGCGGCAATCGTGCCCGTCTGAATCACGAGAAACAAGGTCCAGCCGTAGAGAAATCCCCAAAGCGGCCCAAGCGACTCGCGCAGATAAACGTATTGCCCACCCGCCCGCGGCATCATAGCCGCCAGCTCGCCATAAGTAAGCGCGCCGACAATCGTCAGAAAACCGGTAGTGACCCATGCGCCAATCAGTAGCGCCGGCGAAGCAACCTCGCGAGAAATCTCCGCCGACACAATAAAAATGCCCGAGCCGATCATCGACCCCATCACCAGCATGGTCGCGCTGGTCAGCCCGAGGCCTTTGACGAGTTCCTGATCCTGATGGGTATGCCGCTCCCAATCGCTGAGAGCCGGTGATCGCTTGGGAAGTTGGACGTCAGTACTCACAAATCTCCTGAAAAATCACGTGCCCCAACAAAAATCGCGTGCCCCACTTACGCGCGCCCTTTGCGAATGAGTGGGTTCCACTTTACCCCAGAATTCTGAAAAATTCTTCTGCTGATTCGCGGGGATCCCGTAACAAGTCAGATATCACCGCGACGGAATCTGCCCCGGCATCAATGACAGAACGTGCGTTAGCGCGAGTAATGCCGCCAATCGCGACCAGCGGCTTGCGTGTAAGTTCCCGCGCCCGGCGCAGTCCTTCGAGTCCGACAACTGGATCAGGATTGGCTTTGCTATTGGTCGCGAAGATCGGCCCAATAGCGAGATAGTCGGCAGAAGTCTTATCGGCTTCGGCTAGCTGCTGCGGATTGTGAGTCGATACTCCCAACCATCGAGCGGCGCCAATGATGCGCCGCGCAGACTCAGCCGAGAGATCATCTTGCCCAACATGCACTCCGTCAAAGGCCGCCGCAAGACATAAATCGGAGCGATCGTTCATGATCAGTTTGACGTTGGTTCCGAGAAGCGCCTTAAGCTGGCGCGCTTCCTCCAGCATCAATCGCGCATTGCCGGCCTTGTTGCGATATTGGAGCAGCGTGATTCCGGCTTCCGCAAGTTCCTCCGCCGCGGCCAACATTTCCGCAGAATCGCCGAAACACGCTGGGTCAAGAATCGGATAGAGTCGGGGAAGTTGCAACATGAAAGTAACCGTAGAGACGCAGCTTAGATGGCGAAAATTTCACCGTCTCGGTTTGAAAGCATCCAAGTTGATCTTATCCACCCTGAATATCAAACACAGGGCCTGGAGAATCGCCGCAAGTACGAGAAAGTCAACAATCGCGAGTGGAAAGCTGAACAGCAATTTAAACCGATCAATCGAAGGCTGCACGTGAATCATCAGGGGAACCTGAAGCACAGCCCAAATCGCGATTGTTCCCAAAACCAGACCCTATACCAGAGTCTCTTACTAGCATAGATAGCAAGGCCAACAACCAATCCACCGATTCCGACAGGCACACCCCAGCCGGGAAACCAATGTTCCAAAGAGACCGCTACAATTGCCCACGCAACGAGCGTGACGTGCATCGGCCAATTGCCTTTGGAGCCGCTGCGCAGGATCTTTTCCGTCATGATTGTGTTACTCGTTTGCCTCGCAGCTTACTTCTTCGCCAAAAATCTCTCAATAAATCCCGTATCGAAATTCCCCGCGCGAAATTCGGGGTCCGCCAGTATCCTCCGGTGCAGCGGAATCGTCGTATAAATTCCCTCCACGATAAACATTCCCAGCGCCCGGCTCATGCGTGAGATGGCTTCGGCGCGATCTTTCCCGCGCACCACCAGCTTCGCAATCAGCGAATCATAATAAGGAGGAATCGTGCCCTCGGCATACGCCGCCGTGTCGATGCGCACACCCGTCCCTCCCGGCGGATTGAACGTCGTAATCTTGCCCGCCGAAGGCGTGAACTTCTCCGGATGCTCGGCATTGATACGGCACTCGATCGCGTGGCCGCGATGCACGATCGGCCCTTGCAACACGTCGCTCAGCTTGGCTCCCGCCGCGATCATGATCTGGCTCTTCACCAGGTCAACATCCGTGACCATTTCCGTGACCGGATGTTCCACCTGTATGCGAGTGTTCATCTCGATGAAATAAAGTCGCCGCTGCTGATCCATGAGAAATTCGATGGTGCCAGCATTCTGATAGCCGACCGCGCTCAGCGTCTTGCTGAGCATGTCCCCTGTTTCCTTGCGCAGTTCGGACGTCATCCGCACCGACGGCGACTCTTCCAGCAGCTTCTGGTGACGCCGCTGAATCGAGCACTCACGCTCTCCCAGGCTCACGACGTTGCCATGCTCGTCGCCCAGCACCTGAAATTCGATATGCCTCGGATTCTCAACATAGCGCTCCAAATAAAGATCCCCATTGCCAAAGGCGCCCGCAGCCTCCGATTGCGCCTGACGATAGAGCGCCGGCAATTCCTCTTCGTTGCGCACAATGCGCATGCCGCGCCCGCCGCCGCCCGCCGTGGCTTTCACAATGACAGGAAAGCCAATCTGTCGCGCCCACTCGAGAGCTTCTTCAGCCGACGCGACCACGCCATCCGACCCGGGAACGATCGGCACGCCATACTGTTTCATTGCCGCTCGGGCTTTTTCTTTTTCACCCATCAGCCGTATGACTTCGGGAGGCGGCCCGATGAACTTGATTTGCGAAGCCTCGCACACTTCGGCGAAGTTGGCGTTTTCCGAAAGCAGGCCGTAGCCAGGATGAATGGCATCGACGTTCGCGATTTCTGCGGCGCTGATCACCGCCGGAACATTGAGATAACTCTGCGCCAATTGCGGCGGCCCAATGCAAATCGCTTCGTCGGCAAAGCGTACATGGAGCGAATTGCGGTCCGCCTCGCTGTAGATCGCCACCGAGCGTATGCCCAGCTCCTTGCACGCACAAATGACGCGCAGCGCAATCTCGCCGCGATTCGCAACTAAAATCTTATTGAACATGATTTGTTTCGCGGAAAATGTATCTGTTCGGGTCCACTCTATTCGTTCGCTGACCGATGACCCGATGGCTTCATTTCGGACGAACGGCGAACAGTTCCTGTCCGTACTCGATGGGCTGGCCGTTGGCGACGAGCTTTTTGACCAACTCTCCCGCTACGTCGCATTCGATTTCGTTCATCAGTTTCATCGCTTCCACAATGCACAACACCTGCCCTACTTCGAGCGTATCGCCCACCTTGACGAAAGGCGGAGATCCGGGCGAGGGCGATTCGTAGAATGTGCCGACGATGGGCGACTTCACAATGTGCAAGCCTTCGTGAGGTTCGGGAGCGGCAGAACTCGGCGCCAGATCCATTCGGGCGGGCATAGGACCGGCAGCCGCTGGAGCCCCAGAAACAGCCCCAGAAAAAACGACCGGCGCGGGCTGCATGGCGATATAGCGTGAATCGGGCGCCGGTGGAGGCTCGGCCGCGCGCTTGATTTTCACTTTGACATCGCCGCGCTCCAGCTCAAATTCAGCAATGTCCTTTTCGATTAAGAACTCTATGAGTTCTTTCAGCTCTTTTTGATTCATGTATAAGGCGGGTTCGCTTAACTTTCACGGCATCCTTATGATGCCCATTTCGTATCAGGGTATCGCTTCAGCGATACTACAATTCTTTCGACTTCAACCGTCGCTTTCGATGCATCGACGTTTTTTCCGCAGCCTGCTAAATCACAACCAACTCTTTTTCTTTATCAGCGGGCGCCAGAACTTCGCAGCCCGAAGACGTCACCACTACCACATCTTCGATCCGCACCCCCCACTTCCCCGGCACATACGCGCCAGGTTCAATCGTAATCACCATTCCCGGCTCCAGCTTCATGCTTTGTCCGGCAGCCAGCCTCGGCGCCTCGTGTATTTCCAATCCTAAACCATGGCCGGTCGAATGAGTAAAATAGCGCGCCAGCTTTCGCCGGCGGAGTACCCGCCGCGCGGCTCCGTCGACCGCAGCCGCAGTCGCTCCCGGGCGAACAGCCGCAATCGCCGCCTCTTGCGCTTCCAGCACGGCCTCATACAGATACCGCGCTTCCCACGGGGGCTGCCCCACGTGCACAGTGCGTGTGCGATCCGAGCAATAACCGGCGAGTATAACACCAAAGTCGCACACCACGAACCCACGCCGCGGAACCCGCGCCTCCGATGCCCGCCCATGTATAACCGCCGAGCGTTTTCCGGAGGCGAGTATGGTCGAGAAGGACATCCCCTCAGCGCCGCCACGCCGCGCCTCATATTCCATCGCAGCGGCCACTTCCACTTCCCTTACGCCGGGACGAATGGTCTCGCGTGCAATTCGAAACAAACTCGCGCCCAATTCCACTGCGCGCCGTATGAGCAGAATCTCGTCAGCGTCTTTGACCATGCGAGCCCGCTCCACCAGCGGAGGCGCAGAACGAAGCCGCGTCTTCCCTTTCAGCACCGACGCCAAACGATCGCGCATGCCGGCAGTGATTGATTCCGGTTCGATGCCCACGAATACTGCCGCCGATCCGCTTCGCGGTGCCGCCAGCCACTCAGCAGCCCCCAGCAGCGGAGACTTGCGAGCAATCACAATGCGCACATTGCGCACCTTCGCATCCGCCAACTCTTCCCTGGCCTGCGTCCGATACCGTCCATCGGTAAAAAGGATACATCCCCGATCCGAGACCAGCAGAGCAGCCGCACTACCAGTGAATCCGCAAAGATAGCGAACATTAGGAAGATGCGTTACCAGCAAAGAATCGAGCCGATTCTCACCAAGCCCAGAGAGAAGTCGACGCAAGCGGCCCGCGTGATCCATGCCAGGAGTGTAGCAAGAAGCAGGAGGAGGGTCTTAGGTGACAGGTAACAGGAAAAGCAAAGAGCTGGAAAAGCAAAGGACAGGAGAGGCAAAAGACTGGTTTGCTTTTTCTGCCACCAGCCACCCGTCACCTGTCACCCAAATAGCAAAAGCCGCCAGTCTCTCGGCGGGTTCTCCGAGAAGGCCGGCGGCTATAGCTGCTCTGACTCCGCGCTTACTTCTGACTTATGTCTGAATGATGCGCGGAGTGATGAAGAAAATCAGTTCTTGGTTTGTGGTGTTCACGGTGCGATGTTTGAACAGGTAACCAAGGTATGGGATATCGCCGAGCAGAGGCACCTGCGAGACATTGAGCGAGTTGTTGGTCTGGATCACGCCGCCAATCACCACTGTGCCGCCATCCGTTACCAGCACTTGTGTGGTCGCCTGCTGGGTGATCAGTTCCGGATTGCCCAGTGAGTCCACCTGGCCAAAGTTAGGCAGAGTGTTTTCCACATCCACGTTGAGGAAGATCGTTCCTTCCGACGTGATCTGCGGAGTTACGGTCAACCGCAGAAAAGCATCGACGTAAGTAGCAGTCGCCGGAGAACCAATCGACGCCGCAGTCATGATCGGAATCTTCACGCCTTGTTTCACTATCGCCTGAATGTTGTTCTGGGTGACGACTCGCGGACGCGAAAGAATCTTCAGCAAACCGCGCGACTCAGCCATAGTGAGAATCATGTCGATCCGCATGTTGTTCGTCGCGTTCACAAATTGCAGGCCGCTGGTCGGTCCAACTGCGCCCAGGTTCGAGAACAGAGGAACCGTAGTTCCGGTCGAGGGCGTGCCACCAACCGGATATAGAGGATTCGGTACCGAGCCGCCGCCGACAACGATCGGCGATTGTCCAACCCCGCCTACGCCGCCAACGCCGGTCGTGCCATTTCCCCAACCGAGGCCGAGCTGCACGCCGATGTCGCGCGCGAAGCTGCGAGTGGCCGCCACGACGCGGGCTTCAATTTCGACTTCCTGCGTCTTGCGGTCCATCTGCTGGATAAGGCGGTCGATCTGCGGTAGCACCGCGGGAATGTCATTGACGATAATCGCGTTGGTGCGTTCGTCAGCGACTACGTCGCCGCGCTGGCTCAGGAATTTCTTGAGCGGTAGCAACAGATCCTTGGCGTGCGCGTAGCTCAGGAAGCGCGTGATACTGACTTTATCCACTGCCAGCGCCTCGGCATCGATCTGCGCGCGTCGCCCCTCGGCTTCCTTGCGCAGCGTTTCAACCGTCGCGATCCGCAGTACGTTGCCGTCCAGTTGGCGGGAAAGATCGTTGTTCTTGAGCACGATGTCCAGCGCCTGATCCCACGGCACGTCATCGAGCACGATCGTGAGGTTGCCATGGATCATGGGATCGAGCACGACATTCAATCCGCTGATCTCGTGAATCAAGCGGAAGAAATCTTTCAGGTCCACATCCTTGAGGTTGACCGAGATCGGCTCGCCCGTATACTTTGCTCCGCGGTCGGCCGGCTTCTGCTCCATCTGAACCTTTTGCTCGGCGGCCAAATTGACAGCGGGAGTGATCGGTGCAGGGGAGCTGCCCGCCGCCTGGCCCAAAGCTGCATTGCTGTTGGTCGCGACCAGTTCTGCCGCAGTCTTGTCGGCAAAACGGCTGGCTGCTTCCTGCGATTTCGCCGCCGGTTCGGAGGGTGCCGGCTGGGCGTTGTCATCCTTCTTTGCCGTGAACTTGGGCTCGATAAAAGCAAAGTCCGCGGGCTTGTCCGGGCTCGCTGCCGGAGTAGAAGTCGGCGCAACGGCCGCTGCGGTTGCAGTCGGAGTCAGATTTACTAAGGACGCGACGGGAGTCGAGGTTGCGGGAGCCGAAACCGGCGTCAATTGCGGCGCGGTCGTCGCCGCTACTTGCTTCACGGCCGGCGTCACCGTCTGGCGATGCGCCACGACTGCGTTATGAATCGTAAGGATGACGCTGCCGTCCGGGCCCGCGACCAGCTCATGCTGGCGGCCGGCGGAATCGCTCGTGGCCAGATCGACCACAACGCGCGTGCTCGGCGAAACTCCGCCGCTCATGCCAACGCGCACGTCTTTCACGCCGTCTGCGCCGACGTTGATGCGGCTCTGTCCCGTCGCCATCACCGTGTTGGGAAAGTCGACGACGATGCGTGCCGGAGACTCGAGCGTCGTCACTTTAGGCGCTAATTGGCCCGTCGCTCTGAACTCCACCCGCAATCCGTCCTGGCTGTGCGCGACCTCGAGCCTCTGCAAGCGAGCGCTCGCCGCCACCTCTTTGCCCGTCGTGTCAACCGCAGCCGCGATCAGAACGAACGCTAGCAGCGAAACCGTGAGTCCCAGCAGTTGCTTTCGCATTTCCCTGTCTCCTCATGCGAGGCCATTTCGCCCCCATGTGTTTCCTGGAATCTGTTTCCTGAAATATTGCCTCGATCTTTTGTCCCCAGCCCTACACCGCCGGAGTCGTAATCTTCTTCACCACTTCCCGCGTAAAGCTCTTGCCCAGCCGGTCCTGCAGCGTTTCCTGGAAAACAATAGAGTCGCCCGTGATCTTCACCACGTAGCCGTTGAACACCGGATCGTTCTCCCGAAGAAAATAAGCCTTATTCAGGCCGTTGCTGACCACCGCGATGAATCCGTTTTGCGACCGCACCACACCGCGCAGGTTGATGGCGCCGATCTCCAGACACTTTTTGCCGGTGCTGCATCCGGAACCGCCGGCATGACTCACCACTGGACTGAGAAAAGGATCACGCCGTCCGTTCGCGCTGTTCATGCTGTCCGGCGTCACTGGCTGCTCAGTCTCCGCTGCCTCTGCCGGCACGCCTTCTGCCCCACCTTTCGCGGGTTCGGCTTCGGCCACCGGAGCCTTCGGAGCTTCAACCGCCTTCAGCGCTGCGCTCGGCCGCGTCCCAAGGATCGCCACATGTCTCGCGCCCGGCTTTCGGGCACCCGAATGCTTTGCGCTCATCGGACCGGCGCCCGTCGCAATCTTCATCGGCGCCGCCTGAGCGTGTATCGTGCTGGTCGTTGCCGGAGCGGCTTGTTCCAGAGCTTCATTCGACGCCGCAGTGTTCTTGCTCGACACCGCGTTCATGGTGTTGCGCGTGTTCTGGATAATGCTGGGACTCTGCGCCCAGACCATGCCCCCGGCCAGCGCCGAAACCAGTATTGCCGTCTTAATCGTGATTGCTGGCTTCCTGTTCATCCTGTCCCCCTTACTTCTTCGCCGGTGCCGTGGGCTTTGCAGCTGCCGCCGGCGCGCCCGGATCCAGGTCATGACTGAAATATGTTGTGGTCAGGCAAGTCGCCACCACACTCTCGCTCGGCGCGTATTGATAGGTATGCTTCGCCTTCGCATCGCTCGGCTTGCGTGTGGTCGATACCGCCAGATTCGAAACGTTCACGATGCGCTCCACTTTTCCCAGCCGGTCGAAGAACCCCAGCATTGAGTAATACGGGCCGTCAAGCTCCACTTCGAACGGCACTTCCGTATAAAACTCTTTCGCGACGTACGGCTTCGCCGTGTAGCGGCGGATTTCAACGCCCGACTTGCGCGCTTCTCCGCTCACCATGCGCATGAAATTGTCGATTTCTTTTTCATCGGGCACAATGCGCCGCTCGATTTCCAGTTGCTGCTTCAAGCTGGCCAGTTGGCGGTCCATATCAGCCAGTTTCGGCTTGTAGGCCTCAAGTTCCGCATTCTCTCGTAATTTGGATTGCAGCTTGACCCGCGCCGCGTCGTTCTGGTCGCGCTGCGTCTTATACACTGTGTAGAAGAGACCGCCCGTGATCACGGCCGCCCCCAGCACCAGCACGCCCAGCAGCTTCATCCCTGTCAATTCGCCAAGATTCATAAGAGGTTCCGCCTTTACGACTTCGCCTTTTCGCAGGTGAGCGTGAACTGGAACGCCTGCATGTCCTTTATCGTTTCGTCCTGATAGCTTTCTTTGATCTCGATGTTGCGGAAGTAACCGGTCTTCTGCAGGTTGGAAATCAGGTTGGCTACCGCATCGCTCGACAGCGCCGTCCCATCGATCGCCACATTCGGCCCCTGGTCCTGCATGCTGTTCAACCAGACCGCCTCGGTGCCGTTGACTGTGTCGGCAATCATCGACAGCAGGCTGACGGGGCCGGTTTGATCTTTGCGCAGCTCGTCAATCACATCGACCCGCCGCTTGTAAGATTCGGCTTGCTTCTGCCGCTCCAGATACTTGACCTTGATGTCGGCCAGAGTGCGATTTTTCTGCTCCGCAGCGCGCGCCTGTACGTCGATCGATTTCTTTTCCCGATCGAGCTGGTACCAGTAGGCCGAATTGACCGCGCCCGCAATCAGCAAGACCACCGCCACCTGGAGCACCGGTCCGCCCAGGTTGCCGAGATCGAAGCTCGGCATGTTGAAGGCCGGGCCTTTCTTGCCTTTCGGTTTAGGAGACCCCAACAGGTTGATTCGGATCATAGCTTTTCAAAGCTCCTCAGGGCCAAACCCACCGCCACCGCCAGCTGGCCGGCGTTCTGTTCGACCAGTTCCGCCCCGGCGCCTTCCGCCGGCGCCAGAACTTTTTGGAACGGATTGAATAATTCGACCGGCATCGAGAACTCCTGGCGCAACGCTTCCACCAGTCCCGGAACCTTCGCCGATCCTCCCGCCAGATAAATCTTCTCGATGTGCTCGCCCGCCGCGCTGGCACGGAAGAAGTCGAACGTCTTCTGAATTTCAAGCACGATAATTTCCGTCACCTGTTGCAGGATCGGCGTCTTCGCATCGTCCTGCACCGTGCCTACTTTGTGGCCCAGCTTGAGCGATTCCGCATCGTCGAAGCTCAAATCCAGTTCCTTCTGGAGCGAATCGGTGTATTGGTGCCCGCCGACCGAAACGTCGCGCGGAAAAAGCGGTGTCGTGCCCTTGACGATGTTGATGTTCATCACGCTCGCGCCCAGGTTGAGCAGCGCCACCACCTGTGTCGGCGCCGGCTCGTAGTTGAACTCGTAGCAATTCTGCAAAGCCAGCGCATCGATATCCACAATAGCCGGAGTCTTCCCCGCCATCGAGAGTACGTTGGTGTAGTTCAGAATCTTGTCTTTCTTCACCGCCACCAGCAGCACGTCCATCGTCGGACTGCTCGCATCGTCCGAAAGAATCTGATAGTCGAGATTCACATCGGCCAGGTCGAACGGAATATGCTGCGCCGCTTCTTTCTGGATCGTCTCGGCCAGCTCCTGATCGCTCATCGAGGGCAGCGAAATTTTCTTCACGATCACCGAGTGTCCGCTGACCGCGGTCGCCACCGCCTTCGACTTGATCATCGTGTCCGTAAACAGCTTCGCGATGGCTGCCGACACCGTGCCCGAATCGACGATCATCGAATCGACAACGATATCTGGCGCGATCGGCTCGAGCCCGAGATGCGCCACTTCGATTCCCGTCCGTGTTCTCCTGAGCTCGACGGCCTTGATGCTCGATGAACCTACATCCAGACCCACTATCGTTTTCGATCCCATTCCAAACATGTTTGCCTCTTTAGCCTGCGAAGTTCGTTTACGGAGTTCCGGCAGCCTTCATCGCTGCCTTGATTTTTTTCTTGCCCTGCGGTTCCGTCTCCATCGACTTCTCTTCCATCCACTGATCGATCTTCGATTTCTTGAAGCGCCAGCGGTTGCCCAACTTGAAGGCCGGAATCTTCTGCTCGTTCACGTATTTGTAAAGCGTGTCCGGACTCACTCCCAGATACTGCGAAGCTTGGCGAATATTCATCACTTCTCGCGAGTCGGCCATTAATGTTTCCTGTGCGTGCTTGTGTTGTTGGTGTGCTGAGCATATCTCAACCGGAAGCAAGGGCATCTCAACGCGAATATCTCGGTTTTATTGGGTTTTATGGGTTTCTTCTGGATTGCGAAAATTGCGGACTTACAAACGATCTCTACATATTGTGATTTGTCGTGGAATTAACACTACGGGTAGTAGTCAAGCCACGCATTAAGCTCTGGTCACCCAACCCCGAGTAACTAAGGTACTAGAGACGGTACGGAAGTACTTGGACGGGCGCGCAACCCGCTGAATCTACGACCATTCGCTTCTTTCACTTCGTCGCGAACGGGAGTGATCTTCGTGCGATTTCAGCTTGATTTTCGAGCATCGCGCGCACTTCTGATCTTTCGCATTGATCGTCGCGCGTCGATCGCGCCAGCCTTACCTGACCTCCGCCTTCACATCCAGGAACTGCAGCCTCATTGTGACCGGCGGGTAAAAAATTGGATCCCAAACCACCATGTCCGCCTGCCCCGCGCCGTCCGATTGATACTCCACATCGTAGGTCTCGCCGACCGCAATTCCCATCTCAGCGTCACAAGATTTCAATTGGGCCGCAGGCAGATCCGCGCCATCCTTCGCAACCACTTTCCACTTCGCTGGCGCTCCCTGGTTGTTAAGACGTACCCGCAGATCGACCGAATTCGAAGTGATGTTAATCAGCCGCAGCCGATAGCGCGTTGCTGTGTGCAACTCCACCGGACTCGGCTGCGGGCTGCCATTCACCAGCAGCAAAAAGCCAAACGGCTCATACTTCCCGATGCTGAATACAAATGTCTGATCGTGTTCCGGATCGTACTTCTGTCCCGGCTCCAGCACGATCAGTGGCCCATACACTCCATTCCGCAGCTGCACGCTGTCGTGCCAATGCGTGTGGTAGATAAACGTTCCCGCCCGCGGCGGCGTCATGCGCGCCACAAACGACGTTCCCGGAGGAATCGGTGGAGTCGTCTGCCCGCCCGCGCCGGTCCACCCGTCCACCCCATCGAAATAATTCTCCAGCTCTATTCCGTGCCAGTGAATCACCGTCGGATTACTGCTCTGGTTTTTCACCTCTATCTCCGCTGCTTCGCCGCGCGTCAGCACGATCGGAGGCCCCAGCAAACTCACTGTCTTTTTCTCGTCGCCCTCCGCCGGTTTCAGCGGATCGTTCACTTCAAGCTTGTAGAGCGGAATCTTCCCCGGATTGTCCGAGATCACCAACTGCAATTTCCGCGCGCTCGTTGCCGCGGCCGTGAAAAAGAAACCATGAAGATGCATGGCATGAGCACTCGCCGACGCGTTGATCACGCGCCAGTGCACCGTCTCGCCAAGCTTCAATGTCAGGCGCTCCGTGTAGGGCCAGCTCCTGCCATTAATCGATTCGATTTCTTCAAAGTCCGCGGGCGTCGTGCCCTTCGACCAAATTCCGATCACGAAAATGCGATCGTCCATCTTGTTCCCCGGCGCGTCGATGACAAAAGCCCCGGAAAGCAAGTTCTCCGGATCCTTCCCAAACTTGCCGCTCTTGTCGGTAGTAGTGGCCCAATACAGATACGTCCCAGCTTCGCCCGCGACGAATTGCACTTGCCGCGTTTCGTCCGGCGCCAGCGTCAGCGCGTCCTTCGCATCTCCCGGATGGCGATGCAATCCAAAAATCTTCGCCGCCACCGGCAGCGCATTATGAATGCTGGCGCGAATCTGCGTCCCCTGCGGAACACGTATCAGCGGCCCAGAACTTTGCGGCCCGCGCCTTTGCTCGGCAAAAGCATAAACATCACGATACTGCCCAGTTTCGTCCTCCGGATACCAGCGCCCCTGCCGCAGATCGAGTTCCAATTCCAGGACTCCATCCTTAAGCTGCCCAGCGGCAATGCGATTGTCGTTCGCCATAACTACCGGCAATTCCGACGCCGAATTCTCAGCACAAACCGCCAACCTCCCCGAAATTAAAACGAGCAATACAAATCCCAGGCGACGCAAAAAGCCCACGCTGTATTCCTTCCCCTAAATGTGAGTGAGAAATGCGATCAACATCGAGTGCGCAGCCTACACGTTCAGCACATTTCAGTCAATGCGATTAGAGTGATTTTTGTGTCGGTCAGCGAAGCGGAATGGCTGATCCAACGGCAAGTCAATCAAAGCTGGGACAATTCGGTTGGCGAATTTCGTCCCTCATTGCTTGTTCTCTCCCCCCACCACCATGATCTTCGTATCCGTCCGGAATTTCTTGTAGTTCCTATACATTTGCTCCACATCTTCGTCGTAACTCTTAAACAGCGCCACCCGCGCATCGAGGTGCAATTGCACACGCTTCGGCAGCCACACTTCATCATTCACTTGTGTCAACTCGACCAGCACCCGCGTGCCCTTGTGTATCCGCGCCAGCACGAAGCCAACCGAGATCGTGTCGATTGCCGTAATATCGAGCTTCACCCACTGCGCTTCCGCTTTGTCGATCCAGATGCGGCCCTTGAACTTCGTCAGAATCTTCGCCTCGCGACTCTTAGGCTCATATCCGGGACGCGGCTCCCCATCCAGCATCCACGTATCGTGCCCATCAACAACTTCCCACCCAACCAGCCGAAAATTAAAGGCGTCGGCAACTTCCAAAACAAACTTGCGATCGTCTTCACGCTCTTTCTCTTCGCGCGCCAGCCGCTTGCGGCGCGCCTCTTCCGATTCACTCCTACGTTTGTCAATGGCCTTCTGAATCTTCTCGTCTTCCTTCTTCGCCTCGTCAGCCGAGAGTGGCTTATCCTCCTTCGCCGTCAGCCGCTCCACCTGCTCACCATAAATCTCCAGAATGTCCGAGGTCCGCGATTCGATCTTCGTCACGCCACCATGACCATCCAGGTGATGACGCTCCTCGCGTTCGACGTAGGTATAATCCCGCTGCTGCTTGTCGTTCTGAATGTCTTTCTCTTCTGCGCGCCGCAGCAATTCCCGTATCTGTTCAATGGGTACAGCTCCGCTGGCATCAGGCTTGAGATCGATGGGTTTGGGATTCGAAGCGACTGGCGTTGAAGGGACGGGCGAGGTCGAGCTCGCGTCCTGAGCTAGAATGCGAGCGCAGAAAAGCATAACAACAGCAATGCCGAAACAGAAGACGAGCGCAGAGCGCATACTTGATCTACGAAGCAGCAGCGGGCACAGTTCCACGAGTTTTCCCCTGTGCACCTGTGTGCTCCCCGTGGTGAAAGATTCTTGCTGAGTCAATCCTTTTGGGCCGCACGTTCCAGACACCCCGCCCGGAATGACCGCCCATCCAGCCGATGGAGCCGCTTGGCCTGCGCCCGCGTGATCAGCGGAGTATGAGAGATCGTCAGCAGATACTCCGCGACAAACCAAACCGGCTTCTCAGTAATCATCCACTGCAGCGAATCGAACCGCCGCATATGCACAGGACGTGAAAAAGTCCGCAAAGTCCGCTCCCCCCGCAGATTGAAATAAGTATCGAAGTAGCTGATCGCCAGCTCACGAAGCGACCGATAGACCGGCTCGCGATAGCGGCAACCGGTATAGTTCGATTTGGCCAGCGCGCCCCAGTGTCCGTCGATCTGATAGACGGCGATCACATGATCGGTATCGTGCTCCGCCTCAAGGTCGAGGATCAGCGGAGGATATCCAATGACCCGCAACGCCGCCGCCGCGAACAGCGCCCCCTCATAGCAATGCGAAGTATTTTCCCGCAGCACCCGCCGCGGCGACCAGGCGCTGTCAGCCAGATGGTAAGGCATGACATCAAGCGCCCGCTGGATGCCATAAGGCGTCTTCAGCCCCCTCAGCTTCCGGATCTCGGCAGGGCTCAGCCCCCAGGAATTCTCTTGATTAGCCACGCATTTATGAGATAGGTTCCACGTGGAACATTTGTACTGGCGCCGTTGTACGTATAATAGTATACATATAGGCACCTTATGAAGAAAAGAAAGAAAGCTGCCAAGTCGCGAAAGATTGCCCGGCTGCAAGCCTCTTATGGCGAGCGCAAGAGACCCGCGTCCGGAGTCGGCCCCGAGTGGACGCGATATTTCAGGCCGATCAAAAAGCCAATCACTTTGCGCATCGACGCCGACATTCTGGCCTGGTTCCAAAAGAAGGGTCGCGGCTACCAGACAAGGATTAATGAAGCGCTGCGCAAAGTGATGATGCGAGAAAAGTCGGGCGAGTGAGCCGGTGGCCGGCAGCAGTTCCTCTATCCAGAAGCGCAACTTGAGTCGCAGCCTGCTAAGCGAGCAACTCGCCCAGCTCGCGAGGGCTTTCGATCAGCACATCGGGCGGCACGCTTTCTAGTGTATGCGGCGCAAAGCCATAGGTAACGCCGCAAGTCCATAGCCCGGCACTGCGTCCGGTCAGAACATCGACTGACGAATCGCCGATCATCAGCGACTCTTCGGGCCGAGCGTCGGTTTCTTGAAGGATTGTCTGAAGGCCTTGCGGGTGGGGCTTTTTGGTGGAAAAGCTATTCCCTCCGTAGACACTTACAAAAAATTCGGCGAGGCCCAGCACTTTAATTATATCGCGCGATGGGTGGACTGGCTTATTCGTTAACACGGCCATTTGCCGCTTTGGGCTGGCTGAAGCGTTTCCGTTCGACGAATTTGCCAGCTTGGCCAGAGTTTCGTGGATTCCTTCGTAGAGGGTGGTATGGTCAAGCTTGTGCACGCGGTAGTAGCCGAGGAAATATTCGAGCGCACGCGGTAATAACGCTTCGTTGTCGTTGCCGGCGTCGCCGAGGGCGCGGCGAATGAGGGCTGGGGCGCCGTCTCCCACGTAGCTGGCAATGACGTCGCCGTCGAGTGCCGGGCGTCCGAGGTAGTGCAACGTTGCATTGACGGAATGAATCAAATCAAGGCGCGAGTCGATCAAGGTTCCATCAAGATCGAAGACCAGCAGGCGGATTTTATGAGGATCGAAGGGGCGGAAGAAGCGAATCATTAGAGATCAGGATAAATCAGAGGACAGGTGACAGGTGACAGGAAAGGAGAATCAGGAAAGGCAGCAAAAGACAGGAAAATCAAGTGCCAGGTTTCCTGTCAACTGTCACCTGTCACCTGCCTTTCCTGTTTTTCTTCTTTTCCCGACACCTGATTTACAATGATGCCGGGCTGGAACTCTTTGGAGTGAACGGCACACATGGCCACAACTAAAGTCGATCCCAAGCTGAACCTTACGAACCAGGCCAAGAACTATCAGGGGCTGACGGCTTCGCAGCTTATCGATTCTTATCGGCTCATGTTTACTTCGCGGCGGGTGGATGATCGCGAGATCCTGCTCAAACGCCAGCAAAAGGTCTTTTTCCAGATTTCTGGAGCTGGCCACGAAGCTCTCGGCGTCGCTGCGGCCTTGGCTCTGAAGGCTGGATACGACTGGTTCTATCCTTACTACCGCGACCGCGCGCTGTGTCTCGCGCTGGGCGCCACGCCTTATGAAATGCTGTTAGGCGCGGTAGGCGCGGCCGACGACCCCAGTTCCGGCGGCCGCCAGATGCCGTCCCACTGGGCTTTCAAGCATTTGAATGTCGTGACGCAATCGTCCTGCACAGGCACGCAGATTTTGCAGGCCGTAGGGTGCGCTGAAGCGGGCCGCTATTTTGCGGCGCATCCCAAGTCGGCGCAGAAGGCCGATGGCGATTACCGTCAGTTTAAAGACGTTCAATTCAACGGCGATGAAGTCACCTATGTCTCTCTCGGCGAAGGCACCACCAGCGAAGGCGAATTCTGGGAGGCACTGAACACCGCTTCCAACCGGCGCTTGCCGGTAATTTTTTGCGTGCAGGATAATGGATATGCGATCTCCGTTCCGGTCGAAGTGCAGACGGCGGGCGGAAACATTTCGCGGCTCGTCTCGGGCTTCCCTAACTTTCATTTTGAAGAGATTGATGGGACCGACCCCGTCGTTGCATACGCCGCTTTCAAGCGGGCAACGGACCACTGCCGCGCGGGCCATGGTCCAGCATTCGTGCATGCGCATGTCATTCGCCCTTATTCTCACTCGCTCTCCGATGACGAGCGGCTGTATCGCCCCGACACCGAGCGCCAGGCCGACGCGGCGCGCGACCCGGTGCATCGCCTGCAAATGTTTTTGTTGCGCGAGGGAATTCTTGACGAGAAGGGCATCAACAAGATCGAGAAGGAAGTCGACGAGCAGCTCCAGATCGATACCGACCGGGCCTTGGCGGCTCCGATCCCGCAGCCAGACACGATTTACAACTTCGTTTACTCGCCCGATCTGGATCCCACCTCGGAGGCGTTTGAGACCCACCCGGCTGTCGCGCCGCACGAGACCGCAGCGGATGGCAGGCGTTCGCCAGCTGCCAATAAGACCATGGCCGATCTAATCAACACCACGCTGCGTGATGAAATGCGGCGCGACGAGCGCGTAGTGATCTTCGGCGAAGACGTGGCCGATTGCAGCCGCGAAGACTACCTCAAGCAAAAACAGGTTAAGGGCAAAGGCGGAGTCTTTAAGCTGACCTCGGGATTACAGATGGAATTCGGAGCCGACCGCGTGTTTAATTCTCCGCTGGCCGAGGCAAATATTGTAGGGCGCGCTACCGGAATGGCACAGCGCGGATTGAAGCCTGTGGTCGAAATTCAGTTCTTCGATTACATCTGGCCAGCGATGATGCAGTTGCGCGATGAGTTGCCGATCATGCGCTGGCGCTCGAACAACGCGTTCTCGTCGCCGCTCGTGGTGCGCGTCGCGATCGGCGGCTACTTAACCGGCGGCGCGATTTATCACTCCCAGTGCGGCGAAAGCATCTTTACGCATACGCCCGGATTGCGCGTCGTTTTTCCTTCAAACGCGCTCGATGCGGCGGGGCTGCTGCGCACAGCGATTCGCTGCGATGATCCCGTTTTGTTTCTCGAACACAAGCGCCTCTATCGCGAAACCTACGGCCGCGCGCCGTATCCCGGCCCGGATTACACCGTACCGTTTGGAAAGGCGAAGGTCGTGCAACCGGGCACCGATCTCACCGTTGTCACTTATGGCGCGGTGGTTCCGCGGGCCTTGCAGGCGGCGCAAAAACTGGAGCGCGAGCATCACGTCAGCGTCGAGCTCATCGATTTGCGATGCTTGAATCCGTTTGATTGGGATGCGATTGCTTCGTCAGTGAAGAAAACGAACCGCGCGCTCATCGCGTATGAAGATTCGCTGAGCTGGGGATACGGCGCGGAGATTGCGGCGCGCATCGCCGATCAACTCTTTCATCACCTCGATGCTCCCGTGAAGCGGGTGGCGGCTACGGATACGTTTGTGGCGTATCAGCCGATTCTTGAAGACGCGATTTTGCCGCAGGCGAGCGACCTGTTTCGGGCCATGAAAGAGCTGGCGGAATTTTAGAATCGGCTAGTAGCTCACCGCTTTTCGCTCTCGCAATCCCTCCGCCGTCTTCAACCCCTGGGCGCTTTCCTCGACCCACTCGATCTGCCGCTAAATGTCGCTGCCCACGGTCCTCCGTCAAAGCAAACGAGCGCCAGCGCGATCGTGGCCAGCGCCATGGGAAATTCGACTCCGCCGGGGCCGGTAAGGCCGTTTCTGAAATGAACCTTCCAAATGGCGATGCACATCTCGATCAGGAAGGCTGCCGAGAAGAAACGCGTAAACAATCCCAGCACAATCGCAATGCCGCCGAAAAACTCCGTGCCCGCGGAGAGATAGGCCATCCAGCGCGGAAGGCCAAGGTGGCCAACAAAATCCATGTGGTGATGGAAGCCGCCCCCTACCTTCTGATAGCCATGCGCGATCATGATCGCACCCAATGCCAGCCGCATGACCAATAGCGCCAGGGGTTGCAGCCGATTGAGAGATTCCAAGAACTCCTCCTAGAAGCCGGTCTCAGGTGACAGGTGTCAAGTGTCGGGTCGCGGGAAAATCAAAACCTTTTAGTGTCCGCAAAGTCAACAGCTGTGTGAAATCCGATTTTCCTGCGACCTAAGACCTGCGACCTGTCACCTGGTTCCTGTTTTACCACGTCGAGTATGCTTTGCCGTTGCTGCCTATCTGGTTCGAGCCGCTATGGACTCCTACGATTCCGCCAGGCTCGGTTTGATCAATCGACAGGATCACGTCTTCGCCCGGTTCTATCTCCCAGGTGTCGGGGTTGCCGGTGATGTCATCCGGAATGGATTTGATGTACCCGGCCGATTTCAAATCGTCAAGCGACTGTGGCGCCTTCTGTTTGTCCTGCCCGTACTGGTAGATCATGTAATTCAGCGTTTCCAGGTTCTTACGCAGATTGTCTTCGCGCGCGCGCATGATGCTGTGGCTGTAAATCGGAATGCCCACTCCGAGCAGGATAAGAATGATGCTGATCACGACCATCATCTCGATCAGCGTGAAACCCTTGCTCTGTAGTGCGGCGCTGCGTCCTGTTATTCTTCGGTTCATCGAGTGAGATCGCTATTGTTTTTGATGCATATACGGCGCGGCGGGAAGCCGTTCTCACGGAAACAATCAGCCCCCGCTTAGCCCAACTGTCAGTGCGTCCAGCTCGAATACGCGGTGCCGTCGCTGGAGAGTTCCTTCGAACCACTGTGCACACTGCCAATGCCGGTATTGTTCGGATCCCAGGCGTTTTCCGGGTCTTCCGGTTCCGTCTCCCATGTCGTCGGAGTGCCGGTGATGTCATCCGGAATAAACTTGATATATCCGGGCACGAGATCTTCCAGCGACTGCGGCGCGTGCTTTTTGTCGAGCGAATATTCCTGAATCAGCTTATTGAGTGTAGTCAAATTCTGATGGAGCCTGGCTTCTTTGGCCCGCAGAATTGAACTGCTGTACATGGGCAGCGCGATCGCGATCAGCACCAGGATCAGGCTGATCACAACCACCATCTCGATTAGCGTGAAGCCGCGGCTACGGAGTTCGCGCGCACTGGCTTCAGCATTTCTGAGTTTGGAAATGCCAGCTTTGGAGGAAAATTTCATCTACCAATCCTTATACTTGGTGCCGTCCAAAGCGGTCTGGTCTGACTTGGTATAGACGTCGAAAATATTCTGTCCGCCCCACGAAGTCGAATCTTTATCGTCTTGCATGGAACGCAATCCCCATTCATCGTGAGTCATGGGATCGACAGGAATTTTGCGCAGAAACTTTAATTTCTTGCCGGCAACGTCGACGCCTTTAACCAGCGTATCGAGATCGGGCGGATAGCCCTGGCTGTCCACCTTGATCTGAAACGCCCCCATATCGGCCGCGGTTTTATAGCGATCAATGGCATCGCGAATCATCCAGAGGTCGTAGCGCAGTTCGTGTTCGCGCTCGCGGGCCACCGCGTTTCTGGCCACCGGAATGGCCATACCGACGAGGATCGCCAGGATCGCAGTCGCGACGATCAGCTCGATCAGCGTGAAGCCACGCTGGCGGCGAGAAGCCACGCTCCTAATGATTGTCGACTGGGTCATAAATCAGTTCTCAGCTCTCAGTCGTCAGTTCTCAGTTAAAACGAACCGAATCTCAAGCGAGAACTGAGAACCGGGACGTGAGAACTCCTACTGAACGTTGATCGCCGCTTGCGCTCCACTCATGGCAATCGGCTGCATCGCCGGATCGCGCGCTCCGCCCCGCGTGATGGTCAGCGCCGACTGGCCGGGCGCTTTCGCCATGAATGTGAGCGTCACGACCGCGCCCTGTCCAGAGACGCCACCGGCGCCCGGAGGCCGCGAGGCTGTGATTTGCATCGTGCCCGTCGTAGTATCCTCGCGATGCGCCACCGTCACGATTTGCCCATCCTGCGAGAGGAAGCCTCCGTTCGAAACGTTGACCACCTCCAACTTATTCGGATCGTAGTTCAACTGCACGGGCACGGAATAAACGTTTTGGCCGCCCGAGAGCATGACATTCACGGTGAAGGTCGATCCCTTCAGCTGATTCAAAGTGGGCGGATCAAAAAGGAATGTGCCACCGGCCGTACCAGCGCCAGCCACACTCGGCGGAGTCGGAGATGACAAACTAAAATTCTGCGGAGTCGGGCTCTGCATCGCCGCGTGCGGCTGCATCGGCGCCGCTGCGGCGGCGGGGGTGACGGCGGCAATCCAGNNGGCGGGGGTGACGGCGGACGAAGTTGGCGAACCAGTCGGAGCGGTAGTGGCTGGCGTCGGCGCCTTGGCGTTAGTCAGCCGCAGTGAGAGCGCATTGGCCGTTCCGACGTCAATCATCTCGTCGCTGCCATGAGAAAATTCCGGCGCGCGGATAATGTGCGGGATCAGGACGAAGATCACTTCGTTCGCAGAGTGGTCGGAGGTGTCCTGCGCGAAGAGATATTTAAAAAACGGAATCGAAGCGAGGCCCGGAATGCCGGTGAGCGACTTGGTCTTC
>PKXQ01000144.1:0-266 GCA_003132405.1 Acidobacteriaceae bacterium | reverse complement strand
CTGGCTGATGCCGCCGATGCTGACGTAAGAATCCACTTCCGAAACATCCATCGACAACTTCAAGGAAATTTCACGCCCCGCATGCACGCGCGGCGTAACGTCGATGTTCACGCCCACATCGAGATATTGAAATTGAGTATTGACCAACGGGTTGATGCCAACGCCACCGATGCCGGGCTGGAACGATCCGGTAGCCACCGGCACGCGCTCACCGATTTTTAACGAAGCCTTCTGCCCATCGAGAGCGCGAATCTGCGGATTCTGAA
>PKXQ01000063.1 GCA_003132405.1 Acidobacteriaceae bacterium | reverse complement strand
CCCATCTACTGGACGAGTACACGGTCGATCCTTTCTCTGGAGTTTAGAGTAAACTTGTTGAGCGCGCCTTCGTTCTGGCATCTAGCCAACTAATTCAAAATCCGGAACTAATGTTCCGGATCACAGCTCCCCGAGGTGCGTGATGAAACGAGCTCTCCCCCTGCGAGTCCTTCTACTTTCTATTGCCCTGCTGATCGTATCGATTCTGGTCTTCCGCTACGAAGCATTAGTGGGAGCTGCGCTGGCCTTTAGGGGCGTGCTTACTTATCACAACGACAACCTGCGGACGGGAAGAAACCCGATCGAGAGCACGCTCACGCTCAAAAACGTAAATTCCACAACGTTTGGGAAACTTTTCATGATCCCGACAGACGGACTGGTGGATGCAGAACCTCTATATGCGCCGAATATCGGCATCCCGGGAAACGGCACGCACAACGTGCTATTTGTGGCGACAGAAAACGACACGGTGTATGGCTTTGATGCGGATAACGGAAATAATCTCTGGCAAGTAACTATGCTCGCGAGTGGCGAAGTTCCCTCGGATAACCGAGGGTGCTCGCAGGTTACTCCGGAGATAGGAGTTACGTCCACTCCTGTCATTGATCTTAGCGAAGGGCCGCACGGAACTATCTACGTCGTAGCTATGAGTAAGGATTCCAGCTCTAACTATCATCAGCGCCTGCACGCGCTCGACATTACAACAGGAGCGGAAGAGTTTGGCGGACCGGTGGAGATCATTGCCCAGTACCCGGGGTCGGGCGATAACAGCCAGAATGGCTACGTGGTTTTCGACCCCAAGCAGTATAAGGAGCGGGCAGCGTTGTTACTCGTCAACCATATCGTTTATACGACGTGGGCTTCTCACTGCGACGATCGACCTTATACCGGCTGGATCATCAGTTACAACGAAGGAACGCTGGCGCAGCGGTCGGTACTCAATGTAACTCCGAATGGCAATGAAGGTGCCATATGGGGTGCTGGGGCAGGTCCGGCTGCTGACTCAAGCGGAAACATTTATTTTCTCGATGCCAATGGAACGTTTGATACTTCGCTCAACGATAAAGGCTTCCCTGCGAATGGGGATTATGGGAATGCCATTATGAAGGTATCAACCAAGAAGGGACAACTGGCTGTCTCCGACTACTTTAATATGTACAACACGGTGAGTGAGTCGGATGCGGATGAAGACTTGGGATCGGGCGGCGCGATGATCGTTCCGAATTTCAAAGACTCTAGCGGCGTCCTCCACGAACTGGTTGTGGGCGCGGGCAAGGACTCGAACATCTATCTCGCGAATCGGGCAAACATGGGGAAGTTTAACCCGAACAATAATAGTCAGATTTATCAGGAAGTAACGGGAGCGCTGGCGGGATCGGTGTATTCGGCGCCGGCATTTGATGGCAAGCGAATTTATTACGGCGCTGTAGGGGACGCGATTAAGGCTTTTTCTTTCAACGGCAGCGGACTACTGAATATCACGCCGTCTTCGGCGACGGGCACCCAGTTCGGCTATCCGGGCGCTACGCCTAGTATCTCGGGCAGTTCGGAAGCCAATTTGATTTTATGGGCCACAGAAAATACTTCGCCTGCGGTGCTGCATGCTTTCAGTGGTAACAACCTCTCTGTGGAGTTATATAACTCGAATCAGGCAGCAGGCGGGCGTGACAACTTCGGCGATGGGAATAAATTCATCACGCCGATGATTGCCAACGGCAAAGTATATGTGGGCACGACGAGCGGCGTGGGGGTATTGGGCCTGTTGCCCTAGCAACTCAGCACCTTAGCTTGAGGCTTCCGACAGCGGCAACCAGACCTGAAAACGCGTGTCGCCGGGCCCCGAAGTGACCTGGATATTCCCTCTGTGTTTTTTCACGATGCGCTGCACCGTGTCGAGGCCCAGGCCTGTTCCCTCGCCGACTCCTTTGGTGGTGAAGAATGGTTCGAAGATGTGCGACTGGACCTCGGGTGAGATTCCGGGACCGTTGTCGCCAATCTCCACGACCACGCAATGATCATCGCGATAGGTTCGAACTCGCAGCTCGCCTTTGCCGCCCATGGCGTCGACAGCGTTATCAATAATGTTGGTCCAGACCTGGTTGAGTTCGCTTCCAAATGAATTCACCAGGAACGGTGTGCGCGCATAATCGCGCTGCACCGTCACTCCGCGTTTAAGCTTATGGTTGAGGATGGTGAGCGTAGTTTCCAGGCTTTTCACGATGTCGACATTTTGCACCGGAGCTTGATCCATGTGCGTGTATTCCTTGATCGCACAGACCAGGTCTGAGATTCGGGATGTGCTACTCTCGATCTCGTTCAGCAGGTTCGCAATCTCGACGGAGGCGGCAATCCGCACCAGAGCGGCACGGGCAGTATCGGCATCGAGGGCCGCAAATAGTGATTCCAACGCTTCCGGCTTGATGTTCTTCTTGGCCAGATCAGCCGCCAGTTGCCACAAGTCGTTTAGCCCGTGACTGCGCAACAAAGAATCAACCTGTTCTTCCAGATCGCTGGCCGTCAAGGGATCAGGAGGAGGCTCGTCGTGCTGAATGAATGATGTTTCCAATTTTTCGATTTCTGCTCTCTGCGCTGCAGTGAGATCGCGACGGCCAAGTTCTAAGCTCGCATTCTTGATTTTCTTCAGAATGTCGCGCAATTGGCCGGTGGCTCGCTTCGCGGCAGACGCAGGATTATTCAGCTCGTGAGCCAAGCCCGCGGAAAGCTTTCCCAGAGCGGCCAAGCGGTCGCGCTGCTGTTCGATCCGAGTGGTTTCGCGGATTCGATCGGCCATCAGGCCCACCAGCCGTTTGGCCAACTCCGGCATCTTCTGCACCAGTTCTGGAAATAGCGCCGCCGGAAATCGCAAGACGCGACTATCCGTGACCGAGCGTCCATTCACCTTAAAGTGCGTCATCCTCGAATAAGGAAGAGTTCCCGTAACGTCCCCCGCCTTCAGGGAAAATGAAACACTGTCGCCGCCCATGTCGCCGTGGACTTCAAGCTGCCCCTCAAGAATCACAAACATCGAATCCGCAGGAGTGCCCTGGCGCAAATAGGTGTCCCCAGCTTTGTAGTTAAGTTCCTGGGATTGGCTGAGAAACCATTCCAGTTGATCGTCGGGCAAATCCGCGAACGCGGGGACGCGAAGCAGTTCTGATTTATCGGCCATTTATACCTTGCTCAAATACTGATGGATGAATTGCACTGCCACCGATCCTTCGCCAACACCGGATGCGACTCGCTTTACCGATCCGTGGCGCACATCACCGACGGCAAAGATGCCCGGAATGTTTGTCTCGAGGAGAAACGGATCGCGCTCGAGCGCCCAGCCCTTCGGACGCTTTCCATCGCGAATCAGGTCGGGTCCCGTCAGCAGAAAGCCGCGCTCGTCGCGCTCGACGAGATCTCCGAGCCAGTCTGTGCGGGGCAGCGCTCCAATAAAAATGAAAATTGCGTTCGCCGATACGCGTTCCACTTTGTTGGTATCAGAGCAGAGGACAGAGATTTCTTCAAGACGACTTTCTCCGTGGGCCTCGACAATACTGGCTTGCGGCCACAACTGGATATTGGGCGTTTCTTTGATCTGGTGATTAGATACTGCGACATCGTGCTGGCAAGAGACGCGCCGCGGATGAGCATGACGACGCGATCGGCATACTTGGCGAAGTTCATGGCTGCCTGGCCGGCAGAATTCGCGCCTCCGACCACGTAAATCATTTCGCCCTTGCAGGACAAAGCTTCGGTCGCGCCGCCGCCGTAGTAGACGCCAGCGCCCTGCAGGCGGTCGATTCCGGGTGCATCCAGCTTCCGCCACTGCACCCCACTTGCGATCATCAGCGCGTGGCAAGAGAGCTCGCTTTTGTCGGCGAGCTTGATGATGCGGTACGAACCTTCTGTGCGAACACCGACCGCTTCCTGCGGAGAAAGAATTTCCACTCCAAAACGTTGCGCCTGCGCCACGGCGCGACGTGCAAGATCGTTGCCACTGAGACCTGAAGGAAACCCGAGATAGTTCTCAATCCGCGAACTCATACCCGCCTGGCCGCCAGGGGCCTCACGTTCAATCATCACTGTGTGCAGGCCTTCCGATGCGCCGTAAACCGCAGCGGCCAGGCCGGCAGGGCCGCCGCCAACAATTGCCAAATCGTAGAAATCAGTTTGGGCGCGAGTTCGCAAGCCAACTTTTTGCGCCACATCGGCCGGCAGGCTCTCCAAAAGTTTCGTTCCGTCAGGAAAAAGCACGACCGGCAGACTAGCGGCCTCGGGCCCGAGAGCCTCAACCAGGCGCTTCGTCTCAGGATCATTGGCGGAATATTCGACGTCAATCCATTGGTAGGGAACGCGATTGCGCGCCAGAAAATCGCGCAGTTCATACGAGCGGGGAGACCATCTGGTGCCAAGAACGCGGATTCCCTGAAAGGCCGGGTGGTAGTTTGCCTGCCAGTCATCGAGAAGGTCGTTGAGCTGCGGATAGAGATGCTCTGTCGGAGGATCCCATGGTTTCAGGAAAAAATAATTGATGCTGGCCTGATTGATGGCGCTGATGGCGGCATTCGTGTCGGCATAGGCTGTGAGCAGAGCGCGTTTCGCGTCGGGGAAAATCTGAGTCGCCTCCTGCAAAAAGGCAACTCCATCCATTCGCGGCATGCGCTGATCGGCCAGAAGCAAGGCAACGCTGTCATTGCGCACCTTAAGCTGCTTCAGCAGTTGTAACGCGCTCTCGGGCGAATCGCTGCCTATGACGCGATACTCCGCTCCGTATTGCGAACGCAGGTCGCGCTCGATCGCCCGCAACACATCGGAGTCGTCGTCGACGCTCAGCAAAATTGGTTTCGGCATGGTAGGTCGTAGCCTGGATGCTCGGCCTTCACTATCAGTCGGAATGAAAAAGATTACTGCCGATAGCAAGTCTGAGGCAACGCTCAAGCACGTTAGATACAAGAGAGCACATTTTGGTCGCGAAATCGTTACGCGGCTAGCTCGTCCGCCACGATTTCATCGACATAGCACCAGACCCATGCCTCGCCGGGTTCGATGGAACGCATCAGAGGATGCTTCGTTTTGTGAAAATGTTTGGTGGCGTGCTTGTTCTTCGAGGAGTCACAACAGGCAGCATGACCGCAGATGAGGCACATGCGCAGGTGAACCCACGTGTCGCCTGTCTTAATGCAGTCTTCACATACATGCTTGTCGGTCTCCGTTACTTTTATTTGATCGAGGTGCGTGCATTCTTGTGGCATTGACGCCTCCTGTGTTTTCTTAACTGGCGCTCCGCAGTTGTATGACTTTCGTTACCTGACCAATGAAACAAGAACACAGTAAACCGGTCCAACTTCACTCAGAATGATTACACGGGGGTATTTCATCTGTGTTGCGTCTCGATTATCTCTCATGTGTGTTGACGGTCGCTTCTACAATTCTGGTCGGACGGCGGTGCTGGGAAGGCTGGCTGCTGGCAACAGTCAATAGCTTGATCATGTGCGTCATTGGTGTCAGGACTGGGCAACTCGGTTTCATTCCAGCGAACATATTCTGCATTGTGCTCAGCGTCAATAATCTGCGGACGTGGCGGGACACGACAGCAGCGGTCTTAATATCTGGAACTCCCAACAGCCGCGATGATGGGGGCGATATAAGCTTCACACCGCAGTGAGCAGATTTTCGGCAAAAGGCCACTGATCGTCAATCCACTGAGCGTCGCATCGAAAACCGGCAGTGCTGGCCATCTGGAAGACTTCCTCCGCCGAGTATTTGTGGCTGCTCTCCGTCCAGATGGTTTCTCCTTCCAGGAAATCCACGCGCAAATCGGACGCCGGAATGTGCACCGTCTGGCGCCGCTTAGACTGGAGATGCATTTCGACGCTGCGGGCCTCGCGATTAATTCTTGCGATGTGACCGAATTGACTCAGATCGAAATCCGCATCAAGTTCCCGGTTGATGCGCGCCAAGAGATTGAGATTGAAAGCAGCAGTCACGCCGACTGGATCGTCATAAGCGCTCAGCAATTGCGCACTGGATTTCTCGAGATCGGTTCCTAGAAGAAGCGAATCTCCGGGTTCGAGAATGCGGCGCAGTTCGGCCAGGAATTTCACGGCTGCGGGACGATCGAAATTCCCGATGGTGCTCCCGAGAAAAAGCACGAACAAATGCTGGTGCCGCTGTCGATGCGCGGCCACTTCCACTAGACCATCCAGATACTCGCGCTCAAATCCAACGATGCTGATGGAATCAATATCGCTCAGTTCGCGCTCGCACATGACCAGGGCGGAACGGGAGATTTCGACCGGGTAATAGAACGTCCGCTGCCAACGGCTTAGCGCCTCCAGAATCCAGCGAGTCTTTTTACCGCTGCCACTGCCCAGTTCAGCGACGGCGACCGGAGCGTCGAGACGCGCGACAATCTCGCTCGCATGCCGCTGCAAGAGGCGCTCATCGGCGCGGGTAAGCCCGTACTCCGGCAGATGGCTGATCACCTCAAAGAGCGCCGATCCCACGTCGTCGTAAAGATACTTCGACGGCAGCTCTTTCTGTTTACGCGTGAGCCCGGCGCGAACGTCGGCAGCGAAGCCGGAGGTGAATCCGGATGGGAATTGATAAGTGGCGTTATTGGCGGCGTTGTTGATTGCGTGAACCAGCATATGAATCCCCTTTGATCGGCGGCGAGCATCCGCACGATCTTTTACTCGACCCGTCACAGCCCTTAGTCGATCCTCAACGTCTTACACAGCGAAAGCCCACATACACATTCTGGTAGTGCGGCTGAAACCAATTGCGAAATGTGGATCGCAGCATGCAGGAGGCGGTGCGCGACGAACCACCCTTCATAACAAAATGCTTTCCGTCAAAAAAATCGGCCGAGTAACCGCGATAAAACGGGAATGGCTCGAAACCTGCAAATGGTGCAAATGCGGTGGAGGTCCACTCCCATCCGTTGCCCAACATATCGTGGATGCCGAACGCGCTCTGGCTCCGCGCAAATGAATCTACCGGCATCGGATCCCAGTGGTGCAGATCAAAATTGCCGAGGCTAGCGTTAGGCGGTTCGGTGCCCCAGGGATACGGCCTTGCGCTTCCGTCTGGCGCGCTATAAGCCGCACGCTGCCACTCGGCTTCAGTGGGAAGCGACTTCCCTGCCCATCGCGCGTAGGCGGCTGCCTCAGCCTGGCTCACGTAAACCGGCCAGTTGAGAACCTCCGCATCCTCGAATGGAATTCTGTCGAACATCGTTCGGTAGAGCCATGCGCCGGGGCGCGAGCTTCGATCCGATGAAGATCTCTCCTGCTTCTCCCAGAACTTTGGATGAGAAATTCCATTAGCGCTCTTCCAGTCCCAATCAGCGTCTGTCCATAGATCCCGCGTATCATAGCCGCGGACTCCGATGAACTCGAGATACTGCCGATTGGTCACCTTATATTGATCGATCTCGAAGGCAGGAACATCGACAGTGTGCGCTTCATATTCATTGTCCCAACCAAAACTCGCGGAGTCGCGCGACAGGCCCAGCGTTGCGGGACCGGCTGACACAGGCATCATGGCTGCACCGAAGGGGCCGCTGGCCTTGTATGGCGGCACGATCTGCATAACGCTCGGCCGCACTTTCATGTCGAGCGGCAATTGATGGAGCATGTAGGCTAACGTTTCGACATGCATCAACCGATGCTCGACGGCTACGTTGAGCAAAGCGGTGAGGGGAAAACCGTTTCGCCCTTGCGAGTCGGAATCGAGAATCGCCTTGTCTAGGGTTGCGTCGAGATTGCGGCGCACGTCGCTGACATACGTGCGGACAACTCCGAGAGTCGGCCAATCCGAGGGCACGTCCGATGGCAACCCGCCGCCAACCGGATCGATGCCGAAAGCAAACAGGCGATCCAGCACGGGGTTTACTGACCTTAGCCCGAAACCGGCGGCATTGTCATTGAGCAGGTTCCAATCGAAGGCTTCGAGGTGCCCTACATAAAAGATGATGCGATGGCGCTCGGCAATCGGCCGTTCATACAACGACTCGTCGCGCACCAGATCGAAGAGCGCGTCGCTTTCGCGTCTCGCCGTGGAGAAGCGCTCCATAAGTTCGCGCGAAACCTCACTTCGCGAAATCTCACTTGAAGATACGGCGTCCTTCTGTGCAGCAAGCATACCGCGCTCCCAGCCTGGAAGGGGGATTGGACAAGCGAAGCGAGACGCCCCACCACCCAGTTTCTCTTAGATGACAGTCTGCAAGGCGCGGTCGCTAAATGCTTCTTCTTTTATTTCGCTGCGGTTGCGACCTCCAGCGCCTTTTAATCCAGGTCCGATAGCTTATCTAAAGGAGTGCGCAAAAGAAAGTATTCATTGATTGGGCGATCGTCGGTCAGGGGTGCGGTTGACGGGGAGAGCGCGATGATTTCGTCAATCGGTGATTCGTGAGCGAGAAGCAGTTGCATCTCCTCTTCTGGTGACTTCGCAGGCCCCCACTCCATCATGTCCTCGATTGCGCCCTGCGGCATGCGCGCCACTAACTCGGCAGCGGTCCTAACGGGAATGGGACGCTCGCTGGCCAGGAAATGCCAGCCCCAGCCGTCCATCCCTTGAAACACGCGGATATAAGGAAACGAATTCTTGATCGATCGTGCCACTGCCGCCTGCGTCGCATCGTCAGCCTCGGGCAGCCATTGCTGCAGAATCCCGCCTGGCTGCAATCTAGCCTTGGCGACAGTATAAAAATCTTGCGAATAGAGCAAGCTCGAACCCGCCGTCTGCACCGGCGGAGGAGGATCGAGAATGATGGCGTCGTACTTGGCGGGCGAGCGTTCAAGGAAACGGCGCCCATCGTCGATGACCACATGCGCCAGCGGCGACGAAAGCACAGTGGCGGCGTCGGCATGGTAATAACTGAACATTTTTGGCACGCTCGGCACCAGTTCGACCGCCGTTCCTGAAATATTCCATGACTCGACCGAGCGGAACGTAGTGCCCATCCCAAAACAGATGACTAACGCCCTGTGGGGCGTGTGGTCGAGAGAGGCCAAGGTCAAGTGGGCCATCATTTTTGTGATGGGAGTGAGCGAGGTCATCCCCATGCCATTCACCAGAAGGCGCCGCTGCATGCCTTCTCCGTAAGCGATCACGGTTGCGGTGGAATCGCGCTGCACTCTTCGCGAAGGAAACTGGTTTTCGAAATCTTGGGTCGCGAGAAAAACAGAAAAAGCCAGAACGACAATGAGGTAGGCTAACGCACGACTGAAAGATCGAGCGCCCGAAACATGCGGAATACGAAAGGCCATGGCGAACCATGGCAACGATAGCAAGAGCACCGACCAGCGTTCGCCGACGAGCGGCAGCAGCAGGAATCCGGCAACCAGCGGACCGACAATGCAACCGACCACATTGACAGCATAGGCGCGACCGGCGCGATCGGGATCGCCGCCCGACCAACGGTCGACAAGCATGGGAGTGAGAAACCCAATCATCGCGGCGAAGGGCATGACGCCGAGGAAAACTCTCGCCACCAGATTCAACGGGACCCGCGTGTCCGCCGTCAATAACGGCAGAATTCCGAGCAGTGCCAGAGAGATCCAGGCGAGTCGGCTTTCCTGCCTGTGTTTGCGGCTCCACCGGCGGTAAACTCGCGAACCCACAAATGTAGCGAGCAGATAAGCCACCAAAATCATCCCGAAGGAATAAACTACCGGTCCGATATACGGTGTGAAGAGGCGAATCCAGATCAGTTCCATACCCATGGTAGCGAGGCCAGTGGTGAAGAGCAGGAGCAAAATGGTTCGGTGATTGTCGATGGCTGTCATCGCAATGCTGACACCACGCACGGTAGCAGCAGCGGTCGGCGCGTGCGGTTGATCCTTACTTGATTTAAGTGAGACCAGGAAGGCTGATGCAGCGATGGCCACATTCAAAGCTGCACCGATGTAAAGGGTCTTATGAAAACCATAGGGCTCGATGAGAAGTAGTGGAAGGAACGAACCGAGCATCGCGCCCAGCACATTCGCGAGATAGAGAAAGCTGAAGGAGCGGCCATCGCCTTGTTGCTGGCTCTTGCGGATTGCGAACATGGCTACTGGAATTGTCGCCCCCATACACGCGCACCACGGCACCATGGTCAGCGATAGCCACAGGCCCGACAACAAGTAATAGGCGGCCGACGATACCGCAGCGCGATCGGCTAACAACTCAAGCAGGCGATGGCCCCAGATCAGTTCCGCGGGAACGGCCAGCGCGGACAAGCCAATCATGAATTCGAGCACGGCGTAGAGGCGGAGCGGAGAAAAGCTGATGCGGCTTTCGTAGCGGCGCACCAGCGCACCCGCTAGCCAGGAGCCGACGCCGAGCCCTGCCATAAAGACCGATAGGACGATCGACGTGAGCGCGGTGGTGACACCGAACTGCGCCATCGACAACCGCAGCCAGATAAGCTCGCACAAGACGCTACAGAATCCGGAGACGAAAAAAAACAAAAAATACCACTCCATTAATTTTTGCCTTTCCGCATTGGGCTCCGACTGACGCAGCGGAGCCAGTGATTGTCTCCGCATGCACTCTCCGGTTTATCGTGAAGTAGCGGCATGATACACGGAATCAGTTCAAAACGAAAAAGAGGGATGATGAGTCGGCGGTATATGCGCTATAGCAAAATGCCAAGACCGTTAACCACGAAGGGCACGAAGGTACACGAAGGAAATTCTTGAGATGAAACACCTTCGTGATACTTCGTGTCTTTGGTGAGTCACGATTTTCTCCGCGCTATTTGCAACGAGGGGTTCCCTGTGCGGGTGGATAAAAAACAAGGACAAACCTGCGGGTTTCCCCGAGGTCTGCCCTTGATCTCGCTTTCAATTGTTCCCAGCTTTTACTCCTCGGTCCCGAATCTTTTCAGATCCTCCGGTCCGTCTGTCAACGCCACCGCCTCTTTGCCCTGAACCAGTTCCCGGATGTTCTCCACCACGTCAGGATTGGCCAGGGTAGTGATATCGCCAGTATTCATGTTGTTGGAGAGGGCGGCGAGCACACGGCGCATGAGCTTGCCGGAACGGGTCTTGGGCATATCCGGAACGATGTGGACATGCTTCGGACGGGCAATCTTGCCAATCATGGTTTCAATGACCTTGTTGACTTTGTCAATGATCGCCTGGCTCGGCTGAACACCGGGTTTCAGGGCGATATAGACTTCCGGCACACGGCCCTTGATCTCGTCCGCCACCGGCACCACCGCTGCTTCCGCCACCTCGGAGACCGTCAGACACGCAGACTCGATTTCCTTTGTGCCCAGGCGGTGCCCGGCTACGTTGATGACGTCATCCACGCGTCCGAGAATGCGGAAATAGCCGTCGGCGGCCAGCACAGCTCCGTCCGCCGCAAAATATGGCCAGTCACGCCAATCCTTGCTGTTGCGATTCTTGCAGTATTTTGCGTAGTACTGGGCAACGAAGCGGTCGTGAGAGCCCCAAATGGTTTGCATGATCCCGGGCCAGGGATTCCGGATGCAGATGTTGCCCGCCTTCCCGGATCCAGCCGCGACTTCCTGGTTGTTTTCGTCAATGATCACCGGATAGATTCCAGGCATGCCTGGGCCCGCGCTTCCCGGCTTCATGGGATCGAGCGCCGGCTTGGTGCTGCAGAGGAATCCTCCGTTTTCGGTTTGCCACCAGGTGTCGACAATCACTGCCTCACCTTTGCCCACCGTTTCGTGATACCAGCGCCAGACCTCGGGCTCGATGGGCTCTCCCACCGTGGTCATGTGCTTGAAATGGTAGTTGTACTTGTCGGGTTCATCGTGACCGGACTTGCGCAACATGCGAATCGCCGTGGGCGAGGTGTGGAAGATGTTGACATCCAGGCGCTCGGCGATTCTCCATACCCTGCCGGCGTCGGGGTATGTGGGAACACCTTCGTACATGACGCTGGTAGCGGCCAACGCCAGGGGACCGTAAACAATATACGAGTGGCCCGTGATCCAGCCGATGTCGGCCATGCACCAGTAAACATCCTCGGGATGAATGTCCTGAATGTACTTGGAGGTGCCGGTCACATAGGCGAGGTAGCCGCCCGTGCGATGTTGACAGCCTTTGGGCTTTCCGGTGCTGCCGCTGGTGTACATGAGAAACAGCGGCGCCTCCGCATCCATGGGGACGGGAGCCACCAGTTGGCCTTTGTATTTCGTGAGCACTTCATCAACGAAGAAATCGCGCCCTTTCACAAAAGGCGTAGCGGACGCATTCTGGCCCGCGTGCCGCCTCCAGACCAGGACCTTGTCCACGGTCTGGCCTTCCTTCTTGGCAATCTCCAGCGCGATATCGGCGCCCGCTTTGTGGTCGAGCAGCTTGCCATTGCGATAGTAACCATCCATCGTAATCAGGACTTGGCTTTGCGAATCGGCGGCACGCGTTCCACAAGCCTCGCCGCTGAACCCCCCAAACACAACCGAGTGGACCACTCCCAGGCGGGCGCAGGCCAGCATGGTGATGGGCAACTCGGGGACCATCGGCATATGGATGGTGACCCGATCTCCGGCTTTTAGGCCGCAGAAATCGCGCAGCAGCGCCGCGAATTCATTCACTCTCACATAGAGTTCGCGATAAGTAACGGCTACGGGCGCTTCGGATTCCGGCTCCGGTACAAAGATCAGCGCCGCTTTGTTCTTGTAATTGGCGAGGTGCCGGTCCACGCAGTTGTACGAGGCGTTGATCTTGCCGCCCACGAACCACTTCCAGAACGGCGGATCGCTGGTGTCGAGCGTGGTGTCCCAGTACTTGTCCCAGCTCAGCAGGTCGGCGTACTCGCGGAAGCATTCCGGGAAATTCTTCTCGCTGAAGCGTTCGATGACATCGGGATCGGTCAGATTCGCCTGGCCGATAAATTTCGCGGAAGGATAGTAATATTCCTCCTCCCGCCAATGGACTGCAATCTGAGCCTCGGTGGCTTCGCTGACGATTTGTGGTTTCTGACGTATTTCCGCCATATTGGTTACCCCTTAAATTTATGAATTTGTGATGCAACACTGGCGGTTCTCCGCCAGCACGGAGTCGAATCAAGGCCCGTACTCGGTCCCTAAGAACCCGCCGGTACTGCGCTCCCGGGCTCTCGCGCGGCGCCTGGAAGCGGTTTCTTGAACCTTACCTTAGGCTACCGCCGGCACCTTCTTTCCTGCCGCCGCTGCTGCCGGCACGGCCGGGCGTTTGGCTGCCAGTTCGCAGATCAGGGCAACTACCGCCAGAACCGCCGCCGCGTAGAACGCCATCTGGTAGTTCTTGTACTTGTCGAACAGTACCCCCGCGATCCGCGGACCAATGATGCCGGCTACTCCCCACGCGGTGAACAGCATTCCGTAGTTGATGCCGGCGTTCTTGGTACCCCAGAAATCCGCCGCAGTCGAGCCATTCACCGAAAGCTGCGTTCCGTAGCACCAGTACACGACGAACACGGTTACGTACAGCAGCGTCACATTGCCGCCCACTTGGTAGAGAATGGGCATGGCAATCATCGAGATGCCGATCATAAGTCGCAACACGTTCAGGCGACCGAGTGCATCCGACATCCAGCCGGACAGGATGCGGCCCGCGGCATTGCCGATTGCGCCGACGACGAGGCCCATCGTGGCCAGTTCCGCGCTGGAAATATGAACGCTTTTAGCGAATGGCACCAGTTGGCTGATCACCATCAGTCCGGCCGAGGTACCCAGCGCATAGGCAACCCACATGAAGTAGAACGCGGGCGTGTGCAGCACTTCGCCGGGGCTGAACTCATAGGTGGTCGCGGCAGCCTTGGCGGCTGGCGCGGGTGCCCAACCGGCGGGCTTGTATCCGACCGGCGGATTATGCAGCAGGAAGGCGCCGAAAACCGTCATGACCAGGAAAATCCCCCCCAGGATCATGAACGTGGTGTGAACACCATAGGCGGGAATCAGCTTCAGGTTGGCCAGAGGCCCAAAGATTGCCGACCCTCCGCCGTATCCGCCCACCGCCAGTCCTACGGCGAGGCCGCGTTTATCGGGAAACCATTTGGACATCACCGGAATAGGCGTGGCATAGCCAAATCCGTTGCCCAGCCCGCCAATCACGCCGAAGCAGACATAGAGGTAATTCAAGCTGTGCGTGAAGGCACACAGAAAGAATCCCAGGCTGACCAACACGCCGCCCGTTAGGGAAACCCAGAAGGGGCCGAACTTGTCTTGCAGGCGTCCCGCCACAATAAACGTTAGTGCGAACACGACCACCGCGATGGTGAACACATTGGAAGTTTGTGCCCGCTTCCAGCCAAATTCTTTCTCCAGTGGGGCCACAAACACACTCCAGGCATATAGCGTGCCCAGCGCCAGGTTCATGGACATCCCGCCGACCACGCGCCACCAACGGCTTATGCCAGGAGCGCCGGGATTGGATGCAACATTTGCGTTAGCCACAATTTTTCTCCTTTATAAAAGTGAAATGAGAACCGGAAGCCGGTCTTCTTCCACAATCACCACGCTCCCGTACGGCATGTGCGTGCTGGTTCATCAAACGGACCACAAACTTTCGCGCGATATCATACAGCGGTCCAACCTCAAGACGCTAGCTTAAATCTGCCCTGCAACGGCAATCCGGCTCACGGCTGTGCCTTCTCCAACGTAGCCGCCACGTTCACCTGCGAATCCGAGCCCACCGTAAGCTCCCGCTTCCACTCGGCAAAGCCTGGCATGGAAATCACGACAACATGCGTGCCAGCGCTCAGGCCGATTTCAGACGGAGTGTTGCCCACGTATCGCCAATCGACGTTGATTTCCGCGCCCGGCGGCGTCGATGTGAAATCGCACTTTACTTTCACCGCGGGTACTGATGATGCGGAGACCGCTGGTGGCTGTACTGGTGAGCTCTGCACAGGCGACGATACGGCCTGCGACCCACCAGATGCAGGCCCCCCAACATTCTCAACCGGAGCGTGCCTTGGCGGCGTTGCAACTGCGACCGCAGCCGGCGGCGGACCGGCCTTCCCGCCGTCATTCACCAGCGTGTACAGCTCCCTTCGCGCCTTGCCCTTGTCATCTATGTAATAGACAGTGATTCCCTTCTTTTCTCTTCTCGCCTCGAAACTTTCGCCCGTCGGCAATGGCGTGCACTTCGAGAATCTTGATTCGATGGTGCAAGTGATGCGGAACGGCGGCTCGTTGCCTACTTGAACGAGCAAGATGTTCACCAGTGGCGCGGTACTCGTGGAACGGCAATATGCGTCGAAAGTGACTTGTTCGCAATTTGTGGGAACGCCGTTGTCATTAAGCTTCAATGCCCGCGTTTCAGAGCCCAGCACCGTAATCTTTATCGTATTTTTCAGCGATGCGGCGTTCGCGAGCATGGCCACCAACAGGAGACCTGCCTGAAGGACCGCCCTCCTACGGATACTCATCAAACCAACTCCTCCAAACACTGCGATGCAACCGTCGCAAACCCGGTTTCCCAAACGATTTTCTGGAAGCCGGCCTCGCAGATTCGGTACATTGTGCTCCCTTGGCCTGTTCAGCACAATCGCTTTCCCCACGGGAGGAGGTTTGAGGACAGACTCAGCCGCAGGCTATCGCCCCAGCGCCGCCCGTCCCCTTGATAGGAAGCCGGTGCACTCCATCTGCACCGGCCGTTTCAGCTAGAGGACACTAGAACGTAAAGATCGGCCCGAACTCCGTCCGGTGATCTTGCCATTCGTTGGATGGACTCCCAGCAATTTCGTATAAGGTGAGGTGGTCCTCTAGACGGGTCGCATAGACCGACTGCTCGAAGGCGAAAGTGGCCCACGGATTCAGTTTGTAGTACAGGGTCAACGCACCCACCTTGCCCATCGACATTGGTAATGTGCCACTAAAGCCAGGATTATTCAGGTCACGATCCACCATCTGGTCCTTGCCGACGAGGAGCTGAAGCTGCCAGCCCGCGTTGTGACCATGCGGATCGGCATTGAACCAGCGCGAAAGCGGCAGGCCGAGTTGCATGAATCCGCCAAACGACCGGACGGGCCGCTGCGGAGCGACCACAATACTGCCGCTGCAGGTTCCCGTTTCGGAGTTGAATACGCCCGTGCAGCCCAATACGGAGCCACCGGAAGCGGCCAGGGGACCGCCATCGGCAGCAATGAAGGAACCTGTGACGCCCGTCAGCCCGCCTGTATCGGTGGCGAAACCGTTGATTTGGCCGCCGAAGTAGAAGCGCAAGTCGCCTCCCTTATAGGCGCTCGCAACCAAGGTAAACCAGCGCGTGGGCAATTGCGCCACGATTTGGCCGCCCCACTGTTTGCTGGTAGCCTCAAAGCCGTTCGGGAAGGCAGCCTCGTAGCTTGCTGGAATAAGAGTTTGGGTTGAGCTGCAACTCGACGGATCGGTGCAGTATGAGGAGTTTGGAACGATCGACGTGCGCCTGGAGCGGAATCCAGCAAACGCGATTTGCGCCGGGGCCACACCCCTCGCTTTGTCGAGTTGGAAGCTCAAGGCCGCCCTGCCCTCCCACTCGGGACGGTCAGCGTCAGCACCCTCGCGCTCACCTTGTCCCTGCTGCGCCTCGAAACCGGCCAGGCAGGTGTTATTGCCGCCTAAGGCGCCATAGCCGCAGAGCTTCTCGATTTGACCTGTGCTCGGCATCATGACCCCAAACTGACCCTCGAGATTGACGTTGTGTTCCCTGCTCAGCGTCTGTATAAACCCACCGCGCAGTTGTGGCGAACGGGTGTAAATGTTGCCCCAATATGCGCCATTGAAGGTGGTTTCCACAATGTTCATCATTGCGCCGGATCCGAAAAGCGTCCAGTCTTGTCCACCAACGAAGAATATGTCAGTAGTGTCGCTGGCGTGGTAGTCGAGGCGGACGTTGGCCAAACGTATTCTCGGAGCGCTGTTGCGAATCGAGGAAACGTCGGCGTTGTCAACAGAGGTGAAGTTGCCTTCGAAGTCGCCCTCGATCTTGCCGGTCAGCGTTAGGTTCTTCGAGATGTCCGGCCATTCGAGGTTGAGACCAAAGCGCGTGGACCGCGCCTTGATGTGGACCTCGGGATCCTCGGTTGGGCCGGTATTGAAGGTCGAGTTCGGCCCGGCATTCAGAAATATGCCAGGAAATGGGAAGTCGTCGCCATCGGGGTCGCTGCTGTCATGCACGATCGTCGCCTTGATGAAGCCATAAGGCGCAAGCGTGATCGGGCCCGCTTTTATGCCAGCTAGGCCACCGGTCTTGGGGGGGTCGACCGGGAACACGCGGACCGGAATCACCGCTGGTACCACCGTAGGTGAGGGAGGCGGCACCTCGCCCGCTACCCGCCCCGGGTTAGGCGGCTGCGCTTGCGCGGCTTCCGCGCTATCGAGAGAACTGGACATGGCTTCTGGAGCGGCCACTGCGATCGCCGGTGTTGGCGTTTTCGCGGCGGCAGACAAATCCGCCACATTCAACACACCTTTCCGGTTGAGCGCTTCGACCAGAGCTTGAAATTGAGCGCTGGGAGCAGCATTTTGAATGGCATTCGCCTCGGTCGGCGCCAGAACACCTTTCATCACCAAAACGCCCAGCAGTGCAGTGACATTCGCATCGGTCGCGGCCAAGCTCACGCTGGGACTGGGTCTAGGACTGGGATTAGGATTAGGGCTTGGGTTCGGGTCGGGGCTCGCCGCGGGGCTAGCTTCGGCGTTCGCAGTGTTCGCTGTGTTGTCGTTGGACGTCTTGGCGTTGTTGTTTCCGGCCATAACCGGGGCGGCCGCTAGGGCCAGCACCAGCACGGCAAAGAACCAACTCTTCAGCTTCAACATGGAAGGTGTCCTCCTTGTTCGGGCGCGGCTCAAGCCGGAGCACAGAACATGCGGGCCAACGCTATGTGTTTTTTTTGAACGGTGCTGTGACGGCGGTCACAGACGAGCGTGATTTCCGTCAATTATGTTTCCAAGGATTTGTCTCTAGTCGCGCTCAAATCAGCGCTCGCGAAAGGTCTGCGATGAGGACTGGAAGCCTAGCCACGAATCCCCGCGTCGCTTAAACACGCTATGCTGTGATCTACATCACTGCCGGCTCGGGATAAACGAAGCAATATCCACGTCGACCGCTTCCCAAGCTCGCCCGAAATTTCGGAGGTCCCCGCATGAGCGCTCTCACCACTTCCAAGCCCGAAGACATCTCTAACCTGTTGGTCATGGATCAGGAATATGCCGCGCCCGACATCGTGGCTCGCAACGTGATTGAGAAAGACTGGCAAGGAGAGTGCGATCGCGCCCGGAAAGATCCAGACCAGTTCTGGGCCGATTACGCATCGCGCTTTACCTGGTCGCGGAAGTGGGATCATGTGTTGGAGTGGGATGGTGTGCATCACAAGTGGTTTACCGGCGCCAAGACCAATATCACGATTAATGCGCTCGACCGGCACGCCGACTCGGATCGCCGCAATCGCGCCGCCTACATCTGGCTGGGCGAAGATGGCAGCGAGCGCGTCGTCACTTACGGACAACTCCACCGGTTAGTCTGCCGCTTCGCCAATGGCCTGAAATCACTGGGAGTAGTCAAAGGCGATCGCGTGGTCATCTATATGCCTCTGACCATCGAAGGCGTGGTCTCCATGCTGGCCTGCGCTCGTCTCGGTGCGATCCACTCAGTCGTCTACGCCGGCCTCGGTCACACCGCTCTGCGCGACCGCATTACCGACGCCGAAGCAAAAGTCGTGATCGTGGGAGACGTCGGCTTCCGTCGCGGCAAAACCGTCGCCCTCAAGACCATCGTCGATGAGGCAGTCGACAACCTGGAGTGCGTGGAGAAGATCGTGGTGTATTCGCGCGGCGGAACCGCGGTTTCAGGGCCGCGCGAGATAGATTTCAACGATCTGCTCAAATTTTCTCCTTACTGCGAAGCAGAAGAGATGGACGCGGAAGATCCGCTCTTCCTGCTCTACACCTCCGGCTCAACCGGCAAGCCCAAGGGCGTGGTGCATGTGCACGGCGGCTACATGGTCGGCACAACTTATCATCTCGAAAGTTATTACGATGTCGGCGACCGCGACATTTTCTGGTGCACTTCCGATATTGGCTGGGTCGTCGGCCACTCCTACATCACTTACGCGCCGCTGTGCGCAGGGGTGACCACGCTGTTCCGCGAAGGCGCCATCGATTATCCGAACCCGGGTATTGCCTGGGAAATCGTAGAGCGCTATGGTGTCACCAAGATGTTCACCGCGCCCACCGCCTTGCGGATGTTTATGCGCTATGGCGAAAGCTATCCAGCGGCGCACGACCTGACCACCTTGCGCGTAATCGCGTGCGCCGGTGAACCGTTGAATCCCGAAGCTTGGCGCTGGGCGCAGACTCATCTAGCCGGCGATGGCAAGTGGGGCTACCTCATTGATAACTGGTGGCAAACCGAATTAGGCGGACCCACGCTCGGCACTCCCGCCTCGATGGCGATGCGTCCGGGGAGAGTCGGCGTGGCAGTCCCCGGAGCAGAAGCCGATGTGCTCGATGAAAATGGCCAGTCGGCCCCCGCTGGAATCGGCGGCCGTCTGGTGCTGAAGCGGCCGTTCCCGCACATGTTGCGCACCGTATGGCGCGATCCGGCGCGCTATGAACGCGACTGGCAGGTAGTTCCCGGCTGCTATGTGACGGGCGATGTTGCGACTAAAGATAAAGATGGATACATAGCGGTGCTCGGCCGCTACGATGACGTACTCAACGTTGCCGGACATCGTATCGGCACAGCCGAAGTCGAAAGCGCGCTGGTGTCGCATCCGGCAGTGGCGGAAGCGGCGGCGATTGGCGTACCCGATCCGCTGAAGGGCGAGAGCATCAAAGTCTTCGTGCAAGTTCGCCTTGGTCACGTGGCTTCCGACGCCTTGGCCGCGGCATTGATCGAACACGTTCGCCGAGAGCTGGGGCCGATTGCGACTCCTTCGTCGTTGGAGTTCGTCGCAGCCTTGCCCAAAACTCGATCCGGAAAAATATTGCGACGTATCCTTAAAGCTCAGGAAGCCGGTGTCGACGCGGGCGACGTCTCTACCATGGAAGGCTGACACATTGCTTCGTCGTGGCGCCGGCGCCTCCAGTCCCCAAAACTTTCGGGCGACAAGCCTTTCGATTTCAGCAAACCCGGTATCGATTACCTATGCGAGTGACCGTCGATTCGACGACGAATACCGTTGAAATTTTAACGGACTCCATTTTCGTCTCTATTCCAAATACTGAGTTCATTGTTTCTGCGCCTGAACCTCGTCACCCTGAAAGCTAGGATCAGCACGAAGGTACGGAAACTGCTTTCCGCAATCGAGGCACACTTGGTACGTCTGTCCGGAAAGCGTGAATGGCCGACTGAGTTGGCGGTGCCAACAGCCGAAGACGAAGTCAAGCACTTCTAATAATTGTTGCGTCACGTTTCGTGTCTAAGCAATTTGTTGTCCCATCGAAACCCTCAGCACTCGCTCCGTCCTTTAGTTCTCGCCGTGGAGCATCGCACCTCTCTAGAATGCCGTGAATTTCAGGGACTCCCGCGCCACTCCGACGATCGCGCCTTCATAAGCCAAACGCTGCCCATCGTCGATCATTTTCCTTGGCGGTCATTCTCCATTAGTGTCCATCGGCGGACGTACCGTGAGTTCTGGTGACGTCTCAACGACACATCGCTAAACTCCCTTCTGCCCCTCAAAGTCTGCCTAACTCATTTCGTTTTAATCGCTTTAGCATAAATCGCGGTCGCACCGTTGATTGGAGCGCTGCATGCTTCCTGTGAAATGACAGAATGCTTTACGAGTAAACCGCTGGAGATTCGTCCCGCACACAAAATGGGCTATCGCAGGGTTGCTAAGAAAGGATTGCTAAGAAAATCTCGTTTTTGCGAATCCTGCCACTAACGTGTGGCATCGGGTAACACAAGCCCCGGTAGAAATCTTCAATTTGTCAGCAAACTTGAAAGTGATCCCCGCAGCGTTTCAATCGCTGCGCTAATTGAGGTAAAAGGAGAAGACAATGCTAAAGCACACGGCTGTATTCGCAGTGGTTGGAATTCTCTCCATGGGTTTTCTGGGGTTCGATGCTCCTAGTAAACCTGCTTCGACGGCGGGGCCCTGGCAGGTGGACACTCGCCACTCCGATGCCAAACTTATCACCGACGCGACGACCGACTACGGCAAAACCAAAATGAACGTAACTCTGGGCTACGCCAGAATCTACGGAAGAATAAAGATCGACGATGGCGATCCCGCAAAATCCAATATCGAATTCAGTTTCTATCCGGCCACATCGATGGAGCCTCCCATCGATGAAGACGGGAAATTCTTGAGCAAATGGCTGGAAAACCTATCCAACCATACGCTCGTGTGCTTCCACTCCAAACGGGTCGAGCGGCTACCCGATGGCCGTCTGCAAACCACTGGCGAACTCGCCGTGACGCGTGTGGACCGCAACGTCGATGCAACACCGACCGAAGGATATGCGGGGCCCGTCTATGGCCCTCCCATGATTCACCGTGTTGCGCGCGAAGCAACTTTTGTCATCGACCTTCGGGACTCCAACGGGAACGGGCAGAAAAACGGCGATATCCAAGCCTCGGGGTCTACGAGCATGTTCCGCGAGGATTTTCCCCAACTGGTGAAGACTGTAGTCAATACCTACTGGCCGACCCTGGTCCAGGACGAAAATTGTCAAACGCCTGACGTAAGCGAAGCCTACAGCGGCTCGCAATGCACGGGAACATTCCTGAAAACTGCCGGACTTCCTGAAGCGCCTCACGCCGCCAATGCCGAGGACATCGGTGTCCAGCAGAATTTCAATAACCTCGTAGGAAATCGCCTGACCATTCTCCTTCACCTGCGTTTGATGGCGAAGGCCGCCGGGGAACAGCCTATGGCCGGAAACTAGGATTGTCGCAAGCACTTTGCTCATCGCCGAGGCCGCGTTTGAAGTCATTTTCGCGAAGCGCCAGAGAAGGTGCTCCTGTTGGCTGGCGCCCGATAGGGCACGCAGCTAACAGAAGTGTTTGTTAACAGTGTCATGCAGCTTCACCAACTACCCCATGAGGTAATCTGATCGAGATGCAACTACCATAGGCGGACAATTCACAGGAGGAGTTTATGGCAACGAGCAGAGTAGTTCCAATGAAGATGACGCAGATGAAAGCCGCGCAGGTCCCAAGTCCTGGAACAGATTTCCAAATCGTCGAACGCGAGATTCCTGAGCCAACTGCAGGACAAGTGCGCATCAAGGTACAAGCCTGTGGAGTCTGCCACAGCGATGTGCTCACCAAAGAAGGCTTGTGGCCCGGAATTCAATACCCCCGCGTTCCGGGACACGAAGTCGCGGGCATCATCGATGAAGTTGGTGACGGTGTTTCTGCGTGGAAGAAAGGCCAGCGCGTCGGTGTCGGCTGGCACGGCGGCCAGGACAACACCTGCCGCGAATGCCGTCGCGGAGATTTTCGCAACTGCCGCAACCTGAAGATTCCCGGCATCAGCTATGACGGCGGATACCAGCAATATATGATCGCACCCGTCGAAGCGCTGGTGCCCATACCGGAGACTCTCAGCGACGTCGATGCGGCACCGCTGCTCTGCGCCGGAATTACGACCTACAATGCGCTGCGTCACAGCGGTGCTCTTCCCGGCGATCTCGTCGCAATACAGGGAATCGGCGGTCTAGGTCACCTCGGAATTCAATTTGCTAATAAATTTGGTTATCAGGTCGCGGCGATCGGCCGCGGATATGAAACCGCACCGCTCGCCAAGAAACTCGGGGCCAGCGTGTACATCGACAGCGCATCGACGAAACCGGCCGAGGCGTTGCAAAAGCTGGGCGGAGCGCGCGTAATTCTGGCGACTGCCCCCAACTCAAAAGCGATGTCCGAGCTGATCGACGGTCTGGGGCCGAACGGCAAACTCATCGTCATCGGCGCGACCTTCGATCCCATTGAGGTCTCGCCGGTACAGCTCATTAATGGCAGTCGAACCATTCAAGGCTGGGCCGCCGGTACAGCAGCCGATTCCGAGGACACCCTGCACTTCGCCGAAATAAGCGGCGTGCGTCCCATGATTGAAACCTATCCGCTCGAAAAAGCGGCCGAGGCCTTCGCGCGCATGATGAGCGGCAAGGCTGAGTTCCGTGTTGTCCTGACAATGTGAGTGGGGCGGGCGACACCGATCACTCAACAACTCGTAACGCGGATAGTTCCGCTCTGGTGGCTCGACTCCTTAAGGAGAACCCAATTGACGAGGCGAACGTGGCGGCATGAGCCGCGAAATAGAAAACCACTACCGAGAAAGGATCACGCATGTCGCAACCTGTCTCCGATCGCACCTTTTATCGCACCGTAAAAGTCGACGGGCTCTCAATCTTCTATAGGGAAGCAGGCCCCAAAGACGCGCCAGTGCTTCTCCTGCTCCACGGACTTCCCTCTTCGTCGCGAATGTTCGAGCCGCTCTTCTCCCGGCTCTCCGATCGCTATCACCTGGTCGCACCCGATTATCCAGGCTTCGGACACAGCGATTGGCCGGACCCGAAGACATTCGCCTATACGTTCGATCACTACGCCGAGATCATGAATCATTTCACCGAGGCGCTCGCGCTCTCACGCTACACGCTTTACATGCAGGATTACGGCGGCCCCGTGGGCTTTCGCATGGCTTTGGCTCACCCCGATCGCATCGAGGCTCTCATCGTTCAAGACGCGGTCGCGCACAACGAGGGCCTCGGCGTGAATTGGAAGACGAGGCGAGCCTTTTGGGCCGACCGGCCTGCCCACGAAGAAGCTTTGCGCGAAAATCTGCTCTCGCTTCCAACCACAAAGACGCGGCATGTCGGAGACGATCCGAAGATTGAGCTCTATGATCCGGATCTCTGGACCGATGAATACGCGTTTCTAAACGCGCCCGGGCAGGCGCAGATTCAGAGCGACCTCTTCTATGACTACCGCACGAATGTCGATGCTTATCCCAAGTGGCAGGCATGGCTACAGAAGACGCAGCCAGAGCTTTTGGTTCTGTGGGGCAAACACGATCTCTCGTTCGATCTCGGCGAACCGGAACGCTACCGCAAGGACGTTCCAAATGCTCAAGTTCACGTTCTCGACGCCGGCCATTTCGCCTTGGATACGGCGGCCGACGAGATCGCCGCATTGGTACGAGAGTTTGTCGATTCTTCACACCAAGAGGTGCCAGAGCGGCGGGTGGGATGAGGCCATTGTAAGAAACCCGTCCCAGTCATAAACGAAAGAACGGGGTTAGGGTAGTGGGCTACTTTGAAATGAAAGTAGCCCCACTACCGTCGTTCGTGCCAAGTTGACAGCTCCCTTTTCCAGCGAGCTCATGCCAGGTCGTAGCGACCCAGGTTCATTACCTTGTTCCATGCAGCCGCGAAGTCCTTCACAAACGCATCTTTTGCGTCGTTAGACGCATAGACTTCTGCGAGTGATCGGAGCTGGGAGTTCGAACCGAAGACGAGATCGACGCGCGTCGCAGTCCACTTGAGTTTGCTAGTCGCCCGATCCCGCCCCTCATACACGCCTTCCGATGCAGGAGCGGGCTCCCACTTCGTGTTCATGTCGAGCAGGTTGACGAAGAAATCATTCGTCAGCGTCCCCGGCCGGTTGGTGAAGACGCCATGTTTGGTCTGCCCGAAGTTGGCATTCAGGGCGCGCAGGCCGCCGACGAGTACTGTCATCTCGGGTGCAGTCAGTGTCAGCAACTGCGCCCGATCCACCAGCAACTCCTCAGCCGACAAAACCTGTCCGCTTCGGAAATAGTTGCGGAATCCGTCGGCGACCGGCTCCATTACTGCGAATGAATGCACGTCGGTTTGCTCCTGCGAAGCATCCGTGCGTCCAGGTGTGAAAGGAATTTTCACGTCGTGCCCGGCCTTCTTCGCAGCTTCCTTGACGGCTGCGCAGCCGCCCAGAACGATCAGGTCAGCCAGCGAAACCTTCTTCCCTTTGTTCCCATTGGACTGCGCGCTGTTGAAATCCTTTTGGATCGTCTCCAGCGTCCGCAGAACCTTCGCCAGTTCGGCTGGCTGGTTCACTTCCCAATCCTTTTGCGGCGTTAGACGAATGCGCGCTCCGTTCGCCCCGCCGCGCTTGTCGGAGCCGCGGAACGACGACGCCGACGCCCAGGCAGTCGTGACCAGTTGGGAGATCGAGAGTCCAGATGCAAGGATCTTCGCCTTCAGTGCAGCAACGTCCTGCTCATCGATCAATTTATGATCCACGGCGGGAACAGGGTCTTGCCATATCTGAGGCTCCTTCGGAACGAGCGGGCCAAGATACCGCGGGATCGGTCCCATGTCGCGGTGCGTCAGCTTGAACCACGCCCGCGCAAACGCGTCTGCGAACTGATCCGGATGCTCGTAGAAGCGCCGCGAAATCTTTTCGTAAGCAGGGTCCAACCGCAAGGCGAGGTCAGTGGTCAGCATGGATGGCGCATGACGCTTCGACGGATCGTGCGCATCCGGCACCGTCCCGTTGCCAGCGCCATTTTTCGGTGTCCACTGATGCGCCCCGGCCGGGCTCTTCGTCAGCTCCCATTCGTAGCTGAACAGGTTGGTGAAGAAGTTGTTGCTCCACTTCGTGGGCGTGGTGCTCCAGGTGACTTCCAGGCCGCTGCCGATCGTGTCAGCACCGAAGCCTTTGCCAAATTTATTCTTCCACCCGAAGCCTTGATCCTCAATGGCGGCACCCTCTGGTTCGTTGCCCACATATTGAGCGGGAACGGCCGCGCCGTGGGTTTTGCCGAAGGTGTGTCCGCCGGCAATGAGCGCAACGGTCTCTTCGTCATTCATCGCCATGCGGGCGAAAGTCTCCCGTATATCCCGCGCCGCCGCAATCGGATCGGGCTTGCCATTCGGCCCTTCCGGATTCACATAAATCAGGCCCATTTGCACAGCGCCAAGCGGATTCTGAAGATCACGATCGCCGCTGTAGCGCTCGTCCGCCAGCCACGTGCCCTCAGGTCCCCAATAAATTTCCTCTTCGGGCTCCCACACGTCCGCGCGCCCGCCGCCAAAACCGAATGTCTTAAAGCCCATCGAATCGAGGGCGACGTTGCCGGCGAGAATTATGAGGTCGGCCCAGGAAATTTTCCGCCCATACTTCTGCTTGATCGGCCATAGCAGCCGACGTGCCTTGTCCAGATTCACGTTGTCGGGCCAGCTATTGAGCGGCGCGAAGCGTTGCTGACCGGCCCCGGCCCCGCCACGACCGTCGCCGATGCGGTACGTGCCAGCGCTGTGCCACGCCATACGAATGAAAAGCGGCCCATAGTGCCCAAAGTCGGCCGGCCACCACTCCTGCGAATCCGTCATCAGGGCATGCAGGTCCTTGACCACGGCATTCAGGTCGAGCGTCTTGAACTCTTCCGCGTAATTGAACTCCTTTCCCATGGGATCGGACTTTGATGAATGCTGGTGCAGGACCTTCAGGTTCACCTGATTCGGCCACCAGTCAACGTTCGTGCGGGATTGGCGAGTGCCGTGCGCTACTGGGCACTTCGATTCGGCTATGGTGCTTTTGTCCTTAGCTTCGGGGGAAACGCTCCCCGATGAAGTCGCGAGTGTATTTTCCATATGTTTTCTTCCTTCCAGTCATGAATGAGTGCTGCCTTAACTACTTTTTGGCGGCGCAGCGGCGGCAGAGGCCAAAGACCTCGACCAGCGGCTGCGTCAGATCAAAGCCATCCGGCAGATGCCGGGATAGCCGCTTGAAATCGATGAACTCTCCTTCGATATCCTGCACCGATTTGCAGCGCGAGCAGACGAGATGATGATGCGGTTTGAGATTGCCGTCCACGCGCAAAGTGGACGCATGAGGAGTGACCTCTCGCAGCAACCCACACTCGATGAAAAGCCGCAGATTGTTGTAGACGGTGGCGAGAGAAATGGACGGAACGCGGCGCCGCACCGCGGCGTAAATGTCTTCCGGGGAATAGTGTCCGTCGGAAGCGATGACGGCCTCATAGACCACCTGACGCTGGTGCGTGACCGCCAAACCGTGTTTCTCGGCCAGCTCACGGAACTGTTCATGGCTGAAGCGCATGATTATCGGATAAGAATAATTATAAAACGATAGGGAACAGTGTCAACTCTAAATCTTTCCTTGGATCTGCGAGACGGCGCTCGGCCGCGAGACCACACTGTGGCTTCGGAGGGAAGGCAGCAAACGCCTGAAAGAAAAGCACTCGACAGTCGGTGTGTGTCCTTACTGTATCGTAATACCGGAGTCAAGTGCTTTAGGATGTGGCGGGGACGACGGGACTCGAACCCGCGGCCTCTGCCGTGACAGCGCTGCGTGATTAGGTTTTACAACAACTTACAAGACCGCGAGGACTGCCAAAATACCCGTAAGTCGTACAAGGCATCATCTTTTGTGGGTTGGAAAATCCGCACCCGAGGCCCCTGCCCTCTCCCGGCAGCGGTCAACGTTGGGTCGCGCCCGCTGCAAGGAAATTACACGACGGCTAGAGGGATGGTGGGTATATCCACTGCTTGCCAAGGGGACTCGAGCCCGCGACCTCCTACGTGACAGACAGGTGACTCGCCTTTCACCCTTGTCAATTCGGATGGTTGCGGGGTATTCGGAAGGCGTTGGCTCAGAACAGTTCTTGGTTGCGGGGGGTGGATTTGAACCACCGACCTTTGGGTTATGAGTACCACAGTTAACGGAATCTAATGGACTTACGCGGCGCAAAGAGTAACGTAATGTCCTTGATTGGAACCTATCGGAATCGTAATTGCCCTCTTGTTGCCCTTGTGGCCGCATGGCCACATTCTCATCCGGGGGCGATCTGGAACAAATCCAATTCTTGCTGGGGCACTCTTCAATCCAGACTACAGAAAGATATCTCGGTGGTGAGCAAGAAATTGCGAACGCTCATTTCAAAGCAGCGAACTACCCCTTCTTTGCTGCCCTGATTTTTGCCCAACGTGCCCGCTGTGCCGCTGCGATTCTTTTCCTGCCTGCCGCTGATATTTTGCGTGTCGGTTGTGCCGCGCTCTTTGGTGCCGATTTCTTCCCTGTTGGAGGTGTACCCTCCAACAACCGGACCACCTGACTCAATCGTGCAATCTCTTTCTTCACTTCTTGAATGATCTTCTCGATAGGACTCAAATTCTCTTCTCCTGTTCGCAATTAGCGAAGGCAAAGAATAACATGTCACCCCAGCCAGTGCTGTTTAAGGGCGCGGCGCCGGGATTGCCGTTTGCAAGCTGACAACTCAGGCGGACAGCCACAATTCCATTTGCTTTGGTGGCAGGCGCTGGGGCGCATATTTGCGGAGGAAGCTCCGGGCGAACTCGTTTGCCAATCGTGAATCATCGTCGGTTCTAATAATCACACACGTTTGGAAACACAATGACGTATCAGAAAGTGGCTTTACCACTACACCTTCCAAGCGAACTCCAAGGGCCGTAGGTTTGGTCAGGATGGCCACGCCAACCTGCTCAGATACCAAGTGAACCGCCTGTTGAGCCGTAATGATCTCGTGCGCGTGTTTCGGAGCGATTCCCTCACGTCGTGCAGCGTCCATAATTGCGTCATGAACGACGGGGTGAACTCGTCGCGCCAACAGAATCCAGTCATCTTTTGCTAAATCTTGGAGCCCGATGTGTTCCTTTTGGGCAACCTCGTGGGTCTGTGGGAGAACTGCATAGAGCGGAGTCAGAGCGAATGGCACGGCCGTGATCTTGGTGTCCTCCGGCGGTGCCGTCACCAGAGCGAGATTCAGTTCGCCGGCCAGGACGCTTCGGAGCAACTCGATTGAGAACTGACTCATCAGTCGAATGCGGAGCTTGGGGTACAGGGCGAGACGAATTGCAAGAATGGCTGAAACCCAGGCTTGATCGGCGTAGGGCGAGTGTCCGATCATCAAAACGTTGTCTGGTTCATCATGGGCGGCACGAGCAAGATGAACAGCCCGCTCCATGTGCGAGAGCGCCGAGCGAGCCTCTTCGACGAAGACACGTCCTGCGTCAGTGAGCTCTACAATCTTTTTATTGTCGCGAGTGAACAGGTGAAATCTATGGTGTTCTTCGATCTCAGTGATCTGTTTGCTGAGCGTAGATTGGGTGATGTGCAATCGGTGGGCGGCCCGAGTAAAGCTCAACTCCTCGGCCAAAACAATGACTGCGTGCAGGTGACGCACTTCAACGTTGGGGAACACTGCTCCAAGCCTCTTTCGCCAAACGGCAGAAATCGGTAATTGCCCTACATCTAGTGAAGGAACCGGCAGGGGAGAAAAAGTATCAAAAAGATTTTTTATTTCTGGGCGGCGCTGGCCAGACCCGATGGGCCGCAATTCCGCCGGCGTGACACTATGGACTCCGGTCGGGGCGAGAGGTCCACCGGGCCTTGACATCGGCTCATGTCAGATGTCAAGCTCTTGGCACTTTCTGGCCTTAGCAGTAATCATTAAGACGAGAGGCCTGTCCGATGTCCAGCCGCGAATTGGGCCCTGAATGGGTTCTTTCTGCATTCCTTGCGAATGCTGAGGCATGGGGCCAGGATGACGTCAGCGAATTGGCAATCGTTGCGCGGCGTCTGTGGCCGCGGGTTCAGGCGCACGCGCGCAAAGAGCTGACAAACAAAACGTCCGATGACGCGATGGCCTTGGCCACGGATGTGTGGGAGTCGGTACTGCGGTCCGTCGCAAAAACCATGCGTCGGTCAAATGGAAAAAGCCGGCCGATACTGAACCTGGAGGCCTATCTCTTCGGGGCTTTCCACCATCGCTTTAATCGCGCCCTGAGGCGGGAACGCAGAAGACGAGAGACGGTCGAATATCTTCCGCTGGGCCGCGATCTTGAGCGGCTGCGACAGGCCCATGATTTGAAGTCGGTGGCGGACTTGGATCGTTCGATTCAGGTCAAGCAAACTATCGAGAACATGGATAACTGGACACGTACGGTCTGGATGGCACGGCAGGCTGGCTATTCCTGGAAGGAAATTGCAGAATATCTGCGTCTGACCGAGCCGCAAGCTAAACTTCGATTCCGGTACGCGCTCGGGCGGCTCCGCGCCCGATTTGGCAGTGCGGCGTGAAGGTTCGAGCGCGGGGGAAATCGCAGCGCACGGCTCGCGGTAAACTTGGCCGTTAGTTTTGAAGCAAGGTTTGGCGAGAGGCAATTTTGATCGAACAAGGCTATTCCGTCGATGAAGAGAAGCGCATCCTGGATGTGCTGGCGCGGGGTTTATCGCGCGAGTTTCCAAACCCAGAGCGCGTTGGGTGCCCCGACTCGTCCATCCTCAGGAGCATTGCTTCCCACAAATTGCCGCTGTCGCAAGCGGCGCCTTGGTTCGACCACCTCAGTGCCTGTAGCCCGTGCTTCCAGGACTTCAACAAGTTTCGTAGAGAAGCGGCAGGCCAACGGCGTCGTATTCAAGTCTGGCTGGCCGCTGCTGCGGTTCTGCTATTCGCGTTCGGCGGATTGTTGTGGGTGCGAAGTCGGGCCTTGCCGCACGCACCCGATGTTGCTGTGTTGGACCTTCGCGACCGGTCAGTGGCTCGCGGGCAAAACCCATCTGAGACTGGCCAGGCACCTTTGGAGATTCCTCGAACCGCTAAGCACCTGGTTCTGGATTTGCCGATTGGGAGCAAAGAAGGGGCCTACGATGTCGGCCTACTCGCGGAGACGGGCGACCAGATTTTGCGTGCGATGGGTACGGCGCAGCTACATGATCACATTACCAATCTGCGGGTCGATGTTGATCTCAGTAATGTTCGGCCGGGTGCATATTCTCTTGGGGTTCGACAGCCTGGTCTTGAGTGGACCCGATATCCTATCCGGGTGTTTTGACCCCTTGACGCCACGCAGTGGCGAACAAAAACCAGCCATTTTCATTACTTCTGGATTGCCCGTGATTGGGGAACAATCCCCCAAAGTGGCTGTCGGTGAGGCCTACAAGGCCTTGGCAGCTGTATACTTGTTGTTTCCGAGACACGCATGGGCCGCTATCGCTACAGCCAAATGTTCTTCAATGCCGCTTACTATCTTCTTGCTTTGTTTGTACTGGATCCTCGTCCACTCCTGATTGTTGGCCTCTTCAAGCTAATTGCTTTCCTGGTGCTTGCCTGCCTGCTTGCGTTTGTCGTCGTTCACTCGGCGAATATCTGCAGACTGGTAATAGCCTGCCTCCATGCGCTTCCAGTGTCTTTCTTCCCGTTGGCCGTCGATCGGCGATGGGCAGAGCGATCGCAGACGACTATCGCAGTTCCAAATGAACCAAGTCTCTCTCCGCTCTTTCAGCGTCCCCCACCCATTCTCTCGTTGTAGCCCCTCTTGATCTGAAGCGCACGCCGCCGTTTGCACGGCATTGCCTTCTGTTTTTCCAGTTACACAGGATCAGGCTCCCCGGCCTGGAAAGAGACGGTGTGTCCATGAGTACTTCTGAATTCGCGGGACGCGAAGCTTTGACTAACACAGCGCACGAAATCCCAGAGAGTGAATATGCTTGCCGTTTGAGCGGACGGCAACGGCAGCTTGCGAGCATCAGGGTCCTGCACCAGCGCCTGTGGACATACCTGATTACGGCCGCTCTGGCTGGCATCGTTGCCGCCTGGGCAGCGCTTTCATCGCACTTGGTTTCTGCGCTTTGGATTCTGCTGCCTTCGGTAGTCGTCCTGTCCATCATCCAGTCGCTTACGAAGAACGCGCGCATACATAGCCGCGTGCAATGGATCGTGAGTTTTTACGAACTCGGCGTGGCGCGGCTACACCACCAGTGGCAGGGACGAGGGATTGGCGGTGGGCAATTCCGGCCTGACAACCATGCCTACGCTTCCGACCTGGATCTGTTTGGCACCGGATCTCTTTTCGAATTGCTCTGCACGGCTCGGACGGGCATTGGTCGGGCTGTACTGGCGAAATGGTTGCTCAATCCGGCGGAATGCGCTGAGATCGCAGAGCGGCAGCGAGCGGTTGCTGAACTTCGCGACCAGCTCGATCTTCGAGAGGACTGGGCGTCTGTCGAAGGGAGAACATTAGATCAAGCCGGCGCGTCGGTCCGCGACTGGGCGGACGCCCCTGCGATAATCTTCCCGCTTTATGCGCGGACGCTTGCGATCATCCTACCAATCTGTCTAATCGTCCTCTCACTACTTGCCGGTGCCGGGGTCTTCGGCCATAACTGGACTTGGGCCGTCGCCGTTCCCGTCGGGCTGGAAGCACTTTTGGTAGCTCTCCTTCTGAAGAAAACAAGGCTGACGGCCGCTAACCTCGTCCTGCCTTCATTCGAGCTTGCGCTGCTTGCGCCCTTGCTGGATCGCTTGGAGACGCTGCATTTCCAGTGCCCGTTGCTCAAATCGCTGCAGTTGCAACTCACGGCTTCGTCGGGCGTCCCCTCGAAACAGATCCGACTATTGCGCCTGTGGGCCTGGCTTCTGGATCTTCGACAATTTGAGTATTTCGCGCTGCCAGCCGCGCTGATTCTGTGGGGAACGAATCTCGCAATTTGTATCGAGCGCTGGCGGCAGCAAAACCGGGCAGGATTGGCCCGATGGCTGGATTCGCTCGGCCAGTTCGAAGCATTACTCTGTTTGGCTCGGTATCACTACGAAAATCCAGATTATACTTTTGCGGTCCTGAAACCCGGGTCCTCTCCGCTGTTTGAGGCCGAGGCCCTGGGGCATCCGTTACTCGATCACCAGACCTGTGTTCGATGCGACATGCGGCTCGACGCCAAAGGCACACAACTGATCGTGGTGAGCGGTTCGAACATGTCAGGCAAGAGCACTCTGCTGCGTTCGGTCGGCTTGAACTCCGTGTTGGCATTGGCAGGGGCTCCGGTATGCGCCGCTCGACTCCAGATCTCGCCATTGCAGATTGGGTGCTCGATTGCGGTTCGCGACTCCCTCTTACAGGCAAAATCGCGGTTCCAGGCCGAGGTGGAACGTCTGAAGTGGATCCTCACTCTGTCGTGCGCAAACAACGTCCTCTTCCTACTGGACGAGATGCTGGGTGGGACAAATTCGGCCGACCGCTTGTTTGGAGCAAGAGCGGTGATTGAACAATTGGCCGCGAGCGGCGCGATCGGCCTTGTAACGACGCACGATCTAGCTGTTACCGAGGTGGTCAAAGCTCTCGACGGCCGGGCAATCAATGTGCATTTTGAAGAACACTATGAGAACGGCGAGATGCGATTTGACTATCGAATGCGGCCGGGCGTGCTGACTCGCACGAATGGTGTGAACGTGATGGCCGCATTGGGACTTTTGCGTTTGCCGAGGGCGGGTACAACCGAGGCCGCAACGCCGAGCCCGACCTCTACACTCGACTAGCATCTTCCAACTCCAGGATTATCGTTGACTCGGAAGCTATCGCCGCTGGTCACCTAAATGTGGGGTCGCAAATGGGTGCGCTAAAGGGTTTTCGCCACCTCGACGGCCTTCTCCAGCTGCGTATCTCTGCCATCTCGCAAGGCTTCTCGCGAAAGGTCAGCGGCAGCAGTGGGAACAATGCCGTTGTTTTCCAGCATCCTTCCTTGCCACGTCAAATAGCCAGCCACGGGTAATCCGAGAATGTAGCCGTGCCCCACCTTGAACGCGCTACCGCTCAGCAACCGGCCGGGTGTTTTGGTTCCGACGATGGTGGCCAGATTGTTTTCTTCTGCGAATGCCGCGACCATTTCACCGGCGCTGGCAGTGTGCTCGTTGACCAGCAAAACAACACGTCCGTGGAAGCGACGCTCGCCAAGACCCTCAGTGACCACAAGGATCGACTTCTCCACGAACGCATATCGTGCTGCCAACCAAAGGAGAGTCGCCTTGCGAGACGGAATCCGCCCAAAACGCGTGAGTTCCTCCGGTAGCCGCGCTCCCGCCGTTTCCGTGTGAGGCTATAGCCTACCTCCAGTTTCCCAGGCGTCATATAGCTCATGAGCCGCAATCCGCCAATTCCTCCGCCGGTGTTCCCGCGCAAATCCACAATCAGGCGGCTGCAACCGTTCAGAGATGTGATTCCGCGGTCGATGTCCTTGGCAACGTCGATTCCCACCACTCCGGGGAACATGGCCACTTTGAGAAGGCCGATCTCATCGGAGATTTTCTCAGCGTGTACCGGGTCTGGCGCCGTCACGGGATGTTTCTTCGACTTCGGCACCGGCAATTGAAGTCTGAGCCGTTCCTGGCCGCCGTGGAGTTTTTCGACTGTTAAATCAACCGCCTCTCCGACCGCGAACGTCAAGTCCTCCGGAGGCCGAATCTCCCGCCCACCGCGCTCCAGCAACAAATCCCCAGGCCGAATCCCCGCCGAGTACGCTGGACCACCTTGGTGCACATCCTGAAACATCCAGCGTTCACCGCCGTCCACGACGATGCGCTGGATGGTTGCATTGATCGCGTGCCGGGCCGGTATGTTTCGCATTCCGGCATGTCGGAAGCCGGTGTGGCTAGTCTTGAGTTCAGCCACTAGCCTCTGAACTTCCTTCTCGAATGCCTCCGGTTCGGCGCATGCAAGAATTTGGTCCCGAAGGCTTTGAGCCAGCGCATCCCAATCCACTCCATTCATGGCAGGATTGAAATGCTTGGTTTCCACCAAGCGGCAGACCTTGTCAAAAATCTTCGTGCGCTCTTCGAGAGTCAAATTCATTGCTGTTTAATCCCAATTGGTGTGGAAGCCTCTCCAACAGCGATGAACGCTGCCCAATAGAACGGACTCACCTTGTCACCATATTTTGCCAACAGATCTAGCTTAGCGCCTCGGAGCGCTGAACTGGTGTCCTCGCCTTGGCCCAGTCGCTGGTAGAAGCGATCCATCAGCGCACTCGCGAACGTGTCGTCGGCGCTCCACAAGCTGGCGACAACTGATTTTGAACCGGCTACCAAGAACGCTTCCACCAGATTACTGACGCCTTCTTGTCCCTGCAGTTTGCCCACACCTGTGTCGCACGCGGATAGCGTAGTCAGTTCGGCATTCAGTCGCAATCTGATTATCTCCCGTACTTGCAGCAGCCCGTCGTCAGCGGATTTCGGGTCTGTCCCCAAGACCAGTGCTGAACGTTCGGGATACTGCCTGTCTGCGAACCCGTGGACCGCCAGATGCAAAACGCGAAACTGGTCGAGCGGCTCCTTCTTGAATGCAGTTTCCGTGGCGTCCTTGCCAAGCAAGATTACCGCACCGCGTCCGACAATTTTACCGATTCTCTCGACCTCTTCCCTCGTTTCAGGAAGATCTTGAAACCGCATCCCGGAAAGATCCGCCATACCCCGCACCAGCCGTGCGCGGATCGTATCTGGCAGTCCTCTCGACCATTCACG
>PKXQ01000148.1 GCA_003132405.1 Acidobacteriaceae bacterium | reverse complement strand
CAAGGGATATTTACCCCCCCTCCCCCTCGGTATCTGGAATCATTGAGTTAGCGGGAATTTTTTGACTTGGTCTTTGAAACATAAGGACTTATATCAAAGTATTCTGAAATAAGGGCTTATCGCCTTTCGATCTGTTTCTTGTTGCTGGACCCTGGTCTCGTCACGATCAGTTTGTCAAGTCCTGCTCGGGAAATCGAAGATGTGAAAGAGCGATTTTGGCCGCCTCTGGAGGCGGGCACACGCTTCGCTGCACAATCTGGGAGTGATTCTCGCATGACATAGGAATGGAGTCTGTGATGGGGGTCACAGCGCGGATGTGATGAAAAGGGATGGGCGGTCGGACGAGGATCGTGGAGGAGTTCCCCGCTCAAGCCAAAACCGGGCTTGAATCGGCCACCCGCCTGAGTCTCTTTGCATTTCTCCGTTCAGAGGGAGCATTCTGCTGGTGTGCAACGCCAACCGGCCATTAAGCGTCCGAAGGGTGACGGTAGGTGTATCCATTGTCGAAAACAACTGGCTGACGCGACGAAGGATCATGTCTTTCCCAGTTCCTGGTATCCAGACACAACCCCGGACGCGGTCCAGAGATGGACCGCACCAAGCTGTGAGCCCTGCAACGGATATTTCGGTCAGTTAGAGAAGGAGCTGCTGGTGTCCTTCGCGTGCTGCATCGATCCCACGAAGCTCGCTGCGCAAGGTTTGTACGAACGTGTGCGAAGAGCTATGGGTATCGGAGTGGAGGGTCTCAGCGAGGACGAAAAACGGCACCGCGGTGCACAACGGCGCAAACTCCTGAATGACGCTCGGCCATACTCAGCGGATACACAACCGCACATAATTCCGGGATTGGGCCCGCATCCAGAGGCCCTGGCAGGCTCACAGATGCAAATCACGATACCGGCTGAGAGCATTTACGCTGTGGTGAAGAAGATCGTTCGCGGATGCGAGTACTGGCTTGCCGATGGACGGATTGTTGAATCTCCCTACGAAATAGAAGTTTTCTTCCCGACTGAAACTCCGGAGGTCGTCCGTAGGCTGATGGCAGCTTTCGCTTTGGGTCCCGTCTATCTGGGACCGGGATTGCGAATCCGAAGGGGAGGTGCACAAGACGATCCCTTGTCCGCACTTTACGAACTCGTGATGTGGGATACACTGACCGCCTACGCCAGCATTCTGCCGCCACCCACGGGCCATTCGACCGAGCTCGCCATCTCACGCGAGGAGATTGCTGTCCACGCTTACTATCATTGGGAAAGACGGGGTAGACCGTTCGGATCACCTGAAGTGGACTGGTATTGGGCGGCCGAGGATTTGAAGCGGGTTTGAAACCGCCCTTCATGGGACGTCTTGCTTCTTCTTTGCTTCTAATAACTCGTCGATGACCGATCGAAGCTGACGACGAACATTGATTTCTTTCCCCAACCGGAGCAAAGCGTCGAGGAACAATATCAGGTCTAAAAGGCAACGCTCCTCACCTAGCAAGGCAGAATCGGTCGAGGGTGGGACGAACTGAACCTCACGTCCAACAATCTGAGTGTAGGCATTGAAACACGCTGAATTTGGATGTGTGTGTTCACTCAGAAGAGCGTAGCTATCTTCAACAGAATTTTCCCCGTGCTGCTCTTGCTGATATTGCTCATAGGCTTTCAGAGCCTTCTTCACCCGCATTGAGTCGGGCATTTCATCGTAATCATATCCGGGTTCGTATTTCTTACCATGCTCCTTGACCCAACGATTGGCCTCCATGACACGCGACTGCAGTTCGTTTGCTCCCTTCCAGTCTTGTCTGCCGATAAAGCCTTCCGTCTCTCTCGTCATCAAACACGAATGAGCGGTCCATTCAAATACGTGTCTGCACGCAAGAAACGCAGTCGGAACATTTTTCAGCCGAAGCAGTTCGACCATCCCACGCAGGATTACCCGAACATGGGCAATAACGCAATAGGTGTAATACGTCGTTCCCCACAGCACCAACGCCTCGTTGGGATTGTCATTGGGAACGGGGGGACGAACGAGCGGAGGCAGTCCTATTCTTTCCAGACCGCGGGTCACTATCGGAAGAACTGGAATCTGGTTTTTATGCACGTTACATTATCTCGCGGATGGCTCGGGAAAGTCCCCACTCAAGCCAAAAGCTTGAATGGCGGGCGGGCGGCCCACCTTTCGCTGTTATTACTTACTCTCCACCAAAAACAACTGAGGGTGCGCCATCCTTGCGATTTTTTACAAGAGCCTGCCCTGAGCGTAGTTGAAGGGGTGGGCGGCGACCCCGTCGCTGGCAACATCTTCGTTATGCCTGATGGGTGCCATCAACTGACGAGGCACATTATTGAGCGGATCAGTGGCCGCATTAAGCCCAGTTCGGCGTGAAGTCGACCGTCTCAACGCAAGGTCCCTCCACTTCACAGATCATCGCTTTGCGATGATCTGTTCCGGTCGGGATGACAGAAGAGGAAATTCGGTGACAGACGGGACGCTCCCATCGACTAGTTTGAATCGCAACCAGAGAGAGGCGCGGAGCAGCGCACACTTCATTATTTCGTGCGGAACTAAGCTGGGCCACACGTTTCCTAGGCGCTGTTGCGACGCCGAAAGTCCCCACTCAAGCCAGAAGCAGGCTTGAATGGGGCACCCGCCAACTATCATTGGGCGAATTCGTGCGTGCGGCGTTGCATGGGAGAAGAGCGTAGGGATCCCTTCGGCTTCGCTCAGGGAGGCTCTTCGACTCCGCGCTGCTTCGCTTCGCTCACAGCGCTCCGCTCAGGATGACAGGGCTGGAGGGCGGTTGGCCCTCGATAAGAGCGGAGGGCGCCCGCGATCAGAAGGTGAATCATCAACTCGGCGGCTTTGGCGGATTTTTTCATCACAACCTGCTGTGAGCCACTGCACTGCGCGAACTGCATCCTCGGGTTAGGGTAACCGTGGGCCGGTTTGGCCCAAACTTACGAGGAGGCTCTTATGCGTCGGATTTTTGCAGGAATTTTAATCCTGATGTGCATCTGCATGTTGGGCTCGGTGCTGGTCGCCGAGAATCAAATGGGGATTGCCGATCACTATCAGGTGAGCTTTTCACAAAACGTCCGGGTGGCGGATACGCTGTTGCCGAAGGGCGAGTACGAGATTCGTCACGTCATGCAGGGCTCGGACCACATTATGATATTCCGGCAACTGGGGACGAAAAAGCCGGTGGAACTGCGCGCAAAGTGCACGCTCGTTCCGTTGAGTGCAAAAGCGACTTCGAACGAGAAGATTTTCACCCTGAATGCGGCCAACGAAGAAGTTTTACAAGAGTTGGTGTTCAAGGGCGATCGCGCGAAGCACGTGTTTTAATCAGGCAGAAATTGAAAGGAATGAGTTAAGCCGACGGGGGACGTGTAAACCGGCTAGTTGGCCGGTGGACACGTCCCCAAGTTCGATTACGGAAGTGGGCCGTATCCATTGTGCGTCTTGCAAAACTGCAAAAAAGGTCTAGAATTCAACAGCCTAGCCCGAAAGCCTGCATCTTTTTCGCGGTTCGGATCATCAAAGGTTGAGTGAAACCCACTCAAGGGAATATCATGAGCGATCCTATCAATACTATTGAACATACTTCTTTCGAAACCAGCGAACGATCGCTGCCGATTCTGCCGGTCCGCGATACGGTTCTCTTTCCCCACGCCGTACTGCCTCTAACGGTCGGCCGGGAGAGTTCGGTTCAGCTGATCAACTCACTCGGCGATGACAAGACGATTGTCGTGGTAGCGCAGCGCGAGGCGCGCGTGGATACGCCGCAGCCGACCGATCTCTACTCCATCGGGACGCTGGCCGTAGTGCACAAAGTGGTCAAGATGCCCAACCAGAGCCTGTTTGTTTTTGCCGAAGGCCTGGAGCGTGTGCGGCTGGCGGATTTTGCGCAGCTATCGCCCTTTATGCGGGCGCGGGTGACTACGATTCCAGAGATTATTCCTCCGAAAGATTCTGAGATGGAAGCGTTGCAGCGCAACGTTTTGACCTTGTTCCAGCAGATTGTTGCCGGTTCTCCGACGCTTTCGGACGAGCTTTCGACGGTGGCGATGAACATCGAGGAGCCGGGACGCCTGGTGGACTTTATCGCCTCTTCCCTGCCGTCGCTGTCGACGTCTGATAAGCAGGAGACGCTGGAGACGACTGATGTCCGCGTGCGTCTGGAAAAAATTAACCAGCATCTGGCGAAAGAGCTTGAAGTACAGCAACTGCGCAATAAGATCCAGTCGGAAGTGCAGGACCGCGTGCAGCAGACGCAGCGTGAATATTATTTGCGCGAGCAGATGAAGGCGATCCAGAAAGAGCTGGGCGAGCAGGACGAAGGCGTGCGCGACACGGAAGAACTGAAGCAGAAGATCGAATCCGCAGGCATGCCCGACGATGTAAAGAAAGAAGCGCTCAAAGAATTAGGGCGCCTGGCGCGCATGTCGCCGATGGCGGCGGATTATTCGGTCACGCGAAATTATATCGAGTGGCTGGCGGTGCTGCCGTGGGCAAAAACTTCGGGCGGCGAAATTGAAATCCCGAAGGCAAAAGACATTCTTGACGCCGATCACTACGATTTGCAAAAGGTGAAAGACCGCATTCTCGACTACCTTTCGGTGCGGCGCCTGAAGCCCAGCATGAAGGGACCCATACTTTGTTTTGTTGGCCCTCCGGGCGTGGGGAAAACTTCGTTAGGCAAATCGATCGCTCGCGCGCTGGGACGGAAGTTTACGAGGCTGTCGCTCGGCGGCGTGCACGACGAGGCCGAAATTCGCGGCCACCGGCGCACCTACATAGGAGCTTTGCCCGGTCAGATTATTCAGGGCATTCGCCGCGCGGAGACGAAGGATCCAGTCTTCATGCTCGACGAAATCGACAAGGTGGGGCGCGATTTTCGCGGCGATCCCTCATCGGCGTTGCTCGAGGCGCTCGATCCGGAGCAGAATGCGACTTTCCGCGACAACTATCTGGACGTGACTTTCGACCTCTCTAAAGTCTTGTTTATCACTACGGCAAACATGCTCGATCCAATCGCCGAGCCGCTGCGCGATCGCATGGAGATCATCGAGCTTCAGGGGTACACAGAAGAAGAGAAGGTACACATCGCCTTCCAGTATCTGATTCCCCGGCAGATCGAAGAGAACGGAATTACGCCGGAGCAAATCGAATTTCCGGAAGAGGCGGTGAGCCACATCATCCGCCATTACACGCGCGAGGCCGGAGTGCGGAATCTGGAACGCACGATCGGCACCATCTGCCGCAAGCAGGCGCGCCGCCTAGCTGAAGGCAAGACCGAGAAGTTAGTGGTGACCAACAAAATTGTCCAGGAGTTTCTCGGCGGCATCAAGGTGCGCAGCGAGGGTGAAATTGCCGAACGCACGAAACGCGCTGGCGTGGTGGTTGGACTGGCATGGACGCCCTCGGGCGGCGACGTGTTATTCGTCGAAGCCAACCAGATGAAGGGCAAGGGCGGGCTGACCATTACCGGGCAGATTCAGGATGTGATGCGCGAGTCCATGCAGGCTGCGCTGAGCTGGGTGCGTTCGAACGCCAAGGAGTTGGGCATCGACGAGGAATTTTTCGCCAATCACGATATACACATTCACGTGCCCGCGGGAGCGATTCCGAAGGACGGTCCGTCGGCCGGCGTGACCATTGTGACGGCGCTCGTATCGTTGCTAACCGGCAAACAGGTGCGTCCGCTGACGGCGATGACCGGCGAGATCACACTGAGCGGAAACGTGCTGCCGGTGGGCGGCATCAAGGAAAAGGTGTTGGCCGCGAAGCGCGCCGGCGTGCATGACGTCATTCTCCCCGCTGACAACAAAACCAATGTCGAGGAAGACCTAACGCCCGAGCAGTTACACGGACTGACGACGCATTATGTGAAAACGATCGACGAGGTGCTCGATATTGCGCTGCCCGCTTCGCCGCAGCAGGAACTTCAGGATGCGGAGGAGCGGGAGAAGGTGCTGAGCACGTAATTGTTTTTAGCTTTCAGTTGTCAGTTGCCAGCTTTCGCGTTTGCAGTCTGAACGCGAAGCTGGCATTTTTTTAGCCCAGAAGCGCCGAAGCATTTTCTCCAAAGAGAGCGATGCCAACAACCGCGGAGCCAGCAGCGCCAAGGCCTGTCCAGGCTGCTTCGGTCTGGAAGAATCCGCGCAAAGAGGCGACAATGGTTTCGTGGTCTGACTAGCGACGACCACGAGACCTTGCATTGACCGCCAATCCAATTCCGATTCCGACGCCGGTTAGCTCCAAAACTGGCCGGGACAGTGCCCCGGTGGACAGCCGACGGCGGCTCTCTCTAGATGCGAGTGCGAAGGATGCGCGTGCGCAGTCCGGGCCGGTGGCGGCCAAGGCAGCGGCCGCAAAGCCGAAGCTCGGCCTGCGGGCGTGGATGGACCGCGTGCTGGTGGAGTGCGATCGCGCGGCTGATGGTTTCGATGCCGATCCAGTACACGATTTGCGCGTGGCTCTGCGGCGCTGCCGGTCGCTGGCCGATGGATTGATGGCACTCGATCCCGATTCTTCGTGGAAGGAGATGAAGAAGGCGGGGAAGAAGCTTTTCCAGGCCCTCGGCGATTTGCGCGACATGCAGGTGATGCAGGAGTGGATCGAGAAGCTGGGCGATGTCAGTCAGCCGAACGATCCGGTGTGCGACAAATTGCTTGAGCACGTGCACCGGCGCGAAGCCGAATGCAAGCAGGACGCATTTAAAGCGCTGCAACAATTTGACCGCAAGCAATGGCGGCAGTGGGGCCGCAGCCTGCCGCGGCGCGCAGCGCGAGTGCGTCCCGGAAGCGTCGTGTATATGCATCTGGCACTCGAAAAATGGACTGCCGCCTACGAGTTGCACAAACACGCTCTGCGGACGCGATCGCAAGTCGGCTGGCACGAGTTGCGCATCGGCATTAAACGCTTCCGCTATACGGTGGAAAATTTTCTGCCGCGCCAGCATGCCTTGTGGGGCGACGATCTTAAAGAGCTGCAGGACCTGCTGGGCGAAGTGCACGATTTCGATGTGTTGTGGGCGACTGCGGTCGAGATCATGGCTTTCCCCGACGTGGATAGCCGGCGCCGCTGGCGGGAGAAGTTAAACGCGGAGCGCTCGCGGCGGATTGCGAAGTATCGCGAGAAGATGGTGGGGCGCCAATCGCTGTGGCGTGTCTGGAGAACTGCGTTGCCGGCGGGATCTCACTTGCGCGCGGCGGCGCTGAGCCGTCTCCGCGTATGGGCCGGATATCTTGATCCCGACTGTGCGCATTCGCAGCGGGTCGCGCAGTTATCACTTCTTTTGTATAACGGGTTGAAAGATGCGGGGCTGCTCAAGGCGAGCGTGGCGGCGCAGAATGGATTTACGATTGGTTCGCAGAGCGGTCAAATGGTGAGTTCTGCTTCTACAGCTGCGGGTTCGTCGCGCCGACTTTCGTTGATTCCTTTTTCATTGCGTGGTGACGAGGACTGGCGCGGCATTCTGCAAGCGGCGGCGCTCATGCACGATGTGGGGAAAGCGAAGGGATCGGAGAATCACGGGAAGGCTTCGTACCGGATGATTCGCAAGCTGCCGCGGCCACTCGGTTTGAGTGCGCGCGAACTTGAACTGGCGGCGGTGGTGGCGCGTTATCATCGCGGGGCATTGCCGCGTCCGCAGAGAAAGACCCTGCAAATGTTGGAACTGCCGCTTCGGCGGGTTGCCATGGAACTGGCGGGTATTTTGCGTTTGGCGAATGCACTTGATCCGCGGCGTGGACACAGCAGGAACGAAAAAGAAAACGCACCGCGCCTCGAGATCAGCGCCCAGGATGGCGCGGTGACGGTGCGGGTGGCGGAATACTCGGCGCTGGATCGTTCGGCGGAGGATATCGCCGCGGCGCGCCATCTGCTCGAAACCGTGCTGCGTAGGCCGGTGCTGGTGCGTGCGCTGCGCACGCCGGCGGCCGGCGCCAGATCGAAGGGACGGGCACTCGCGGAGGGGAACTAGAAATTCCTCAGTCCGCCTCCACAACTTTTGCGTGCATGTTTCCAGGTCGAGGAGTATCTTTACCAGTTCGACCGATCTCCCACGAAGGAGGTGTGTGTTGAGAAACCTGGCATCTTCAAATCGCGTGTCGAAGAAAACCGCGTTCCCGAGAACATGGTTGATCCTTCCTATATTGCTTTTCTTTGTGTTTGTGCTGTTGGCGCAGCCGTCGAAAGAGCAGCCACCGGCAAATGCAAAAGGCTCCGAATACAAGATCCCTCCTGAAGATGCGGCCAAGCCGAATCCTGTCAAGCCCAGCGCGGAGTCCCATGCCAAGGGCAAGAAGTTGTATGGCTACGACTGTGCGATGTGCCATGGCAAGGATGGCGACGGCAAGGGCGATATGGCGGCGGACATGAAAAACATGCCCGACTTCACTCATCTGGACGCATTGAAGGGCCGCACCGATGGCGAACTCTTCTACATTATCCGCAACGGCAAAGGCGAAGATATGCCACCTGAAGGCGACCGGGCCAAAGACGAGGACATCTGGAACATGGTGAACTATGTGCGCTCGCTAGCGAAGAAATAAGTTGACGGCGCCGTCCAGTAACCGTTAAGGACTATCTAATAAGGATTATCGAACCAAATTCCCCGGTTGAAGCACCTCCCGAATAAGTAGCACAGCTGTAACTCCCTCCTGATTACCTTACCAAAGGACAGCGTACGAAAGGCCGGTGTACCCCGGTACTTTGACGTGTTACGGAACAGTTCCTAACATCGAGTTAGTCAGACAGGTGCCCCAACTGCGATCCCCTTGGGATAAGTGAAGGCGCCCGGCTGACCTATACCAGTTACACGAGTTTGTAGCGGACTTGAGAGTTTTGCGACGCAGGGAGCCGCGGGTGCGGCCAATGTTATGAGAAGCCTGGGAACAGACGCGGGACGTCGCCGGCAACGGGAAAGCGGTTTCAGCTTGATCGAAATGACAACGGTGGTGGCACTCACCATCGTCGTGTCGGTGATCTCGGTCATCAGCCTGATGCCCTTGTTGAATGCACAGCATGTGGTGAACGCATATAACACGACGCTCTCGGCAATGCGGCAGGCGCGCGACAACGCGGTATCCCAACGGACATCGTATTCGGTGACATTTCAGAACACTACTGTACCCAATACGATCACGGTTGCATGGGCGCCGGTATCGGGGGAAAGCAACATGGGCGAACTCCTCCCCACGACCTACCAGTTTCCTAACAATGTTGGAATTTCCATTCCACCCTCAGGCTTGACACCCCCGGACAATTACGGATCGGGGTCGTCCGCGATTGACTTTGGCTACACGGCGAGCAGCAGCGCGGGCGGAGCAACAGTTATTTACTTCTGCCCGGACGGTTCGGCGCAGACGTCAAACGAGTGTGCCGGCGCCGGCAACTGGGATGGCGGCGTGGTGTACTTCGGGCGCGTTGGAGATTACATGAGTTGGCGGGCGGTGGATCTCTGGGGCGCCACCGGTCGCATTCACGGATGGCGGCTCTACCCCAAAACGGGTGGAGGGGGAAATTATCAATGGCTACGTCAATAATCGCGCGCGGCGGGCGCCGGAAGTCAGCGGAAAATGGGTTTTCGCTGCTGGAAGTGGTGATTTCGATGGCTGTGCTCACGGTGGGAATGGTGAGCCTGCTGGGCGTTTTCGGACTGGCCATGGCCTCGACCCAGACCTCGCAGCAGAACATGATCGCCAAACAGCTGGCGAATGAGGCGTACGAGAGCGTGGTGACGGCCCGCAACACGTCGCAGATGAATTGGGACCAAATCAATAATGTCGGCTCTACGTTCTGCACCGGCGGCTCTTCTCCGTGCGGCATCTTCCTGACCGGGTTCGTGCCGATCTATAACGCCGGAGCGGACGGAATCTTTGGCACGGCGGATGACGCGGCCTCGGGCGAGGAGACATTGCAGGATCCGGGGCCCGACGGAATCTTTAACACGGCCGACGACACGTATATCCCTTTGACCAGCTACCAGCGCCAGATCGCGATCTCTCCTCTCTACGACGGGTCGGGCAACCTGATCCCCAGCCTTCGCAGCGTCACCATTACGGTCCAATACTCGACTGCGCAGCAGAAAACGCCGCTAACGTACGCCGTGAATTCGTTCATTTCGGAGTTTCAGTAAAGGGGAATTATGAGAGATCGCTTATCCAAGCGCGACAGCGGATTCAGCTTGCTGGAAATGACGGTCTCCCTGGCCCTCGGAGGGGTTGTGCTGGCCGCAGCGGTGCAGATTTACGTTCAGGGCGTGGCGGCGACCTGGACGACGACTCAGCGGGCGGAATTGCAGCAGGATTTTCGAGCCGCCTCCAATATCTTGACCAGGGATTTAAGTCTGGCCGGGGCGGGCCTGGGCAATGGTGCCGCAATCGCTCTGCCTTCCGGTGTCACTCCCGTTTATGGCTGCTCTGGGACGGGCGGCAGTCAGACGACCGCAACCTGCTACATCATCTCGACCGCGCACCCCAGCGGGGCAGTGGCGTATCCGACGCAGTCAGGCGCAGCTTATCTTTACGGTCTGCTCCCGGGATACAACGATGGGCCAACCCTGACCGGCTCTTCGGGGCCGACCGACGCGATCACCACGGTGTATACGGATGTTAATTTTTATTTGGACTGCTACACCGCGAAAATGACCAGCACCACGACGGTCACCTTCACGCTGCCCACGCCCGTGGCGCCGGCAACCGGGGATGCGAACTGCACGTCCCCGACTGGCAACGCTGGTGCGCAAGCCGTAAACGATTCCGCGGTCGGACTCACGGCTGGCGATCTGGTTTTGTTCAGCTTTGGCTCATCCAACATAGTGGCCGAAGTTACCACCGCACCCACTGCGTTGGGTGTCGCCACTTTCGTTACCGGTGATGTGCTGAAAATGAACCAGGCGTCAACCGTCGCCAATAGTCTGGCCAGCATGTACGCCGCTCCATCGGGTAGCGTCACCGGGTATGCGTCACGCATTTTCGTGATCACTTATTACATCGACAACTACACTAGCACGACGCCGAGATTGATGCAGCAGGTCAATGGACACGTGCCGGTGCCGGTGGCGGAAAACGTGGTCTACGCGAAGTTCACTTACGACCTTTTCAACGACACCACGGATCTGCCGGCTGTGGCCTGCAGCAATCCTGGCGCTGCCAGCGACGGCTGCAGCGGCGCATCCACCGGAATGCTGCCCAACCAGATCACCAAGATCAACATTCAGAATATGGCGATGGATAGCACGTTGATGGGATCCCAGTTCGGTCAGGGAAATGGTTATCAAAGAATGGATTTGCAGACATCGGTATGCGCGCGAAATTTGACCTACGTCAACAACTATCCCAATTAGCGACGGAGATGTCAGCGACGGAGATGTCGAAGATGAGTGGGACGAGGGGGAACGACGCGATGGGGATCGAGGCCACGGGGAGTGATGCTATGAAAAACGCGAGACGGCAAGCCAGAGGTTTCACGCTGATTGCATCCTTGCTCATGCTCTTGCTGCTGTCGGGGATCGCGATCGGCCTGCTGATGATGGCCAATACCGAAGGCAAGGTGGGCGGGACCGATCTGCAAAATAACCTGGCCTTTCACGCCGCCGATGGTGGCATTGAAAAAATGGCCTCCGACCTGTCGGCGACCTTCCACGCCGTGCAGTCCCCCACGGCCGCGGAAATCTGCGCTTTGAGCGGCAGCTCGTATCAGCCGTCGATGGTGGGGGTCACCTGGACCCAGTATTCCATTGCGCCAGCGTCGGGCTGCTCGGGAACGCTGACCGCGACCTGGGGACAGATTAGTTCCGGACCGAATCAGGGTTTGTGGGCGCAGATCGTTCCCATTAACATGCAGACCACGGCGGACTTGATGGGCGGCCAGGAAGTGAGCATGACGCGGGGCGCGCAAGTCGCGCTGATTCCGGTGTTCCAATTTGGCGTGTTCTCGGAAAGCGATCTCTCGTTCTTCAGCGGCCCGAATTTTGACATGGTCGGCCCGGTGCATACCAACGGAGACCTGTACCCGTTCGTTGGGCCAGGCAGCACACTTACCTTTCACAACAAGCTGGAGGCCTACGGCAACGTGGTGCGCACACAGTTGGCGAACGGATATAGCGCAGCCACGAACTATAACGGCACCGTCGATATTCCGACCGCTACCAATGGTTGCAGCACCTCCACGACGAATTGCGTGGCCATGGCCGCGGTTGGCACTAACTCTGGGGATGGCAGCGTGACTGGGGCTGGGAGCGCCGTGCCGCAGACTACAGCAACCTATAACACCGCCCCCTGGAATACTTTTTCCAAAAACAGCACGAATTTAATGCTGATCAACGGGAACTTTTACAACAATGTGTCGCCGGAACCGGGCAACGTGCCGCAGGGGACGGGCGCCAAGTTGCTGTCGATGCCATTCGTCAACGGGAGCACCTTCCCCTATCAAATCATTCGTCGGCCGTTGTCCAGCGACTCGGTTGCACTGAGCCAGTCGCGCGAATATAACCTGGCCCAGATTCACGTGCTGCTGAGCGACGATCCGGCGGACTTGCCGGGCGGAGCTACCGACGTAAACAACGTGCGCCTGGCGAACACGGTAGGATGTTCGACCGTTTCTGGCACATCGGTGCCCTGCACGCCGTATGGAATTGCTACGTCTGTACCGGCGGGACTGCCGGCCCTGGCGGGGGGAAGCACTTACAATACGTACTTTGCCACCGCATCGAATGCGATCCCCTCGATCAACTGCGCTTCGGGGTCGGCTGTGCCTAACCCTAACTGTCCCCCGGACTGGCCATATCCGCCTGCGCCCTGGACGGCTGCGATGCAGGCATCAGTGGGAGCCGGAACGGATCCGAATTGTGTATTGCTTTGCCCGACTGGTGCACCGTACATTTCGAACAACGGTGGTACTGTCTCAGGGGGCAACGCTCCTGCCCTCATCGCCGGCCTGAGTAACGTCACTCCACCGTCATTGTTTCCTTGCCCGACGGCATCGGTGGGAGGTTATCCTCCAAACTCGCTCGACTACCCGACAGCCTGCACCACGGCAGGCTGGGCAGCGGCTCCATATTTCCCCCTCGCGGGCAGCCCGAGCGTCCCGAGTTTGTCCGAGCTAGCCAATGCGGACGGAAATCTAACCGCGACCTGGAACCTGATCGATGGCTGGTTGCGGGTAGAATACCTGAACAATTCCGGCGCATGGGTCCCGGTAACCAACGAGTGGCTGTCGCTGGGATTTGCGCGAGGCATGACCCCGCCTACAGCTACAGGGACAAACCCAATCAATCCACACGCAATTCTGCTGCTGCAGGAGCCGGCGGATCGTGCCGTCAGCGGCAGTACCATGCCTACAGAAGCGTCGCTGACCCCCCTCGCCGGGAGCCCCGTGGGGGTCACTGGGACTGCCCCGACATGTACCGCGCATAGCGGCGGCAAATGCAACGCGTGGTCGATTACGCCGCCGCAAGTTCTGGTGGATGCGCCTCTGAACCCGGTCTGGCCCTATGGGATTACCACCTCAGCGATGAATGCTGCGCCGTCGTCTTCCACGCAGGCGCTACAGAGCTTGAGCCGGTTCAACTGGTATCCCATCAACTTCTACGATGACCGCGAGGGCGAGGCACGGGACAACAGTGTGACCACCAACAGCTGCACCGCCAATGGCATTATGAACGCGGTCGAAATCGATGTGGGCAACCTGCAGCAATGGCTGTTGGGCACTATTGGAACCAGTGGCACGAGTGTGAATTCTACGACGCAGAATGGATATGTCCTGTATTTCTCCGATCGCCGCGGAATGCTGCCTAACCCAACTTTATACGGTACGACATTTACCAAGAGCGGGGACGCGGGACTGGAGGACGTAGTCAACGCATCCAGCGCCGCAGGCACACCCGGCGGAACACTGGACCCGGTTCCACCCGGCAGAACGCTTTCTCCCGAGGACGTGAACGAGGACGCGGCGCTAGACCACTTTGGGGCGGACAACATGGGACTAGGCTTCTACGGCACAGTGGCCACTGGTAATAAGAGCATCTGGTCTCAGATCACCACCAATGGCACGGTCATGGCGAATGGCTCGAACGGGGCAGCCCCCGATCCCTTCGGCACGGCGGCCAACGCCCGGATCGCGAGTTGCGTGATCGCGCGTAAGAACTGGGTTAGCGGGGCGCGCCACGTTCTGCGACTAGTGGACGGCACCCTCGGCAATCTACCGGTCGTCGCAAGCGGAACGCTCTCGGACCCTGGCGGGTTCACGGTGGCATCGGAGAATCCGGTGTACGTCCTGGGCGATTACAATACCAAGGCGGCCGACACAACCTGGAACACCCCCGCCGTGGACGAAGCCGGACACTCATCCGCTTCGGTGATCGCCGACGCTGTCAGTTTCCTCTCGAACAATTGGAACGATTTGACTAGCCTCGGCCTCGGCGGCACCGGCGACGGTGAGGTCACGGATCCGAACAATCGGGCTGCAACCACTACTTACTATCGAGTTGCTGTCGCGGGCGGGAAGAACATCAACTTTCAACAACCGACTTGGGGCGCGGCCAATGACTTCGGAACTGACGGCGGCGTACACAACTTCCTGCGCTACCTGGAAAACTGGGGCGGACAGTCCTTCAATTACAAAGGCTCAATCGTGAGCTTGTATTACTCAACCTACGCGACCGGAGTATACAAGTGCTGTACCACGGTTTACAGTCCGCCAACGCGAAACGACGTTTTCGACTTGGACTTCGAAAACCCATCAGGGTTACCGCCTGGAACACCCATGTTCCGTGACGTGGAAACCCTGAGCTACCGGCAGCTCTTTACGACACGGCAAGCTAGTCAATAGCTGGAGTTGGGGCAACTAGTTGGGACCCCGATCCGCGAGGATCGGGGGGTTTATTTTCTTAGTTGTTGGTCGTTGGCATACAAAGCTTTTTAGCGGCTAACGACGGTTCATCGTGTCTTGCGAACGGGCGGGGCCGGGTCGGCCCCACGGCGACTGGCGGGATCCGGCGCTGGTGGCGAGCTGACGGCCATATCCGACGACCAGCAGTCAGCGAGAATCTTCCACGTGCCGGCGGGCTGTCGGACCAGGACGACCAGATACTTCCCACGTTCCTCGCGGCGCTTGCCCATGGCTACGGGCACGAGCATCTTGCAGCGGCCGAGATCGAGAGCGATGTCTCCCATCATTTCGACGCGCAGCGATTCCATTTCTACGTCGCCCAACCCGGCTTCGAGCAGCGAAACCAGGAACTCGCGGATCGCGGGCAAGCTGCGAACCGGCGGAACGCTGGAGCGGATGAGAGTAGAGTCGGCGGCATAGAGCTCAAGCAGGTCGTCGATGTGCTTCGTATTGCAAGCCTGTGCCCAGTCCTGAACGACTTGACGTGCGCCGGCTTCCGCACGGCCGCCGGTCGACGTGCCCAACGATCCGGGAGCGCGGCCGCGAGCGACGGAGGGCTCGGACTCGGGTGTCGGCGCGCCGCCAGTAGAGGGGCCGCGCCCATCGACAAAATGATGATAGTGATGGTGAACATGATGCTGGCCGGCGGTGGCACGCGTGGAAGCCGCGGCCTCGCTGACGGCGGGTTGGGCGGGGAGTCCACACCAGACACAAAAACGTGCGCCTGCCGGAAGCGAGCCTCCACAGCCCGAGCAGGTGGCGCCGGCCTCTCCTCCATGGTCCGCGGATACGGCAGCCGCCGCCAGATTTTCAGCAGCGACACTGCCTGACATTCGTTGGATCGCTTCTACGGCGGCAGCCACGGCTTCGGCATTGGGCTTCGGCCAGCGAAAGCTGCCGGGCAGGCGTTGGAAAAAATCTTCGACTTCGCTGCCTGCTGCGACCTGGTCGGTGTTACTGCGCCCGCTGGTCCGCCCTGGGCGCGCTTCATCTGGCCGCCTTTCATCCGAATGTTCAGCGAGCCGATCTTCCGGCGTTCGACCGGGAGGATTCGAATTATCTGGGCTCACCGCCACCTCACCGCTGCCATTGTAGGAGAATTCGCGGCCTAGCGGAGGCTGAATCTTACGCGCGCTTCGGAATCGGTGGGAACCCCATTGCAGAGGGCGGGACGATAGCGCCAGAAACGGATGGCGCGAAGCACGATCTGGTCTTCTGCGGCTCCGCCACTGTCAAGGATAAATGGACTATGCACGTGGCCGTCCGATCCAACAATGAAGCTGACGCGAACGTGCAGTGCATCGTCTTTCACGTGCAGCAGGGGGTCCGGAGTCAGCAAGGCTTCGGGCGGTCGAACGTCACCGCATACCGGCAGGGCCAGCGGCTCTGACATAGGAGAAAACTCCGAAATATGCGCGGGCACGCGGCGCAGCGTTTTTTCAAATTGCGTGAGCGGAGGGCGATTGGCACCGACTCGCGACGAGTAAGGTAGGGCACACCAGGCGAGGACGCTGCCAACAGTAACCATGAGTACGGCGGTCGCGAGTGCGCGAGCTACGGTAATTTTCGTAGTCGTTGTCTTCGCCAGCTTCCTCGCACTCGGCCTGAGACACTGCATCGATGTTACTTGGGCAATTTATGTACCACGCGAACCTAATCAGCAGTCTTTCATCTCAGTGACTTAGACGGAGCACTTCTCCAGGCTTCTGCGGGCAAGTGCAAACCGTTGCAAACGAGACGAAGAGAAGGGGAACTGCACGCCGACACAACCCAGTCAGCGCACCCAGTCTCAAAATGAGGCCACGAGGATTTCCGCTTATCGGCTGCGTGTGGAACAATAAGAGATTCTGGCCTCAACGATATGCATCCATGACCGCTACCCCGAATAGCCTTCAACTCGCGCTCCTGTCGGCCGCGATACTCGGTTTCCGTCATGGGTTTGACTACGACCACATAGCGGCGATCTCCGATATCACCAGCGTTCAAACTGACCGCTGGCGCGGGATGCGGCTCGGGTTGCTCTACGCGCTGGGCCACGCTGCCACGGTTACGGCTTTGGGGAGCGCGGTCATCGTCTTCCAGCTTTCACTGCCGCATGGCATCGATCGCATCGCCGAGCGTCTGGTCGGGCTTACCCTGCTCATTCTTGGGGTGTACGTTCTGGGTTCGCTCTTCACCGGGAAACCCGCGCCGCGCAGCCGTTTTCACCTCCTGGCGGGCTCCGTGCGCTGGATCAACTGGAAGATCAAGAGTTACTGGTACGATCACGACATTCCGCGGCCGTCGAATAAGACATGGAATTACAGCGCCAAATCCGTGCTTATGATCGGGGTAGTTCACGGCCTTGGCGCCGAAACGCCCAGTCAACTTATGATCTTCTTGTTGGCCGCCAATTTAGGCGGAATTGCCAAGGGCTTTATCGGCCTGGCGATGTTTATCGCGGGACTGCTGGTGATGAATACGGTGATGACGGCGTCGGCGGTGGGGCTATTCGGATTCAGTTCGCGGCTGCCGCGCTTTCAGTTCGTAGTTACCGCACTTACGGCGATTTATAGCCTGGCGGTTGGGGCTATTTTCTTGTTCGGTTCTTCGGGACTGTTACCATCGCTGGGATAAGGACTCGGGCCGACGAAATAGTTACCGCGAGTCATTGTCGATGTTAGGATTTTGTTCTCAGGTCAACGTCTCGTAACTCACGCCTCTGTAACCAGCCTCGGCTAGAAACAAATTAAAATTATGACAGGACTGAGGAGTTAGTAATACAATGTCCGACGGTAGTTACCCGAGGGGGTATTGATGACAAATATTGCGAAGGCGATTGACCGGCTCCGCGAGGAACGCCGGGATGCTCAGAACCAGGTCCAAAAACTGGGAGAAGCGATTGCGGTTCTCGAAAAGCTTTCCCGGAGCGCGGGCGCAACAGTGCATGCAATAACACCACAGCGCAGCAAGCGCGTTCTTTCCGCAGCCGGACGCCGTAGGATTTCTCTGGCTCAAAAAGCGCGTTGGGCCAAGATGAGACAGGCGAAGAAAGCGGCCTAGCACATGCCAGGCGGGCTGCCGGTTTGGCGTATTCCCCACGCCGGACCGAGGCCCGCCGGGATGTTTTACTCTGCCGGATGTTCCCTGTTTCGATTGAGAATTTGCCCAAAAGATCGACATTAGGCGTCGGCCCCTGAAGGGGCACCTAAGTTAGATGGCTTGTGGCATCGCTAAAGCGATGCCCTGATGCGAATCGTTAGCTGTGTCCTCCGCCGAGTTCGCGAACAATGCCCCCGACAAATGCCTTGGCGTCTCCGAACAACATGAGTGTGTTATCGAGATAGTAAAGCGGGTTATCGATGCCCGCGAAGCCCGGATTCATGCTGCGCTTGATGACCATTACGGTGTGGGATTTATCGACATCGAGGATAGGCATGCCGTAAATCGGGCTGGTGGCATCGGAGCGAGCGGCCGGGTTAGTAACATCGTTGGCGCCAATTACCAGGGCAACGTCAGTTTGAGGAAAGTCGCCGTTGATCTCGTCCATCTCGATAAGACGGTCATAGGGGATATCGGCCTCGGCGAGTAACACGTTCATGTGGCCGGGCATGCGTCCGGCGACTGGGTGAATAGCGAAACGGACGTCGACCCCGCGCTTGGTCAGCGCGTCATAAAGTTCGCGCACTTTGTGTTGCGCCTGAGCCACAGCCATTCCGTATCCCGGAACGACGATCACGCGATTCGCGGCGGAAAGAATGGCGGCGGCCTCTTCCGGAGTCGCGCTGCGAACCGGCTTCGCTTCTTCTGCGGCAGCATGCGAAGTTTGCACCTGGCCAAACGCTCCGAAGAGAACGTTGGTAAATGAGCGGTTCATCGCCTTAGACATGATGATCGACAGAATCAGGCCTGACGACCCGTCGAGCGCGCCGGCGATGATGAGCAACTTGCTGCCCAGGACAAAGCCCATGGCCGCGGCGGACAGGCCAGCATAGCCATTCAACAACGAGATGACGGTTGGCATGTCGGCGCCGCCGATCGGAATGATCAGCAACACGCCGAATGCCAGCGCAATCAGGATCATGAATGGAAACAGGGATTGTGCTCCCGGATTCCGCACCAGAGTTATCGCGATGACAACGGCGCCTGCAAGCAGCGCGAAGTTGACAAGGTTCTGGCCTTTGTAAGTAAGTGGCCGCTGCGGCAGAATTTCCTGTAGCTTACCTGCGGCCATCAGGCTGCCAGTTACAGTCAAGCCGCCAAGAATAACCTCGAGCGACAACACCGCCATCATGAAGCGCGAGATACCGGGTGAGCGCAGATAAAATTCAGCCGAGCCGACGAGTGTTACGCAAAGCGCGCCGAATGCGTGGCTGAGCGCGGTTCGCTGTGGAACCGCGGTCATTGCCACATTGCCAAGGGGAACGCCGATGATGGTGCCGAGTACGAGCGCGATGCCGATGAGCTTGTAGTCGACGATGCCGTGGTGTAATAGCGTGCCGCAGATCGCCAGCACCATGCCAATTTCGCCCGCCCAGATGCCATGGCGCGCGGTGGTCGGAGAACTCATCCACTTGAGCGAGAAAATAAACAGCACGCTTGCGATGAGATATAAGAGCTCGATGACGACTTGGCCTCCGGCGAATTCAGCGGTCATTATTTAGCCACCGAGTCAGCCGCCGGTTTGGCTGCGGGCCGGCTGGATTTGAACATCTTCAACATGCGGTCGGTGATGAAGAATCCGCCGACGATGTTGCTGGTGGCGGCAACCACGGCGATGAATCCGAAAACGGCGGAGAGCGTGCTCTTATGCTCGCCGACAAGAACGATCGCACCTACGACTGCGATCGCGTCTAATGCATTGGTAAGTGACATCAGCGGAGTGTGAAGCAGCGGAGATACGCGCCGGATCACCTCAAATCCGATGAAGCAAGCGAGCACGAAAATAAAGAGTGCGTCGATCAGGTTCGAACTGGTGTTCATTTTTTCTTTCCTCCAGCCTCTTTCCTCCGCCGATTTTCTGAACTCTAGAAGCGACAGGCGATCGGAACGCAACCGCTTTTCACGCTGTCTTCAGGCGGTGACCGCGGCGAGCGCGGGCAGCTTTAAGAATTCGCGGATGCGCGCATTCACAATCTCTCCGCCACGCGTGAGCAGCGTTTCGCGGACGATTTCGTCCGCCATATTCAAATTCAACTTTTGGTCTTTTATCAGGTGAGTCAAAAACGAAGTGACGTTCTTGGCATACATCATACTGGCATGATAGGGCACGCCTTTGGCCATATTGATTTCACCGATGATGGTCACGCCGTGCTTGATGACAGTCTTGCCCGCTTCCGTGATATCGCAGTTGCCGCCCCGTTCAGCAGCCAGGTCAACGACCACCGAACCCAGGGCCATGCCTTTTACCATTTCTTCCGTCACCAGCACCGGCGCTTTTTTCCCGGGGATTACCGCCGTCGTGATCACAACATCGCTTTCCTGCACTACTTTTCCCAGCAACTCGCGCTGACGACGATAGAAATCTTCATCTTGCGCGCGCGCATAACCGCGCGCGTCTTGCGCATCTTTCGCTTCGATGGGCAGTTCGACAAAACGACCGCCGAGGCTTTGTACCTGCTCTTTCGCCACCGGCCTTACATCGTAGGCGGAGATTACCGCGCCCAGACGGCGAGCGGTTGCCAGCGCTTGCAGTCCGGCGACTCCGCAGCCGATCACGAACACGCGAGCAGGAGTTACGGTTCCAGCCGCGGTGGTCATCATGGGAAAAATGCGCGGCTGTGCGTCGGCGGCCATTAATACTGCCTTGTATCCCGAGGCGGTCGCCATCGATGAAAGGGCATCCATGCTTTGGGCGCGAGTCGTGCGCGGCATTAGTTCGACGGTAAACGCGGTCACGCCGGTCTGTGCAATCTGCTGCACCACGTCGAGCAGACCGAAGGGGCGCAGGAATCCGACGAGGATTTGATCGCGGCGAAAAAGTGGAATATCCTCTTGGCCGTTAACGTCGTTGGCACCGTAGCCGAGAAGCTGAACAATGATGTCAGCGGCGGCAAATATCGCGCCGCGCTCTTCGATAATTTTCGCGCCCTTCTCGGCATATTGCGCGTCGGGATAGCCGGCAGCACAGCCAGCTCCCGCTTGCACATGGATCTCGAAACCCGCTTTGGTCAGGGTGGGGAGGACGGCCGGCACGAGCGCAACCCGCCGCTCGCCCGGATAGATTTCTTTGGGAACGCCAATGATCACGAGACCCTGCCTGTGTACCGATTCTTTTTCTTTGTACCGCGTCTGAAATGATTTAGAAACAATCGCATCAATCTCATTCTTGCAGGCGCTTCTTGCGGGCAAACTCTAAGGAAGTGAGGATTTTAGTTGAGCGTGTGGCCGCGCGCAATCGTCTTCTTAAGAACGCTGGCGTTTATAGTCCAAGCTTCAGCTGCAGGCCATGATCTAGATCACGGGAGGCTGTGATCTCTGTGCAATTCTGCAGGATCCAATCGGCACCCGCATCTTCGAGGTCGCGCCGCCTCATCGTTGTGAGAAACGCAATGACTCTCGCGCCAGCGGCCTTGCCGGCGCGAACTCCGGCGGGAGCGTCTTCGACAACGATGCAATCGGAGGCGGCAAACCCGAGCTTGGCCGCGGCCTTCAAATAGGGCTCGGGATCGGGCTTGCCAATGTTGACATCGGTCGACGTGATCATGTTCGCTGGAATCGGCAGGCCCGCGGCGCGTAAACGGACTTCGGCCAAGGCGCGCGTGCAGGAAGTGGCGATCGTCCAGCGTTCGGGAGGCAGGCTGTCCAGAAGTTCGCGCGCACCCGGCAGGAGAACCACGCCGTCGAGGTCGGCTATCTCCTGGCGTTCGACTTCGCGATCTTCGAGATCAATGTCCGCGTCGGGCAGCAATTCACGGATCGTGGTTCGACTGGGACGGCCGTGGGCCATGTGTACAACTTTGTCTGGATCAAGGCCACGCTGGATTGCCCACCGAGTCCACACTCGCGCCACGGCCGGCGTGGAGTCTATCAGCACGCCGTCCATGTCGAACAGCAGGGCGCTACAGCGAATTGCAATCATTTCGTTTCACTGGCAATTAAAAAACTTCCGTACAAAAAACTAAGGCCCTCTCTCGAAGGCCCGTTGCTGCGGGTTCTAAAATGGTGAGCGCGGCAGGAATCGAACCTGCGACCCACGCCTTAAAAGGGCGTTGCTCTACCAACTGAGCTACGCGCTCTCACCTATCGATACATCCCATAAAACTTCTTTATTTGCTTAACATTAAGAGCATTTCATGGGACAATGGTTGAACTGGTGAGTCCGGCTGCCAGCGCCGGATTTTACTCAAGCCCGATCTTGATTCTTCTTAATCGCACGGTCACTTTATTCTTCCATCAGCTTTGTTTTATCACATTTGGGCTTTTCCGTGTCATACCTGATCACAGTTCGGCAGTGGCGCTCTCTGCGAAAACATCAGCCAGCAGGGAGGCCAAAAGGTACACGGAGTAGAATACCAAGGAGCAGAGCTTCATAGCACTTGGTTGGCGTTGATGGCAGTCGAGCTTTTAGCGAGCGCTACTTCGAGCGGCGGCCTAGCCAACCATCAATGAGTGGCCAAGTGCGCTTGTTGGCGCCGCTGCCCGCCATGATTCCAATGTGGCCGCCGGGGACGCTGAAGAGTTCTTTGTCTGCGCTGCCGACTTTCGACAGGATAGCCTGAGACTGGCATGGCGGAGTGATGTGGTCGCCCTCCGCTATCACGGTTAGCAGGTTCGCCGTTATATTGCTCAGATCCACTCGCTCGCCGCGAATCATCCACTCGCCGCGCATCAACAAGTCGTTGCGATAGAGGTCGACGATGAGTTGGCGAAAGACGCCTCCCGCCAGAGGAACATTGTCGGTCACCCAAGTGTTCATTGCCTGCCAAGCTTCCGTGACTTGGGGATTGTCAATGTTGTCCCAGAGCTTCAGGTAATTGACTATGTAATTTTCCACCGGCTTGAGCGCTTTTGCGCCATAGTCAATCATTTCACCCGGCATATTGCCAAATGTGGCGAGTACTTTGTCTACATCGAAATAGCGCTCATCGGTCCAGCGTGCAAAAGTGATGGCGTCTTTGTTGGAGAAATCGAGCGGCGCGGTTAATAGGATCAGGTTGCGTAGTCCGTCATCGGGCCGCAAGGCCGCGTAGATCGTGGTGAGGATGGCGCCGATGCACCAGCCCAGCATGCTGAACTCTTCCACTCCGGCAATCGATTTCATCTTGCGGATGGCTCGCGGCATGTAATCGAGCGTGTAATCGTCGAACTTGAGATTCTTGTCCTCCGGGCCGGGAACTCCCCAATCGAGCAGATAGAGGTCGTATCCGCTGTTGACCATGAACTCGACGAAACTGTGGCCGGGGCGCAGATCAAGGATGTAGGGGCGGTTCATGAGTGCGAATACAAGTAGAAGCGGCGTCGGATGGCGCTGCTCTTTGGGAACGACTGGAATATAGCGGTAGAGTTTTGCCTTGTTTAATGTCCAGACTAATTCCTTAGGGGTTTGAGCAATGGCGGTACGCGTGGTTAGCACCTTGTTGAAGGCGATAAATTTCCCCACCATGTCGGTGAGCGGGTCGGTGACAACCGCAGCGTCTGCCATTGCTACTTTGCCCCTTTGTTTTGCTTTCTGTTTTTTACTGCTGGATTTGCTTTTCGTTTGTTTGCCTCAGGCTTCGTGAGTAAGATCTCGATCCGATCTAACTTAGCATCCATATCGTCGAGACGCATTTCAATATTTGTGGCCCGCTCTGCCAGCCCGACAAAATCAGCCCGGGAAGGCATGCTCAACTGCTCCAAAACGTGCAACATTGCCTTTTCGACAGCTGCGCGAAACGGAGAAGAGGCGGACAGATACGTGTCGAGCACGATCCCGGTTGATTGGGCGTAGGCATCGGTGTTCACTGTTTCCACCATCGCCTTCGCCCAGGCATCGAGGTAACTGTCGCGCAGGCCACGGAACGCTTCCATCGGATCAGGCGGCTTGCCGTTGGTTGCCTGTTCATCACCCATTTTCGACTTCCTTCCCATGCTGGCCGCAACCGGAGATTTCTCAGAACCGAAATTCACTCGAGCAAACTACAACTAACGGCGGCGGACCAGCCGTGCTTCGTATCTGAATATTACAACGTAACTTACGCGGCCACCTTGCTACTGAACGGCTTGGAAACGATGTCAAGCATGGTCTTCTGCGTTTGAATCAGCGCATCGATGCCACTCTGAAATGCGTCGGAGGCAGGGTTGCTCGGAATCCGGAACTGCTTCTTGGCGGTTTCGCAAGCTTCCTTGTGCTGTTCCGAATAATAGTCCAACGCTTTCTTTTGCGCTGCAACAGAATATTCGACCGACTGCTTGACCAGGGAGGTGACGCCTTCCGTTACCTTGGTGACGTATGCGCCGCGCTCTTTGGCGATGCCGACAACGACATGGCTCTGCTCGACGGCCAGGTCAATCGCACCTTTTTGCGTTTCCACAAAGCGCTGGAAGGACTGCCCAACCAGATCAAAAAGGAACGATCCGGGAGTCTCCGGAATGTAAGAAAAAGCCTTTTTGCAAGCGGCGATCAGTTCGGTGTTCTGTTCAGCAGCGGTATCCAGCGATTGCTTCTGAAGTTCTGCCAGGCGTTTGACGTTCTTCGTGTACAGGGGGATGAAGGCCTCGACGACTTCGTCTTTTATGGCGGCTCCACCATTTACGCTTTTGGTTGACTTTTTGGGGTTGCTCATGTTTTGCTCCTCTCAAGGATCTTTCGGATGTTGCGAATTGTGCTGCATTGCAGCATGGTTTAATCATAAACCTTCGGCCCCTAATGTCAAGTAAAAATGTCAAGTAAAAAAGAGAATCCATGAAACGCAAAACCGTGGTCATCAAGAAGTATGGAAACCGCCGCCTCTACGACACCACAAACAGCGAGTACATCAACCAGGACGAAGTCGCCCAGATGATACGGGCCGGCCAGGACGTGCAGGTGGTGGATGCGAGTACCGGCGAAGATATCACCCGGTTGGTGCTCACGCAGATCATCGTGCAAGACGCGAAAGAAACTGATTCTGTGTTTCCCTTGGACATATTGCGCCAGATGGTAGCCGCCGGCGGAAAGGCAACGCAGGAAACGACCTTGAAATACATGAAGGCCGTTGTGGATATGTATCAGAATGCCTACCGTGCAATCACTCCACCGGTAAACCCGTTCGAGCTTATCCAAACGGCGGCGCGTCAGGCGGCCCCTCCAGAGCCTTGGGGTCCGCCGACGGGAGTGCCCCATGATGCCGGGAAGCGCCAGCAGAAGAACGATGACACAGATGATGTCGACGAACTGAAGCGGCGCGTAGAAAAATTGACGTCAATGGTGGACGAACTCGCCCGGAAGAAACCCGCGCGCAAGCGAAAACGAAAGTCGTAGAGTAATCGTGGACTCGATCCGCATTTGTGGGTGCGCGTTTTTTTCGCAGCGTTTCACCACCCCGCGGTTAGGCAATCATCTTTAGGCAATCATGATCTTGTCGAACGGATCGTCGGCCTGCAGAGAAGTCTTCCCCGCTAGCGTGCGTTGTGCTTGCTGCTTTGTTTCCTCTAGCCTTAGAGCGGCTTGCAGCCGAGCCACGAGCGATCGCAATTTGCGGCGGTCGTTCGCACGGCGGTTGATAGCGCGGCAAATACGACGAACCTTCTGATCGACGTGACCATCCATTTTTTTCATATTCCACCCCTTCGGCTGGAATTGATCGAACCTGCCTACAGGTTGCAGATTTGGCCGATGACACTACTTTACTGACCCGGCAACCGTTCGAGAAATGCAAAAACCAGATTTGTCCTATCGAGAAAATCAGTAGCCGGCATGGTACGCCATCATCCATCGAAGAAGCCGGGTCGCTTTGGCGTTGGGTGATAGAAAACACCGCGCAAAGTGACGAACATCACAAATTTCCATCGGGATTATGGGCTACACTTTCCGCAGTTAGTAACCGTCGAGAGTTTATCTCTTCAGTTGGAGTGGACTCAGCTAAATGCAGGAAGGAAATTTTTCATGACCTCCTCAATCGCACTCAATTCGTCTCGCCCGAATAATACTGGCGCGCGCCCGTCCGTAACTTCGTTTGACTCAGGATACGAGCACAACTTCGATCACTACGTCGACGTCAGACTTCTGGTCCTGGATGCGGAGAGAGAAGAGAGAGAAGAGAATGACGTTTCCGCAACGGTCGCGGCGGCGTCCTAGTACCTCATTCTCTGCTAGAAGTGGAAGCCGCCTCCGCAAATGAGCACCTCGCCGGTCACGTAATCGGAGAGCGGCGAGCAGAAGAAAAGGACTGCGCTTGCGGCTTCAGCAGGGGTGCCTAGTCGCCCCAACGGGCAAGCGGTTTTCACCGATTCCAGCATCTCAGCCTGCACTCCTACTCGAATCGAATGCCCGCGCATCTCGATGCTTGATTCCTTGTCGCGCAGAACCTGTGTAAGGCGCGTTTCAATCAGACCGAAACCAACCGCATTAACATTGACGTTGTAGCGGCCCCATTCCTTAGCCAGCGTACGGGTCAGTCCAAGTACGCCGGCTTTGCCGGATGAATAACCTGACTGGCCGGGATTGCCGTCGGTGCCGGCAATCGAGGTAATGTTGACGACCTTGCGCATAACTTGCTTGCCAGCTGCGATCTCACGCTTAGCTGTATCCCGTATGTGGGTTGAGGCGGCCCGCAGAACACGAAAAGGCACGACCAGGTGGATTTCGAGCATGGCCTGAAACTGCTCGTCGGTAGTTTTCTGAATAACGCCATCCCAACTGTAGCCGGCGTTGTTGACGATGATGTCGATGGAGCCAAAGGCGTCCAACGTAGCCTGAACCAGCTGATCGGGAAATTGCGGCTGGGTGAGATCGCCGGCGAAGACTTCGACCCTCTTTCCCATCGAGCCTAATAGATATTTGGTCTCGCGCAAGGCACCTTCGTCGAGATCGTTAACCATCACAGCGGCGCCACATTCCGCCAGTTTTTCTGCAATCGCCCGGCCGATTCCGCGGCCGGACCCAGTCACCAAAGCTGTCTTGCCATCAAGAGTAAAGGACATTTATGATTTCCTCGCTGCAGCGCAGCGAACTAATTGCTGCACTGCACCATTACATCACAAGTTGTCCTCAAAAAACAATCCTGCTCCTGCAGCTTTACATGTGGTAACCGCCGTTAACATTCAACTCTTGTCCCGTGATGTAGTCGGCGTCGGCCGCCAGGAACCCGGCCGCTTTTGCCACTTCCTCGACCGAGGCGAACCGCCCAAGGGGAATCTTCGCCTTAATCTGCGCCGCAATCTCTTCCGGAATTGCGTCGACCATTTCGGTCGAGGTAAATCCTGGCGCGATCGCGTTGGCGGTGATGTTGAACTTCGCCATTTCCAAGGCGAGCGTCTTGGTGAAAGCGATGATGCCGCCTTTGCTCGCCGAATAATTGGCTTGCCCGAACGCGCCCATTTGTCCTACCACCGAACTGATATTGATGATGCGCCCGAACCGCTGATTAATCATCGCGGGTAAGGCGGCTCTGGTGCAGTAGAAAGTGCCGTTCAGGTTGACGTTAATCACTTCTGCCCAGTCGTCCTCGGTCATCTTTCGCATCGATCGGTCGCGCGTAATGCCGGCGTTGTTGACGAGAATATCGAGGCGCTGCCATTTATCCAGCACTTCTTTCACGATGCGGTGAGCCTCTCCCTTCTTCGCCACGTCACCTTGAACCAAGGTGCACTCCACGCCCAGTTGCCGAATTTCGGCGCAGGCGCTCTCAGCGTGCGTGGTATCGGACCGATAGTTGAGCGCGATGTTGGCGCCACGCCGGGCGAGTTCCAAAGCGATCGCGCGCCCAATGCCTCGTCCAGAGCCGGTCACCAGCGCGACCTTGCCGATGAGTGAACCGACTCCGTGATTTCCGTTGTTGCCATTATTTCCATTGTTTGCCATAGAAGTAATCCTCTCCTGAGAGTTGCAATGCACTATTGCCGGGTCGACCCGCATCACGACGTACCCACCCACTGCGCCAGCTCCAAATCCCGGCGCGAAAACCCGCATCGGCCGATCGATTCGTCCCTCCCGTACCGCATCGTGAATAGCCAAGAGAATGCTGGCAGATGAGGTGTTGCCGACGCGGTCGATATTGAAGTAAAGCTGTTCGGGAGCGATGCCAGCGGCCCGCGCCAGATCCAGCACCATATTTTTGTTGGCCTGGTGGGGAACGACGAGATCGAGCGCATCCATGAGCGTGCCCGCCGCACCGTCGGGACGCGGAAGAGTTTTGAGTTCTCCAATCATCTGGACGAGGTAACGCTTCGCCAACATTTTCACTTCGGGGCCATACACCGTAATGTTGTTGTCGAACTCCGGATTCGGCCAGATGATGGAGTTAACTTCCGACCAAGGGCCGCTCGCGTAGGTCTGGAAGACCTCGATGTCGGGCAGTGCTCCTTCTGGCGCGGGTCCGACTACCATGGCCGCTGCGCCATCGCCGAAGATCATGCGCGAGGTACGCACAGTTCCAATCTTGTCCGAAAATTTTTCCGCGCAAACGACGATGATGGGGCGCCTGACCTCTTGCAGGAGCCGGATCGCCTCGGCCAGGCCATAGGACATGCCCGCACACGCGGCGATAATGTCGCAGGAATTATGGGTCTGGCGTAGTCCTAATTCTCCCGACAACCACGTAGCGATTGATGGGATGAGTGTGGTACTGGTGCAGCTGCAGAATAGGACAGCGCCGATCTCCGAGGGCTTGCGCCCCGACTTGGTCAATGCCGCGCGCACCGCCAGCAGAGACATGTCTTCGAGACTCAATTCCGTGTAGCAGCGCGATTCGATCCCTGTCTTGTCGGAAATATCCGCTGCACTCATGCGCGACCAGCAGTAAGCGTGGTTGCTGATGAGGTCTTTATTGGTGCAAGGGATCTCGCCCTCATAAACCGCAATCGCCTCGATCCGGGGCATCACCGAGAAGCTGTCGCGCACGATTACCGGTGGATAAGGCGTTTCGGGCTCGCTCAACGCCAGAGTTTCAGGCCGCGCAGGTCGCGGCCGAGGTGCGGAATGGCCATTGCGTTTTACTCGACGGAGAAACTCAATCACTTCGCTATTGCGGGGGTGGAAGGCTACGACATAGTCGTCGTCTTGCAACTTGCCCACCTCGGTAGTGGTGCTGCTCGCCGGATCCCAGCGGTATTGGTTGTGCAGGATCATGGCCTGCCGCATCAGGGCCTCGAGCTCAGGAATCGTATGGATGCAATCAATGACATCGTCGTAGTCGTAGCCGTAATAATCGCGGTCATACGTTAAGAGGCGATAGGTTCTATTTTTGGGGTCGGTTAGAATCTCAGCAACGGTCGGCCGAAGCGCACGAAATTCTCCGCCGGATCCCTGTTTATTTCGCAGCACGTCCATTAGCAAGCGGAAGCTTTTGTCTTCGGTTTGCTCATCCCACATGGCCGGCAGCTTTAGGTAACCGGCTTCGATAGACGCCGGGGACCCGGCTGAATCGCGCGGCTTATATAGGCCAAGGAAAATGTCGTTACGATTCCGCGGCAGATCACCCCAACGGGTCGGACGTTTCTCATACATGGTCAGTACGTAGCGTTGCGCCCAAAACAGATTTAGCGCCATATCGCGGCAGACCTCGTAGCGGTTCTGATAGTGCCCCGCATCGACTCGGGCCACGATCTCTGCTTCCGTCGGCGCTTTCTCTCCGAAGTCGCGGCGGATGACGGAATTGAATTGCTGAAGCGTTTGGAAGACGCTGAAATCCAACTCTGGAAAGAAGTTGCAGGGGAAGACCATCCGGCCGTAACGATTAATCACAAAAGGTTTGACTGACATAATACTACTTCTTTCTGGCTGCTAAGCCTTTCCCGCTATTCGAACTCGACCAAAACCTGATTGAGCTTTACCGCTTCACCGGGCGCTACTTTCACTGCTTTCACCTTACCTGCAATCGGCGCCGTAACGCTGGTTTCCATCTTCATGGCTTCCAGAACCACCAGCAGATCGTCCAACTGGAGCGCTTCTCCGGGATGAACGCAGACTCGAGCAACGATTCCTGCCACGGGACTGCGGCATACTTTTGATTCATCGGCATCCACCTCTGACGGAGAGTGGGGTCGAGGGGCGGTCGGAACTCGCGTGGACTGGATGGTTGCCGTTCCGGCGGGAAGATGGCCGGGCACACCCATGTGCTCCTCACCGCCTTCGACGTCGACCTCAACTTCATACGCCTTTCCGCCGATCGCGATTTGTATCTTCAACGACGGCTCCCTTCGGCTGAAGCGCAATTCGATGAACTGATCACGTATCGCTCGATCATGATTCTCTGAATCATGATTCGCGTTTCCGCTGCGAGAAGTTGTGCGATGCCTGGATTACAGCGCGCCCGTTCTGCGCCCACGGATTGGAGGCCGCGTCGGGCGTAGCCAATAGCTTCACGGAGCGAACGTGAACCTTCCTGCCCAGCAAAGCCGTAATCGTCTTAGTGATCGCCGCCAAGATCTCCGGGGTAATCTCGTCGGAGGCTTGCGTTAGTGGGCCTTGCGCCACATCCTCACTCGCAGCTCCAGCACTGGTAACGGTCGACTCCCCTTGAGCTGAAGCATTACGCGTCGCAATTGTTCGTTCCAGAGCCGTGACACTAGCGGACAGCGAATCAATTTGCCGCCGAAACTCAAGGCGAAGTTCGTCGCATCTGCGTGCGAGCCCGCGCCGCAGGGCGATCAACAGCACTATCCATCCGGCAATAACGAGCGTGGCAGTAAGCAAATACATGTTCGCCATCCAAATCCCTAAAGCGGAATCAAGCCATGCTTTTTTGGCGGACGAAGTTCGCGCTTCGAACTTACCGAGGCGAGAGCCTGCGCCAGATATTTCGAGGTCTCGGCGGGCTCGATCACGTCATCTACCAGTCGCCTGCCGGCGGAAACATAGGGATTGGCAAAGGTGCTCCGATAAAGCTCAATGAGTTCTTTGCGGCGGTGCTCTTTATTTTCTGCGGCATCGATCTCGTGGCGGAAGACGATTTCCGCCGCGCCTTCGGCGCCCATGACTGCGATTTCTGCCATAGGCCATGCGACCACGCGATCGGCTCCGAGTTCTTTACTGCACATTGCGATATAAGCGCCGCCGTAGGCTTTGCGTAACACGATGGTTATTTTGGGAACTGTCGCCGCAGAATAGGCGAAGAGCATTTTGGCGCCGTGTCGAATGATTCCGCCATATTCCTGTTCTATTCCTGGCAAAAAACCAGGCGTATCCACAAACGTCACCAGTGGCGTGTTGAACGCGTTGCAGAAGCGTACGAAGCGAGCAACTTTATCCGACGCGTCAATATCGAGAACGCCGGCAAGCACGCAGGGCTGATTGGCCACAATACCTACGGCACGCCCCTGAATGCGGCCAAAGCCGATCACTACGTTGGCGGCGAACCCAGGCTGAATCTCGAAAAAGTCTTGATAGTCCAGGACGCGAGAGATGACGGTACGCACGTCGTAGGCAATTTTGGCATCGACGGGAACGGCATGATTGAGTGCGGGGTCGTTTTCTCGCGGCAGGTTATAAGGCAGCCTTGGCGTTTCTTCGAGATTGTTTGAAGGCAGAAAACTCAGCAGGCGGCGGCAGAGATCCAAGGCGCCGACGTCGTTCTCCGCGATCAAGTGAACCACGCCTGAGCGATTCATCTGCGCGGCCGGGCCGCCTAACTGCTCGGAAGTTACCACTTCGCCGGTCACTTGCTTGATGACGGATGGACCGGTAATGAACATCCGACCCTTTTTGGTTTGAATGATGAAGTCGGTAAGCGCCGGACTGTAAGCTGCGCCGCCTGCGCAGGGGCCGCAGATAATAGAAATCTGCGGAACCGTACCCGACAGCAAAGTGTTGTTGTAAAACACGCTGGCGTATCCGGCAAGGCTGTCGATTCCTTCCTGAACCCGCGCACCGCCCGAATCATTGATGAAGATGAAGGGGCTTCCCGTCTTCAGCGAAAGCTGCATCATGTCCGTGATCTTGGCGCAGTGCACTTCACCCGCAGCGCCACCGGCCACGGTGAAGTCCTGGCTCGCAAGATGAACCAACCGCCCATCTACCGCCGCGCATCCCGTGACCACTCCATCGGCAGGCAGTTCTTTCTCCGCCATGCCAAAGTAAGTGGACCGATGTTTTGCGAAAGCGCCGATCTCCTGGAAACTTTCTGGATCGACGAGTTTCTCCACCCGCTCGCGCGCCGTCAGAAGACCCGCAGTGTGATGCTTTTCGATGCGCTTCTTGCCGCCGCCTGACTCGATCTTGGTTCGCTTGTTGCGAAGTTCCGCAATCTTGTCGTCGATTGTCGGTTTTCGCTCCGCAACAATTTCTAATTCGGGTGTGGCAATTGGATTCGCGGCCATGTCAGATTCCCTTCATCATCGTGGATTGGGGGTCTCGCCGCGACCAGATCCGACGAGGTCAATGAGGTGCCAGTCTTGCCCAACGAGGTGCTTTGATTATGGGCGAGGCTTGTCCCGGCCTCTGTGACGTGGGACACATGGGGGTGTGACCGTCGCCCACTTTGCATGCTTCCGCGGAACGCGAAGGGAGTAAAAATGCTGCCATGGATGGCCAGTCCATGCGCGGCGGGACGGTGACGTCAATCAACCAAAAGCTATACACTCTGCATTGATGTCACGTTTCAGCGTGTTTCGCGCACCGCTTGCATTTTCGATTTGCACGATTCTGTCTTGCGCAATTTTTTCGCCGCCGCTGGGCCACGCGGCGAAGAAACAAAACCTTCCGACCGTGCGCTGGACCTCCGGCGCGCCCGGCTGCACGTTTGAGCCGACCGAGGATGGGCATTACCGCTGGACGATGACCGGACATGACTTGCGCGTGGCGCTCGTCGTCGATTCTCAGGAACTGGCGAAAAGCCGACACCGCTTCTATCGGCTTCTCGGCGTGTATGTAAGCGTGACCTACTCAGGCAAAGGCAAGTTTGAATTTCCGGCCGACGTCCGCATCGACTTCGTTCGTCATCACGATGTTTTCGAGGGACTCGAGGATCCCGCCGAACTCTCCAACCGATTGCAGAACGACATCGATACGAAGGTTTTTGAAACCGAGCGCCAGATCAAGAAGAATCCCAAACTTACGGACGAGAAAACGGCCCTTTTGCGCGAATACGAGAAGGTGGCTGCCGAATTCATCGAATTTGTAAGCACACAGACCCTCGATCCCAATACCGTGGAACTGACTCCGGGCAATCCTGAAGCGCACGGCTGGGTCTTCTTCGCAACGAATAATAAGTGGATCGGCCCTTGGAAAGAGCGGGAAGATTTCATTATCAGCCTCTATATGAAAGACCAAATCTGGCAATTTCCCTTCTCGCTGCCACCGGCGGAGGGCGGCCTCATCCTGCGCAAGCCGCCTGACTAAGACGCCGCTGGCACTCCGCGCAATTTGTGCTACAGTTCCGTGCTGATGGAGTCGACTCCAAACGCCACGCCAGAAGCCGCCAAATCTCCAACCATATTCTATTGTCCCGTCTGCGCCGCGGAAGTCAGCGATCCGCTGACATGCGGTGATTGTTCGGCGGTCATCTGCCGTCGCTGCGGAACGCCTCTGGAATCCTCCGACGAGCTAGCCATGGGATGACGCGATCGGCGATCGGCCAGACCGTTCGCGCTGGTCGCTAATAATCGAAAGCAAATATTCTCCCCGTGAGTGACCAAGAGAACGGCCCGAATCTCGAATTGCTCTCTTTGACTGGAGGCGGCGTCTCCATCGCCGAAGCACAAGATCCCAACCGTCCTAAGCGGGTCATGGGATTACGCGATCTGGTGTTGTTCTACGTCGTCACCGGCGTCAGCCTGCGCTGGATCGCTACTGCGGCTGCCGCGGGGCCTAGTTCCGTCGTTATCTGGCTGGGCGCTTGGTTATTGTTCTATACGCCACTCGCGCTTTCGGTCATCGAGCTGTCGTCGCGCTATCCGAATGAAGGCGGTCTCTACGTCTGGTCGAAGCGCGCCTTCGGCGATTTCTCGGGCTTCATGGCGGCCTGGACTTACTGGACCAGCAACCTCCCTTACTTCCCTGCTGTCCTTTACTTTGCCGCCGCGAATGTGCTTTTTATGCGGCCGGCACAATGGTCGCATCTTTCCTCGAATGCCACATACTCCATTATTTTTTCGCTGGTAACGCTCGCCGCTGCCACCTTCTTGAATGTGGTCGGGCTCGACGTGGGCAAATGGCTGCACAACATCGGCGCCTTCGCCATGTGGATTCCCGTCCTGATCATTATCGGTTTAGGACTGCTCGCCTATCACCGCTTCGGATCGGCCAACGGCTTCTCGCTTCATACCATGACGCCGAGCTTGCGTCTGAATGACATCATATTTTGGTCGGTGCTCGCTTTTGCCTTCGGCGGATGCGAAACCGGATCTTTCATGGCCGAGGAAATCAAGAACCCGCGACGCATCATCCCACTGGCTCTTTTCGTCGGAGGATTGACGATCGCGTTCTGTTACATCGTCGGAACAATCTGCGTACTGCTCGCGCTCCCGTCGTCGGAAGTTAGTCCTTTGCAAGGCTTGGTGCAGGCGATTGCCAAGACCTCCGAGCGCGTGGGACTTCCAGGGTTTCTCCCCATCGCGGCGTTTCTGATCGCGCTGAGCAATGTCGGTTCGTCTGGAGCGTATCTGGCTGCAGTAGCGCGTTTGCCTTTCGTAGCCGGAGTTGACCATTATCTCCCCGCTTCATTCGGAAAGCTCCATCCGCGATGGGGTACGCCGTGGGTTGCGCTCCTCACTCAGGCGGTGATTGGCGCCATCTTCATTTTTCTTGGACAGGCGGGAACCTCGGTTCAAGGCGCGTACGAGGTGCTGATCAGCATGAGTGTGATTAGCTATTTCATCCCCTACTTATATTTATTTGCGTCGATGTTTAAATTGCAAGGCGAACCCGCCGGGGATGAAATCATTCGAGTGCCGGGCGGAAGACCGGCCGCTTATGTGCTCGCGGTGGTGGGCTTTGCTGCGACGCTGCTGACCATCGCACTCTCGGTCCTGCCGCCACCCGATGAGCCGAATAAGGCGCTGGCCGTCTGCAAAGTCGTTGGCGGCTGCGGTGCCCTGGTTCTGATCGGAGTCGGGCTATACTGGGCCGGGAAACGGCGGGCGCTCCGAGATCAAGCTTTTTAGCGTTGACAAGTTCCAATAAGAGGCACAAACTTTCAGACAATTTTGTCGCCGACCCCCTCCGTGCGGAACTTGGCGTGGGGACGGGCTTTCGGCGTCCCAGAGGAAGATTTCCATGACGAAAATTTCCCTAGCGAGGATTTCCATGTCGAATTTCACGAAGCTCGCAATGTTGTTTGCCCTATCGCTCATCATCGTCGCGCTCTGCGGGAGCGCTGCCGCGCAACAACATCTCACCGGCACGCTGCCCGATGGCGCGACCTATGTGATTGATGTACCCGCGGTGTGGAACGGAACTCTGCTTCTCTACAGCCATGGATACGTCACGCCCGGATCGGCCAATCCCGCGGAAGACGTAGGCGATCCGCTGACGGGCGGTTACATGCTGGCGGCTGGCTATGCGCTGGCCGGTTCATCCTATGCGACGACTGGTTGGGCGGTTCAGCAGGCGATCCCCGATCAAATCGCAACCCTCGATGTTTTTCAAAGCTTGGTTGGAAATCCCACGACGACGATCGCATGGGGACACTCTCTGGGCGGCATGATCACCGCCGGATTGGTTCAGGAATATCCGACTCGCTTCAACGCGGCGCTGCCGATGTGCGGAGTCGTAGCCGGCGGCGTGGGGGAGTGGAACGGGGCGCTGGACGGGGCGTTTGCATTCAACACGCTGGTCGCTGGTGGGACGCTGCAAGTCGTCAACATCACCAACCCGACCGACAATTACGTCGCAGCCGAAACGATTCTCGCGGAGGCGCAGGCCACGGCCCAAGGGCAGGCTCGAATTGCATTGGCCGCAGCCCTCGGGGACCTGCCCGGCTGGTACGATCCCGCATCTCCCGAACCGTCGCCAACCGACTATACGGATCAGCAAGCCAATCAGTTTTTGTGGCTATCGCAGGTCGACGTTCCGTTTATGTTTGCCTTTCGCGCGGAGTTGGAGTACCGGGCCGGAGGCAATCCTTCATTTAACACCGGAGTGGATTACAAATATCAACTGTCGCGCTCGATAGATTACGCGGAAGTACAAGCCTTGTATGCCGCCGCGGGACTGAACTTGGATGCGGACCTGGAAACGCTGAATCGCGCTACGCGAATCGCAGCCGATCCCGGCGCTCTCACTTACTTGAGCGAGAACATAATCTACGACGGCCAACTTACGATCCCTGTGCTGACCATGCACACCACCGGCGACGGCCTGGTCCCGGTGGAAAATGAGCGGGCATATGCGAAAGTTGTTAACGAAGCGAATGACGGCGGATGGTTGCGCAAAACGTTCGTGCATCGCGCCGGTCACTGCGCTTTCTCGCCGGCGGAAACGATCACGGCGATGCAGACGCTTCAACTGCGACTAGCAACCGGGAAATGGAATGACCTCACTCCGACGGACATGAACAATGAGGCAGCGGCGCTGGGCGCGGAGTTTAACATTATCGACGATAACGGAACGGTCGTATCCGCTGCGCCCGCATTTGAGCAGTATCGGCCGCTGCAATTTTTGAGAATTTACGATGCCTTCAGCCAGTAGCTGAGCACAGTGGCGCGCCCGAAAGAATTAAAGCGGCACCGCCGTCTTTCGCTTCGGATTGAAGAATGGCAGCGGCACCACCGTGGCCGTCGTCTTCTTGCGTTGCGCCTCAATCGTCAATTCCATTTGCAGTTTGCTTCCAGGCGTCGCGTACTCTCTGCTCACGCTGGCGAGCGCAATCAGTTTTTTCAGGAGAGGTGAGAAGGCCGTCGTAGTAGCCTTACCCACCTGCTTGTCGCCAGCGTAGACAGGAACTGCAACTCGAGATGCCTGGCTGGGCGCTGCTGGAGACAGGCCAAACTTATCAAACTGCTCTTCCACCTCTACCCAATCTACTTCGAGGCCGACTAACTGCCGCGCCACGCCTTGCTCGTGATCGCGCATCAGCGCGCGCTTGCCGATGAAATTCTCTTTATCGAGATGGACCATCTTCGCGAAGCCCAGTTCATACGGCGAATATTTCTGCGATGGAATCAGCGCCTTCTTCGAGCTGATGTAATCGACTTCGATCAGCAGCAGGCCTGCCTCGACGCGCGACACATCGAGGGCCAACATTCCGGCCGCGTGAATATCGAACTGCTTTCCTTTATCCATCAAGGCGTCCCACACATGAATCGCGTCGTCCCCGCTATTCAGGGGAATCCATATTTCGTAGCCCAGATCGCCGGTGTAGCCGGTACGCGAAATGTCGACTGGCACGCCGGCAATCTGGCCCGAAGTTTTTCGAAAATATTTCAGATTGGCGATGTCGGCTTCTGCGACCGTCTTCAAAAGTTTCGCCGAGGCCGGACCTTGCAGCGCCAGCGCCGCCGTCTGCTCGGAGATATCTTCGATCTGGACATCCATGTTGAGACCGTTTTGGCGAAACCAGCGCAGGCTCGGATCAGCGGCCGTCCAGCGATATTTATTTTCTTCGAGACGCGTGATCGTGCCATCGTCGATGACCTTACCGCCTTCATCGCACCAGCAGGCGTAGATCACTTGCCCAACCGCGACTCTGTTGATGTCGCGCGTGATCACGCGGTTCACCAGTTTCGTCGCGTCTTTGCCGGTGATCAGATATTTATAAAGCGGCGAAATATCGATGAGCGCACAAGCATTGCGAATCGCGTTGTACTCATGCTCGTGATGTACCTCATACACGCTGACCGTGTAATATCCCGACCACTCGCGATAATTCAGGCTCTGGCAGAGTGCGAACGTTCTTTCGTGAAACGCAGTTCCAATCGGCAAAATTCAACCTCGCGTGACCCTTCCCTGTGGTGTTCCCTGTGCTCCGGTGCCCTCTGTGGTAAAGAACCTTTCAGCCGGCGACAAAAGCTAAAGAAATCTGACAGCCGGATTATATGTAGCGACCCGATTGCTCGGCAAGCGCGGATCTTCGTTGACCATAAGTCAGCAATTACCCGTAAGTAAAGACAAAACGGTGCTTTCTCGATAGAATGGCGAGTCATTTCCAAATCACTTTCCGGCCATTTTGAACTAAGCGATGCCTGCCATTTCGAGTACTAATAAGTATGACGTAATCGTGATTGGCGGAGGCCACAACGGTCTTACCAACGCCGCCTATCTGGCGAAAGCGGGGAAGAAAGTTCTCGTGCTCGAGCGACGTCATGTTCTTGGCGGCGCGGCTTGCACAGAAGAAGTTTTTCCCGGCTTCAAATTTTCCGTTTGCTCATACGTAGTCTCGCTGCTTCGCCCTGAGATCATTCGCGACCTCGATCTTCCCCGCCACGGTCTTGAGATTCTGCCGCTCGACGGCACTTTCACTCCCATGCCGAACGGCGATCATTTATGGCGCGTGAACGATCACGGCAAGACGCATCGCGAAATTGCCCGCCACTCGCGGGTGGACGCCGAGGCCTACGACGAATTCGGCAAGGCGATGCAGGCAATGTGCCGCTTCGTGAAACCGATTCTCAGTATGATCCCGCCCGACCCGGCCACGCTCAATCCACGCGAACTCATGAAGCTGCTTTTCATCGGTCGCCGCTTTCAGGGCATGTCGAGCGAGGATAAATACAACCAGGTCCAACTCATGACCATGAGCGCCATCGACTTTCTCGACCAGTGGTTTGAGACGGATGTGCTCAAAGCGACGATGTCGGCGTCAGGCATTATTGGAACTTTTCTCGGCGTGCGCTCGCCCGGTACGGCTTATGTTTTGCTGCATCACTACATGGGCGAGATCGACGGCGCATTCCGCGCGTGGGGATTCGCGCGTGGCGGCACGGGCGCAATTTCAAATGCAATTGCCGACGCCGCGCGCGAGGCAGGGGTTGAAATTCGAACGGAAGCGCCGATAGCAAACATCATCGTTAAGAATGATGCCAAGAACGGGCGCGCCATCGGCGTTGTTCTCGGAAACGGCGATGAAATATATGCCGACGTCATCTCCTCCAGCGTCGATCCAAGACTTACGTTTACTAAGATGATCGAGCCCGGAAATCTACCCGATGAATTCATGGAGGGCGTGAAGCGCTTTAAATTTCGCGGGTCTTCCGGCAAGGTGAACATGGCGCTCGACGGCTTGCCAAATTTTAAATGCATGCCTGGATCGGGCGCTCACCTGCGCGGCGCCATCTCGATCTCACCGAGCGTCGAATATATGGAGAAGGCGTACGACGAAGCGAAATACGGGCACTGGTCTTCGCATCCTTACATAGATATGGTGATTCCTACGCTCACCGATACATCGCTCGCGCCTCCCGGCAAACATATTCTTTCCTGCTTTGTGCAGTACGCGCCTTACAAGCTCGCGCGCGGCCTCGACTGGGATACGGAGAAGGAACAATTCGGCGACAACGTTGTGAATACGATCGCCGAATACGCGCCCAACATAAAAGACATTATTCTGCACCGCCAGGTAGTAACCCCGCTCGATCTCGAGCGCACGTGGGGATTGAGCGAAGGCAACATCTTTCAGGGCGAACTCTCGCTGGAACAATTATTTTTTCTGCGTCCCGTTGCCGGATGGGCGCAGTTTCGCTCGCCCATTAAGAACTTATATATGTGCGGATCGGCCACGCATCCCGGCGGCGGAATCATGGGCGCTCCCGGACGATTAGCGGCGCTGGAAATTCTGAAAGACGGGGCGGCCTAATGTCCGCAGTCGGATCGGCAGCGGAAGCCCGTGACGTTGTTATTGTCGGCGGCGGCCACAACGGTCTTGTCGCCGCATTCTATCTGGCCAAGGCGGGATTCAAACCGCTCGTCCTCGAACGCCGCGCCCAGGTAGGAGGTGCGGCCATTACAGAGGAGTTGCATCCTGGCTTTCGCTGCTCGACGCTGGCGCACCTTCCAGGCCCACTGCGCGCCGACATCGTGCGCGACATGCAACTCGAGCAGCATGGTCTAAAACTAACGACCTCCGAAGTCAGCACTGTTTCGCTGCTGCCCGATGGCCGCGCCCTCGTCCTTTATTCCGACGCAAAGAGAGCTGCATCTGAAATCGCGCAATGGTCGCAGAAAGATGCCGCTTCGTATTTCGACTTCGACGTAGCCCTCGGCAAGATTGGCAAAGTTATTGGCGAAGCGCTGGCGCTCACTCCGCCGAATATAGACAACCCCAGTGGCGGCGACCTCTGGGGAATGTTGCAGACGGGACGTTCCATCCGCAATTTAGGCAAGAAAGATTTGTATCGCGTGCTGCGATGGGGACCGATGGCTGCCGCCGATCTGGTGGCTGAGTTCTTCGATACCGAACCGCTGCGCGCGACCATCGCCGCCCGCGGCATCTTCGGGACATTCCTGGGGCCGTGGTCAGCGGGGAGCGCACTCGTGCTTTTATTGCGTGCCGCTGCTGATCAAGCGACAAATTCGTCTCCCGCGGGAAGCGTGCAGTTCCCTGCCGGTGGAGTCGGTGCCATTACGCAAGCGATGGCTACGGCGGCGCAACAAGCGGGCGCGGAAATTCGTACTGGCACCGACGTCGCCGAGATTCGGGTGAAGGACGGCATCGCTACCGGAGTCGTCCTCGCTTCCGGCGAAGAAATACACGCGCGAGCTGTCGTCTCCAACGCCGACCCCAAGCGCACTCTGATGCGCCTCGTCGATCCCGCGCACCTTGCCCCAGATTTCATACAAACAATTAAGAACTATCGCTCGATGGGAACGGTCGCGAAAATCAATCTTGCTCTTTCTGCACTGCCCGAATTTACAGCGCTTAAAAGCAAGGGAAATAGCAACCTGCTGCAGGGGCGCATCCAGATCGGCCCGGAGATCGATTACCTGGAGCGCGCTTTCGACGAATCGAAGTATGGCAAATTCTCGCGCAACCCTTACATTGAAATGACGTTCCCGTCTCTCTCCGATCCATCGCTCGCTCCGGCCGGCCAGCACGTGATGTCCATCTACATGCAGTACGCGCCCTACAAACTAAGAGATGGCGGCTGGGAGAGCCAGCGCACGGCACTTGGCGAAACTGTGGTTAAGACGATTGCACAATACGCGCCTAATCTGCCGCAGATGATTCTGCGGCACCAAATCATTACGCCAAACGATCTCGAAGAAACTTACGGTCTCACCGGCGGACACATCTTTCATGGCGAACTCGCACTCGATCAGTTTTTCACCATGCGTCCACTGCTCGACTGGGCGCGCTATCAAACACCAATCGAGCGACTTTTTTTATGCGGCAATGGAACTCATCCTGGCACGGGTCTTACCGGCGGCTCTGGCGCTAACGCCGCGCGTGTGATTGTGAAGGCGCTGAAGAAATAGTCGGCGCACAAGCGACTTGTTCCCCGCCCACGGTATTACTGAAGTACTCGACATAGCTCGATCCATCGGCGTTGCACTCGCCATCCCAGCATTTTCCGCGGTAAAGCTGAGCCTCGGCTCATGGGAGTAGGAGTGCCATCACTTCCGTAACCGGGTAACCAATTGCACCGAGTTGCCCTTTCGGTTTTACTAAGAACGGACATCTATTTGAAAATCCTGCGGCCCGATCTCGAAGGAGCTGACTGTGGTTGAGGATCCCCAATGGGAACTCGCATTGCTCGCCACCGTGCAGAGCTTCTACCATCGTCTGCTGAGCGACCAACTTGGCGGAGAAATGCCCTCGCCCGCCGAACTCGCTCCTGAGGTCATCAGCCGCGCCACCGACGTGCGCTCCACTCTCGATCAAATGCAGCTCTGGATACAGCTTCTCGACATGGCTATCACTCCCGCCATGCTGCGCATCGGCGTGCAATCTGACATGGATCCGGAAGTTGCGGAGGCGCTGCTGCGCTATTTCGCGCGCCATCGCGACGATTCAGGCGCGAATCGCGACAAGACGGATCTAGTCGCAACTTTTCTATTCCGCCATCCCCGCGTGCCCGGTCAATGGGAGCGGCGTGGTTATGGCCTCGATGGCTCGATTCCTCTTTCTCCTTTTGAAATTGCGCTCCTCGAAATTCTGTCGGAATCCGACGTCCCGGTGTTGTCCGAAAATCACGTGCAACTGCTGCGCGAGTTTGGCCCTTTGCTCGACCAAGCCAATCGCTTTCAGGACTTCAGTGCGCTCATGGATTCGGGCATCATCCAGCGCGTTCGGGAATTGAAAGCTTCGCTCGGCGAATCGATTTATCACCCCGGAGTTTTGGCCACACTCGCGCCTTACAACGCGGCATTCGGCGACCGTTTCCATTCGCTCTTTGTCTCCGCCACGGCCGAGATCAAGGATTTCGCCAGGCGCCTCGAAGAACTGGGCGGCAGCATTCTGAGCACAGTCGACGGCGTCGAGGTCACCGTTGAGCACGTTGCCGCGCTGAACCAGGAGGCACTGTTAACCGTTGATTACGGCTCTGCGCTGGAAAAATTCCGCCGTGTTTCGCGGCTGAAAAAGGAACTGGAGCGCAGGCCGCCCATCCGGCGCTCGCATCCAGACCATGCGCCGTCCGGGCACGCCGTGGGCGCTGGCGCTGCGGCGGCTGCTCCGGCGCTGGTCGTGAAGTATGTTCCAGCCGCCATCACTCCACAGGCGCTCTCGGTCGAAGAAGCCAAGTTGCGTAGAGTTGAAGAGTCGGTCCGCGTCTTCGTCCGCGTCGCCGATCCGAAGTTCCGGCAGATCGTGCCCATGCGCTATTTCAACCTCATGCTCAATGCCGCCGAGGTTGAAGCGTACACTGCGGACTATCTTGAGCAGTCGGGACCGCGTGCCGATGCTGCCCGCATGTTACTGCGCCTGGTCGCGGTGAACGCGCGCCTCACCACTGAGATGGAGGAGTTGAAGCGCTCACGAAATTCGCACTCGGTCTGGAAGCTGCACGCCGATTCCCTGGTGGTTCTGATCGATCTCGCCAAACGCCTTGCTGAAGCCGTGGACCGACTCGCATTAGCGGTTGGGCAGCAAGCGGAAACCCAGAGGAACAGCGAACCGCTCCGCAATTCTCTCGATAAGCTGCGCGAACGCACCGCCGAAGCGGCAAAGCTCATCGCAGAATCGTAGAAGACCACTTCCTTCTGCGCACTGGTTCATCCCGACATCGCCAACAGAAAAGGACGGGCTAATTTGCCCGTCCTTTTTCTCAAAACTCAGATCAAATTGTTGTGCGCGGTCTAGTGAATATCGAACTGCTCCTGATGCAGCGCCGGGTCCGATTTCACGATGATGGTTTTTTTCGTGAGTTCTTCCATCTCTGTCAACAGCTTCGCATTGTTCGCCTTCAGCGCTTTCGCAACTTCGGGATTCACGCGCAACATCACGTCGCTGTGCTCGAGATGGTTCGAGATCTTGCGCATCTCCACATAAACCTCGTTGCAGATAGTGCTCACTGATTTCACGAAGCCGGTGGATTGGCAATATGGGCAGGGCGATCCAATCGTCCGCTCCAGCGACTGCTTCACGCGTTTGCGAGTGATCGCCACTAATCCGAAATCATTGAACTGTAAAACCTTCGACGGAGCCCGATCGAAGCGCAGCGCCTCTTCCAGCGCCTGCATCACTTTCTGACGGTTCCGGCGCTCGTCCATGTCGATGAAATCGATGATGATGATGCCGCCCAGATCGCGCAGCCGCACCTGGCGCACGATTTCCTTGATCGCATCGACGTTCGTCTTTACGATCGTGTCTTCGAGGCGAGCGGTTTTGCCGACATACTTGCCGGTGTTTACGTCGATCGCGACCAACGCCTCGGTCTGATTAATGACGATGTAGCCGCCACTCTTCAGCCAGACCTTCGATTTCAGCGCCTTATTGATTTCCTCGTTGAGGCCGAATTGGTCGTAGAGCGGCGTCTCTTTGGTGTAGAGTTTGACGCGCTTTACGAGAGCGGGCTGGAAACGATTGGCGAAGCGCACAATGCGTTCGTACTCCTGCTCGGTATCAACCCAGATAACCGAGAAGTCTGAGCTGACCTGGTCGCGCAGCACCCGCTCTACCACGTTCAGGTCGTGGTAAATGAGCGCTGGAGCCTTGCTGCTCTCAGAACGCGTCTTAATTTCGTTCCATAAATTCTTTAGAAAACGAATGTCAGCTCGCAGTTCTTCATCGGTTGCGCCCGCTGCCGCGGTGCGAACGATAAAACCGCCGCCGCCATTTTCGCGCTCGCTCTGAATGATTCGTTTCAGCCGCTGCCGCTCTTCTTCCGAAGAAATTTTCCGCGATACTCCGGTGTGATTCACCGTCGGCATGAAAACCAGAAACCGCCCCGGAAGCGCTATATGGCTGGTGATACGAGCGCCTTTCTTGGCAATCGGCTCCTTGGCAATCTGGATCAGAACCTCTTGTCCTTCTTTGAGCAGCTCGCTGATCTGCGGCACCACACGGTTCTCGCGGCTGCGAAAGCGCCGTCCACCGCGGCGTCCGCGGCCTCGGTCGAATCCGCGGTCCGGCTCGCGACGCTGCGTCCGCTGTAAGAGCATTGCTTCCGGCGCTGGACCGCGAACCTCCGCGCTCGCATCGACTGTGCCGTCGCCAATGGCTTCTGCCTCGAGCAATGCCTCGGCTTCGGCTTGCGCCTCTTCGAGTTCCAACTCCTCCGCTTCCCGCTCTTCGGCTTCTAGCACCGCTTCAGGAACCACTTCGCCATTCGTTGACGGTTCACTGCTAGCCGGCTCACTTCCGGCCGCCAAACCAGGAGCAACCTCGGCGACGGAAGAGCTAGGTAATTCTGCGCCAGCGGCCTGCGTTTCTACTTCGAGCAATTCCTCTTCTTCAAAGCCCGCATCGTCTCCCGGTTCTTCCCCGTAGGATGCAAGCTCAACTTCTTCCTCTTCGATCTCTTGCTCTTCCACAGAGCCATGCGCAACATCGTGAGCTAAGTGCTGGGTAACGTCTTGCTTAATCGGCGAAGCTTCCAAGTCTGCTTCGTGCCGCGTCTCGCGCGCAGTGGTCTCGGGAGCCGAGTAAGATCCGAGCGCGGATTGCACTTGGTCACGAACTTTCCAATCTTCGGCTGCTGGCACGGCGCTCGCTGCAGCGCCGTGAACCTCTTCATCGAACTCGGCGTGCGGAACGTGATCGTGCTGCTCGTGCAAGGGCTCGGCAACATTCGCCGCGAAGATTGGCTCATCATCAGGAAAGTTCGCAACGATCGAAGCGGGCACGGGGGTTGCGCTCGTCACGGAGAAAGCTTCCCTGGGTGCAACAGGTTCTTGGGGCTGAGCTTGATTCTGGCTTATGCGCTGGTATTTGGAGATTGATTCACCGGGCAACACAATCGGCTGATATCCCGGGGGTGGTCCGTAGTCATAGTCGCGGCCCACGCGACTGGTTGGCGCGGAGCGCTGGAATCGCGAATCGGAGCTACCTCGTCCCGCCCGGTCGTCGCGTCCAAAACGGTCGCTCCTTACTTCCCTCGCCTCATTTCCGCGTGTGTCTTCACGCGGTTCGTGCCGTACTTCGCTAGATGTTTCAATTCGCCCCTCAGTGCGCGGTTCGGTTCGGGCCTGCTCGGAACGCTCGCCGCGCCCAGGCCGGTCGCCGCTTTCACCGCGGCGTCCCCGACGGCGACGACGACCGCGAAAATCGCGCGCTGCGCTTGGCGCATTGCCCACTTCCGCGGTTGTAACCATTGGTTCTTCAGCTTCGTCGGCGGCGCCGCCAGCCTCGCCAAACTGCCTTTCGCCATCAAGCGCAGGACCCGCTTCTGATCCGTTGCGCGGACGCTCCTCAGTCACTGGACGATTCGCGGGGATGGCTTCATCCAGGTCTTCATCTGTCTGTTCCAGATCCATGAAATCGGAGACGTAGAGGAAAGCGTCGCGTTCGAGGCCAATATCTACAAAGGCCGACTGCATGCCTGGCAGCACGCGAGTGACTCGGCCTTTATAAATCGAGCCGGCTAGAGTGTATTCGTTTTCGCGTTCAAGATAAATTTCCGCGAGTTGATCGTCTTCTGTGATCCCCACTTTGGTTTCATGGGGCGTGGTCGATACATACAATTCCTTGTTCATTTCTACTCCGGTTATTTCACCGGACCAGAAGCGCAAGGCGGACTATCGGATCGATAGCGTTCAGCGCCGCTCCACGGGGTCCCCAGACAGCGTGCTTTTCGCTAGCTGGGGTGCGGGGTAGGAGCGGGCGCGGTCCCGAGGAAGAAATACTTCCCGGGGCCTACACTGCAGCAGTGAATTGTTCTTGCTCGTCTGCACTGATCGCGTAAAGCCTTCCGTCAGGTCTGTGGCCACAACTCTCTGATTTTCGCCGAGAGGGCCGTTCCCCGCCTGACTGGCTTCAATCCTGTCCGGCTTCGACTTCTGCCGGCATTCTGCCCTCCTTTTTCGCGAGGGCCTTCGTAATCTTTGTTTCCTGCCTAATCTTGTTTCTTGGCGCCGTGCGTTGTTGTGAAAGGCGCCCCAACTTCTACCGATCCGTCTCAGTTCACGAAGCGGCGCATCCGTATGTTCATCACAATTCCCAGCGCCAAAAACATGAAAAGAACGGAAGACCCACCGTAACTCATGAGCGGTAGAGGTATTCCCGTGACCGGCATAAAGCCAACCACCATGCCGACGTTGACCAGAATGTGGAAGCTAAGCACAGCTACCACACCCATCACCAGAAATGCCCCGGCGCGGTCGGGCGCCGTTTGCGCATTCTGGGTCAACCGCATCAGCACTATGAAGTATAACAGCAGCACCGCTAAAGCTCCTACAAACCCATGTTCCTCAGCAAAAGCGGCAAAAATGAAGTCGGTCTGCGGCACCGGCAAGAACGCCAGATGCGTCTGCGATCCCTGCCTGCTCCCCCAGATTCCACCCGACCCCACCGCAATCAACGACTGGTTGACCTGATACCCGGATCCTTGACGATCCGCGTCCGGATTCATAAAACTCGTCAATCGCTCTTTCTGATATGACTTCAACTTCATCCAGGCCACGGGCACCAGTGAGCCCGCGATCATCAATACGATCAACGCCTGCTTCCAGCGCAGTCCGCCTAGAAATAGACCCATGAGCGCCACCGGGAGATAGGTGAGCGCGGTTCCAAGGTCCGGTTGCGCTAGCACCATCAGCATTGGAAATCCGACGATGGCTCCCGCTTTCAGGAAATCCGACCAGGACAGCTCGCGCTCATGTAAATCTGAAAAGTACTTCGCCACCGCCAAAATCAGGATGAGCTTCACCCACTCCGACGGCTGAAAATGACCGCCAGCGGGTAGTTTGATCCAGCGACGCGCACCTAGATATTTCTGCCCGAAGAGAATCACCGCGATCAAAGAGGCTAGCGATGCAACATACATCCAGTGGATTTGTTCAAGAATCGCTTGATAATTGACCAAGCTGACCAGAAACATTGCGCCCAGGCCACCCAGAATCCAGTAGATTTGCCGGATGTGGGATCCTGCAAATTTTGTGTGCTCGGTCGCGCTGTGGATCTGAACCACGCCAAGCGCGCAGATCGCCAGCACGAAGCCCATGAGGACCCAATCGAAATCTCGGTAGGAAACGTAGCGCGACATGGATTCAGTCGCCCACCCCGAAAAACCTTGGAGAGAAAGTATTCAATGCAAAACTTGGCGGCCCCAGAATCACTCGCAAGGAGTAGACGGGCACGACGGGCTGACCGGAGGCGTTGAGCGCGTCCAGATCCACACCGTACCCACTCCGATGCCAACCAATCCGCCAACCACCACCGGTGTAGAACTCATGATTCCGCCACTGGCGGCCCACGCTGCCCCCCCACGCCGACGCTTTTTCTTCTTTTTCTCCGCATCGGTCGTGTCATCGCGCGTGGTCTCTTGTCCCTGAGACACAGTGGTCGTGGTTCCCTTGTCGTCTTGCACAGTCACGTCGCCCTTGTTGGCCGCGATCTGCACCCGTCCGTCGACATCCCTGACCTGAAATTCAGTCCAAGTATCGGCGGCGGGTTTAATGGTCACGTCACCGGCGCGCGCCGTCAGTCCGCGAGAAGTGGTCACCCGCACAGCGCCGTGCTCCAACTCTATGGTTGGCCCTTCAAATTTAACCAGTGAGTCGGCCAGGACCATAACACTCGAACCGTTCGATTGAATGCTGGCGGTCGAATCGGGACGCGTCTGCAACAGATCTCCCGAGAACACGGCTGCCGACTTCGGCACCACGCTCCCGTTCAACCACGCAGCACCATTGGTATACAGCATCGCCGACGGCGTTTCTCCTGCCAGCATCATCTGCGCCGGAAACAGGATTAACAGCAAGCCGCACACAGCAGACCGCAGCCTTGACTGTGACATGGGTTCGGATCACTCCCGCAGTTCTTTATTTTAGTTATCGTAAGCTGGTAAAGGGTTGCTGGTCAATGTCTTTTGTGGTTTCGGTGCACTTTTGTGTTCTCGGCCGCGGGTGCTCGCCAGCTCGGGAATCAACTACGCCAACAGCGTCTCACCCTTGACCCCTGCGACTTTCACATCTATCCAACGGTTGGCCTCATGCCGGTCAGAAATTCTCATCTTCAGGTAGTTGTCGGTGAGTGCTTCGGTGAAGTCCGCTCCGCCCGACTGCAGTGTGATGACCTTGACGACCGTTCCTACGAGCGTCCGCATGAACGCAGCTTTCTTCTGAGATGCAATCTCGCGCAGCACTCGATTTCTTTCTCGTGCCACTCCGATCGCAACTTGCCCCAGCGCTTCTGCAGCCGGCGTTCCTGGACGTGCCGAATAGGTAAACACATGCAGATAAGTAAAGGGCAGCTCTTCGATCATGCGCCGCGTCTCTTCGAACTCGGCGTCGGTCTCGCCCGGAAACCCAACCATCACATCGGCGCCAATTGCCGCATTCGGCATGGCCGCTCGAATCTTCAATATTTTTTCGCGATAATGCCATGGGCGATACTTGCGATGCATGCGCCGCAACACCGCGTCGCTGCCCGACTGCAGCGGCAGATGAGCGTGCTTCGCGATTCGCTCCGACGACGACACCAACTCAATCAGTTCGTCAGTCCAATCCATAGGCTCGACCGAACTGATGCGTAATTTCTCAAGAGTCGTTTGCGCAAGAATTGCGCGAACGAGATCGCTCAGCCGTCGGCCGTCAGTCATCGTTCTGATTTCCGGCTCGCGCTCAGAACCGAGAACTGAAAACGGAGAGCTGCTCTCCAAATCTTTCCCCCACCGCCCCAAATTAATCCCGGAAATCACCACCTCGCGATAGCCAGCGTCGACGAGGTTCCGCACCTCCTCGATTACGCGCTGTGCCGGCAGCGAGCGACTCTGCCCTCGAACATAAGGAATCACGCAGAACGAACAACGACTGTCGCATCCATCCTGCACTTTGAGATTCGGACGCGTGCGCTCATTAGCCGCTTCGAATACCGGAGCTGCAAGCAATTCGGTATGCGCAAAAATATCGCCTACCAAAATATTGTCCGGGTGCGACTCACCTGAAAGCTGCGACAGAGAAACAAACCCCTCCGAAGAATACGGAGAAGTCGCGATCTCCGCCACCTGATGCTTGTGTGAATTGCCCACGACCCAGGTTACGCCGGGCAGAGCTGCTAACTCTTCGGGGGCGCGCTGGGCGTAGCAGCCAGTCACAACAATTTTGCAATTCGGATTGACGCGTTGCAATCGCCGAATTGATGCGCGCGCATCTTTATCCGCGCCCGACGTAACCGTGCAAGTATTCAGCACTACAATTTCCGCGTCGCGAGCCGTTCCGGCACGGTCCAATCCGCGCTCCAGAAACTGCCGTTCGAGCGCAGCCCCATCGGCCTGGGTTGCGCGACAGCCAAAATTTTCTATGTAGAAGCGAGGCACCCTCCTATACTAAATGAGCAGGCGTCACGACTGAACGATCTGTAGTGGGTAGATTCTGGTCTTCGCTAACTGGCAAGGCGTAGGATCACAAAGTTCCCCTTGCTCAGGAGACTCATATGAAACGCCGCATTCTTCTAGTCGATGACGATCTCGCGGTGCTCCTCACGCTGAAGGCAGTGCTTGAACTCCACGGATTTGAAATCGAAACTGCCTCCAGTTCTGACGAGGCCTTCACGCGCATGGAGTCCGGCGTTTTCCACATGGTGATCAGCGATCTGCGCATGGAGACAGAAGATTCCGGTCTCCAGGTTCTCCGGCGGGCCCGCAGTCAAGCCTACAATCCAGCTACCGCGCTCCTCACGGCCCATCCACCATCCGGAGCGGATTGGCGTGAAGAGCGGCCCGCCGGTGAACGTCAGCACGAGAAACATGAAAATGGCCAGAGTTGGAACGGGGGAACCACGGACTCGTTGCTCATCAAACCACTGGGCACTAAGGATCTCTTGCGGCAGGTGGAAGCCTTGCTTGTCAACCATGCCGACAAACAGCATCGCCGCCAAAACGCCGCACCTAAGGCGCAGGAAGATAAGCGCCACGCAGGATGAGCGTCCTGCTGGCCCTTTCCCGTAGAGAACCCGTTCGACGAGACTCCTTTAATTGCCGGAGATCCTTAGTTGCCGAGATCCAGCAGTCAAAGAAATAATCAGGCGCTCGCAACCCGTCGTCCCTGAAAGCACTCGCGGCAAAGCACTGGCCGCCCTTGCGTCGGCCGGAACGGAACCGTAGTCTCTTTCCCACATTGTGAACAGTTCGTCCGAGTCTCCATCTTGGCATACGAGTGCCCGCGCGGCTGTCCTGGGGACGATGCGCCAAGCACCGCTACTCGCTTGCCTTTGCAGTTCTTGCAACGCTTTGGCTCGTTCTTGAACTGCTTGTCGTGGAAGAAAAGCTGTTCACCCGCCGTGAACACGAAATCCGTGCCACAATCGATGCACTTCAAAATCTTGTCCTGGTATTCCATTGAAGAGGCGCTCCCATTACGCATGACCTGCTCTGCACGGGAGACCCGAATAGGGAAGGATCCGGTTCACATCGTGGGCAGGAGATTTACATCCCCCTCATGCTGACCCCTTGGATTCGGCCCGCCATGCGGTGTGCACCGCATGGTTACTGATGTTGATTTACCGCTACCGAAAGATCGCCGCACTACTTCGGGAAGTTGAGCAATCTCTCGTTTCGTACCGTTTCTGTTTTACTGTCTGTGTTCTAACTGCTCTTGCGGGAGGCAAAACGGGCCGTCCAATCTGGATCAGCCCGTTTTTGCCTTAGTCGTTTTTTCCTGCTCTTGTTCGTTCGTCGTTAAGTTTTTATTTCAGTCTTGTTCTTTACGCGCTTTCTTGCGGCTGCGCTTGCGAGCCAGCGCTTCTTTTACTCGCTTCCTCTCGCCGGGCTTCAGGTAAAACGAGTGACGTTTTACTTCCTTGATGATGTCCTCAGTTTGTACCTTCCGCTTGAAACGTCGCAACGCGTTTTCGAGGGATTCACCCTCTTGCAGTCGAACTTCCGCCAACGGGACTACACCCCCCCACTCGTCCTAAGTAGACTTGTTAGTTATGGCAAGCATTACCCTCCTAAGTCAAGTGGAATGTGCAGAAATCTTCAGCTCCTTTCAGAAATTCAACCGCATCGATAACTGCATCTGGCGCGGCGCAAATGAGCTTGCCGGCTTGAGAAAAGTTGTAGGTTGCTGATAATAAGCAGGATAATAAGTCCCCCCCACGTTTTGCGTGTACTTAATGAACTGTCCCGCCGTGCTCTGGAAACCATTGTCGGTGATTACTAATCTTTCATTGTTGCGATTGAAGAGATTGAACGAATCTCCGCTTAACTCCAAATGAAACCGTTCGCCCACATTTATCAACCTTCCCAATTTGAGATCCAAGCTTGCATAATCCGGACCCGTAAATGCGTTGCGTCCATAACCCGGCAAACGGTCGTTGCTCAGATTCCCGTCCTGATTAGGATCGCCTGAAACCGTAGCATTCGCCGGGCGTCCGCTTCCGTACGTCATTATTCCGGAAACCTTCCAATGATCGAACAGCGTCGCTGGAACCCCTTTCGCGAAAGGATGCGGCTCCTCAATCGCCGAAATCGTCAGCCGTTGCCGCTGATCGGTCACGCTCGGGCCGCGCTCGCTCTTCGCCGCATAAGAGTTTTGTACTGTCACCGGCTGTCCCGCTACCAGAGCATCTTGGCCGCTGTCGATTGCGTGCGCCCAGGTGTAGGCAAGGTTGAAATACAATCCTCCCGACGTGCGTTTGCGCACCGCCACCGTCATGCCGTTGTAGACGCTCGTCGCTGCGCTCTCAAACTGATTGATTGCTCCGAGTTGAGGGATTGGACGCTCCATGCTATTGATACACGGCGGATAGGGGCAACTAATGCTGTAAGTCGTCTGCCATGTCGCAAATGACTCCACGTTATAAAGTTGATTTTGGAAAGTGCCGCCCGTGGGATCGAAGATGGGATAGCTGTAATAAGTTGGCGGCGGCAAATTGATATCTCGCGCGCGGATCATATCCACGCCATGGACAAATAAATAAGACAATGTCCCAGTGAACCCCTTAGCGACTTGCCGCTCAAGACTAAGGCTCGCTTGCTGCACGCGTGGCGTCTTAAAGCCCGGCCCAAAGGCCGATACTTCGCTGGTCGCATATTGCTGCCACGCCGCCGGTATGATGCACGAGACCGGACCCTGCGCACAATTCACCGCAGCGTTTGGATAAGCCGGGAACACCTGCCCCTGGTAATAATTCGTGTTGTCCAGAGAAATAAAGTTATCGGTCAGCCCGTTGTTATTGGCCAACGCTGTCTGATAAAGCTGCGGAATGCGGGTATAGAAAATTCCAAATCCCGCCCGCACCATCACCGGCCGCGACTCGCCGAACGCATACCCAATCCCCACGCGCGGCGCAAAATTCATCCCATTCAATGGCATCCTGCCCGCTTGGGGCCATAGCGGATTGCTCAACAGGCCAGCCTTCGAAAATGTTTGCAGATCGTAGCGCACGCCCATGCTGAGGCTGAAATGCGGCGTCACTCGCGCAGTATCCTGTATGAATCCCGCATAGTCGTTGCTGTTCGGGTGCGAGATCGGATTCGCGAAATTCTGCTCGTAATATCGCGGGACATCGTGCGCCCACGCCCGTAGCGGCGTCAGCTGCAATCCCTCCTCCATCGGCACAAAGGTAAACGGATTCACCGAAATGTAATCGTAGAAATACTCGCCGCCGAAGAGCGACGGATAGTAGTCATAATCCCAGGTCACCATTCCGTCGATGCCGAATTTGAACTGATTTCGCCCGCGACTCCAGCTCAACGTCTCGCCCATATGCAGCCGATGTTCGCGCGTCAGGCGCGGCAAATTCGACGATTGCCCGAAATCCTGCATCCAGTCGTAGATATCGGTTTGGGTTCCCGTGGTGTTCGGAAACAACTGCTCGAGGTCGCGCGAAAACTGCACATGCAGATGGCTCGACAGGCGCGGAGAAATTCCACTCAACAAACTGAGCGACCCGCTCTCCGTCGATATGTCCTCTTCCCCATTGGCGCTGATCGCGTCAAAAGTGATAGGGCTCCCCGGATCAAAATAAACGTTATTCGCTCCGTAAGAATGGGATGTACTGAGCCGCGCGGAAAGAAACTGATGCGGCGCGAGCACTCGATCTAGTTTTAGGAATCCAGTTTGCCCCAGCACCTTTGCATTAAACGTACCGCCTAGTGTCGAAAGTTGCGCCGCTGCAGCAAGCACCAGAGTCTCATCGCAAGCCTGCCCTCCAACTGCCGGATTGCAGATCTCATAATCTCCCGGAGTCGGATAAACCCCCAGCAGCGGAGTTACCACCGTCTGACCGTTGTAGAACTCGACCACCGCCGGCACGTTATAAATGTGCTGATCGTATCCCGCAAACACGAACGTCTTGCTGCGCTGGATCGGACCTCCAATCGTCGCGCCAAACTGGTTCTGCACATTGGCCGGATTGAAGCCTACAAACGCCGGCGCCGCTCCTCCTAGTTCGCTATCGCGAAAATGATAGAAAGTATTCCCGTGCCACCGATTCGTGCCCGACTTCGTCACTACATTGATTACCGCGCCGCCAGCGCGCCCCGATTCTGCCCCATAGCCGCTCGACTGCACACGAAACTCCTGTATCACCTCGTCAGAAAACTGATAAGGCGCGTGATACCGCCCCGATGCCTGCGCATAGAAACCATTATTGTTGTCCTGGCCATCGACCAGAAAGCTGTTGTTGTATCCCCGAATCCCGCCGTAAGAAAGATCTCCGTTCGATCCCGATGTCAACCCGCGCGGATCCTGCGTCACCACCGGCGAGAGCAATAACAGATCGGTAAACCGGCGGCCATTGAGCGGCAAATCTTGGATTGCCCGCTCATCCACCAGCGCCGAAATCGAACTCGGATTCGCGTCCACGATCTGCGGAGCGTCCGTTACCGTGATCGACTCGCGCGGGCCCGCCACTTTCAGTTTGAACGTGACCTGCGTTGCCATCCCCAACTCCACCCGCATCGTCGGAGAGATCTCTGGCGACATGCCTTCCGCCTCCGCGCGCGCCGAATACTCGCCCGGGGGCAGAAGGTCCACGACGAATCGCCCCGACGAATCCGTGGCCGAGTGATACCGGACTCCAGTTTCTACGCTAATCGCCACGATGTCGGCATTGGTAATCACTGCATTCTGCGCATCCAACACCACGCCCCGCAGAGCGCCCGTGGAGGCATCCTGGGCCCAAGCCGCGCCAGTAATCAGGATGAGTTGAAAGAGGAACGCGCGAAAGACAGCTACGGAAAAAACACGGCGAAGCGCAACCAGAAATTGCTCACTGCGGCGGTGCATGGGATCCCTTCCTGTCCGAGACTTCGGAATCGGAGGGGATTCCAGAAACCCTACATGTTATATATCACCGTACAATCTGGCGAACGTGTGACGCGCGAACAATGAATATGTTCGGTTTTTGCGCTGGTCGTTAGTCGATGGTCGATGGTCGCTAGCCAGCCAGAACCTTGGGTAACGATTGATCGACGACTCGCGACGGGCGTCAGATCGCCAACGACTAGCGACTAACGACCAACGACTGCACTCAGTGCGCTGGGGCCGCCGCCGGAGCCGCAGGCTTCGCGCCGAAATCCACCTTCGGCACCACCCGCGATGCTTCCGTAGCCTGGAAATAAGCCGGATTCTGCTTATATCCCGCCCAACCCGCATACAGACTATTCGGGAACTGCAGCACATAGGTGTTGTAATCCCGCAACGTGTCGTTATAGCGCTTGCGCTCGACGGCGATGCGGTTCTCTGTGCCCGCCAATTCATCCTGCAAGCGCAGAAAATTTTCATTCGATTTCAGTTGCGGATAATTCTCGACCACCAGCAACAGCCGGCCGATCGCCCCATCCAATTGTCCGTTGGCGGCGATCTTGTCTGACGGAGTCTGCGCCGAGAGCAGCGTCGACCGCGCTTTGGCGATGTCGCCAAACACCTGCACCTCCTGCGCCGCGTATCCCTTTACTGTCTCGACCAGGTTCGGAATCAGATCGGCGCGCCGTTGCAGCACAATATCGACCTGTGACCAGGCCGCCTTCACCGCTTGGTCTTTCGCCACCAGACTGTTTTTCACTCCGATGTACTGCCCAAACAGCGCTAGCACAATGACCACCAGCACTATGACAACGATCAAGCCCTTGCTCATGTCTCTCTCCTAAATTCAGAATGATCCATCGCTTCTACGCCGCCGGATCGAGCATCTTATCGACCGCTGCCGTCACCTGCCCGACCAACTTCAAATAACGCGCAAACAACCCATCCACCGGAGTCGACTTCCTTTCTTTCTTACGTTCCCGAATATCCAGCAGTTCCGCGAACACGCTGGTGTCAATCGCGAGTTTGCTCCCGAGCGCCATGGCCGCTTCCCGCTTGCTGCCCGCGCCCGGATCGCCCAGCGCAATCAGTACATGACGAAACAAAGTGCCAAACGCCGGCAACGAGCGCAGCAGCAGATCCCACTTCGCGTCATCCTTGCCCGACACCATTAGTAAATGCTGCCGCAGCAGAATCGTCTTCTCGCGCAGCTCATATTCCAACTGCGCCCGATGCAGCCGCATCGGAACCTCCAGCGTTTTCAGAACGTCGTCTCCCCAAAGCAGCCGATAGTGCCGCCGCATGTCCAGAAATTCGATGGAGAAAACATCCGCCGACCGCCGCATCTCTTCCGCGCTCATCAGCAGCGGCGCCCGATGCTTCTGCTTCGCCCACCATTCAACCGCGGGAGCCAGCGCGGCAATCGAGGCATAGGACGTCTCGCCCAGCACGCACAGCAGATTTACATCCGAATGCTCGGCAACATAATCTCCCGCTGCGGCCGACCCATAAAGAATCACGGACAGCAGGTTCGTTCCCGCCGCCGCCCGCAAGCGCTCGACAAACTCATCAATCAATTTTTCTGGAGCCATTCCATCTCTCTCACTCTCTTAAACCAGTTGTCATCCTGAGCGAAGCGAAGGACCTCTGCATTGGGCTGGGGCACCGAACAGGTTTCACTTCACTCGAAGTGACGCAGCAGACACTTATACGCCCGCTACCAACTCCCGCCCGCGCCGCCGCCACCAGTGCTCCCGCCGCCAAATCCACCAAACCCGCCGCCCCCACCGCCGAATCCACCGCCGCCAAAGCCGCCTCCGCCGTATTCGCCCCGTCCGCCGAGATTGCTGAACAGCATGCCCCAAAGCAATCCCGACCAGAATCCAGAACCGCCGCGCGGCCCGCCGCCGCGAAAAATAGCGCGCAGAATTGAAAAGACAATAAACAAAATGAAGAGGACCAGAAACACGGCGCCCGCTCCTCCTGGCACGGGCTGCCGGCGCGGAGCGGCAATACGCGGCTGATTATCCAGCGTCACGCCTGCGTCCTGCGCAATCACCGACGCAATGCGCGTGGTGATCAGCGTGACCGCTGCCGCATAATTTCCGCTGCGGAGGATAGGCACCATCTCGCGCCCAAACCCGCCGACTTTTCCATCGGGAAGAATTCCTTCCAGCCCGTAGCCGACCGCAGCCCAATACTTATGATCATCGGTAGCCAGCAGGATCAGCACTCCGCGATCGCTTCCCTTCTTCCCAATCCCCCACTTTTGATAAAGGGCGACGGCATACGTCACCACGTCTTCGCCATCCACCGACTTGACCGTAACTACGGCCATCTGAGCGTGGGCTTTTTGATCCACCTGCTGGCAGAGGTTGTTCAACCGCGCCTGGGTGGACGCATCCAGCACGCCGGCAAAATCATTGACGTAGTTGTGGGGCTGCAGCGAAGCGATCGGCTCGGCGGAAATCCGCGAGGCCGAGACGAGCATAAGCCACAGCACGGCTAAATAAGGAAGCGCTGAATACAACTTCGCCGAAATTCTCGCCGGCATCGTCATTCGGGAAAATTGTACAGTAGCGACATTAAAGGCTAACGCTGTAATCCATCGACGTAGCGACCAAGACCCCTGCTACAATTTCGCCATGCGAGCGTCCGAACAAGTCAGATTTGCGCAAGTCGCAGCCGCGGTCTCAATCCTTGGCCTGTCATTCTCATTGGCGCAGCCATTGGCCCAGGCGCAGAAAATATCTCCTCCCAAAGTGCCGGATGCGATTCAGGCACATCCCGGCGAACAGGTCGTTTTAGTGGCGCATGCCTCCGGATCGCAGATCTACGCCTGCCGCCCCGGCGCCGATGGAAAATTTGGTTGGGCACTCAAGGCGCCTGACGCCGAACTGAAAGACGACGACGGCAAAGTCATCGGAAGCCATTTTGCCGGCCCTTCGTGGAAACTGAACGATGGAAGTGAAGTCACCGGCAAAGCCGCGGCTCACGCCGACTCCGACGATCCCAGCTCGATTCAGTGGTTGCGGGTCGATGTGGTGAGTCATTCCGGCGAGGGCGTGCTGAGCAAGGTAACGACGATTCAGCGGGTGAACACTCACGGCGGTAAACCTCCCGCCGGAGGATGCGACGATTCGCATCGTGATGCAGAAAGCAAGAGCAGTTACACAGCCGACTATTATTTCTACGCGCCAGCCATGTGAAGCCGCAGCGATGTTTTGTAGCTCACCTGCGTTTGGGAGCCCGCTTCTTCTCGGCTCCAGCATTCTTTTCCAATCGCGATTTCCAGGCCACGCGCAGCGCTCCAGTCAACACATCCTCGCTCGCTTTCGCCAGTCGAATATGCGTCGCTCCCATCCGTCCCCATCCGCCGGCGACCGGCAGAAAAACATCGGGCAATTCGGCCACAAATTCGGCCTGTTGCTCTGGGCTAAGCATTAAGTTGCCGTACCCTTCTTTCTCGGAGGCCAGTGTGGCGAAGATTCTTCCTCCCACGCGAAAGTCAGCCGCGCCCATGTGCGAGCCTTCGGCTGCTCCCTCGAAACTCAAAGCAATCCGTCGAAAGTCAGATGCCTTCATCGCCCCTACAAACCGTAGAATCACGGCGCCCAATATCATATTCTATTGCATTGCCGATCGTCGCCGCGGAAGTCGAAACTCTCAACAGATGTCTTATCGCAAGAGTAAATTTGGCCGCAAACGGCTATTTATGTGCCGAAGCGCGGCCCCTGATTTTCATCGCCAACAATTTGCCTCCATTGCCATTGCAGAAAACGTATGAGCTTTGGCTGATTCCGGAGCAGGGCGCTCCCATCCCGGCTGGCCCATTCAAGCCTAAAGCTCATGGCAGCGCTACAGTGATTAATCCGCCGCTGCCGCCGGACACGATAGCAAAAACATTTGCCATGACGGTGGAGGATGACGCTGGTGCTACCTCGCCCACCACGCCGATCGCAATGAGGAGCGCGGGCGAGTAGCCTAAGATCGGCTTCAATCGGACTTGACTTTTCCCGCGCCGGGAGTATCGTGATGGCGTTCGGGAGAGGCCTTCTCAGGTGGCGAATCGAAATCCTGCTGAATTACCGAACGGGCCGAACCCCAAGGACGCAACCCAATTGTAGGCAAGGAGCCCCTCATGGCCGCAAATCCTATTAAGATCTCAGATTTGAATCTGGAGGTGATAACCGGTCCTGAGGAAACCACCGTGCGCTGCACTGGCAAAATCATTTCGAGCACGACTGCTTCCCTCCAGGCAACTGTGCGCAGTCTCATTCCGAAGAACAACACCATCGTGCTGGATTTGACCGATGTCACCTACCTCGATAGTTCCGGCCTGGGTGCGATCGTAGGCTTATACCTGTCCGCGAAGCGGCAGCACTGCGCCCTGAAGCTCATCCATCTGAATGAACGCCTGCAAGAGCTTTTCCGCATAACGAAACTGGCTTCCGTGTTCGAGGGACATCGAGACTATCTGGGCTACACGCCCGATTAGGAAGATCCACGAATATCTCAAGCATGCCTGCCCCGTGGGGCTGCTCCCCTGTATTTGCCGTGTCTCAGGCCGTAAAACTTCCTTCTGACCTCGCCTAGTTGCGGCGTTGAGCGGCATCCGACAAGGGCAGTCGCTCCGTGATATGTTGGAAAATCTATGATCCGCACCTACAAAGGCGTCACTCCCCAAGTCCCCGAAACCGCCTACGTTGACGACTCGGCCCAGCTCATCGGCGACGTCATTATCGGCGAACACTCCAGCGTATGGATGAACGCTGTTCTCCGCGGCGACGTTCACCAGATTCGCGTCGGCCACTACTCCAACATTCAGGACAACTCCGTCCTGCATGGCATGAAGGAGCAATATGGCGTGTACGTTGGCGACTACGTCACCGTCGGTCACAACGTGATTCTGCATGGCTGCACCGTCGAGGCGCGCTGCCTGATCGGCATGGGCTCCATCATTCTTAACGGCGCTGTGATCGGGTCGGGCTCGATCATAGCTGCTGGTACGCTGATCCCGGAAAGGACTGTCGTCGAGCCCAACTCCCTCTGGATGGGCTCCCCCGGCAAGTTTCGCCGCCGCCTTGAAAAAGCCGACGAGGAGACGATTCTCCGCTACGTCGACAATTACGTGGGTTACAAAAAGTCGTACCTGATAGAGCGAAAAAACTGGTAGCTGGCCGGCCCGTGGCGGTGAGTTTGCGCGAACCAGCAGACGTCTCCATCCGTATACTCTGGGCATGAGAAGCCGAAACGTTCTCCTCGTTCTTCTAGTTGCGATATTCGGTTTGAGCATTCCGAGCTTCGCCTCCGACCTGGCGCTCATCCACGCCAAAATTTATCCCTCGCCGACTGATCCGCCCATCGCCGACGGCACTATCCTCGTGAACGCTGGTAGCATCACTGATGTCGGACCTGGCACCACAATCAAAGTCCCGCCAGGTGCCACCGTTCTCGATTGTCACGGCCTCGTCGTAACCGCCGGATTCTGGAACAGTCATGTTCACATCCTCGCTCCCGAGTTACTTCATGCCGAGAAACGTTCGTCCAGCGAAATTTCTTCGCAGCTCGAAGGGATGTTCACCCGCTGGGGATTCACGACCGTCTTCGACATCGCGTCGGTCCTGGACAACACAAATAACATCCGGCGGCGAATAGAAAAGGGAGACATCCGCGGCCCGCGCATTCTCACTGTCGGTGAGCCGTTCTATCCTAAAGGCGGAACTCCGATCTACGTCAAGGGATTTCTTGAAGAGAACCATATCCCGTCGGCGGAGGTCGAATCCATACCACAAGCCATCCAGCGAGTTCGTCAGCAGATCAAAGATGGCGCCGACGGAATAAAGATCTTCGCCGGCGCCATCACCGCAAATGGCGTGCTGCCGATGCCCATAGATCTAGCCAAAGCCATCGTCATCGAAGCTCATCGCGCGGGTAAACCAGTCTTCGCCCATCCCTCAAATGCCGAGGGGCTAGAGGTGGCCATACAGAGTGGGGTCGACGTGCTGGCGCATACCGCTCCCATGAGCGGCGATTGGAGCCCGGCCTTCGCTGAGCGATTGAAGTCCGCTCACATGGCACTGATTCCCACGCTCACTCTGTTTGACGTAGAAGCAAAAAAGACGAAAGTTTCCCAGGAAGAAAACGAGATGTGGATCAAGCAGGCGGTGCAGGAACTGAAAGCTTATTCTGACGCGGGAGGGGAAATCCTCTTCGGAACTGACATCGGTTACATTGACCAATACGACACGGCGGAGGAGTTCACCTTAATGTCGCGGGCCGGGATGAGCATGCAGCACATTCTGGCTTCACTGACGGAAAATCCAGCCAATCGCTTCGGATTCTCACAGCGCAGCGGCCGCATTGCGAAAGGAATGGACGCCGACCTTGTCGTCCTCGACGGCGATCCGGCGACTGACATTACCGCGTTCTCTAAAGTCCACCAGGTGATCCGTCAGGGAAAGGTGATTTACCCGGCGCACTAACTCCGGCGAGCAGACTACCAATCGGCCACGCGATGCTTGACGCTGAAGGTCGCGCCCAGCCCATTCATCAACGCGCCTCCCGCTAGAACCGCATGCCCTAGCAACTCGTGGCGTCTCCGGTGCAACAGGTACGCGCCTATGATTTCCGCGCCAAAAAGCGCCGCCATCGATGCGACTTGCACGCCGGCCGTATGCACAAAGGGACGGGCTAGCGGGTCATATTCCACGCCGCCACCATCGATATTCTTGCGTGTGGCGTAGCAGTCAAGCGCCTTGGCCGCTCCGTCCAGCGCGACCAGCGCTATCGTCGGCGCCGTCCAGAATCGCGAAGCCGACATGTCTTTCTTCGTCACATCAGGACGCACAGCAAAGGCGTAATGCGCCTCGGTAGCTCCCATATCCGGAGCAGGTATGGCATCGGCACGCACTTCTTGGGCGCTTAGATTGCCGGCCGTCGCTGCCAGCGCCAGAATCGCCACGAGTAGTTTCATTGGAAGGGTGGACCGCGAGAATTGCCCCTTCCATACTCATCGGAAGACAACCAGAATTCATGATTCGCGCATCGGCCAACGCGACCTAGCTTTGGGAACTGACCTTTTGGGCTCTCAAGGCATTAAACTAATGACGAACGACGGATTTGCCCGTCTGATCATCATGCGAATCGCTAAACTTCTTCCCCTGCTGCTGTTCGCTTCATTCGCCTGCGCCGGCCAAACTCAACTTCCAGACACGCCTGCTGCCCACCAGTTCTCCGCGTGGCTGGAGGCCTTCAACCGCGGCGATCGCCAAGCGTACAGTGATTTCCTGCAAAAGGATTTTCCGTCCAGAGCGGCGCGGCTCGAGCAGCACTTGAGTTTTCGCGAACGGACGGGCGGCTTCGATTTCAGGAAAGTAGTGGACTCTTCCCCCACGAAACTGGTCGTGCTGGTGCAGGAGCGGGTCTCCGATCAGTTCGCCCAGCTTACCCTCGAAGTCGACGAGGCCGCTCCCCACAATATCCTCAGCATGGAGGTGACCTCTACTGACCGTCCCTCCGATTTCCCGCTGCCCCACCTCAGCGAGAGCGAACTGATCGCGGCCACACGCAAGAGGGTGGAGCAGGATGTAGCGGCCGATCGCTTTTCGGGGGCTGTTCTGATAGCCAAGAACGGCAAGCCGATCTTTGAAGAAGCCTACGGCTTCGCCGATCGCGAGCACAAAATTCCGAACAAGATTCAAACCCGCTTTCGCTTCGGTTCCATGAACAAGATGTTTACCGCGGTCGCAATTCTGCAACTGGTCGAGGCGGGGAAGCTGGGGCTCAACGACCCGCTGGGAAAGTATCTGCCCGACTATCCCAATAAGGAGGTGGCCACAAAAGTTACCATCCATCATCTGCTAACCCACACCGGAGGCACCGGCGACATTTTTGGTCCGGAGTTTGATACGCATCGGCTTGAACTGCACACGCTCCGCGATTACGCGAAGCTCTATGGCAACCGCGAACTCAAGTTCGATCCGGGTAGCCAGTGGGATTACAGCAACTACGGTTTCATTCTGCTCGGCGTCGTGATCGAAAACGTGAGCAAAGAGAATTATTACGATTACGTGCGCTCTCACATCTACGAACCGGCGGGCATGAATTTCACTGGCGCTGAGCCGGAAGACCGAGCGGTAACCGATCGCAGCGTGGGCTATACAAAAACGGAGCCGGGCAGCCCCTGGCGAACAAATGTCGACACACTTCCCTATCGCGGATCATCTGCAGGCGGTGGTTATTCTACGGTAGAAGATCTACTGAAATTCGCGACCGCGCTCGAGCAGAACAAGCTTCTCAATGCGCATGACACCGAACTGCTGACCACCGGCAAAGTCGACACTCCGAATGGCCGCTACGGGTACGGCTTCGGAGATCACACGATCAACGGCACGCGATGCTTTGGCCATACCGGAGGCGCGCCCGGAATGAATGGCGATCTGGAGATCTGCCCCGGCCCGGGCTTCGTAGTCGCGGTACTCGCAAACATCGACCCTCCCGCGGCTCTTGGAGTATCCGATTTCATCACGAACCGTATTCCGGAGAAGTGAGCTTCGGGCTCTTGCGACGGAAACTGTATCCACTCAGTTGCGCATTCCCCCTCGCAGCGTGGATACTGAAATAGTCAATCATGAATACAAACCTCTCTTCCACCGCCCCGTCAAAACTGGAAACCGATTGCCTGGTCGTCATCCTCCTCGACCGCCGCGAAAAAGACCAAGCCGAAAAAGATAAGCCTTCACCTTCGGTCGAGTGCGCCGACGCCGCGGTGCGCGACGCCGCCAAGGATGTCATTGCGAGCGGCGAAGCTACCGCTAAGATCTTCGATATCACGCTCCTCCATCGTCCCGCAAAACTCAAGGCGAAACGCCTACTCCTCCTGGGCGGAGGCAAAGCGAAGAATTTTTCTACCACCGAGTTACGCAAGTTGGCCGGCACCGCCGTCCGCACTCTAAAAGGAAAAAGCATCCGCAATTTCGCCCTGGTTCTTCCGGAGAGCGCTGCCCCCAGCGGTGCGCCCAGCAGTGCGCCCAAAGACGCGCTGCCCGAGAATGCTACTGCTGAAAATGTGCCGTCCGTCGGCATTTCCGCACCCGACGCAGTGCGCGCCATCGTCGAAGGCGCCTTCATCGGCGATTTCGATCCCGGCTACTACAAGAGCGGGAAGGACAAGGAAAAAGACCAGAAGATCGATACCGTCACCATCGTAGCCAATGCCGACGATAAATTTTCGGACTTGGAAGCAGCGCTTCATACCGGCCGCATCGTAGCCGAGTCGCAAAACTTCACTCGCGACCTGGTTAATGAGCCCTCGAATCTCATGACGCCTACGATCCTTGCCGAGCGCGCCAAGAAAATGGCGTCGGAAGTCGGCTTGAGTTGTGAAGTCTACGGCGCCGACAAAATCAGGCAACTTAAGATGGGCGCTTTCTGGGGAGTTGCCCAGGGATCGGATGAGCCTCCCGCGCTGATCGTGCTGCGTTACGATCCGCCCGGCGCAGCCAAAGATGTCCACCTTGGGCTGGTCGGCAAAGGAGTCACCTTCGACACTGGCGGCATTTCGATCAAGCCCGCCGACGGCATGGAGAAAATGAAATACGACATGGCTGGAGCCGCCACCATGATCGGCGCCATGCGAGCGATCGCGCTTCTCAAACCCAAAGTAAAAGTCACGGCGATTATCTTGGCCACGGAAAACATGCCCTCCGGCAAAGCACAAAAGCCCGGAGACGTGCAGATAGCTATGTCGGGCAAGTCGATCGAAATCATCAACACCGACGCCGAAGGCCGCCTGATCCTCGCCGATGGCCTTAGTTACGCTCGCCAACTCGGCTGCACCCACCTAGTCGATGCCGCGACTCTGACTGGCGCAATCGTGGTAGCCCTCGGATACGTCAACGCCGGAATCTTCGCCAGCACCGACGACATGTACGAGCGCTTCGCGAAGGCCAACCAACAAGCTGGCGAAAAAATGTGGCGGATGCCATTGGACGAAGAATACAAGGAACTGATCAAATCCAACATAGCCGACATGGTCAACGCCGGCAGCCGCTATGGTGGCGCGATCTTCGCCGCCATGTTCCTGAAAGAATTCGCTGAAGATACTCCCTGGATTCACCTCGACATAGCCGGCACCGCCTGGATGGAAGACAACAAACCTTGGATCGCGAAAGGCCCTTCTGGTATCGCTCTGCGCAGCCTGGTGGAATTTGTAAAAGGGTGGAATAGCTAGGAACTGGACCTTTAAGTCGATTCGATAATCGGATTTCACAGTAGTCCCTGCCTTAGCCTGCGTAGGAAGTCTTCCGCATCGGTGCGCGCCTGGTCCATCTTCCGCGAATGGCTGCCATGTTCGATTTCCAATTCGTGAAGAACAAGATCCACCGCAATCTTCGGCGTGTATCCTCTCTTGATGAGAGCGCGGGCACGATCTGCGAAGGGGCTGCCATAGACTGCTGTGGGCTCCGTTCTGGGTGCAGAAAAGCCGGTGTTTGGGCACGTGTGCTCGCGAAACTTCAGCGCCGCTAACCGATCGTAAGCGCTCCTGGCTTCTCCTTCGCTAAGCAGCGTCGGAATTGGATCCTTCCACGAACACTCAGAGCAGGCCCATCCCTTCGCTCCGCCGCCGTCCCCCTCCGTCCATATAAGGAAGCGCGCCATACCCGCACCGTCAACATACTACCGCAACCAAAGTGGGTTGCCTTAAGATTGCTCATATCCGGACGGTTCAATGCGACCCCACGAGACTGGCGGCTTGCGGCAACGAACTTAGCAACTTGCTCGCGCCATTCCAAAAAATCTGCACGCCGATACAGACCAGCAGAAATGAGGACAGCCTCAAGATCACGTTCATTCCCGTCGGGCCCATGACGCTCGCCAGTTTATCTGCGAAGGCGTAGCAGGGATAGATCGTCGCCGCCACGAAAGCGCAACCAATCGCCGCCGCAAGAAGCATCAGTAAGTTTGCGCTCCAATGATGCACTGTCTCATTCGCCCCTAGAGTAATTGCGACGGAGATGGAGCCGGGACCAACGGTCAAGGGTAGCGTTAGCGGGTAAAACGCCTTGTTCAGAGCATCCGTGCAGCTGACCGTTGGGCTAACTTTGTTTCGATCACCACCGTCCTTCTGATTCAACAGCGCCCACCCCGCCGAAATCACAACCAGCCCGCCCCCGACCTGCACGACCGGAATCGAAATCCCAAAGAATGAGAGCACATGCGATCCGATCGTGTAGGAGGCGATCAGCAACACAAAACTGTTGATCGCAATGCGGCGAGCCAGCACTCTGCGCGTCTCGGCTGGGTACTCTCTCGTCAGCAAAAGAAAAACCGGGCTCCCTCCGATCGGATCCACAATCGGAAAGAGCGCGCTCACGACTAGCAGAATGCTCTTAGCAGCTTGAATCACCATCCCTGGCCTTTCACACTACTTTCTACTCGACCCATCTTGAGCAACGACCGCAGGGGAACTCAGGGCATTATTCACCATCTCCTCGGCTTCACCGACAATTGCGGCGAGATGTTTCTCGCTCTTGAAGCTCTCAGCGTAGATCTTATAGATGTTCTCCGTGCCGGAGGGCCGGGCGGCGAACCATCCACTCGCTGCGACGACCTTCAACCCGCCGATCGGCGCATTATTGCCCGGAGCTTTCGTCAGCTTCGCGGTAATTGGCTCGCCCGCAAGATCGGACTCCTTCACCGCCTCCGGCGAGAGTTTTTGCAACTTCGCTTTTTGTTCGGGCGTGGCCGGCGCGTCAATTCGTGTGTAATTCGGAGTACCAAACTCCGCCGTCAGATCAAGATAATGCTTTCCGGGATCGTTGCCGGTGTGCGCAGTGATCTCTGCCGCGAGCAGATCCATGATCAGGCCGTCCTTGTCGGTCGTCCACACTGTGCCATCAAGACGAAGAAAGCTTGCTCCCGCGCTCTCTTCCCCGCCGAAACAGCATGAGCCGTCGACCAACCCCGGCACAAACCACTTGAAACCAACCGGCACTTCACGAAGCTGGTGGCCCAGTTTTTTGACGACTCTGTCAATCATGCTGCTGCTCACTAACGTTTTTCCAACGGCAACATCCTTACGCCACTGCTCACGATGAGTTAGTAAGTACTGGATGGCCACTGCGAGGTAGTGGTTAGGATTCATCAAGCCGGCAACGGGAGTTACAATCCCGTGCCGGTCGGCGTCGGTATCGTTGGCAAAGGCCACCTGGTATTTGTCTTTCAGCCCGACCAGCCTGGCCATGGCGTATGGGCTCGAACAGTCCATACGGATTTTGCCATCATGATCGACCGTCATAAACGAGAACGTCGGATCGATTACTGGATTCGTGACGACTATGTCCAAGCCGTAGAAGGAATTGATCGGCTCCCAGTAAGGCAGCGATGCGCCGCCTAGCGGATCAACGCCAAGTTTGAGACCTGCGCCGCGAATCGCATCAATATCAACAATGTTCTTGAGGTCACGAACGTAGGGCAGCACGAAGTCTTGTTGGTGAGTTGTCGCGGCCTGAAAAGCTTTGGCAATCGGAATACGCTTGACCCCAACGTTCCCCGCGCGCAAGAAATCGTTCGCACGGTCCTGCACCCAGCGCGTCACATCTGTATCGGCGGGGCCGCCGTTGGTGGGGTTGTACTTGAAGCCTCCATCTTCTGGCGGATTGTGCGATGGCGTAATCACGATGCCGTCGGCAAGATGCGCTTTCCGGCCGTGGTTGTAAACAAGAATCGCGCGTGAGATGACGGGAGTCGGAGTTACTCCGTCGTTTTGCTGAACGATCGTCTCAACGTTATTGGCCGCCAATACTTCCAGCGCGGTCCGCTGTGCCGGTCCAGAGACAGCGTGCGTATCTTTTCCCATGTAGAGCGGGCCATCGGTTCCCTGCTCTCGTCGATAGTCGCAGATCGCCTGGGTGATAGCCAGAATGTGCGCCTCGGTAAAAGTCCCATGCAGCGGCGAGCCGCGATGTCCGCTGGTGCCGAAGCTAACAAGTTGGTTGGGATCATGCACGTTGGGCAGCTCAAAATATCTTTTTTCCAGAAGGCCAACGTTGATCAACATCTCTTTCGGAGCCGGCTTACCCGCGCGGGGAGAAATCGTTGGCGCGCTACCAGCGCCGGTCGTCGACTGTGTTTCTAAGGTATCGGGCATGGTTCCCCCTTCCAAATCTCAGCTGAGTATTCAGCAATCGTGCGGTCGCTCGAAAACTTTCCCGAACTGGCTACATTCAGAATTGCCTTGTGCGCCCACGCGCCGGGATTCGCATAGAGCGCGCCGAGCCGCTCCTGCGCCTGGACATACGAGGTCAGGTCTGCGAGATGCATGTAGTGATCGCCCGAGGTCAGAAGCGTTTCACGCAACGGTTCGAATACTCCCGGTTCGTTGCGGCTGAAATAATCGGAAAAAATAAGATCCAGAGCAGCGCGAGTCTCGGGTTCATGATCATAATGCCAGTACGGGTTATACCAGCCGCGGCTGTTCTCGACCTGTTCCGCGGTCAGGCCGAACAGAAACATGTTGTCCTCGCCTGCTTCCTCCGCCATCTCGATGGTCGCGCCGTCGCGCGTTCCGACTGTCAGGGCTCCATTCATCATGAACTTTATATTGCTGGTTCCGCTGGCTTCATAGCCGGCGGTCGAGATCTGATTTGAAACGTCGCTCGCTGGAATCAACCTTTCCGCCAGCGAAACATTGTACTCAGGAAGAAAGACGACGTTGAGTCGTCCGCGAGCGATCGGGTCACCATCAATCGTCCCCGCAAGATTATTGATGAACTTTATGATGACCTTCGCCAGGTGATAGGCTGGCGCCGCTTTACCCGCAAAAAAGAATGTACGCGGCGCCATCTGGAGATTGGGATTCTGCCGCAGCCGGTTATACACAATCACGATGCGCAGCGCGTTCAGTAGTTGCCGTTTATATTCATGAATGCGCTTGATGTGGCAGTCGAAGATTGTGTCCGGGTCCACAATCTGCCCTGAAGTTGATTTGAGCCAATCGACAAAGCGCACCTTGGCATCGCGCTTGGACTTGAGAAACGCTGCTCGAACCCCGGCGTCGTCGGCGAATGCCTTAAGCTGCTTGAGTTGGCTGAGGTCGGTAATCCACCCATCGCCGATAGTCTGGGTGATGGCGCTGGCCACTTCGGGATTCGCTTGCAGCAGCCAGCGTCGCGGAGTGACTCCGTTCGTTTTATTGTTGAAACGTTCGGGGAACATTTCGGCGAGATCCTTGACCGTCGTCGTGCGCAACAGCTTCGAGTGGATCGCCGCCACTCCATTAGTGCTGTGCGAGCCGACGATGGCGAGATTGGCCATGCGAATCTTGCGCGGATTGCTCTCTTCCACCAGGCTGATGCGCTGCACACGCCCATCATCGCCGGGGAAGCGGACTCGCACTTCGTCGAGCAGCCTGCGATTAATTTCGTAAATGATCTCCAGATGCCGAGGAAGCAGCACCTCAAACCACGCGACCGGCCATTTCTCAAGAGCCTCAGGCAGCAATGTGTGATTCGTGTAGCCAAGCGTCTTCTTGGTCAGGTCCCAGGCCTGATCCCATCCCAGGTGCGCATCGTCCAGCAGGATGCGCATGAGTTCAGCGACTGACATGGAGGGGTGTGTGTCATTCAGTTGGATAGCGGCTTTTTCTGGCAGTTTGCTCCAGTCCGTGTTGTGTCGCAGAAAGCGGCGCACCAGGTCGGCCATGGAACAAGCCACGAGAAAATATTCCTGCAAGAAGCGCAGACCTTGCCCAGCGGTCGTCGAATCATCCGGATACAGGACGCGAGTCAGCGTTTCTACTTCGAGCTTCTGGCCGAGCGCGCCGATGAAGTCGCCCGTGCCAAATTCTTGAAAATCGAAGTAATCGGGCGTCGCCGCTGCCCATAGACGAAGAGAATTGATCGTCTTTCCCCCATAACCGACGACCGGGCGATCATACGGAATACCGATCAAGGTCGATGGCCGGCCCTCGACAATTTTGAAATTGCCGCCTCGCATGACGAAGGAGCTGTGCAGCTTCACTTCCACTTTCTCGTGGGCGCGCTCGATCTCCCACGGATCGCCGTCGCGAAGCCAATTATCGGCAGTCTCCTTTTGCCAACCATCCACGATGGATTGCTTGAACATGCCGTACTCGTAGCGCAGTCCGTAGCCGGTGGCAGGAAGCTGCATGGTAGCCATGGAGTCGAGGAAGCATGCTGCCAAGCGGCCCAAACCGCCGTTCCCCAATCCCGCATCGGGCTCCTGCTCGAGCAACTCAAGCCAGTCGATATTTGTTTCTTGTACCACTTGTCGTGCAACCGGATCGAGCAAGAGGTTCGAAACGTTATTGACTAGCGAACGGCCGATGAGAAATTCGAGCGAGAGGTAGTAAATGCGCTTGGCATTTTGTTGTTCGTAAGTAGTCTTGGTTTGAACCCAACGCTGCGCGAGGATATCCCGTACGGAATGGGAGAACGCCTCAAACCGCTCGCGCGCACTCGCTACCTTCGGATCGATCGCGCGATCAAAAATCAGGTGTCGTCCGTAGAGCGCGCTCTCCGTGCCGGAAAACGGAATCGAACCACTGCCATATTGTCGTAGAAGATCTGAAACCTTGGTTGCGCTCGTCATCGGATCAACCTTTGCAAAAGTTGGACTGCGCCACGCTGTTGGTGGTAATCATTTGATGATCTGTAATCTTCCGAGTTATTCTAAAAATTATCGAGCTCCGTTCGGCTAGGCAGTCTGGCCTCTTGCTTAGATACTGCCAACTGACGAGGCGCTTTGGCCGTATGCTATTTCTATGGCCAATAGGTTCTTATCAGTCGCCGCGCTCTTGTTGGCGGGGGTATTCGCTGCTCCTCAAAACACAACACCCACTTCGCGGCCCCGCGCCTCCGACCTCGGCCTAAAGGTGGGAGTCCTGCCAACCGGGCCGCTCAATGCGATTACAGATGTGGCCGGGGTCGAAGTCGGGCATACGACCATTATTCGCGGCGACAACATTCGAACTGGTGTGACCGCTGTTCTGCCACATTCCGGCAATCTCTATCGCGAAAAAGTTCCGGGCGCGATTTTTGTGGGCAACGGTTTCGGAAAGCTGACTGGCTCTACGCAGGTCGAGGAAATGGGCGACATCGAAACCCCGATCTTATTTACCTCCACGACGAGCGTGCCCCGCGTGGCGGACGCGCTGATCAGTTACATGTTGGCATTGCCGGGCAACGAGGATGTGCTCTCCATCAACCCGGTGGTCGGCGAAACCAACGATGGATACCTGAGCGACATTCGCGGTCGCCACATCGCGCCCGACGACGTGTTCGCCGCCGTCAAAAACGCTAAGGCCGGTCCGGTCGAAGAGGGTGCCGTCGGCGCCGGCACAGGGACGGTGGTCTTCGGCTGGAAGGGCGGCATAGGGACCTCGTCGCGCCACCTGCCCACGCGTCTTGGTGGATACACGGTCGGCGTGCTCGTGCAGACGAATTTCGGCGGCGTCCTCACCATCGCGGGCGCTCCCGTGGGCCAGGAACTGGGCCAGTACTACCTGCGTAAAGAACTGCAGGTTGCGGACGGGGGCGGCAACGAAAAAGACAAGGCAGACGGATCATGCATGATCGTCGTCGCCACCGACGCGCCGCTCGACGCGCGCAACCTGAAGCGGCTAGCGGCTAGGGGGTTGCTTGGCGTGGCGCGCACCGGCAGTTCGGCCTCCAATGGCAGCGGAGACTATGCGATCGCATTCTCGACGGCATTACAGGTTCGAATTCACTCCAGTGACAAAGCGCCGACACGGAACGTGGAAGTGATGACCAACGACGCGATGTCGCCGCTGTTTGAGGCCGTGATAGAGGCGACCGAGGAAGCAGTCTACAACTCGATGTTCAAGGCAACAACGACGACGGGCAACGGCCATACGGTCGAGGCCCTGCCAATTGACAAAACGGTGGAGATCCTGAAAGAACACAGAGTCATCAAGTAATTGGCAGCGTCCCCATCTCGATTGATCTATGCGCTCGTGCAAAACACATCTGGATCCCTACCGATTTACCCTTTTACACGCGACTTTTCACTAGGAAGCCGGAGAGCGCACTCCGTCCTGATGCACGTAACGAATCACTTCCACTTCGGACATCGCAATCAATCCCTCATCCACCATTTCATCCAGCGCAGGGAGCAATTTCTTGAGGTTCTCCTCGGTATCAATCACGGACACCATGATTGGTCTGTCTGAGGACCGCAGCAGATGCGCCTTGTGAATTCGCGAGCTTGCGCCGTAGCCCTCGATCCCACGAAACACCGAGGCGCCCGCAATATCGAGTTCGCGGCATTTGATCACGATGGCCTCGTATAACGGCTTACCCTGCCATTTGTCATCCTCACCAAAATGAATGCGCAATAACTTGGCTTTTCCTTCCAGTTTCATTTCCGCGCCTCCTGCCGCCTCTCGGCCTTCTCATAGTTATGCGCGTACTTGATGATGTCGACGTCCGACAGCACAACTACACCCTGCTGCACCATCTGATCGAGAATGGGCATAAACGCCTTCAGCTTTTCTTCCGTATCAACGATCGACAGCAGGATAGGGCGGTCGTGAGAAAGGCTCAGCGCGGCGTCTTTGTGAATTCTGCGATTGGCGCCATAGCCGAGGATTCCGCGATAAACGGTTACACCGGCAATATCGTTCGATCGCAAGCCGTTGACGATGGCTTCATACAGTGGCTTGCCGTTCCATTTGTCGTTTTCGCCAATGTAGATTCGCATCATCTTGGCTTTGCCCTCATGCTTTAAGGCAGGCCTCTCAGGCTCAGATTGCTTTTGTTTCTTTTCGGCAGGTTTCACGATGGTTGTGTCCTGCATCTCGATCAGTCCGGTACCGGCCATCGCTTGCAGTTTGGGCAACAACTCTTCCACCTTTTCCGCCGTTTCGATGAACTCGATCTTGACCGGCAAGCGAACCGCCAGATCGACGAGACTGGTCGTGTGCAGATGATGATCCGCGCCAAATCCAGCGATACCGCGGGTCACCGTCGCACCGGACACGCCGCGAAAAAAAAGAAAGTCCAGAATCGCGGCATAGGTCGAACTCCCGTGGTACTGCTGATCTTCAGCCACGTAAATCCCGACCTTCTTACCGGGCCCCGCTGTGAGCATGTTGTCCTCCTGATATCAGGGTCTTTCTTGTCCGAGCAGAAATTCCACCACAACGGCATTTCATGAGATTGCCCTCCCCGCGATCATGCCTCCCCAAACCGCAACAAATCCAACAACCACGCTGCTTGCCACGTAGAGAAGCCCCAGTCCGATCTGGCCATCCTGAATCGACCGCAGCGTTTCATACTCGAAGCTGGAAAACGTCGTGTAGCCTCCGATAAAGCCAATCGGGATCAGGTATCGCCAGTTGGGACTCCAATGAGTTCTGAGGGTCAACAGAGCGAAGACCAGGCCAATCAGAAACGAGCCCGTAATATTAATGACGAACGTTCCATAGGGAAAGCGAGCGCCCATTCTGCCGCCGATGTAACTGCCCAGCCAAAAACGCAGAATTGACCCGAGACCGCCTCCAATGCCAACCAATAGATATTTCAGCAAGTGTTTTTATCCTTTGGCCGACGTACCTCGTCGATCCTCATTCCGTGGTAATCGACTTCCAAGGTCATGCAGTGCGTCCAGTTAGTGAACTACCATCACAGGACAGTGCGCGTATCGCAAGGCTCGCTCCGAGACCGAACCCAACATCATTCTGGAGATCATGGATCGCCCACGACGTCCCAAAATAATCAGGTCAATACCATCGTCCTCGGCTCGATGGATAATTTGCTCTGCCGGGTGCCCCACTGCCATGTCGGTCTTCACATTGAGGTCATGGGAACGCGCCTTCTCCAAAATTTTCTTGAACCCCTCTTCAAAGTGTTCTTTCGCATTGTCGAGCACGGCTTGCAACTCGACTGAAGTGGCAGGTTCCGGAGGTCGCGCAACTGCAAAGATCAGTACCGTCGCATCCAGGCTCTCCGCCAACGAGAAGGCCACATCGACTGCTTTTTCCGACTGCGGAGACCCGTCATAGCCCACCAGCAGCTTCCGAAAATAAGTGTTCTGGCGTTTTCCCGTCATGTTCCCTCCTAGTTTGCATTTTCGCTTACAGGTTGAGGCAACGCCGTTGTCTCTTTTGTTTTGGTGGCCAGCAGGTGCCTCGGCATGAACCAGGCGTTGGCGATAATGGTGGGTATCACGGCGCTACCGATCACGGTGGCGACGAGATATGAATATTGCGCCTGAGTGATGACCCCATGATTCAGCCCGAAAAGCGCGGAAATAGTCCCAAATGTCAGGCCCGTCGACATCATCAATGTGAAGTAGAGTCCCTCTTCCTTCTTATAGTCAAAGGCCTTCACGGTGGGGTAGAGAGGAATGATTTTCGACAGCATCTTGGCAAAAAACAACGCAGTAAATACGAGCGGGGCCGCGATCAAAGCAGGCACGGAGACAAACGATCCCGCGCGAATAAAGTAAAACGGCGTGAGCAATCCAAAGGTCAGGGTGCGCAGACGCCGTATCAGACTGTGGTCTTTGCCCACGGTTCCAGCCAGCACCATGCCGATAATATAGGCGGGCAAGACGGCTTCGCTGCCGGACCAGACCGCCAATCCTCCCATGGCGAACAGTAGGAAGAGTATGTACTTGGCTTCGAGCTCTGAAACTCGTCCTCCATATTTCTTAAAGAAGCGCGGCGTCAGAAAAGGAAGAATTGCGAACACCACAATGCTCACTGCCACGAAAATGAGTGTCTTAATGGTGAAAGGCGAGAAGATCATTCCCAGAGCAATCACGGTTCCGAGATCATTGATGAAGCAGGCCGCCAGCACCGCCTTCCCGAAATCTGTAACGTTGAAACCCAATTCCAACATCACCGCATAGACGACCGCCACGGAAGTAGTCGATAGGGCGACGCCCGCCAGCCAACTCGATCGTCCCGACCAATGCAAGATATAGTGGGCAACCGCCGTACACCCAAAGAACGGTCCAAAGAAACCCACTAATCCAATGACCGTCGCCTCTTTCCATTTCGTACGGAAGATCTGGGGATCGAGTTCTGCTCCCGCCAGGAATGTAAGAACAATCGCGCCCGTGCCGGCGAGAAAACTGATCCAGCTCGTCTTTCCGCCAAGGTCAGCGTGAATGAACAGCGCTCCGATGACCAACTGAGCCACAGTGCCCACGACAATTTCACTCAGGGCAGTGGAGATATGGAACCAGATGGCGATCAGCGTCGCGATCAAAGCGAGGCCAATCCAAACGGCGGCCATTACCCACACGTTCTCCATGAAGCGCCACCTCGACCAGTTCTGCGGATCGTTCGCGCTGAGGATCACTAGGTCTGAGGATCATGCCGGCATTATGACCCCGCGACAAAACAATCCGCTTGTCAGGAGTCATCAGCTGTTCCGGCTAAAGAATTGGGACAGCGGTTGGCGGTGAACTCCTTCACCGTGGTTAACCGTACAAGTACAGCAAAAAGTGCTCATCGAAGTCAACGGTATTCATCGCACCCGTCGGACATCGCATTTCGGAACGTGCCGCGTCTCAAACACACAATCGCAAAGGTCAGGCATAAATTATTGGATTCGACTTGACAGGCATACCATATTTCTGCAAGTATCGAAATATGCCGGCCGCCTCAACCAAGACAAACACCGAGCATTTGGCTAAATACGCTGACATGCTTTCTGCAATGGGCACCGAGCCACGTCTTCGAATCATGCAATTGTTGCTGTCCGCGCATCCGGATGGTTTAGTTGTAGGCGATATCCAGTCAGAGCTGGACATTCCCAACTCCACCCTTTCGCACCATCTGGAAAAACTGAAGAATGAAGATCTGGTGAATGTGCGCCGTGAAAGCACCTTCTTACGATACACGGCCAACACCGAAGCGCTGCAAGAACTTCTGCAATTCCTCTACGCCGAATGCTGCACTCGAAATAAGGCCGTCAAGCCTCAAAGCATCGTCCAGCTTTGTAAATAGGAGAAACCATCATGAGCACCACCGACATCAAGACTGTAGTCAAAGAAAAGTATGGCCAGGCGGCCTTGCGCGTGAAGACCGGCGGCAGCAGTTGCTGCGGAGCGACCGCGGCAAGCGGCTTGAATTGCGACCCGATCACTTCCAATCTGTACGACTCCTCCCAGGCGGGACAAGTCCCGGAGGAGGCAATGCTCGCCTCGCTAGGATGCGGGAATCCAACTGCATTGGCGAAGTTGAATCCAGGAGAGGTCGTTCTCGATCTCGGCTCGGGCGGCGGAGTAGATGTCCTGCTATCGGCAAAGCGCGTCGGGCCGACGGGCAAAGCCTACGGTCTCGATATGACAGCCGAAATGCTAACGCTTGCGAATGAAAACAAGCGCAAGGCTGGTGCCGAGAACGTCGAGTTTCTCAAAGGCGAGATCGAGCATATCCCTCTGCCGGACAGCTCGGTCGACGTAATTATCTCGAATTGCGTGATCAACCTCTCGGCCGACAAAGACCGCGTTTTGCGGGAAGCTTTCCGTGTGCTAAAGCCGGGCGGCCGCATCGCGGTTTCCGATGTCGTTACCCGGGGCGCAATCGCGGCAGAAATCCGCCAAAGTGTCCTTCTGTGGGTTGGGTGCGTGGCAGGAGCGCTGGGCGATGACGAATATCGCGCTAAGCTCTCAGCCGCGGGCTTTGAACAAATTGACATCGAGCCCACCCGGATTTATCGCGTAGAGGATGCACGTGAGTTTCTTTCGGCAGAGGGCGTAGACGTGGACGCCATTGCGCCACAAGTGGACGGCAAGTTCATGAGCGCTTTCGTTCGGGCCGTTAAGCCCGCAAGCACAGGAACGAAAACTTGTTGCGGGCCAACCTGCTGTAACTAGCGTGGAACCCTTATGCAAGTACACTACAACGCATTATTCCTCTGCACTGGCAATTCTGCGCGATCAATCATGGCTGAGGCGATTCTCAACTCCAAGGGCCGGCCTGACTTCACGGCTTATAGCGCCGGAAGTCATCCCTCGGGAACGGTTCGTCCGGAAGCCCTGAGACGACTCGAAATGGCCCGCCTGCCCACCGAGGGTTTGCGCAGCAAGGCATGGGATGAATTTTCTCTGCCGGGCTCTCCAAAGCTCGACTTTGTTTTTACGGTTTGCGACAACGCGGCGAAAGAGGTCTGCCCAATCTGGCCCGGACAACCGATGACCGCGCATTGGGGCGTTCCAGACCCAGCGGCGGTTCACGGAACGGAAGGGAAAGTGGAACGAGCATTTCGCGAGGCCTTTTTTATTTTGGAACGTAGAATCAGCCTCTTGCTCTCTCTTCCTCTGAAAAGTCTCGACCGCATGGCGCTGAAGGAGGAGCTCGAAAACATCGGTCAGACACCGGCGCTTGGCGGCTTTTTACGGTAGGAAGGACGATCCGAATCCGGCCTGCAGAGGTCGGTTCGGCTGCAAAGCGCGTCGCCCGACCTCGTCGAATACTTCGGCCAGATGTGTGGCCTCAATTGGCCATCCGTAGAGGCAGGGCTTGCAGCGTCTACGCGGAAAATCCCGCAGAGGGGAGGGAGCATCAAGTTTCTCGGGATCGACGTCGGCACCAGCGGAACCCGCGCTCTCATCATTGATACTGATGAAAACAGCCGGGTCGCCGCATCCGGCACAGCAGAGCACGCGCCATTCGCATCGCCTCAGTTGGGATGGGCGGAACAGGATCCTCGCGACTGATGGCGCGCCAGCGCTCTGGCGGTTCGGCACGCGCTCAACGCCTTGGGATCTCGCGGAGATGAAATCGCCTGCATCGGATTTTCCGGACAGATGCATGGGGCCGTCTTACTGGATGCACGCGATGAAGTGGTTCGCCCCGCCCTCATCTGGTGCGATCAGCGCACCGAGCCGCAAGTCGAAGCGCTTTCCGAGCTTTTTGGTAAAGACCGTCTCATTCAACTCACCTGCAATGCGCCTCTCACTAACTTCACGCTTACCAAGTTGCTCTGGGTGCGGGAGAACGAGCCTCAAAACTGGGAACGCGTTGCGCACATCATGTTGCCGAAGGATTATGTGCTCTTTCAACTCACTGGCGAGCGCGCCACCGACATGGCCGATGCGTCGGGAACCCTTCTGCTGGATGTCGCCAAGCGTAAGTGGTCCTCCGAGGTATTGAGCCGTACTGGAATTGACCCGCAACTCCTTCCCTCTTTGTGGGAGTCTCCCGAAGTGTGCGGACGAGTTTCTGCGCGCGGAGCAGAAGCAACTGGTCTGCTAGTAGGGACGCCCGTGGTGGCCGGAGCCGGTGATCAGGCTGCAGGAGCGGTTGGCATGGGAATCATTCGCGCTGGAGCTGTAAGTGCAACCATCGGTACATCCGGCGTAGTCTTCGCCGCGACAGACGGGCCGGCGCTCGATCCGAAAGGGAGACTTCACACCTTCTGCCACGCCATCCCTGGCCGCTGGCACGTGATGGGCGTGACGCAGGCAGCCGGACTTTCGCTGCGCTGGTTTCGCGATCGCTTCGGCACCGGACAGGGTGAGACGGGCGCAGATGCGCGTGATCCTTACGAGCGCTTATGCGAGGAAGCTGCAGCCGCGCCGCCCGGGTCTGATGGCGTTCTTTGGGCGCCTTATCTGATGGGCGAACGCACTCCCCACTGCGACCCCAACGCGCGCGCCGCCTTGATCGGTCTCTCCGCCACTCACACTCGCGCGCACGTGATCCGCGCCATCTTGGAGGGGGTCGCGTTCAGCTTGCGGGACAGCTTCACCATCTTTCGCGAGATGAACGTGCCCGTCGATCGCATTCGCCTGGGAGGCGGCGGAGCTCGCTCCGCACTGTGGCGGCAGATACAGGCCGATGTCTATGGACATGCCGTGGAGGTCGTCCAGCCCGAGGAGGGCGCCGCCTACGGAGCTGCGATTCTTGCAGGAACCGGCGCCGGGCATTGGCGCTCCGTCGACGAAGCTTGTGACGCCGTGGTGCGAACCGCCCAGCAGATTCAGCCGGATCCGAAAAGGTGTGCAATTCTCGACGAAGCCTACCGCAACTATCGCAGAATTTATCCGGCGCTCCGGCAGATTTCAAGTCGTGGCCTTGCAGAGAACTTGTAGATGGTCTGTGTGCTGTTTAATCAACCGGCCGGGCTGAGGCTGTTTTGGATATGCCGCCTGCCGACGTTTGCTTGTTAGGAGGAATCTCGGTTCCGGTCGGGTACACCAGGATTTGCACCGTACCCCAGCTTGCATCTGTACTCGCATTTGTCTGCTTGCCCATTCCCAGAGTCTTAAGCTGACTGTCATCGAATCCGAAATTCTCAACTAAATACTCGCGCACAACCATGGCGCGGGCTTCGGTCAGCACCAGGTCTTTTTGAGTGTCGCCCTCCATGCCCGTGTACGCTACGACCACGGCGAACCCGAACTCGTTATTCGCGAGGAATTCGCCGCCGGCGTTGAGAGATTTCTGATTCTTCAGCTTGGCGGAATCTTGCTTGTCAAAAAGCTGCTTCGCTGAGAACGTAAACTCCTTCACCGGAGTGCCTGGCGGCAGATGTTCGATTTCATCCTTGGCTAGTTCAGCCGAATCTTCGTAGCCGCGACTCTTGAAATATCCACGCACGAAGAAATTATGTTTCAGGGCCTCCATGTTCTCCTGGAAGTCGGTGACCCCTGCCTGCGCCTGCACCATCGTGTTATTCATAGTGGCCGTCGTCTGTTCGAGGTTGTTGTAGAGCTGTTTGTCGTTCACCAGCGCTCCCACGGTTCCCTGACCGGCATTGATCTTGGCGCTGATCGAATCTAGATTCGCCGTCGCCCGAGTAGCGTTCTGAATGGCTTGCTGGCTGCTATCGAGAAGGCCGCTTGTTTTTTCCAGCAGGTCCGACATTTCGAGTGGTGCTTCGCTGGCGATGGTGTCACCGTTCCGCACCTCGGATTTTCCCGCCGAGCCAAATGAGATCGCAAGATACTGGTTGCCCAGCAACCCCTCGGTTTCGATTGTCGCTACGGAATCCTGCTTGATGATCTCGTGCGTCGACTGGCCAAGATCCATAACCACCGTTACCTTTTCGCCCGGTTTGTGGGGCAACACGATACTGCTCACAGTGCCACTGTGAACGCCGCCTACCCGTACATCCGCTCCCGAATCCAGGCCCACGACATTGTCGAATTGGGCTTTCAACTGATATGTGGAGCTGAAAAGATATTGCTTGCCTCCGATGATGAATACTCCAGCCACCAGAATTGCCAGTGTCACAACGATAAAGGCTCCCAACCGCGCCGCCCTCGACATATGCCCTCCATACTTCCGGCTACGAAACTTCCTACTAAGAATGCCCCAGGAATTCCTGAACAAATGCGATGTCACTTTTCTGAAGTTCTTCAAAGCTGCCTTGGACCACCACATCTCCCTCATTCAGCAGAGCCAGACGGTCGGCAATCGTCTTCGCGCTGTGCAGATCGTGAGTCACGACGATCGACGCCGTGTGATGTTCCGCCTGAAGCTTGAGCACCAAGTCGTTGATTTCCCCCGAACTGATTGGGTCGAGGCCAGCGGTTGGCTCATCGAGCAGCAAAATGTCCGGTTCCAACGCTAGCGCCCTTGCCAGCCCTACCCGTTTCTGCATCCCTCCTGAGATATCCGAGGGCATCTTCTTAAGGTGGCCTTCCATGCCCACTTCCGCCAAAAGTTGCTTCACCCGGTCGGCGCGCTCAGACTTGGACATCTCTTTCTTATGGTGCACCAGCGGAAACCCCACGTTCTCCTCAACAGTCAGCGAGTCGTATAGAGCGGCGTGCTGAAACAGAAAACCCATCTTCATTCTGATTTCGCAGAGTTGATCGAGATTCAGTCCCGCGATGTCTCGCCCGTGAATGAGAATCGATCCCGAGTCAGGCTCCTCCAGCCCGATGATGAGCCTCAGCAGGACGCTTTTACCGGTTCCGCTGCGCCCCAGCACCGCCAGAGTCTCGCCGCGGTTCACGGCCACGCTAATGCCGTTCAAAACCTTTTGACTTCCGAAGGACTTGTGCAAGTCGTCGACGGCGATCGCTGGCACACCGCTGCCTTTCGTGGCTTCTTCTGGCTTCAGCGCGGCTTGAATCAAAACTTGATCGATTGTCGCCATAAACTTTTCACGAGCTGCTTAATCATTCAGTCAAATTGTCATGGGAAAAATATGAGAATGAGTTTCACCAGCACGACATCGGCCAGGATCACGAACAGCGAGGACAACACTACCGAACTCGTGGCGGCACGGCCCACGCCCGCCGCGCCTCCCTGTGTACGCATTCCCTGAAAACATGCGATCAGCCCGATGATCAGTCCAAACATCATCGTCTTAAACGTCGGCGGCAGGAAATCGTTAAAATCGGCGCCCTTAAAACCGGCACTGATGAACTGATGGAACGAGAGCGGCTCAACCAGGGCCTGCGCAACCCAGCCCATGAACAGCCCGCAAAAGTCGGCGGCGAGGGTCAGGAGAGGCAGCACCAAAATGCAAGCCAGGATGCGGGGCGCCGCCAGCAGGCGGCAAGGGCTAACCGCAGATGCCTCGATGGCATCGATCTGTTCGGTCACCTTCATCGACGCCAACTCCGCGCCAATGCCAGCGCCCACGCGGCCACTTACTACGAGGCCGGTGATGATCGGGCCGGTCTCGTGAATTACCGAGAACACGATCGCGGCGGGAAGCAGAGACTTAGCCCCAAAACGAGTCAAGCTGTACCGGGCTTCCAAAGAGAGAACAACGCCGGTGGCGGCGCCAGCCAGAGCGACCAGCGGCAATGACATGGATCCGATTTCGTCGAGTTGTCGAAACAATTCTCGGAATTCAAACGGCGGCGTGATTGCAGCGTGCACAACTCGCCAGAAGAATATGCCCAGATCGCCGAACCACTCGAAAAATTTGTTGATCGGGCCAAAAGAGAGGCTCGGGAATGTAAGTGATCTTCGCGTCCCCGAAAGCGGAGCCTCCGTGCCTGCGACCGGGCTGAAGTTTCTATCGATCATTGACTTGTAGAGCCAAGGTTTGGCGAGCCAGAATTTGGTCCCGCATCGGGCGCTCCGTGCGCATCGTTAAGATGCATCCGGGAAAGAAATGAGCGTGGTCCGCTATAGAAAATTCAAGGGAAATGTTTCCCCCTATATACCCCAGCACGCTGCAGTTGCCCATGCGGAATCCATCCTTGTAATCGTAGCGGCCGGGATACCAGCCATAGACGGCCGCCATGGTGCCGGCATACGGGGAAACCAGATCGGGAAGAGAAAAGACGCGATGGCCGTCCACACCGCGTCGTGCGGTAAAGGTAGAAATACCTGCATGTTTGAGCCGGGGGAACAGACCTTTACACTCGCAGCGGTAATACAGTGTGTCTTCGCGAAGGGCTTCCGAAAGCGCATAGCGCGTCGTTATTTTCGTAGTCACTCCCGCGATGGCGAAGTCCGACCCGAAGCGCTTGCTGTAACCGTCCGCACCTTGTCTCCACTCCGGCGGGGTGTTCTGCACCTGGTTAACGACAGCCGCGATTGCGGCGCCCACGATGGGATAGGGCCCGATCGCATCGAAGAGATAGTTGTGGATCTTGGTTGTCTCCGGCGGGCGCGCGTACGTAAGCTCCGGTTGCGGACTCGCCATAGGTGCGGCAAAGTCGAAAGTGCCGGCGGCGGAGTCTACCCCATCGATGGGGGCTTGCGCCTTTGCCGGCACGGAGAAAACAGGCAGGGCCGCGATTCCCAATAGCGAGATCGCAGCTCTGTAGGTCTTCATATCGAGGCTCTCCCCGGGCAATTTAAATTGCCCGCTCACGCGCCCAGAGGTTACTGCTTCTCAGACGGTGAGCGGACACACTTCATGGTCGCACTGGCACGCGATCTCAACGTCTTTGGAGCCCGCGTCCTTACAGGCTTGACCGCAGTATTTGTCGTTAGCTTGCGCTGTGCACCGGCATGGCAGGTGCGCGCATTTGTTCTGTCCAGTCGTCGTCATCATTGTTCTCCTTTTTCATTTATCGTCTTCGGCGTCAAACCAAATCGGCGTCAAACTAATAGAGTCGATTGCCCGGTAATATCCGGTTTTTTCAGAAATCGATCCCCGGAGCCTACCAGAATTGTTGTCGGAAGCCGCAGGGTGCGTATCTCTGGGTCGTTCCCGCTGATGGCGCGAACTGCTACGCCATCACCATCACTAAAAGGGTCCGACACTATTTCAAAACTCTCGCCGTACATCTTTATGTGGCGAGAGGATGCGAAACCAAGGTCCTTTATCCTTGCACACCGCTTGGAGCGTGACCGCTCCTGCATATCACCCTCGGCGCCGGCTGCCTGTGCGTCGAGTTTCCGAGGAACATTCGTTTTCGGGGTAATCACGCAACCTCCGTGTCGCCGGCAAGAAAAACATTGACCGCCATAGCTTAGCTGCCACGCATCACTTTGGATCTTTTCTGACTTACCTGCGTCTCAACATCCATCCGATTAGTGTTCCGGCGGTGATGCCGACCGCAAATGACGTCGCAACGGTTAGCACCGGGTTTCGCTGGATGCGCTCGGTTGTGTCATTCAAAATTTCTTCGGCAGCGTCGCCGCCCTGCTTTGCGGCACGCCTCACTACTCTCACTCCATCCTCTAGCGCATCAGCAATCGCACTGGTTGCGCATGAGGCCTGGCGAGCTGATTCGCTAACGTGTTCAGTTGCTCTCTCCGCTACGGTTTGTGACATTTGTGCTCTCCTGTATATTGCAACCCTAAGGTTGATACGTTTTTATTCTCCGACGGCTTTTTCAGCGCGGCCGATCCATTTTTGGACTTTGCCTGCATTCTTTTCCGCCGCTCCGGAGACTTCTACGTCCGGGTCGTTCGTCACCTTTCCGACTTCTTCCTTAATTTTTCCCTTAACTTCGTGAATCTTGCCCTCGGCCTTGTCTTCTGTACTTGGTTTCATGATTTCCTCTTTTCTCTTGTCGTTGTGGTCCCAAACTCTGTCATCACGCGACCTCTTTCCGATCTACAATTGTGGGCGCTTGCTGCACTAATTCCTCAAATAGAGACCGGTAATGAATCATCGCCGTCCTTAGATCTTCGGTCGTGGCAGCGTCTTTCCCGACCCGCAGCGCAATCTCGTGCGCAGAGCGGTAGTTCTCGACTACCCGGGGATGATCGACGGAAATGTCCGAGGCGCGCTGATCGAAATCGGAGACCGGATAGCCGCGAGCTTTCATCAAGGAAGACAACAGGTCATCGGCTTCTGCGACCGCGCCCTTCGGGGAATCGACAAAACGGGACTGCACGGAATCCCATTGCTTCAAGAAACGCTCATGTTCCGCTGAACTTAGATCGCGGAGGTTGAGCTTATCGACCCGAGTCTGTCGATCCTCCAATTTCGCTTCTGCTTTTCGCCCTGTCCCATGCACTAACACGGCGCGATCGTATTCGGAGCCAAACTTCTTTCGCAGGCTGGCGGTTGTAGTGCGTCGTTTTCGCACATACAGCCAGGCAACGACTGCGATGACCATGATCACCACGGCGGCGAGAATTAACAGTTTAGGATCCATCAGATTTAAATTCATCGAAACCTCTTTTACCCATTTGTCTACAAGAACCGACCTTGATCCGTTTCAACATTTTTTTGGGAAGTCAGCCTTGTTAGTTGTCAGTATCAACCTTATAGACAGCGGAAGGCTGATCACAATTGATCGCTTTGTGAGAAGTTGGCCGAACGTTCGCCGCGAGACTCCGGAGCGCCGACGATCGACGATTAAGACTTAACTACTTAATTTTCTGGCAAAGTGAGCGATTCTACACAGCACTGAAGAAAGAAGTGAGCGATTCTGTAGCCTGGCTCCAACGGCAGAAATAGCTCGTTCCCGCGGACTCGATTCGGCGTTCGCTCAGAAGGTTGAAGATATGAAAACGACTCAATTGTCCCTTGTCGCGCTCCCGCTGCTCGCCGCCGTTATTTTGGCTGCGTGCTCAACGAACGCCACGAAGTCCCCCGACGTTTCCGACAGCATTCGCAGAGCGCTCGATCAAGCAGGTTTCAAAAATGTCTCGGTCAGCGAGGATCGTGATAAGGGCGTTGTAACCATCGGCGGGCAAGTCGCCAGCGCCAATGCCAAGTCAGACGCCGAATCTCTCGCCAAGTCTCTCGCCGGCGCGCAGGTTGTTGCCGATCAAATTGCGGTGATTCCCGTGGGCGGAGAACAGGATGCGAGGGCCGTGAACTCCGATCTGGATAAAGGCATCGCGGAAAATCTCGACGCTGCTCTGATCCAAAGCAAAATGCACGATGCCGTGTCCTACGCTGTGAAGAGCGGCGTAGTGACGCTGAGCGGAGAGGTGAACTCAGAAGACAAGCGGACCCGTGCCGGACAGATAGCGAGCGGAGTGCCGAACGTCCAACAAGTAGTGAATGACCTCCAGGTGAAAGATCAGAAAGCCAGTTCCTCACCGTCGCTATAGGAAACATGGCAACAACTGCGGAGTTGTTGCGTGCCGGAGGATGGAAAGCAACCACGCTACGGGCTGCTCTGTTAATCAAAGCGACCGGGGTTTAACCCATGGTGTCAACTGCCAAGCCGTACTCGACCAAGGAGATGCTATGTCGTTTGGACTTTACTCGATTGGCTTTGCAATATTAATCGGGGGATTGATTTATGCCGCGCACTTGATGCACATGCCTGCACACTGGATTGCAGTAGGAGCGATCGTTCTCCTGGGAGTTGGAATTGTTTCGGGTGTTAAGGCGACGCGCCAGAAGGATTCTGCGGAATAGCGGAAGCTAAAAGCTAACTCATCAATCGGTTTTGGGTAGGGCACGCCTTCAGCCGTGCCGCAAAACGCCAGTAAAGCGAGGGCGTTAGCCCCTGAGGGAGCCCTTAGTTTACTTCCCAGATTCATTATGAGATGGCTGCTAGTCGTGGAGAACGATATTGAGAAGCGAACTATGAACTTTCAGCCCGCTATCGCCATAGTCAACAAAGCCTAACTTTCTAAACCGATTCATGAAAAAGCTGACCCGGGACCTTGTTGTCCCTATCATATCGGCGAGGGTCTCCTGGCTGATCTTGGGGACGACCGTCTCGGGTACACCTTCCTTACCGAAATGAGCCAGTAAGAGCAGAATCCGGGCGAGTCTCTTTTCACTGGAATTGAAGAGCTGGTCGACTAAATCTTCTTCATAGCGGATGTTTCGTGCCAGCAGATAAGCCACGAACATATCGGAGAATTGGTTTTCCCGATGAAGCGCCTCCATCATCGCCTTCTTGTCGATGCGCAGAAGTTCGCAGTCCGTCATCGCGGTCGCAGACCCCATGCGTAAAGGTTGTCCAGCCAGGCCGCCTTCTCCGAAAAAATCCCCCTCGCTCAATAGGCCCAAGGTCGCTTCCTTGCCAATCGTGGATACGACCGTGAGTCGAATCTTGCCTTCCCTGATGTAGAAGACGGAGTCGGCCGCATCTCCCTGCGCGAAGACTATCTCTTTCTTCGGAAAAGCCACTACCTTCCTACCCACGCCCATCGTGGCGAGGAAGTTCTCCGGCTCGAAATTGCGCTTTCTTCTGGTCAACGTGGCTAGGGACGCCATAAGATCTCTCCAGCGTGCAGCTACACTCCCCTATATTCTGACATAATCGCGATTACCGAAGATGTTCAATTTTGCTCACAATTGTGAAGAGGCGTGGTGGACCAGGAATGGATACCGCGGCTTTGTCAGATGTATTTGAATATGTGCAATAGTGAACATCTTTTTCCGATAAAAGCGTTGCATCCTGTGGCGTGAAGACAAAGGAACTCACCTCGAAGCAAATACTATCCGTGCCTTGCAATACTTGTGGCGCAGCCATCGGAGAAGTCTGTGAACTCCATAGCGGTACCCCCCGTACCGAGCCACACCGCGATCGTAAGCTCTCCGCTGCCGAGGCCGTGGAAAAAGCGATTGGCAAGCGATAACTGCCCGTGCCGCCCTTTTTCGCAAGTCGATCATCATGCATGGAGTTGGCGCAAAAGGCGAGTCACTCGCTCAACATGTCTTTCTGGAACGCGACCCGACCCCCCGGGATCAGCCTGCTGACAGAGAACTGTCAGGAGCCGATGGCGAGATTCCTCACGAGTGAGCGCATCGGTTAACTCCAGTCGTTCAACTCCCAATCCTGAACTCCAATCCAAAGACGACTGAGCGCGACGAGAAGAAGCTGCCGAGGCACGAACAGAAAGAAGGCGCCAAGTTGTGACGTTGGCGCCTGCCAAAATTTCGCGGTGATGCGACGGTTTAAATACGGCCGAGAACAACAAGAATAACAACGATGCAGAGGATGAGACCTAATCCCCCGCTAGGAGCATAACCCCATTCCCGAGTATGCGACCATCTTGGCAGCGCACCGAAGAGAGCTAAGATTAAAATCACGATCAGTATAGTTCCAAGCATATTTTCACTCCTTTAGGTCTGCGCTGCGGCTGCATTCGAAACCTTCAAACGCCATTTCCACCAAAAGCTACTCCTTGCCTCCAGGAGCTTTCTTCTCCGGAGCGCTCTCGGGGTGACTCGCGGGACGAGGTGCAGCCTGTTGACGAGCCGCAGGCTGTGCGTGTGCTGCAGGTTGTGAACGAGGTGCCGGTTGCGCGTGAGCTGCGGGCTGTGCGTGCGCTGCAGGTTGTGAGCGAGGTGCCGGTTGCGCGTGAGCTGCTGGTTGTGCGTGCGCTGCTGGTTGCGAGCGAGGTGCCGGTTGCGCGTGCGCTGCGGGCTGTGCATGAGCCGTGCTCGGTGCGTGCGCTGCCTTGTTGTTTTCAGCGGTGTGAGTAGGAGCCGCTCTATTCGCGGAAGGTTTATTCTCACTGGTCCGGCTAGACGCAGCCTTATTCGCGGCTGCCCTATTCTCGTTAGAGCGAGTAGCTGCCTTATTCTCCGTCGCCTTGTTTTCGGGTGCCTTGTAAGGCGCTCCCGCTTCTCTGGCCGCTACTACCCCGGAACCGCTAAATTCCCCTGGCTTCGCGGTCGCAGCAACCGCCGGACGTCCCTGGTTTACGGATGCGAGGAGTGCATGATTGGTGCTGGCAGCATGCACGTGCTGGGTTTGCATCGATGTTGCCGGCGTGTGTCGCTCGTGCATAGCAGTCTCTTCTGTTGCGGTTGGTCGAGCGGTAATTCCACCCTCGCCGCCGTTATAGCTGACATGGTTAACCGAGGTTTCGTTGATCACGGTCTTCTCGTAAACGTTGGTGATGTTCGTGGTGTTCACATTACTCACCGAGCGGTTGTAGAAGAAGTTTCCGTTATTCCAATAACCGCCGCCGTAACCGACGCCGCCATAACCGAAGCCGTAGTTGACGCCGCCATAGTAGCCGACACTTTGCCCCCAGTAGCCTTCATTCCAGGCAAAAGCGTTGCCGCCCCAACCCCAATATCCTGGAGTCCAGAGCAAGCCCACGGTGGGCGGTTCGACCCAAGTACCCGGCACCCAGAAATAGCCTTCATCCCCATATGCCCAGTAACCGGGCGTCCACAGATAGCCGGCGGAAGGAACCATCGGTTGTGTGTACACCGGAAGCGCGGGCGGAGCGATCATGATGGACACGCCAAACTGCGCGAACGAGATGGCCGGTATGGCCAGTATTAGAAAAGCGAGCAACAGAAGACGGATTTTGCGCATTTTGAACCACCTTTGCCTGATCATCCTTAGGGTGCCCGGTTGTGCTTTAACGGCTGCGGGCTGCTTGGAGTGAACGGATATGCGTGGACGCAAGCATTCCACGGAAGCGCGGGCCTGGTCTGTGCACTACTGCTCACCTTTTGGAGATGGCACAATTAGCGCCGTGCGCTGCCATCCTGTCAGACGGAGAACCAATCGGATCCGTGTATCCGATCTGCAGGAAATTCGCGGACGCACCCGCAGCTTTGTGCTCTTCGTGATGATGCTCATGGGCGCTTCGTCCGCTGCCGCCTTTCTCGTGGCCCTTCTGTTGAAGCGATTGATTTCAAATCCGATTCTGGACCTGGTTAGGACGACCAAGAAGATATCGCGAGAGAAGAATTTCGGCGTCCGCGCACCGAAGTCCAGCACCGATGAGCTGGGCCTGCTGGTCGATGGTTTCAATGAAATGCTGGCCGAGATCGAATCCGCCGAGAGCGCGCTGCGTGCTGCTCACCTGGAATCCGAGCTCTTCATCTCTTCCGTTCCCTCCATTTTGATCGGAACCGACACCGCCGGCCACATCACGCGGTGGAACCAGGCCGCGACCATTGTCTTCGGGCTTCCCCCCGACGCCGTATTCGGCAAACCGCTTCGAGATTATGGAATCCGCTGGCTGCTGCCGCAGGGGAACTTGGAAATCGATTCCTGGTTCCACGTCGCAAAATCTGAAAAACGCGAAAATGTGATATTTGAGCGGCATGGGAATCGACGTTTCCTTGGCTTGACCATCATCAACGTCGATTTTTCCGCTGACGGGCAAGGCCGCGGTTTCCTGATCACCGGCGCCGACGTCACGGAACATAGAATTCTGGAGGGCCAGCTTCGCCAAACACAAAAGCTTGAGACCATCGGACAACTGGCTGCCGGCATCGCCCACGAGATCAATACTCCGGCACAATTCGTCGGCGACAACATCCGATTCCTGCAAGATATGTGGCCGTCGCTCGACCAGATCCTACGCCTGTGCCAGCTACTGCGGGAAGAGTCTCTTGCCCGCTCTGCCTCTCCCACTACGATTGCCACATTGCTGCAGCGCACCGAACAGGCGGACCCCGCTTACCTGCTTCGAGAGGTTCCCCAGGCGGTTTCGCAGACCATCGAAGGGGTTCAGCGTATTTCGAAAATTGTCCGAGCCAGGAAAGAATTTGCTCATCCCGGAACCGAAGGTAAGTGTGCCGTCGACCTCAATCACGCGATTGAAACAACCATTGCCGTCTCCCGCAACGAATGGAAGTACGTGGCCGATGTTGAGACCTGTTTCGCCGCCGATTTACCTCCCGTACAGTGCCTGGCAGGAGAATTCAATCAAGTCATTCTGAATTTGCCTTGTGGGTCGAGGTTTTTCCTACCACTTCTGCAATGGCGTGGGCGGCGTTGATACGACTTGTGGGGAAATTTGTGGGGAGTACTGAATCCCAGGAAGATCCAATCGCTAAGTTGAACTAATGGTGGGCAGTGCAGGACTCGAACCTGCGACCTCCTGCTTGTAAGGCAGGCGCTCTAACCAGCTGAGCTAACCGCCCACGCCTTTAATTCAACATATTACGCGGACCGCTTGGGGCTCTCCGCGATCATCCATAAGATTGCCACAAACTGCGGGTGATCCAACGTCTCGACCGTTCGCGCGCAGCGTTCACAGTACCTGCGGTAACGGCGTCCGCTCTCTCATCAGTCTAACAAACGCGTGGCTCGCGAGTGGAATTGGTTGTAACCGATCAAGCAGATCGCTTGATCCAACGACCGCGCGCGCGGCCAGATGCTATCCTGCTCACGCGCAGGCGACAGCCCGTCAATGAGGAGACCAGAACTACTGAAGAATTTTTCGTCGCGGTTCAGGTCAACAATCGTCGGATGAAGATGACATCCAACACCGAAAGCGACCGTTTCCAGAGCGGGGCGGAAAAGTATGCCGCCTACCTTGAGACGCCCGAGGGCCGGCTGCGCTCCGACGTAGCCTTTGCCAACATGCAGGATTTTATTGCCGTGCCCCTGGCCAAAGACTCTTCGCGTGCGCTCGATGTCGGGTGCGGCACGGGTGCGGCCGCGGTTCGGCTGGCGCGTCTTGGCATGCACGTTACGCTGCTGGATTCGTCTCCTGCGATGCTGGAAATAGCGAAACGCATAGTGCAAGAAGCAAACGTTGCGGACAAGGTCGTGCTGCAACATGGGGATGCAGAGAACTTGACGAATTTATTTCCCGCGACTTCGTTCGATGTGATTCTGTGCCATAACCTGCTGGAATTCATCGACGACCCAATCGCTTTTTTGCGCGGCGCGGCTCGCCTCTTGCGAGGTTCATCGGCGATACTGTCAGTCCTTGTGCGCAACCAGGCCGGGGAAGTATTCAAGGCCGCTATCCAGGCAGGCGATCTGGCGGCTGCGGAAAATAACCTCACCGCCGAGTGGGGACAAGAGTCTTTGTACGGAGGCCGGGTGCGACTATTTACTCCGGATAGCCTGCGAGCCATGCTGACAGAGGCGTCACTGGCAGTGATTGCCGAGCGGGGCGTACGCGTCCTCGCAGATTACCTGCCGTCGCGGATTTCTCGCACCGCCGACTACGAACGAATCTTTGAACTGGAGCGCAACCTCGGCAGCCGCCCAGACTATGCGGCTATCGCGCGCTACACACAATGCTTGACACGTTTGTCTTGATGATTGATGGAGAAGGATTCGATGAACAACGTCACCGGCAAAACTTCCTCTCTTCCATCCACCTCGAAGGCACATGATGCCACGATTTCTCTAGGGCTCGGGCTCACCAATGAGTGCAATCTCTCCTGCTCTTTCTGCTACCGCGATCCCGCCCGCACCGACCGCCTCTCTCTGGATCAAGTGAAGTCCGTCATGGAACGGCTACCCGTCCGCTCGGTGAATCTGGGCACCGGCGAGAACGGCATGCATCCGGAATTTAAAGCGATACTCTCTTATCTGCGGACTCAACCCGTCAAACTCACCATCACTTCCAACGGCCACAGCGTTGCTGTATTGCAAGAGAATGAACTGCGCGCCTTTCATGACATCGAGTTTTCTCTCGATTACCCGACGCAAGCGGAACAGGACGGACAGCGCGGAAACGGCAACTGGGAACTGATCCACCGGCAAGCAGAACGCTGCGTTAGCCTCGGCGTCCCTGTGACGATCATCGCAGTGATGATGAAGGCGAACTACTTGCGTCTGGCCGAGGTCGCGCGAGTCGCCAAAAAGTTTGGCGCTCCCCTGCGCATAAACGTCTACCAGGCGGTGCGTTCCGACATCTATGCGCTTTCCTACGCAGAGTATTGGGAAGGGTTCCGGAGCCTTTTTGCGGAAACAGATGTGATCGCCATTGGCGAGCCTCTGGTGCGAGCCATGGCAGGCCTCCCGCGGCTCCTGGGAGGATGCGGCGTAAGCACCGTGAGGGTTACGCCACGCGCCACAACGCAGCCCTGCGTTTATTGGCCGGGAGCGGGAGAGCCGCTGTCAGATTTGATCTCGATGGGGCTGGACATTCTAAACTCCGCCCCCTTTGAGCAAGCCCGCACGCTTCCCGACGCGTGCCAGCCTTGCGAGTTTCGGGACTCGTGCCATGGTGGCTGTGCCGGACGACGACGCCTCCAAGGCGCGCTGCTAGAGCCTGACTACTATTGTCCGATCATTCGCGGGGAGCGACCAATCCTACCGATCCGCTTGGCCGCTGCCCGCGATCTGCCTAAGCTCAGCAGTTCCTGCACCACGGTCGTGATTGCCAGATGAGAGGCTCCGGCTGATCTGTGTGCCGTGATCGTCCCATCTTTTCTGCTGCGATTCCCGCCATTAAGGTGCGTAACGCGTGTAGACAAAATCGCGAGCTTTGACAGGCACGTGGCAGGGAAAGCAGGTATTGAGCTTCGCCTCGCCGTCAGGCTTGCCGTCTTTAAATTGAGCAAACCCCCAGCCACCCGTCGCAGCGTACTTCCTCGAGTCCTTGACCATAAACTGAACGTTCGTAGCGGACCCGGCCACGAAGGATTGGGCGCGGCCAAAGACTTTGTTATTTTCCTCAGACGGAACATAACTCCACGCGAGCCGGGCAATGATTGCGCCATCGGGGAACGGAAGCTTCCCTTCGCGATACGCCTTGATCGCTCTGTCATTGCCCAGAATGGCGCGAATATCGTTGAGGCTGCCTTCTTCGTGGGCGACCGAGATCAACTTCCAGTCGCGGTATCCGGGCGGAATTTTGATTCCGAAGATCGTGTCGGCCGCTTCATCGGCATGTCCAGATGCGCGGGCCGAAGAGGCGACAATTCCGGCCACCGTTGCAAATGCAACCAGCAAGAAAGCGATCCTTCTCATACGCCCCCCTTCCAATATTCTTATTGAACTTATAGGGTAATTACTTGCCGGAAAGGCTGACTCGTGAAGAACGGCATAAATTCCCGAAGTCAGCCAACCCGTTGTCTGTTTGCGTGTCCGCCTATTTCGCGTCTATCCATTTGTCCGATCCCGTCACTTTGACTGCCAAGTTAGAAATAAAGATGTGCAGCGGCTTGCCATCGGCGCTGCCGCGGTGATCGGTCGAGATCTGTAGAGGACCCACCTTCTTGTAGGCCGCCCAAGTTGCCTTGACGACGCTCGGCTTCTTGTCCCCGCCGTGGTGGAACACAAGATACTCGACGCGGTCGTCTTTGCCGACGTAAAGTTCCCAGGTGTCGCCGGGGGTGAAGCCGCCAAGCTCCGGGGCATACTTCACCACAACCTTCTCGGCAGCCCCGTTACCCGATGGCACTTTTTGCTTGCCCTCATCGGTCACGGTGGCGCTGGTATCCCAGTAAGCATGTAGGGGAAACAGAAGCCAATAGTTATCGTTGACGAAAGCCGGTTCGACTTGCTTTTTCACATTATCGGGCTGGCTGCTGAGCTCGGAGCGCATGTAAGTAACCTTCACCGGCTTGCCGTCTTTATCCGTCCCCTCATAGGAGACCTTGCCGGTCTTGGGCTCCCACTCCCACGCGTGAGCAGCTTTAAAAAGTCCAGTGATTTCCCCGTTCCAGGTGTAGCGGATAACCTCAATTTGGTCATACGAATCGAGACCGTAAGTTTTTGCGACCTGTTCGAGAATGGGCGGGCGATTCTGCGCCCACGCGCTTGTCGCTAGGACCACTACTCCGAAAGCCAGAATACGGATCATCGTTAAACGGCTCGCACTTTTCATGGAGTTTGCTCCTCAGTGAATTGAACGGATGATTTGTTGGATGACAGGCAAAAGCCACCGGATACACAAATCGCATTCACCCAAATTTGCAGACCACCTTCACCAACAGCACCTAGTCGGTTGAGCCTGAAACTACGGGTCGACTGATTCGTTGCAATACAACGATCGCAGCGGCCATCGCAACGCACCCGTATTCGAGCAGCATGATCCAGCCAGGCACCAGCCACGGACGGCCAAGCGTGCGCAAATGCCAAACATAGTAAGTTGGAATGATGCTGACTGTCCAGACGATGATCGGCACGGTCGACGCCGACCTCACGAACGGCAGCAGCCAGAGAAGATACCAGGGATACACGACTGGTGCACACAGAAGCGATGCTGCCATCGGCCACGCAAATTCGTCCGGCGACAATTCTGGACTCCTCCGTCTCAACCATATCGCGGTAAGAAAGCCGACGAGCACTGCCAGCCCAGCTGCTACCTGCGGAGCCGCCATTCGCTCGATCGCCGCAAACACCGGATCATTAAAACGGAAACTCCGCACAAAAGCACCGAGCGAACCGAACGGAATCCGCCTGTGATTGAGAAATGGAACGTATAAGAGTCCACCGACGCAAGCCGCCAACGCGCCATCGCGCAGGCGAACACGCCTCCAGTAGAGAGGCAGCAAGACAATCGGCAGAAATTTCACGGCGACAGCCAACCCAAATGCCAGGGCTGCGACGGCGCGCCAACGCCGTCCGAGCGCGGCGAAAGACACCAACAGCAGTAGAGCGCCGACGATATCGATGTGACCGCTGCCCGCCACTTCTATCGCCAGCAGCGGGTTCCACGCATAAGCCAGTACCCAGTGCGCTCCTTGCCCACTACTCCGCAAGATATTAAGCAAAACGAAAACGATCGCGAAATCGCAAATCACAAATGCTACTTTTAGCGTGAAGATTGATTCATGAATCGCAGTTACGCCCCGGAAGAAAAGTTCAGCGCCCGCCGGATATGGGCTCGGCAAATTCGGGTTGTTTAGCGTGCGGGTCTCGGGTGTGTGCAACCCAGCCGCGGCCGGGTCGCTGGGAACGACAACATAAGGGTTATATCCGAGCCGCTGCACGCGGCCATCCCAAAGGTAGCGATGAATGTCATCATCGGAACCGGGCGGCGCCACAAGAAATGCAAGATGCCACAGCGCAGCCAAGGCGAGCCCGATAAAGATGACGCGGCGCGGAAATCTAGGGGTCGTGAACAACTCACGCATAGCGAACAGGTACGCGATGCCAGCGATTCCCAGCAGTATAAGGAATGACGGCCCTCCCATGCTGCCAAACTTGCGTGAGCAGATCGTCAACGCCACGAGCATGACGCCGCCGAGAAGATAGAGCCTGCGCGCTGGCGTGAGCTTCACAAATCTCCCGTGCCCGTCCGTAGCTGTGCCACCGCCGCTCCCCACTCTTTCAGCCACGCCGCCGTTCGTGGCGCTCGATCCGGCGCGAGCTGCAACTCCGAAGCAAGCCGAGTTAAGTCGCCCTCCACGTCGATGTCATAGAAAGGATCCATCAACCCAACGGAAAGCTGCAACTCGCGGGCACGCGCCAGCAGCGCCTCAAGCGCGCTCTTCGTGCCCATGCCATCGCCATCGAATAGCGCTGGATGAGCAACTTTCGCGCCCACGAGATAGTAGCCGCCATCCTCAGTTGGCCCGACCACCAGATCGTGTGAAATGAGCGTCTCGAACGCGCTCCCAAGAATCGAAGCCGGCAGATGCGGGCTGTCGCTGTTGAAGGCAACGACGCGTTGACGACCAGGCACTGCGAAGTGTGCAAAAACCGAGGTCAGGGCCGCCGCCAAGCCCTCCCCTTTCTGCGCCACGACACTCACCTCAGCGTGACATTGCGTCAACCGCGTCAGCTCTTCGACATCCGAAGCAGGGCACATAATGGCAACGTCCACATCGTCCAACGACCGCGCCAGCTCCATTGTGTCGTGCAACAGGCAACAATAAAGTTCGGTCACCGCCTCAACTGAAAGACTCTGCGTTAAACGCGTCTTGACCCGGCCTGGCCTTGGTGCTTTTGCCATGATCACCAGCGCGCGTCCACCGCTAGGTGAACGGGTTGTATTTTCGCTGGAGGATTCCATAGAAGATTGCTCCGCCACGACTCACGCCGGCCGGGGTATTCCGGCCTTCCGGCGCCGAAAATAATAGCGCACTATCAATGAGAGGATGAACCACGCCGCTCCGACCGTACCTCTCAGCGTCCCGCTAATCTTCGATTTCCCGATGCGCGGATAATAGCTCACCGGCACCTCAACGATGCGGAATCCTCCGAGCGCACCTTTTAGAATGATTTCGACCGCCCAGCCGTACGTTGTCTCTTGAAGGTCAAGCCGTCGAAGCACATCCGCGCGCCCGGCGCGGAATGGTCCGAGGTCGCTCAGCTTCAGTCCATACAAAAGCCTGATCAGGAAGGCCGCCAGGCGATTGCCAAGCGCGGCGTGCCAAGGCATGGCCCCACGAATGCTCTGCTTGCCCAGACGCGATCCGATGGTGATATCCGCACGGCCCTCAATGATGGGAGCTAACAGAAGCGGCAACTCCGCCGGTCGATCGCTGTAGTCGCCGTCGAGGAAGACGACTACATCGGGAGCGCTCGCATTCGCGAGCCCAGTCAAACAGGCACGACCGTATCCGCGAAGAGGTTCGTGGAGGACGCGGGCTCCCATCTTTGCGGCGATCTTGGGAGTTCCGTCAGATGAGTTGCTATCGACAATCAAGACTTCAGTGACAATATCGCCCACAGATTGAAGATCAGCCAAGACGAGGCCGATAGACTGCGCTTCGTTGTGTGTTGGAATGACGACCGACACGCGCACGCGATCCTGACTCAAGTCAAAACCATGGAGAGGACGGCCAGCGCCGCGCTAGCCACGCGTCGACGCCCCAGGCTCGACCGGCCCGCCCCACCGCGAGCCCAAGCGATGCCATCACCGGGACCAGCAGCTCCCAAATCCACGCCGTGCCCCACTCCGACACCCAAAGGCTGCCCAGGTACAAAAATGCTATAAACGCGGCCGGTCGCGTCAGCAGGCCGATGACCAGCAGGATTCCGAGACCGATCTCGGTCACCGCCTGCATGGGAGCTGCCATCGCGGCGTGATTCGCCGCCAAACCCATCACTGCCTTCCACGCCGCCGGCGAGTGACTCGCCTTGATGTAATAGTTGATCAGGCCTGCGTAGCCCCCTGGAGTGTAAAGACCCTTTCCCAGATTTTCGAAGAAGACCCACACCAACATCGCGCCGATCGTCACGCGAACAATTGCCAGCCCATTTGCTGCGGGCGGTTGGTTGGCCACATTCTGCGTTGGGCTTGCGCTCGTCATCATCGTAGACCTCGTATCCAAAGGATGCCGTGACACTGCGACGGGAATAGACGGAGTGGACATATTAAGCGGTTTTTCTTGTTCTTGCCAGCGGATGCGGCAAGTCACAAGAAATCCTCGCCGACAACCCAGGCGTATACTCCCTGCATCGGAAAATTTCCGAATCCAGGCATTGTTTCTGATAATCGAAATGGTTAAATATTGCCCTCACACCGGTGTTTGAGCCGCAAGACTCGAACACCGGCGGCCAGATAAAAGTGTCCGACTATGACAGACAAGCTAAAGTCAGAGGCAATCCAAAACGTTCCGCAGGAAGGTGTGCTGAAATCTGTCTCCAGGCGCAACTTCATTAAAGGCGTCATCAGCAGCGGCGTGGCCGTCTCCTCCGCTAGCTATCTTTTTCGTGCGTCGTCTCTATTGCATGGCCAGCAACCGGCTGCCGGCGTAGGCGAGCGCCTCATCACCCTCAACGTTAACGGTCAGCAACGGCGCGTCGATGTCATGAAGCAAGAGACACTGGCATGGACGCTGCGTTACAAGCTGGGACTGACCGGCACAAAACTCGGCTGCGACCGCGCCGAATGCGGATCCTGCAGCGTTCTTATCGACGACATTCCGCACTATTCGTGTTCGGTGCTCACGCACACGGTGCGCGGCCGGAAGGTTTTAACGATCGAAGGTTTGGCCGCCGAAGACGGAACCTTGCATCCTGTGCAGCAGGGTGTCATCGACGAGCAGGGATTTCAGTGCGCGTTCTGTATGCCCGGCTTCATCATGACGGCAGTCGGATTTTTGAAAACAAATCCCAATCCCACGCGCCTGCAACTGGCGCATGGTATCTCGGGAAATCTCTGCCGCTGCCAGGATTACGACAAGATTCTGACAGCATTGATGCGCGGGGCCGAGAATATGCGGAGGTCGTCGCTTGGCTAACGATAATCAACTCGCCGATAGCAAAAAAGATAACAAACAGCCCGTTGACTCCACGAGACCCGCCGAGCGCGTCTACGGCGCCGGGTACAAACTCATTGGCAAGAATTACGAGACTCCTGACCTCTACGCAAAGGTCACGGGCAATGCAAAGTACGCAGAGGATTTTCGCGCGGAAGGCATGCTCTTCTGCAAACTGCTGCTCAGTCCCATGCCGCATGCACGCGTAAAGCGCATCGATGCAAAAGCGGCGCTCGCCATGCCCGGCGTCAAAGGCATTCTCACAGCCGACGATCTTCCCGCCCCAGCCGATACGCTTACCGACAACGGCACGGTGATCAAGGCCAGCAAGTGGGGCGAACGCGGTCTCACCATGGAGCCGGTTTATCAGGGCGAACCCGTTCTCGCGGTCGCCGCAGTCGACGAACTCACCGCTGCGGAAGCCATCGAGAAAATCGAAATCGATTTTGAACCGCTTCCCTTCGCAATCGATCCGCTCGAAACTTTGCGGCCGGGTGGTCCCAACCCGCGAACGGATGGCAACGTCTGGACCCGGCCCGCGTCGCCGCAAGGTCCGGGCACGCCCGCAGTCACGGAACTCAAATGGACCGAGGCTGACTTCGAGGAGGAAAAGTACGGCCGTCTTCCCATGGGCAAGAGTCCCGACGAATGGACCTATGGCGACCTCGATTCAGGCTTCAAGAATGCGGCTCTCGTTCTTGACGAGACCTTCGTCACTCCTGATACCAGCCATCAGACGCTTGAAACGCGCAGCGCGCTGGCCTATTGGCAAAACGGCAAAGTTTACATTTACACGGGCACGCAAAGCACCGCGCAAACACTGCCCGCGATCGCACGCTGGTTGAACATTAGTCCCGACAATATCGTTTTCATCAGCGAATACACCGGCGGCGGATTCGGCAGCAAGATCACGGGCGGCGTGACCATGATCATCCCGGCGCTGCTGTCGAAGAAAGCGAATGCTCCGGTGATGATGCGCATCAGCCGCGAAGAAGAGACCTTCATCGGACGCGCCCGTCCCAGCTTTCAGGGGCGTATGAAAGTCGGCTTCTCAAAGGAGGGACGAATCACGGCCCTAGACATGTTCGTCATTTGCGACAATGGCCCCTACGACGCAGTCGGCGACGCTCCGTCCTCGGGGCGGATCGTCTCCCTGCTCTACCAGCCGCAGGCCATGCGCTGGCGCGGGTTGACAGTGTTGACCAACACTCCGCCGCGCAGTGCGCAAAGTTCCCCAGGCGGGTTGCAGGGGATTGTCATTATCGAGCCCATCATCGCCAAAGCCGCGCGCAAACTTGGAATCGACCAGGTAGCGATCCGCCGCATCAACTGCCCCGAGGGCAAAGCGCCGTTGGGACCAGCAGTGCAGGGAAAACGCCAATATGCGACCAGCGCATTCATCAAAGAAGCGCTCGACCAGGGCGCCGAGCAGTTCAAATGGAACGAACGGGTCGCGCGCACTCCGAAGAAAATAGGCACGAAGGTGCGCGGCGTTGGCGTTTCGCTGAGCTGTTACGTTGGTGGCACCATCGGGTTCGACGGGCTTCTCGTCATCAAGCCGGATGGCCGCATCACTTTCCAATCTGGAATCGGCAACCTTGGAACCGAGTCGGTGATGGATGTACATCGGGCGGGGGCAGAGGCTCTCGGCGTGCCGTGGGAGAAGTGCGACATAGTCTGGGGCAACACGTCGAGAGACCTTCCATTCACCTGCGTCTCCGGCGGAAGTCAGACAACTCACGCCATGACGCGGGCGGCGTATGCCACGGCAATGGCGGCGAAGCAGAGGCTTCAGGAGATCGCGGCGAAGAAACTTGGCGGCAAGCCGGAGCAATATGTGGTAGCGAACGAACGCGTTGTCCGCAAAGGCGGTGGCGCCGGCATGAGTTTGGCGCAGGCCGCGCAGCACGCGATTGAATTAGGCGGCATCTACGATGGCCACGAGGCGCCCGCCGATGTCCACAAATTGACGAAGGCGTCGGTTGCGGCATTGGCCGGACAGGGCTTGGTGGTGGCCGCCAAAGACAACTACCCACGCGATGGTTCAACGTATTCCTATGTCGCCAGTTTCGCCGAGGTTGAGGTCGATGTCGAAACCGGCAAGTACCACATCGTCGATTTTCTTGCCTCCGCCGATGTCGGAACAGTGATCCATCCGCGAGCGCTTGGTGGTCAGGTGCTCGGTCGTTCGACTCTCGGCATCGGCCATGCGATCGGCCAGAAGTGGGTGTTCGATCCGCGCTACGGCGAGATGCTGTCCAAGCGCTTCTATCAAAGTAAACCGCCGACGATTCTCGATGTACCCGTCGACATGCAATGGACTGCGCTGGATATTCCAGACCCTGAGACACCGGTCGGCGCTCGCGGTGTCGGCGAACCTCCGGTTGGAGGTGGGTGCGCTTCAATTTTAAATGCTCTATCGGATGCGTTGGGAGACGAAATTTTTCAGCGTGCTCCGGTAAACGCCGACACGATTCTGACCTCGCTCGAAGCGGGCCGGCCGATGCAGCATCCGCTCATGGCCCACATTTAATGGACGATATTTGATCGGGATTTGAAGGAGGGTTATGGCTGTCATACGAGACGTAATGGCCGCTTTCGAATTGTTTCAGCCGACTTCCGTCGCCGACGCGCAGAAACTTCTCGAACAACACGGACCCGACGTCTGGGTGCTGGCCGGCGGTCTCGACAGCTTCGACTGGCTGAAGGATCGAATCAAGAAGCCGAAGGTAGTGGTCGACTTGAGCGGGATCGGCGAACTGCGCGGAGTGCGCACCTTGGGCAACGATGGCGGCGATGGGATCGAGATCGGCGCCATGACCACGCTCACCGAAGTCGTGAATCATCCCATCATTAAGCAGAAGTATGATCTGCTGGCGCAGGCGGCGGAATTAGTCGCATCACCGCAGATTCGCAACCAGGGAACCATAGGCGGGAATGTTTCGCAGGATACGCGCTGCTGGTATTACCGAAGCGGTTGGCCATGTTACCGCGCCGGCGGCAACATTTGCTATGCCGATGCGCCGGAGGGCCGCAACCGCGAGCACGCGATTCTGCAAGCCGACCGTTGCGTGGCGGTGAATCCCTCCGATTCAGCCCCAGCCCTTATTGCCCTTGACGCCAAGTTTGTCATCCGCACCCGCAAGGGCGAGCGCGTCGTCGACGCGGAAGATTACTTCGTTGGCCCTGACATCGACATCACGAGGCTGCACATCTTGCAGCCCGGAGACTTACTGACGGCGATTCGTATTCCCTCCACGTGGGCTGGTGCGCAATTTTATTTTGAGAAAATTCGGGACCGCAACGTTTGGGATTTCCCGCTCATGAACGTTGCCTCAGCCATGGTGACGTCAGGCGATGGTTCACCGGGCGATGGTTCAGCTCGGACGATCGACCGCATTCGAATTTCGGTGAACGCAGCCGCCGCGCGCCCCTTGCGCTTGAAGGCGGTTGAAGATGCGGTCCGAGGCAAGCCGCGCAACGTCGCGACCGGGGAGATGGCGGGGAAACTGGCCGTGCAGGGAGCAGTCCCCTTACAGTTCAACACCTACAAGATCCCACTGATGAGAAATCTGGTGAAGCGCGCCATCGTCGGAGCAGGATCAGCAACAGAGGAGGCAACGTGGGCTTCTTAGAATGGGCGACGAGCCCGTGGGGACAACTTGTCCCGATTCATATTGCCTGGTTCCTGATCTGGGTGGCGGTAATCGCCGGATTCCTTTTCTTCATTGTTCACGCCGCCTACCTGCGGTATTTCGCCAAACCAAAAGAGTTTGCCGGCAATATTTCGCCGTCCGAGGCGGCGCGCATTCCCGAGCACGTGCCCAGGCACTCCCTGACCGCTCGGCTGTTTCACTGGATCATGGCCGCCTCCATGTTCACACTACTGTTTACCGCCTTCCTGCCGAGAGTTGGAGTCCAGTTCCCCTGGGTGACCTATCATTGGATCGCGGGCGCAGTCTTGACCGCCTCTATTCTTTTTCACATCATCCACGCGTCCTTCTTTATGGACTTCTGGTCGATCTGGCCGGATCGGATTGATCTGCGTGATGCATGGCGAAGAATGATGCGGGCTGCCGGAAAGCCTGAGCCACCACCGGACAAATTCGCAAAATATCCTTTGGAGAACAAGCTCTACCACGCCGCGATTCTCGCCGCGGGTCTCTCGGCGATCATAACCGGCGTGTTCATGATGTCTCGCGTGCGCACCGTTTTCTTTCCACGCAATCCATATCTTTTCAGCGACATGACCTGGGGCATGATGTATGTGCTACACGGCCTGGCGGGCGTAGGACTGATCGCATTGATCATGGTCCACGTCTACTTCGGACTGCGGCCGGAGAAACGCCCAATCACGAAGTCCATGATCTTCGGCTGGATGAGCCGCGACTTTTATTTGAAAGAGCATGATCCCAAGCGATGGGTGGTGGAAACGTCTCCGTCTCCGTCTCCGTCTTCATCGTCACCATCGGCGTCGAACCAATTAAGAGGGCGAGGGCTAAGCGATGCTGGCTGAAATTGGCAGCCGTTGCGAGGCAGTGGAAGAGTGTTACGAGTTTATGCTGGCATACGCAGCCCAGGGTCTCCGCACGGACGAAGGCAGCAAATCGGGTGGGCAAGTTCGCGAGTTCTTGCAACGTGCCGTTAAAGCTTTGACGGGACTGGCGGAGGTTTGTACGGTCGCAGTCCGAGAGGAAGGTCTTGAGCCCGCCGAAAAATACGCGGCGTTTTTTGCGGTTCTTGATCGCGACTCCCGCGACTCTCTTGCCACCATTGAACTGGTTTTGGCCCAGCCCGTCATCAGTTCACAGTTGATTGATAATCTGAACGCTTCCATTCATCTTCGCGCATTACTCACCGACTTGTTTCTACTGGATGAAATCTTGCGGAAGCAGGTCAAACCGGCCGAGCAGGTTGTCGCGAACAACGGCGGCTGAGTCAATCGACCCAGCGCGCTTCTTCGAAAGCTAAAGCAATCCGGGGAGTGAACTTGAGCAGATTCCCTTCCCGATTCTTCGTGCGCTTGGGGTCAGTCGTTCTCGTGGCCTCGACCCGGCTACTGCAATTTCACTGCTACACTTTCTGGGTGCGCAAGCTGATCGTCAACGCCGATGATTTTGGTCTCACCGCGGGCGTCAATCGCGCCATTGTGGAAACCCACACTGCGGGCGTAGTCTCGTCGACTACGCTCATGGCGAACGGCCTACAATTCGACGATGCCGTCACGTTGGCTCGTGCGACGCCCAGTCTTTCCGTGGGCTGCCACGTGGTGCTGGTCGATGGAACGCCGGTATCACCCACCCATACCGTGGACACCTTGCGGGCGATTCGCTCGGCCGAGCCGGAGAATTTCTACACCAGTCTTTCTGCCTTCGCCGCGCGCGCCACGCTCGGAGGCTTCGATCGCGACCAACTGGTCGATGAAGTCGTCGCGCAAATCAGGAAGATTCAATCCACCGGATTGCAAGTCACTCACCTCGATACCCACAAGCACGCCCACATTTTCCCCGAGATTCTCAACGCGCTGCTGCGAGCGGCACGAATTTGCGGCGTCCGTGCCATTCGCAATCCCATCGTTCCAATCAAAGCGCTGCCGGCGCGTCTTTTCAAAGGCAAGCCTCATCTCTGGAAGCGCTATAGCCAGGTGCGCGTGTTGCATACTTTCGCCCGGCACTTTCTTAAGCAAACAAAACGCGCCGGCCTGCTCACCCCTGACGGCGTGCTGGGCGTGATTGAAACCGGAGCGAGCGAGAGCGGCGGCTTCAGTTCCCTGCTGCGCCAAACGCTCGCCGCCCTGCCCGACGGAACCTGGGAACTGGTCTGCCATCCCGGTTATAACGACGCCGATCTAGCCGCCGTCAACACGCGCCTGCGCGATTCGCGCGACGAAGAACGCCGTCTGCTGACTTCAGCCGAGTTACGGAAGTTCTTGGACGAGCAGAAGATCGAAGTCATAGGCTATCGAGAATTTGCCCAACAGTCCGCCGAAAGCCGCTCCTGAATCTAAGGCAAGCCCCTTCTTAAGCGGGAGCGAAGACAAACTGGCCTCGCTAGGTTCCGAAAGTGGTGCTCCGCTCGTTACTGGAGCCGAGGAACTTTGTAATATCGCCCGGCCACTGAACGGCGGTATCATCCATCCAACGTATTAAGGTCGATCGTATTAGACCGATCCGAGGATAAGGCATGTCTAATCATCAAACCGAACCTCGACTGAGCGTCGACCTGCCCGTACGCGTCTGGGGAATGAGTGCCGAGGGCCGTCCCTTTTCGCAGTCGGCGCGCGCGCAGAATATAAGCTCGGACGGCGCGCTCATCTCAGGGGTCGAGACCGAACTGAAGGTCGGCGATACGATCGGTGTGCAATGCGACGAAAAGAAAACGCGCTGCACCGTAGTCTGGGTCATGAACACGGGCGCGATCAAGAAAAATCAGGTAGGAGTCAAACTGCTCGCCGCTCAGGAATGCCCGTGGAGAAACTACCTTGCCATGGATGGCGCGACCGTATCCATAGACCCCTCCAACCGCCGCCGCTATTACCGGCACAAGATTTCGCTGCCCGTCGAACTGCGCGACGAACGCGTCAACGCGCCGCTCCGCATCAACGCCACCGACGTGAGCGGTAATGGATGCTACGTTGAGAGCATGATGCCCCTGCCGCTCGGAACGGTGTTGCTGGTGGACTTCTGGATGGACTCGGAGCACATCAAGATCACCGCGGTCGTGCGAACCTGCGATCCCGGAGTAGGCAACGGAATCGAATTCACCGGCATGCCCGCTGACACCAAGAAACGCATGCAGGAATATCTCGACGCGATTGATCCGCAGATGGGCGCTTCGGCAGCTAAGGCGGAGTAGCGTTAGTCTTTGCTGGTTCCGCGTAGCGCGCGAGCACGATCGCGCGAATCAGCCCGCCCATAGTAAATTCGCGAGCCTCGATTGCAGCCGGCATCTGCAATTCTCTCAAAGTCGCTGACGTAACCGGCCCAATCGAAGCGAACTGAACATCTTTCAGCCAAGCCGGGCTGACCGACCCCGCCTCGCCGTTGCCAAGCAACTCCGCAAAATTCTTCGCCGTCGAAGAGCTGGTAAAAGTCACGATGTGCGGGCGGCGAGCGCTTTTCATCAACGCGCGCAGCCGCGCCCGCGATTTCTCCGGCACCACTGTCTCGTAAGCTTCAACCACGTCGACCGTCGCTCCGGCCGCACGCAGTTCCTCGGGAATTACGTCGCGCGCAACCTTAGCCCGTATCAGCACAACCCGCTTGCCACTGATCTTGTCACGTAGTTTCTTAACTACCGCTTCGGCGACGTACTCGTCGGGAACCATCTTCACTTTCAGGCCATGCTTGACGATTGCCTTCTTGGTCGCCGGACCAATCGCCGCGATCTGAAGATGCTTCAGCTTCCGGGGAGTAATGCGAAGTTGACGTACCCGCTGCCACATAGCCTCGACACCGTTGGCGCTGGTAAGAATGAGCCAGTCATACGATTTAATATCTTTCAGCGCATCATCGACCGGCGTATACGATTGAGGCTTGCGAATCTCAATGAAAGGGATTTCGATCACAGACGCACCCAGGCTGCGTAGGCTCGCCGAAAGACTGCCCGCCTGATGGCGAGCGCGTCCGACAAGAATCCGGGTTCCAGTAAGAGGATGATTTTCGTTAGGCTTCATGAATCAGGTGATAGGTCTGAAGTGTTAGGTATTAGCTTTTCGTGAGACTTAACACCTGACACCTAGGACCTGCTTCTAAGGCTGTTGCGGCAACGCAAACCCTTCGCCGTAAACTTCTTCGAGAATAACATCGCCACCCCGGCTGAGCAGAGTTTCGCCAACCTCTTCGCCGAGCTTGATTGGGTCATCACCCTCGCGAGTTTCGCGCAGAACCTTCGTGCCGTCGGGATGCGCGACCAAGCCATTGAGCCGGATACGCCCACCCTTCATCTCCGCGAACGCTCCAATCGGAACCTGGCAGCCGCCGCCAAGTTTATTGAGCAAGGCACGCTCGCAGGTAGTGGTGGCGCGCGCGGCGTAATCGTCGAGAAAAGCGAGCAGCGCCCGCGTTGCCTTATCTCCGTTGCGAATCTCAATCCCCAGCGCGCCTTGTCCAGCGGCCGGAGTCATCACTTCCGCCGGAATCACTTGCCGCACCAATTGCGTTTTGCCCAGGCGGTTGAGGCCGGCGGCAGCGAGAATAATGGCGTCGTAGTCGCCCGATTCGAGCTTGCGCAGGCGCGTATCCACATTCCCGCGCAGCGCATGAATCTTGAGATCGGGACGCAACGCCATCAACTGGGCTTGGCGCCGCAGGCTGCTGGTGCCAACATTGGCGCCCTGCGGCAGCGCTTCGATGTTCGCGTATTTCACCGAACAAAAAACGTCCCGCGGATTTTCACGCGTGGTGATCGCCGCAATTTCGAAATCGCTGGCCAGTTCCGTCGGCAAATCCTTCAAGCTGTGTACCGCGAGATCAACCCGATTTTCAACTAAGGCCTCTTCGATCTCCTTGGTGAACATGCCCTTCGTGCCGACCTTCGCCAGCGCAACGTCGGTGATCTTATCGCCCGTGGTCCTGATGATTTCAAGTTCGACCGTGTGGCCTTGCGCGCGCAACAAATCGGAAATGTGATGCGCCTGCCAGAGAGCGAGTTGTGAGCCGCGAGAGCCTATGCGTAGACGGGCCATTAGTTCCGCGCCCCTCTTCTGCGCTCGGTCTCGTCGCCTGATCCGCGCCCACCTTTCGCCACCGCGGCGTCTTTGTCTTTTTCTTTATCTTTGCCCGTGTCTTCGCTATGCAGGTTGAAGAGGCGTCGCACCAGGTCGATCACCGTGGTGGATTCAGGATCGCGCGCTGCAGTTTTCAGCGTGCTTATAGGTGTGTGCATGATTTTATTGATGATGCCACGCGTGAGCGCTTCGACCGCCATTTCCTGATCTGTGCTCATCGCACCAAGGCGGCCGCGAACGCGATCGATCTCGGCCTGCCGAATGGTCTCGAGATGATCCTGCAGGCTGACGATAGTCGGAACCACGTCGAGCGTCTGCAGGCGAACGTGAAATTTTGTCACTTCATTCGCGACAATCGCCTCCGCTTTTTCCGCTTCCTTCTTGCGGTCGGAGACGTGCGAACTCACCGCCTGTTGCAGATCGTCGATGTCATAAACGAACAGGCCGTCGATCTTATTCATCTCCGGATCGACATCGCGCGGCACCGCAATGTCGATAAAGAACATGGGCTTGTTCTTTCGCAGCGCCATCAGCTTTTCGCCGTGTTCGCGCCGGAAGATGAAGTTCGGCGAACCGGTCGAGGTAATCACGATGTCGGCGCGCTCGCAAGTGTCATAAAGCCGGCTGAATTCAATCGCCTGCCCGTCAAATTTCTGTGCAAGGCGAATCGCCCGGTCATAAGTTCGATTCGCGACAAAGAGAGACGCGGCGCCGTGGGCCATCAGATGCCGCGCCGCTAGTTCGCACATCTTGCCCGCGCCCACCAGGTAGACGCTCTTGCCATTTAGGCTGCCAAAGATTTTCTCCGCCAGCTCGACTGCCACCGAAGCAATCGATACCGATGAAGATCCGACGGCGGTCTCGGTGCGGACGCGTTTGGCGACGGCGAACGCGCGCGTCATCAACTGATCCAATTGCGCTCGCACCGCTCCCACGGCTCGAGCCGTGGCGTATGCTTCCTTGACTTGGCCGAGAATCTGCGGCTCGCCGACGACCATGGAGTCAAGGCTGGCGGCAACGCGAAAGATGTGACGAACCGCCTCGTCTTCGCGAAATTCGTAGAGATGACTTTCAAATGGACCGAGATCGGTTTCGAAATACTCGCGCAGAAACTCCCGCAGATCGCCGGTCCCGTTCTTCATATTGGCAATAAATTCCACGCGATTGCAGGTCGAGACGATCATGCCCTCCGCCACCGCGGGATGCTCAGATAGCCGTTTGCAAGCCTCCGGCAAACGCGATTCAGGAATCGCCAACCGCTCGCGCACTTCAACCGGCGCGGTCTTGTGATTGACGCCGATGAGCTGAAATCTCATGACGTAATGAACCTGTGCATTCCGCTGAAGTAATTAGCGATCCACGCCACGATGGCCGTGGCAAACGCCGCGCTCGCGAGCACGGCGGCGCGGCGCCCGCGCCAACCCGCATTCAGCCGCGTGAACACCATCAGCAGGTAAACCGCCCACATCAGCAACGAAAGCAAAATCTTCGGATCGAAATAATCGATGCGGCCGTACGTGGCCACGGCAACCACCGAACCCGCGATCAGGCCCAGCGTCATGAAAGGAAAGCCGAGCATAAGCGAACGATAGCCGATGTCGTCGATCACCTGCAAAGCCGGCAACCGCGAGAACATTCCGCTCTTACTCTTCGACTTCAGCGCGCGCTCCTGCAGCAGGTAAAGAATGCTGGCGCCAAAGCTTAAGAAGAGCGCGGCGTATCCGGTAAAGATCATCAGAACGTGCACCGCCAGCCAACCGTGCTTCACCGCAACCGACGTAAATACGAAAGGTTGCTGCCCGCTAGCAGCCACGAAAGTCAGTAGAAAAACCAGCGGGAAGACCACGATGCCCGGGGTGGTCGTTTTATAGACCAGATAGGCGAGCATGAAGCCGACCATGATGAGAAAGGCCAGCAGCGATTCCGCATTATGAACCGAAGCCGAAGCCAGTTGGCCGGTTTGCACAACCGCTTCGGTCAGCGAAACAAGATGAAACACCATGCCCAGATAAGACGCGTGCAGCGCAACCTTGCTCAGGATCTCCGAGGTGCGCGTCAGCGCCACCAGCGCATAAAGCAATCCCGCAGCGTAACAAATCAGCGCCACTCGCAGCCAAATCAAGCTCATCATTTCCAGTTTCCACAGCACGGTTGAAAGTTTCCCTACCCCGCCTGGGTGATTATAGTTTGCCGGGCGAAGCCTGCGCACCGAAACATAAGCTGTCACAGTGGTTTGTGATGCGGGTCACACCGCGCCGAGTGGCGCTTGCAGAGGATTATTTTCGGCGCCGTTCAGATTTGCTAGCAAGGCGCCGGTTACAGTGGCCGCAGTCTTTCCTTACGTAGCCTTTACGCGCTCTGCGTTTTGCTCGCTACAAACGTTGCCGAAGTAGGCGCCTGATTGACCAGCATCCAAAACATTCCGATCTGCCGGACGGTGCTGCTGAATTGCTCGAAGTCAACCGGCTTCTGCGCGTAGGCGTTCACTCCCAGCTTGTAGCCGTCGATCAGATCTCTTTCTTCTTTGGACGAAGTAAAAACCACCACTGGGATCGCCTTCGTGCGTTCATCGGCCCGGATAGCGCGCAGCACTTCCATACCACTGGCTTTGGGAAGTTTTAAATCGAGCAGCACGAGTTTCGGAAGTTGGGTAAATGTCCGATCGGCATACGCGCCGCGGCAAAAGAGGAAGTCAAGAGCCTCCACTCCGTCCTCAACGTGGTGAATTTCATTGGCCAGTTTGTTGCGACGCAATGCGCGAATCGTCAATTCCGCATCCTCGGGACTGTCCTCGACCAGCAAAATCTCAACTTCGTGCGACATCCATTTCCTCCTCATTTCTGAGCGGCAATCTTTGCTTTACGCTCCCCGAGTTCTGCTAGCGGTAAACGCCGACGACGGTGGCGGCTGATTGATCAGCATCCAAAACATCCCGATCTGCCGCACGGCCTCGCTGAATTGCTCGAAGTCAACTGGTTTCTGAACGTAAGCCGACACTCCTAAGTTGTAGCCCGCGACGAGATCCTTATGTTGTTTGGACAAAGTGAGAACCACAACCGGAATTGCCTTGGTTCTCTCATCGGCCCGGATCGCCCGCAACACTTCCAGGCCATCGACTTTGGGAAGCTTCAAATCAAGCAGCACGAGTCTCGGGGGATGGGTAAATGTTCGATCCGCGTGCACACCGCGGCAGAAGAGGAAGTCGAGAGCTTCCACCCCATCCGTAGAGACGTGAATTTCATTCGCGAGATTGTTGCGACGCAATGCGCGAATCGTCAATTCCGCATCCTCGGCGCTATCCTCGACCAGCAGAATCTCAACTTCGTGCGACATGCATCTCCTCCTCTTTCTCTTTTTTCTCTTTCAGCGGAACTTCTGCCGGTTCCCTCGGCTTGTTCTCGGGGGAGCTGAGCGTGAAGAAAAACGTTGCTCCACGGCCCAGTTCCGCCTCCGCCCAAATCCGGCCACCGTGCCTCCGAATGATGCGCTGCACAGTCGCCAGCCCGACTCCGGTGCCTTCGAAATCTAGAGCTTTGTGCAGCCGCTGAAAGACGCCAAACAGCTTCCCGGCGTGCTGCATCTCGAAACCCACTCCGTTGTCGCGGACAAATACCACGCGCTCGCCGTTCTGCCGCGTCTGTCCGACTTCGATCACCGCGTGTTCCTGCTTTCGGGTGTACTTCACAGCATTGGAGAGCAAATTCACGAATACCTGCTTCAGCAATCCCGAGTCGCATTCCGCTCTGAACAACTCTCCAACCTGCCACTCCACCTTGCGGCCTGCCCACTCCGGCGCGACATCCTCCATGGCTTGGCTCAGCGGCACATCCAGCGGTGTGTCCTCGAACGACAGTTCCTGCCGCCCTATCTGTGACAAACTCAGCAGGTCATCCACCAGGCGACCCATTTGTTTCGCGCTGTGCGTGATTTTCCCCAGGAAGCGCAGACCCTCCGCATCCAGGCGCGGCCCATAATCCTGCACCACTACGCCGGAATATCCGGCGATGTGACGCAACGGCGCCCGCAGATCATGGGCGACGGAATAAGCGAAACTCTCCAGCTCAATATTCGTCTCCGAGAGCTCTGCCGTCCGTCGAACCAGTTGCTCATTCGACAGCTTCAGACTCGCTTCCGCTAGATTGCGCTTGCCAATTTCCCGCTGAATCACAAAGTATTTGATCAGCAAAATTAAGATGGCGAGCGTATTACCCAGAGCAATGACAACCTTGATCTTCCGCGTGCTGGCCGCCGCCGTCTCCAGTCGGCTGCTTAGCAGGCCGGCTTCCGTGTCCCGCATCTCGCCAATCTGGGCGGCGATTTGCCCCATCCACCTTTCACCGTTATTCGCGCGGGTCACCGCTTCGACGCCCGCCAGCAACCCGCTCTCCTTCCGAACCAAAATCCCCTCATTCAGTTCGGCTAGCCGGGATGCGATGAGCGGATCCAGTTGTTTTATCGCTTCCCGCTCCCTCGGATTATCCGCAGTCAAATCGGGCAGTTCCTTCATATCTTGTCGCACCTGATCGACACCGGCTCGGTACAGTTCCAGATATCTGTCCTGCCCGGTGAGCATGTAACCTCGTTGGCCAGTTTCACACTGGGTGATATCGATACGGAGAGCCTGGAGTTTCTCGACGACATGAAGCGTACGCGTGACCCACCCCCGGTCGCGATCGTTCCGGACCTCGCTCCAATAAGAGAGCGCTCCAATGCATACCACCATGAGCAGGGCGCAGGCGGCAATCGCTTTGCTGGAGGAGGTCATGGCAGGCTCAAAAAAGGCAACGCCTGTAGACGTTATCGGCGGTGACAGACAAAACTTTAGTTGGGCTGGGGTAACTGGACAGCGACCGAATCTACTCGACGCCCAACGACGCCAGCGATTCCTCAAGCGATTGCAACTCGATTTGCAGCAGTCGACCGTGCGCCTGCATGTCTTCGACTTCATCGAAGGCGCGGAACAGGCGCATTTTGACGGCGGCATACTGCTCGGAGTCCGAGAGGGATCGCCCGTGAGAGACCGCCCATGAGGCGGCGACCTGATGGGGGAATAAAACGCTCACGGCGTAAGTCAGCTTGCGGTCCGAGGTGACGTCGAAAATGTATTCATTGCCGTCCGAAGCCGCAACAGGACGTTTGCCGACGAAGTAATACTGGTAAACGAAGCCTTGCGATCCTGCGTAAGTCTTGAGGCGGCGGAGAGTCATGGCGCTCGCTGTTCGTCGTTTGCTATTCGCCACATGTTACTCGCGACGTGCGAAAAGCGAACAGCGAACGACGGATTCTCTATCGGCTGCTATTCCCCGGCGAAATCACTCTCCCGTACTCGCTCCCGCGCGCCAGTCTGTCAATCATTCGCCACGCCGCCAGCGAAATATTGCTGATCGCCTCTTCTCCATCGCGCTCGCGTCGCAGATAGGTCGTCATCACGCAAAGAATGTACGGGCGCTTATCGACAAAAATCACGCCCGAATCGTTGCGCACGCCTTCCAGTTCGCCGGGCTTGTTGGCAATCTTCAAATCCTCCGGCAGATTGCGCGGAATAAAACTCTCTTTGTGCGTAGACAACACCTTGAAAAAATCATCCGTCATCTCTTTATTAAGAATCTCGCCGCGATAGAGCCCCTGCAGCAACTTCGCCATTTCGCTAGGAGTAGAAATATTTTCGCGCCCCTCGGCGGCGGCTTTAAGGTCCATCATCTTGCGGCGAAGCCGCGTATCGCGCAATCCCTGCGCGCTCAGGAACGCATTCACGTTCTCCATGCCGACGCGGTCGATGAGCACATTCGTCGCGGAGTTGTCACTGACCGCGACCATCATGGTTGCAAGGTCGCGCAGCGTGATACGGGTAACGCCCGGAGTCAGCCCGTTCATAATGTCGCTGTCCGGCACCAGATCGGCGGCATTGACGGTATAAAGATCGGTAAGCTTCAGCTCGCCTTGCTGCGCTTGCCGATAAAGCTCGGCGAGCACACAAATCTTGATCGAGCTCGCCTGCGGAAAAACATCATTGGCGTGCAGCAGGTACTTATGCCCGTCGGTGAGATCGACGATAGCGACGCCCATCACGCCATCGAGATTGCGGTCGATGCCAAGAATGGAATCCTCCAGCTTCATCCACAGAATGTCTCGCTTCTCGGCCGGAGCCGGCGGCGTTGTTTGGCCGAATGCCGACGCGGCCACGGACAGCGTGGCCAAAATGAGCAATAGAACGGCTGTCTTTTGTGGCAGTCCTTTTTTTGACTGAAACGTTCGTGGCATAGACTTTCTGATCGGCATCAGATCCTGTTTCTCAGCTCCTAATTTCTCAGATCCTCGCTTCGCATTTCTCAGATCTTGGCGTCGCGCAGCCGTTTCACCGCCGTCTCCGACGCCACCGGAGAATAGTAAGTCTCCTTGAACGTATAAGACCGCGCCTTGGCCTCGAGAATCGGCAGAATCTCGATGTGCCAGTGATAATCCTCATCCAGCGTCTTCCAGTATCCGAGCGTCGCCGAAGGATGTTGGGCGTTCGGGGAAGTATGAAGAACAAGATGAAATCCCTCTGTGACCGTGCGGATCCGTTGCAGCGTGTGACGCAGCAGCGCGGCGAGGTCGTTAAGCGTTCCAACGCGCAAAGAGCCCGTGCGCTCGAACGAAGCTTCGTGGCTGCGCGGCATGATCCACGTTTCATACGGCACGCGCGGAGCAAACGGACAGAACGCCACATAATCCCCGCGAGTCTCGACGATGCGCAGTCCCTGCCGCTCCTCCTGCGCCAGAATGTCGCAGAAGACGCACCGCTCTTTGCTTTCGTAATAATCGCGCCCGGCGCGCAGTTCGTAGAGAACACGCCGCGGCACAAACGTGGTCGCGGTCAGTTGCGAAGTCGGATGATCGAACTCCTGCCCTGCTCCGGCGCCATGGTTCTTAAAAATGCTGATGTATTTGAAGCGGTTGTCGCGTTTCAAATCCTGTATGCGGGACGCGATCAGACGTAGAAATTGCTCCACCTCGGCGTCGCTCGCGTTCCACAGGTGCCCGTCGTGGCGCGGATTTTCCAACAAAACCTCGTGCGCCCCGACAGATCCCATGCGGTCGTAGAGCCCATCGCCGCGCCGCGCCGCCTCGCCTTCGATGTGGTAGAGCGCATGCGGATGCACGACCGAGCGCGCCGACCATGCGCTGCCATCCAGTCCGGGCAGCGTGGCCACCACCTGCGCAGAATCGGCGGCAGCACCGCAAAACCGGCAAGCTTGCGAACGCGGAGCCGGATCGACAACATCGTCGCCCGTAATAACCCACGAACGGGTGATGGGATCTTTACGGAGTTCCATGCGGTAAGGAGAACAAAAGAATTTGTAATTTGCAATTGGTGATTTGTAATTTAGTTCGCGCGCCCACCATTTCACATATGCACTGGAGGCGGATTGCAAATTACCCAATTACAAATTACAAATTACCCATCGCCCAATCCTCCATGTCCGAGTTCTCCACGCCGCTGATGCGCCAGTATGCCGCCATCAAGAAAGAGCATCCCACCGCTCTGCTGTTTTTCCGGCTGGGAGATTTCTACGAGCTTTTTTTCGACGACGCCATCCTGGCCGCGCGCGAATTGCAGATCACCCTCACCTCCCGCAATAAAGAAAAAGGCGCTGTCATCCCCATGTGTGGCGTCCCCTACCACGCCGCCGAAGGCTACATCGCAAAGCTCATCCGCCGCGGCTTCAAGGTCGCCGTCTGCGAACAGGTAGAAGACCCGCGCCTCGCCAAGAAACTCGTACGCCGCGAGGTGACCCGCGTAGTCACCCCAGGCACGGCCGCTGATTCCTCCTTGAATGCCGAGGAGAATAACTTCCTGGCGGCCGTGGCCACCGTCGGAGATCGCGCCGGTTTTGCCGCCCTCGATCTTTCCACTGGAGAGTTTCGCGCCACTGAATTCGCCGGCGAATCGGCCGCACGCCGCGTTCAAGAAGAACTTGAACAATTGCGCCCAAAAGAAGTGCTTTACGGGTCATCCGCCCCGCTCTTCGAAAATAGAACGAGGGCAGAGATTCGCGACATCACCTCTTCCTCCCCGCAACAAACGTCGACCAGCCCCTCGACCGGGCCAGCACCCATTCGGTCGACAAACGGCTTAGCCGAAACTCCCCTCGACGATTGGATCTTCGCTCCCGACCACGCTATCCCCCTCCTCGAAAATCACTTCGGCGTCCTCTCGCTAGAAGGCTTCGGACTGGCGGGCAAGCAGGCGGCGGCATCCGCTGCCGGAGCGATCCTCTACTACATTCGCTCTACCCAGCGCGGCAAGCTCGATCACGTCGATCGCATTGGCTTCTACGAGCGCCAGAACTGCCTCGTGCTCGACGCCGTAACCGTCCGCAACCTCGAGCTAATCGAGCCTCTCTTTGCTGGAACCGACGCCGGAGTAACTCTGTTCCGCTGCCTCGACGTGACGGTGACGCCTATGGGCAAGCGCCTGCTGCGCACCTGGCTGCTGCGCCCATCATTAGATCAAGCCGAGATCAACGACCGCCAGGATGCCGTCGAAGTTCAAGTAACAGACACGCTGCGCCGCGAAGACCTGCGCCGGTCGCTCGATGGAATCCTAGACCTCGAGCGCCTGCTCAGCCGAGTCACCCTCGAGAACGCGAACCCACGCGACGTGCTGGCGCTCGCGGCATCATTAGCGCGAATCCCCAAGGTGCGAACCGTACTAGCTGGACTGCCGGCGCACCGCCTCTCCATGTTGCACTCCGCAATCGACGAACTCAGCGATCTCCGCGACGGAATCGACCGCACTCTGGTCCCCGAGCCGCCGCTCACGCTGAGCGATGGTGGAGTGATTGCCGCAGGCGTCGACAAAGATCTCGACGAACTCCGCGACCTGAGCCGCAACTCCAAACAATATCTCGCGCAGGTAGAAACCCGCGAGCGCGAGCGCACCGGCATCGGATCGCTCAAAGTAAAGTTCAATTCCATCTTCGGCTATTACATAGAAATTTCGAAATCCAATCTCCATCTCTCGCCCGCCGACTACGAGCGCAAGCAAACGCTCGTAAATGCCGAACGCTTCACCACTCCCGAGCTCAAAGAATACGAATCCAAGATTCTGGACGCCCAGGAAAAAATTGTAGAGATCGAGCGCCGCCTCTTTGCCGAACTGCGTTCCACGATAGCCGCCGAGGCCAAGCGCATCCGCCAAACCGCGCTGGCCTTGGCCGAAGTCGACGTCCTCGGCTGCCTGGCGCACATCGCCGCGTTACGAAATTACTGCCGCCCGCGCTTCGAAGCCGACAACGCCGAGCACGCCGGCGACCTGGAAATAGTCGAAGGCCGCCATCCCGTGATCGAACTACAGGAATTGGCTGCCGGCAGCGAGCGTTTCGTCCCCAACGATGTCTTCCTGAATTCATCTCCGCAAAATAAGCCGCAGAATGCCTCGCATAACATCATCGTCCTCACCGGCCCCAACATGGGAGGCAAGAGCACCTATCTTCGCCAAGCCGCGCTGATCGTGATCATGGCGCAGATGGGTTCATTCGTCCCCGCGCGCACCGCCCGCCTCGGCATCGTCGACCGCGTTTTCACCCGCATAGGCGCCAGCGACAACGTGGCGCGAGGCCGCTCCACCTTCATGGTCGAGATGACGGAGACGGCCGCGATTCTCCACACCGCAACCGCCCGCTCATTAATTTTGTTGGACGAAGTAGGCCGCGGCACTTCCACCTACGACGGCCTCGCAATCGCCTGGGCCGCCGTCGAATATCTGCACGCAAAAGTACGCGCCAAAACTTTATTCGCCACGCACTATTTCGAACTGACCGAACTGGCCGAACAATTAAGCGGCGTAAAAAACTATCACGTCTCCGTCAAAGAGGCCGGAGGAAGCGTGGTCTTCCTGCGCCGCGTAGAACCAGGCGCTGCCGACCGCAGTTACGGAATCGAGGTCGCCAAGCTGGCGGGCTTGCCGAACGAAGTCGTAGTTCGCGCCCGCGAAGTCCTAGCCGAGCACGAATCCTCCGAGCGTCGTCTCTCCGATCATCTGACGCCGGGAGCATCCACAGAGCTGGAGCGCCCCACGCAGTTAACCATCTTCACCCCGCTCTCGCAGCCAGTGCTAGAAAAGCTTCGCGAGGTCGATTTGAACCGGCTGACACCGCTTGAGGCGCTAAACTTGTTGGCGGAGTTGAAGAAGGAAATCTAACCGCCGAGACGCGGAGTGCGCGGAGAAAATCTGGCCGATCGGCCATAGTAGCCTGCCGCATATGTTGCGGCAACGCGACGCGAGAATAAATGACCGATTGGAATCGATTTCGAGAGATACAAATGCTTCGAGAGTCTGGTCACGCAGCCGAGGCGTTGGTGGAATTTAAAGCACTTCAAGAGAGCGCCATGGACCCGACGGATAGGAGTTCAATCCTCCTACACGAGTCTCTTTGTTATTATGACCTCGGCCAATTCGACAAAGAGGTTGAGGCAGCTTCGGAAGCGGTAAGGCTTTTGCCGGAAGGGAGTCCGAGCCGACCGTACGCGGAATTCTCGCTGGCATGCGCTCTCGGACACGCGGATGAATCCGACTTAGCGGTGCAAGAACTCAAAGCGTTTCTCAAGAAGCATGCAGACTTCTTGAATGATAATGAGCAGATTGAACTCAGACATGATGCCCAGCTTCGACTGATCGAAAACTTAATCTCTCTCGGTCATTCCGTCGAGCCGTTGTCTATCGCGAATGCTCTCAAAACGGAAGATATTTCCCCAGAACAAAGAGCTGAGCTTTCGTATCGGGAGGCGGAGGCGCACAGACTCCTTGGACGACACGATCACGCGCTGGCACTATACCAAGAGGCAATCAACGGGCCGTTGGCGCGCTCGCTAGTTGCGCGAGTTCATTTCCACGTCGGGGAGGTTCTGTACGACCGAGGCGAGTTCCCGCAGGCGCTTGGTGAATTTAAGATTGCTGAAAATCTAGCTGATCCGGCTAGCCCGGATAAAGACGATTTCGCAAAATGGGTCGAACATACGCTTCGCGCCGTTGCAGATTTGGAGACGGATGGAACGGTTATCTAACGGCCCGAACATCGGCCAACTCCTAATCATCGGCTTCGACGGAACCGAGGTGTCTCCGCACCTAGCTTCCCTGCTCACGAAGATTCAGCCGGCGGGAGTAATCCTGTTTGCCCGCAACATCAAAACAGCCGAGCAGACGCACTCTCTCCTTCGCGAATGCCAAAAGTGCGTATCCACGCCGCTGTTCACTTGCGTCGACCTCGAGGGCGGCACGGTCGACCGCTTCCGCAGCGCGATTGGCCCCGCGCCATCTCCAGCAGAGGTTTTCGCCACCGGAAGCCGCGCCCTCTTTCGCAAGCATGGACGAGTGATCGGCGAAAACTGCCGCGCCCTAGGATTCAACGTAGATTTTGCCCCAGTCCTCGACCTGGCCTTCGATGCGTCGCGTTCGGTAATGCGTTCGCGGGCGGTCTCAGACGATCCGAGGCAGGTCGTCATCTCCGCGCGCGAGTTTCTGCGCGGGTTAAGCGATGCCGGGGTACTCGGCTGCGGCAAACATTTCCCGGGACTCGGCGAGGCCACCCTCGACACCCACCACAAACTCCCCAGTGTCGAAAAACCGCTACGCAAATTATGGGAGCAGGATCTGGTCCCCTACCGCGTCCTCCGCCGCGAGTTGCCAATGGTCATGGTCTCGCACGCTGCCTTTCCCGCCGTAACAAAAGAAGCGATCCCCGCATCGCTCTCGAAAAAATGGATCGCCGACATTCTGCGAAAAAAGATTGGCTACGCCGGGCTCATCGTCTCTGACGACATGGAGATGGGATCTGTCCAGGATTTTGCTTCCATCGAACAGTCAGTCGTGCAGCACATTCGTGCCGGCGGCGATATCGCCTTGGTCTGCCATAAAGAAGAGACGGTCGCTCGGGCCTACGAGGCACTGATTCACGAAGCCGAACGCGACCCGAACTTCGCCCGCCGCGCCCAGGAATCCGCGCGTCGCATCCTTGCCTTCAAGAAGCGATGGATGAAATCAGATAAGACAGCGGCGATAAGACGCCACGCTCCCGCGCTCAATCCTGCGCGAGTCGAGAAACTTGCCCGCCAACTCTGGGAGTTCGGCGAAGAAATCCGTATGGCCACACTCGCACGCACCGGCAAGAATTCAGCGAAGAATCAGGATCGCGCATGACGATGATCGTTGCCGGTGTCATGAGCGGCACCTCAGCCGACGGAATCAACGTGGCACTGGTGCGCTTCGCCAACGAGCCCGCTGGACGACCCAAGAGTTTATCTCCTCGCAAGAATCGCCGCGCCAATTGCACTCTTCTAGCTCACGAGGAATATCCCTTCCCCGCCCCCGTGCGGCGCGCAATCCTAGGAATGATGAATGCGGAATTAGCCCGCGTCGCCGATCTAGCTCGCCTGAACTTTCTTCTCGGCGAACTTTATGCCGAAGCAATCGCGAAAGCCGCGCGCCAGCATCGCGTCAAACTCGACCTCGTCGGTTGTCACGGCCAGACACTCTATCACCAAGGAACACCGCAGCGTTTTCTCGGCCGCCAATTAGCCGTCACATGGCAAACCGGCGAAGCCGCCATCATCGCCTCGAACCTTAGAGTGCCCGTGGTCTCCGATTTCCGTCCCGCCGATATGGCTGCCGGAGGAAAAGGCGCGCCCTTGGTTCCCTTCCTCGACTATCTTCTTTATCGCGACGCGAGCCTCAGCCGCATCGCGCAGAATATCGGCGGCATTGCAAATCTCACCGCAATTCCGGCCGGAGCGTCCCTCGACCAACTAATCGCGTTTGACACCGGCCCGGGCAACATGGTCATCGACGCTGTAATGGAAGAGTTGTTCGGAAAGCGCTACGACCACAACGGCAAAGTATCCGCCTCCGGCCGCGTTCTCGATCACGTAATCGCCCAGCTGTTGCGCGCGCCGTTTTTTCGGCAGACCCCTCCGCGCACAGCGGGGCGCGAAGAATTCGGCCGCGAATACGTCGGCCGTTTTCTTCAACTCTGCCAAGGCTCGAGCAAGCCCGACATCGTAGCAACTGCCACCGCACTAGCCGCGCATTCAATAGCGAACGCAGTAAAACAATTCGTCGTGCCGAAATTCATTTCTCCAGCCACTTCGGCCCGCCGCCAAAAGCGCGATCATCAGATGATCGTCTCCGGCGGAGGCGCAAAGAATCCCACGCTGATGTCCATGCTGCACGATGCCGTCGCGCCCTTAGGCATAAGCCTGCATTTCTCCGACGAATTCGGAGTTCCAGCCGAAGCCAAGGAGGCCGTGGCGTTCGCCCTGCTCGCGCATGAGACCTGGCATCGCAGGCCAAGCAATGTGCCATCGGCGACAGGAGCAAAGCGTCCGGCAATCATGGGAAAGATCTCGTATGCGTAGCACAGCAGTTCCTGGAAGAATTGTCATTCTTCGCGAAGCGAAAAACCTGCTCCGTGCACGCACCCTCAATACATCGCGAGCCCTGCTGCTAATCGCTATCACGTCGCTCCTGCCATTCCTCTCCTGCTCCCAACCACCTGACCCCAACACGCTGGTCATGATCATCGAGAGCAGCCCCACGAATCTGGATCCGCGAGTCGGCGTCGATGGGCAATCGGAGCGCATTGACGAACTCCTCTTCGACGCGCTTCTCACGCGCGACGAGCACTTCAATGTTCAACCCGGCTTAGCGGAGCGCTGGGAAACTCCCGACCCGCTGACCTACGTTTTCCACTTGCATCGCGGAGTGACATTTCACAATGGGCAGTCGCTTAGTTCTCGCGACGTCAAGTGGACCTTCGACTCTCTACTCGCTGGCAAAATTCGCAGCACCAAAACGTCAACCTACCGTTTCGTGGATCGCATCGAAACGCCCGATGAACTGACGGTAGTGTTCCGTCTGAAAGAGCCGTGGGCCGGCCTTCTGTGGAATCTTTCGGAGGGAGCGATTGGGATCGTACCCTACGGCTCGCTCGATGAGATCACCCGCCAACCCATCGGAACGGGTCCTTTCAAATTCGTCAGCGCGGAGACGGACAAAGAAGTAATCCTGCAGCGCAACGACTCTTACTGGGGCGAAATTCCGCATCTGGCCCGTGTGCGTTTCGCTGTTGTTCCCGACGCCACCACGCAGGCCCTCGAGTTGCGCAAAGGCAGTGCCGACGTCACCAGCAACTCGCCGATGACGCCCGACACCGTGCTCACCCTCGAACAGTATCCTTCTCTCGTGGTCCAGCACGGGCCCGGTACCAGACTAGCCTACCTGGCATTCAATCTGCGCGATCCTATCTTGAAGGATGTACGAGTTCGGCAAGCAATTGCGTACGCTTTGGATCGTCGACCGATGATGGAATACCTGTGGCGCAACCAAGTCCAGCCTGCCTACAGCATTCTGCCGCGTCAAAGCTGGGCTTACAACGATGACGTGTCCCACTACGATTACGACCCGGGTAGGGCTCGCCAACTACTCGACGCCGCCGGACATCCCGCCGTGAACGGCGTGCGCTTTCATATCACGATGAAAACCTCGACCGACGAAAACACCCGCTTGATGGTTGCCGTCATGCAACAGCAACTGCGGGAGGTAGGCATTGCGCTCGACATTCGCACCTTCGAGTTTGCCACGTTTTTTGCCGACGTCACCAGTGGCGCCTTCCAGCTCTATTCGCTGCGCTGGACCGGCGGAATCGAAGATCCCGATATTTTTGACGCAGTCTTTCACTCGCGAAACTTTCCTCCGGCGGGGCGCAACCGCAGTTTTTATTCCAATCCGCGGATTGATAGCCTGATCAACGATGCGCAACGAGAAATCGATCAGAATGTGCGCAAGCGACTCTATGGTGAGGTGCAGGAAATCCTGGCGCAGGATGTGCCGTCGATCAACCTGTGGTACTTCGATAACGTGCTCGTGCACACGCGCCGCATTCGGAACATAACTTTAAATCCGTCAGGAAATTACGATTTCCTGAAGACGGCTGAAATCAGCAGCCAGTAATCGATCGCCGCTTCTCTCTTCGCCACGCCCCGACCGGCGCGCTTTTCACCGTGGTACCATCGAGCCTTGAAAATTCTTTTTATCGGCGACATTTTCGGCCGTCCCGGACGAACCATCGTAAAAGATCGTCTCCCCGAACTGCGCCGGCATCACGGCGTCGATCTCGTCATTGCCAACTGCGAAAATGCTGCGGCTGGCTTCGGTATCACTCCTTCGCTCGCCGAAGAGCTTTTCGATCTCAGGATCGACGTCATGACCACCGGCAATCATGTCTGGGATAAACGCGAGATCATCGAATATTTCCAGATGGCCGATGGCAACCCGCACAGCCCTGCGCGCCGCCTCTTACGCCCGGCAAACTTCTCGCAAGGCTTGCCCGGCTGGGGAGTCTACGAAGGCCAGAAAAACAACGTCCCCTACGCCGTCGTAAATCTTCAGGGACGCGTCTTCATGGGCTCGTGCGACGATCCCTTTCGCTACGCCGATCGCCTTCTCGAACAAATCAAGGCGAAGATCGTCTTCGTAGATTTTCACGCCGAGGCGAGCTCCGAAAAGGTCGCCTTCGGATGGTATCTCGACGGCCGCGTCACCGCCGTCGTCGGCACCCATACGCACATTCCCACAGCCGATGAAAACATCCTGCCGAAGGGCACTGCCTACATCACCGACGTCGGCATGACAGGCCCCTATGACAGCGTCATCGGAGTAAAAAAAGAATTAGTGATCGAACGATTCCTAACCGGAATGCCCGCGCGCTTCGAGGCCGCCAATGGCGATGTGCGCCTCTGTGGAGTGGTCGTCGATTGCGACGACCAGACCGGCCGCGCCACGCGCATCGAACGCCTAATGCTGCGGTAGCCACCGCCCGTTACGACCGTAGTTCCCTTCCGAGTATTTCGCTTGCAAGACAGCCGCGCCCAGGCATTCTATAGTAGTTACTATGCGATGGCAGTTGGCAGGAATCTTGTGGTTGCTGTCTGCAGTGTGTTCCGCCGCGGACACTCCAACCGTCGCCACTGCGCCATCCGCTGCGCCGCCAGCGACTGCGCTACCGCTCTGCTCCAACTCCGGTAGCGCGCCCCGTTGCCATGGTCCATCGAAAGACCTGAAAGCCGCTCGCCAAGCCTTCGGCCGCGGCCTTAAACTTGAAAAATCGCAGAACGACAACCCACAAAATCTCGACCAAGCGTTTTACGAATTTCAGGAAGCTGCTCGGCTCGTTCCACAAAATGTTGAGTACCTGACCGCCCGCGAATTCACGCGCCAGCATCTGGCCGGGCTCCATCTGGAGCGCGGAAACAACGACCTCCTCGGCGGCCAGCAGGTCGAAGCACTAGCCGAATTCCGAGCCGCGCTCAACCTCGATCCCCAAAATGAATTCGCCCAGCAGCGCATTCGTGATGCCCTCGGACCAGTCACCATGCACACCACCGAACTTCCGCAGGTGGTTGCCAGTTCCAACTCGATCACCGCCCAGCCGATTGACGGCCTCCACGATTTCCACTATCGCGGCGACTCGAAGGGGTTAATCACCGCCGTCGCCACCAGCTACGGTCTCACCGTAATTTTCGACGATGGCTTCCCCAGCCGCCGCGTAAATTTTGAAATCCAAAATGCCGATTTCGCAACCGCCATCCGCGCCGCCTCCGCCGTCACCAAGAGTTTCAGCGTGGCGCTCGACGACAAGGTTCTCTTCACCGCCGTCGACAATCCCGAAAATCATCGCACTTACGACCGCATGGGCCTGCGCTCGTTTTATATTCCGGGCAATAACTCCCCGCAGGATCTCAATGAACTGCTGAATTCGCTGCGGACGCTATTCGAGTTCAAACTCGTCAGCCTCAATACCGCCGCCAGCACCATCACGCTGCGCGGACCAAAACCCGCGCTCGAAGCCGCGACCGAGTTCCTCGGACAACTCAATGGCGAACGGCCGGAGGTGATGCTCGACCTCCAAGTATTTCAGGTCGACCACACTTACATGAGCAACATCGGCCTGCATGTTCCCGACACTTTCAATCTGTATAACATTCCAGTGGCCGCTCTCGCCGGTCTGGCCGGCCAAAACATTCAGAGCCTGATCAACCAGCTGATCGCATCGGGCGGCATCAATCAGGCCGGTAATACCACCATCTCCGCTCTACTTGCGCAATTGCAAGGCCAACAGAATTCAATCTTCAGCCAGCCACTGGCAACCTTCGGCGGCGGACTCACCTTCATGGGCCTGAGCCTCGATCAGCTGTCCGCCGCGCTCACCATGAATGAAAGTTCTGTTCGTCAAATCGATCACGTCCAGTTGCGCGCCTCGCAGGAGAAGGACGCGACTTTCAAGCTCGGACAGCGCTATCCCATTCTCAACGCCAGCTTCGCGCCCATCTATAACAACCCAGCGATCGCGTCGGTCGTCGGCAACCAGTCCTATGCCGCTCCGTTTCCGTCGGTCAATTACGAAGACATCGGACTTACGCTCAAAGCAAAGCCGCTCGTGCACAATAATTCCGACATTGCGCTCGAGTTAGAGATTCAATTCCGCACTCTGGGAACCGTTTCCAGCAACGGCATCCCCGACATTCTTAATCGCGAATATAAAGGTGGAATTCTGGTGAGGGATGGCGAGCCCGCCGTTGTCGCTGGGATGATTACCGACTCCGATGCGAGGACGCTAAGCGGGCTTCCCGCAATCTCTACGGTACCCGGCCTGGGCCTCTTGACCTCGCAGCGTACCAAACAAGAAGAGCATGACGAACTCCTGATCCTGATTACGCCCCACGTAGTCCGCAGCCCCGATCGCCCCGAAGCCCCGGAAATCTGGCTGAAGTGATCGGGCGATCGAAAAACCGAAAAGCCAGAGCCCTTGGTTTTCAGATCACCCGATCTACTTCTGGCTTGCCTTAAAGTCCACAATCTTCTTCAACAGCTCGACGGGCGCGTTGCCGGGTAGATTTTGCCCGTTGATAAAGAGTGTCGGAGTGCCTGTCACTCCTAACGACTTTCCCAGTGCAAGAGAAGTTTCAACTCTCGCTATCGTATCCCCCTTGGCGGCGCAGGCGGCGATCTGATCGCCATTCGCGCCCGATGCCGTCGCGATGGCTTTCAGCTTTTCGTCGGCATTCGAGGCAGTGATATTCGCCTGATCGTCAAATGTTTTTTGGATAAATTTCCACACCGCATCATTCGTAGCCCGCCCGACACAATCGACATAGTCCGCCGCCTTTTCAGCCCAGTCATGCATCGGCAGCGGAAAATTCTGGAAAACAAAACGGGCTTCCGGCTCCTGCGCCAACAGTTGTTCAATTCCGGGAGCGGCTTTGGCACAGTGCGGGCATTGCATGTCGCTGAATTCGACAATTGTGACCGCGGCCTTCTCCGGTCCCTTGGCCGGGCCATTCACGCCCTTTTCCAGTTTCGCGCGAGCATCGTCAAACGGCTTCGCTCCGAAAGGCAGCACGTCGCCCGTAATCGCATGCATACCGTCAGAACTGATCAGCAGCCGATTCTGGTTCGCCCCCTGCGCGTTATTAACCGTGATCGTAACCTCCGCCAGCCCCGGAATCTCCGATGGACGAATATCGCCGACCTTCCACGTGACAGTCGCGTCATAACCAAACATCTGAAACAAGAACGCGTTGACCGTGTCCTCGCTGGGCAGAACCGTCGTGACCGCCGCAGCCGGTTTGGCGGCAGGCCTGGTCTGCAGCGTTGGGCTGGTTTGAGCTATAACAATGCCGGACAGGAAAATAACAGAAAGCAAAGTGCGATAGATGAGCGTCATAATTGGCGTTTAACTTGAAATTCGATTGTACAAGAAGCGGCTTAGTGCCCCGTCCCGCAACTTCGCTTCGAAATTCTCATTGTCATCCTGAGCGAAGCGAAGGACCTATGTATTTTGTTAGCACTATCGATACCCTTGCGGAAACCTTTCCTATCCAGCCAACCCAAGCAGCTCGCTACACCTCCGACTTCGCAGCAATCGGAAATCTCCTCCCATACCCGAACGCCTTCGCCGAGATCTTGATCCCGGGAGCCGCCTGCTGCCGCTTATATTCGCTGCGCTCGATCATCCTTATCACGCGCCGCACCAACTCCAGATCGAAATTGTGCGTGCGCGCAATCTGCTCGGCTGACGCCATATCCTCCACGAAATCTTCCAGAATCGCATCCAGCACATCATAGGGCGGAAGCGAGTCAGAATCTTTCTGATCCGCGCGCAACTCCGCCGACGGAGGCTTCTCGATCGTCGCCTCCGGAATCACTCTGCGCCGAGAGTTAACATACGCGCATAAGCGATACACTAGCGTCTTCGGCACATCCGAAATCACCGCCAGCCCACCCACCATGTCGCCGTAGAGCGTGCAATAACCGACCGCCAACTCGCTCTTATTGCCCGTCGATAGCACCAGCGCGCCAAACTTGTTCGACAATGCCATCAGAAGCAATCCGCGCGCCCGCGACTGTATATTTTCCTCCGTGACGTCTTCCGGCATTCTGGCAAACACCGGCGCCAGCGTGCACCGCGTAGCCTCGTAGATCTGATCGATTGAAAGCACTTCGAAGCGAAGTTTGAGGTTGTCCGCCAACTCACGCGCGTCGTCAATCGATCCGCGCGATGAATACGGCCCCGGCATGCCCACGCCGACGACGTTCTCCGGCCCCAGGGCATCCGCCGCAATCGAAGCCGTAAGCGCCGAGTCGATGCCTCCGCTGAGCCCTATGATCGCCCGCTTGAAACCGCACTTGCGAACATAATCTCGCGTGCCGAGAACCAGCGCTTCATATGCGCTCGCCTCTTCGCCCTCGATCTGCGCGTGCATGTCGCCGCTCAGTTGTTGCGAATCGAAATAAATCAGGTCTTCCTCAAACGACTTCCCTTGCGCAATCACCGTCCCGTCCGGCGCAATCACCAGGCTCGACCCATCAAAGACCAGGCTGTCGTTCCCGCCCACCTGATTGACCATGGCGACCGGAACCTTCTGATTGCGTGCAATCGCAGTCAGCATGTCGCGCCGCAACTCGCGCTTCCCCAGCCAAAACGGCGACGCGGAAATGTTGAGCACGAAATTACCGCCCACCCGCACCAGTTCCTCCACCGGATCGACGCCATACATCCGCCGGTTCCAAAAACGCTTGTCGTTCCACGCGTCTTCGCAGATGGTCAAAGCCATCTGCTTGCCGCAAAAGCTAAAGAGTTGCTGGCTCTTCGCGGGAGCAAAGTTGCGCATCTCGTCAAAGACGTCGTAAGTCGGCAACAACATCTTCGACTGGATAAACTCGATGCGCCCGTCGCGCAGCAGCGCGGCGGAGTTCATCACCTTCTTGCCGGAGTCGGCATGAGCCGGCGTAACCGTCCCGCAGATCACGGCAACGCCCTGGATTTCAGCAGCAATCTTCTCCACCGTCGCGCGACAGCGCGCCACAAACGACGGCCTCTCGACCAGATCGTGCGGCGGGTATCCGCAAACGGAGAGTTCGGGAAAAAGAATCAGGCCGGCGCCAGCGCCTCGCGCCTGCACCGAAAACTGAATGATCTTGGCAGCATTGCCAGAGAAGTCCCCCACGGTGGGATTGATCTGGCCCAGGGCAATCTTCACTCTTATAGTTTAGAAGGTCGAGGCGCGGTAGGTCGATAGCAGAAGCTTCACTTCGGTCGTGAAACCCGCCGGCATTATTGTAAAAGTTTCGCCAGACTTTAGCTTCGCCAGACCTTAGTTCGTCGCAGGCGCGGCCGCCACTTCCATCTGCGGCCCCGGATCCGAACCCGGCCCGGATGGCGGCGCCGGCGGTGGCACCGGCGGCATGGTCGAAGGATTCGCGGGATTCGACTGCGGCATATCCTCTCCCGGACGTCTCAACGTAGGCGCATTCGCCGGACGCTCTGTTTGCTTCGCCACCGTTGTTCCAAGATCCACTTCCTTGTCGACGCGCACGATCTTTTGCCCGTCCACTTTCATGGTTTCGACGCGCACTACTTCATCGCCGACGAAGCGCACAAAATCCACGTCCTGCGGCGGCTCGCCGTAGATCCATTCTTCGTATTCCACATCGTCGGCGCGCTCGCGCACCTTCCGCGGTGCGCGCCCCTTGGCATAGAGAACCATGTCATGATTCATTCCCACCAGCACATGGTGATTCTTGATGGCATCTCTGATCTGCGGCGAAACCGTTTCCAGATACGCCTCGGCCCCACTCTTCGCGTCGAAATCAAATACCGGCCGCAGCAACTGCTTCAGCTCCGGCCCGGTTATTTCCGGCACATACTTGTCGAAATAAAGATCGACGTATGACCCGCGGGCGTTAGCGGAAGGATCGCCTGGAGTAATCGGCGTCGCACTTACACCCGCATCCAGATGAACATGCTGGTACCACTTCCACTTCACCGGGCCGCCATTAATCTCAAAATGGATGTGATCGTCTTTGATGACTATTCCGCTGATGCGGGCGCGATCGCCCGGCTTCGCCGCCGGCCCCCAGAGCACCATCAATTGCTGCAATTCCTGCCCGTTAGGCGTTGTGGTTCCGTTCTTCAGTTTCAGCCCTGACTTCCCCATCGGGAAATTGGTCCGTATAAATACCAGTTCATCGCTGAAGGCATGAATGATTTCCTGGCGTGTCTTCGGCGTAATCTTTGCAGCCGGAGCATTCCCCGCAAGCGCAAGTGAGGAGACGGCGAGAAGGAACGCAAGGAGCCTGGAAGAATCGGAGCGAATCTTAAGGGACCACATGCCGCACCCCTTACCGGTTGGCGTATTATAAACCGGCTTTATTGGATGCGCCTAACCCCGAACCTGTAGATCCCTCTTTCTACTGGCGGTCCTATCCCTCCGACGCGCATCGGTTACTTGCCCGGGGTACTTCGGTAACGGTCGACTGTACTTTAAGCACCTGAGGCCAGCACTCACCAGCAAACTAAAATGATTACTGAGACGGACCATGTCATCCCCGCACTTGGCCCGCCAGACTTGGCCCAGCAGGACTGTCTTTTGCCCTTGAAGCTTCCTATTCCCACGCGCATTCCGCTCTTGTACGTCATCCTTGGCGTGCTTCTGGCCATCAGTGTCCTTCCTATGTATTTCTACTCGGTTCAGATCGAGAGCATGAATCGCGAGCGTCTGAAAACCAACGAAATGCTGCTTCAGAATACGGTCACGCGTTCTTTGGCTGACGATATTTCGCAGCATCAGGAAGCGCTCCACATGATGCTGGCCAATCTGTCGTCGTCGGTCCAGGTCATGATGCTGGCCAACCCGAGCGACGGCGGCGATCCCATCTCCGAGAAGAGCGCGCAAAAACTGCTCACGCCTGAGCTCCGCGCCATGCTCGAAAATTTCGTCTCCTCGTCGAACGACATTGCCTACGCCACCCTGCTCAATGCCGACGCCAAGGGCGTATCGGCTGGGCGAATCGAACCGGACGCTTTCCTCCAGCGCGAATTGGAGCGAGCCTATCAAGCCTCCCGCGAGGGCCGCGTTTATAGCGGGCAACCCTTAATGGTCGGCGGCGGAAAATCGGCGCGCACCGTCATGCTGGTCAGTTCGCCCATCATGTACGACGGCCGTTTCCTCGGCATGATCGGATCCGTTGTCGATATGGATTACCTCATCCGCCGCCTACAACAGGTCAGCCTCACCGGCCTCATGCCCTACGTCGTCGATAGCCAGGGCCGGCTGGTGGCCGGTGCGACCACCCAGTATGCGACCGGGCAGGATATGACCCACTTCGAAATCGTCCGCAGCTTCGTCGATGTGGGCTCGAAAGCGCAACTGGCTGCGACTCGCGAGTTCACCGTCAACGACGGAAAAGAGACGACCGAGATGCTTGGCACCTATAGCCCAGTCACTTCGCTGGAGTGGGCCGTCGTGGTGCAGAAGCCGCGTGAAGACGCCTATCGCGGCATCTACGAGATGCAGCGCACCGCGCGCCTGCTGGCTTGGCTTGCGGTTTTTCTAAGCGTCGGTCTCAGTATTCTTTCGGCGCGGCGGATCACCAGTCCCTTGCAGGTGCTGGCCCAATCCAGTCGAGCCATTGCACGCGGTGATTTCTCCCAGCGCGTACATCTCAAAACCCGCACTGAGATTGGCGAACTGGCCGACACCTTCAACACCATGTCAGACGAACTGGAACAGTTCGTTGAAGACTTGAAGCGCGCCGCCGATGAAAATAAAAACCTCTTCATGGGGTCGATTCAAATGTTGGCCGGCGCGGTCGACGAAAAGGACCCTTATACGAAGGGCCATTCCGACCGTGTCACGAAATACTCGATGATGATCGCCACCGAGATGGGCCTCGATCCCGATTTCCTTGAGGTTCTCCGAATCTCCGCCCAACTGCATGACGTCGGCAAAATCGGCATCGAAGATCGCATCCTGAAAAAACCCGGCGCTCTTACTCCCGAAGAATTCGAGATCATGAAGACCCACACCACCAAGGGCGCCAACATTCTGCGGCCCGTACCGCAATTGCGCGAAATGCTGCCCGGCATCGAACTGCATCACGAAGCGCTTAACGGCCGCGGATATCCGTATGGCCTCAAGGGCGATCAGATCCCGCTCCTGGCGCGCGTGATTGCTGTCGGAGACACGTTCGACGCTTTGACCACCAACCGTCCTTACCAGAAAGCCCATGATCCTGTGGATGCTCTGCGCATCATCGAAAATCTTTCCGGCACGCGCCTCGACCCCAGGGCGGTGACCGCCCTTATGGCGGTGTTTTATCGCGGAGAAATTGTCATTCAAAAGCAGAACCCGCAAACCATCCCGATCGATCTGCGCGCTGCATCCGTTCCTGCGCCACATCAACCAATCGATCCTCTCACCATCGAAATCAGCCGGACATAAACAATTTGTAACTGCGTAATTTGTGATTTGTAATTTCAAATCGCGATCAATTTAGCTTCCAATTACCGATTCCAATGCACAATTTTAAAATTCCTCCTTCGCTTCTCCTATAATCGTTGTGAATGATTCAAACTCTGTTTGGCAGCCTGGACGAAGTACAGAAGCCCAGCTTTATTGAGCGCATGAAAGAGGCCGTCTCGCGCACCCGCGAGAATCTGGCCGAACGCATCGAAGACGTCGTCTCCATCGGCAAAGAAATCGACCGCTCCACCCTCGACGATCTCGAAGCCACTCTGATCGGCGCCGACCTCGGCACCACAACGACTCATGAAGTCCTGGAGAAACTCCGTGATAAGGCCGATCGCAAGCAGATCAAAGATGTGAATGAACTCAAGCGGCTGCTGAAAGAAGAACTGATAGCCATTCTCACCTCGACCGCGTCCCCGCCTGTAACCAAAGTGGATGGCACGCCCGAAGTAATCATGGTGGTCGGCGTGAACGGCGCGGGCAAAACAACCACCATAGGGAAATTGGCGCAGGTCTTTCGAGCCCAGGGCAAAACCGTTCTGATGTGCGCGGCAGACACCTTCCGCGCCGCGGCCATCGAGCAACTAGAGATCTGGGGACAGCGCACGGGAACGGAAGTGATCAAGACGAAGCCAGGAGGCGATCCCTCCGCCGTCTTGTTCGACGCGCTGCAATCGGCAACCTCGCGCAAGACTGATTACGTGATTGTCGATACCGCCGGACGCCTGCACACCAAACAGAACCTGATGCTAGAACTCGAAAAGATGAAACGCACCGCCCAGCGCATCGTTCCAGGCGCTCCGCACGAAACCTTACTGGTAATGGACGCCACCACCGGCCAAAATGGATTGCAACAAGCACGGCAGTTCACGCAGTCCTCCGGAGTCACCGGCATCGTGCTAACCAAACTCGATGGCACCGCCAAAGGCGGCGTAGTAGTCGCAATTTCGCGCGAACTGGGATTACCGGTGCGCTATGTGGGCGTCGGAGAAAAAGTAGGCGATCTGTTGCCGTTTGATGCGAAAGATTTTGTAGAGTCGCTGTTTGCGTGAAGTGCGGCTCTTAGCTTTTGGCTCTTAGCTAAAAGGCTAATAGCTAATGGCCAAAAGCTCTGCCAAATGACCCTCGACGAACAACACATGCGGAAGGCGCTCGACCTGGCGCGAGCAGGCGTTGGACTCGTGTCGCCCAACCCTGCCGTAGGCGCCATCGTGCTCGACGCATCAGGCCGCGAAGTCGGAGCCGGCACCCACACCTACGACGGCATAAAACACGCCGAGGTTCTCGTGCTGGAGCAAGCGGACCAGTTCGCACGTGGCGGCACGCTTTACCTCAACCTTGAGCCCTGCTCGCATCAGGGCCGCACTCCGCCCTGCGCAGACGCCGTGATCGCCGCCGGAATCAGCCGCGTCGTCTGCTCCATAGAAGATCCCAATCCAAGAGTCGCCGGGCAAGGATTTGCGATGCTTCGCGCCGCCGGAATCAAAATCGAGCTTGGCATGTTCGCGGCGGAAGCCAAAAAACTGAACGAAAGTTTTGCCAAATACATTCGCCGCGGCAAGCCGCTGGTCACGTTGAAATCGGCGATGACGCTCGATGGAAAAATCGCCGACGCCACCAAACCCGGCTCCGAGCCTGGGGCAGCCACGCCGACATCCGAAGGCGCGCGCAGCGGATACCATTGGATAACCGGTGAAGTGGCGCGGGCGCATGTACAAACACTCCGCCATCAGAGCGACGCAATCTTAGCTGGCGTGGGCACCGTGATGGCCGACGATCCGCTGCTCACCGACCGCAGCGGCCTGCCCCGCCGTCGCAAATTGCTGCGCGTCATCCTCGATTCCTACCTGCGCATTCCGCCAACCTCGCGCCTGATTCAAACCGCCGATAACGACGTTCTAGTGCTCTACTCAACGGCAGAAGAAGCCGTGAGACAGGCGCTCGAAGAAAAAGGCATTCGAGTAAGACAGATAGCGGCGACTGCCGACGGCCGCCCCGACTTCGCGGCCATCATCCAAAGTTTAGGAGAACTCGAAATTACCAGTCTGCTGATCGAAGGTGGAGCGCTCGTAAACGGCGCGGCGCTGGCCTCGGGAGAAGTCGACAAAGTCTTTCTCTATTACGCTCCCAAGATTTTTGGCCAAGGCGCAGTCCCCTTCATCGCCGATGAAGCCCTACGCGGCAGGCCGCAGTGCGTGCAGCGCTACGAATTGCATCGCTTCGGTGAAGACTTTGCGCTGGAAGGTTATTTGCGCGATCCCTATGTGTAGTAGCAGTTGCAACCTTCTACTCTGTTGTTGTCATCTTGAGCGAAGCGAAAGACCCATGCATTTTGCTGGAAGCGCCGCAATATACAAGCCTGCCGCTTCGCTCAGAATCACAATCAGATTTGTTGACTTGAACCTAGATTAGGAGTCCGCCCATGTTCACCGGAATCGTCGAAGAAGTAGGCAAGGTGGCAAAGATCCAGCAACGAGGCGAGAATCGCCGCATCACCGTCGAAGCCGCGCAAGCTCCAAGAGAATTAGCCACCGGCCACAGTGTCGCAGTAAGTGGCGTGTGCCTCACCGCGCTCGACATCAAAGCAAAATCATTCTGCGCCGACCTTGCGCCCGAAACGTGGACTCGCACCTCATTTTCACGCATGCGCGAAGGCGCCCTCGTCAACCTCGAGTTGCCCATGAAAGCCGACGGCCGTTTCGGCGGCCACATCGTTCAAGGCCACGTCGATGGAGTAGGCAAGCTAATCGAGCTAGAGCGAATCCAAAACTCCGAAAACTGGTGGCTCCATATCGAAATCCCAGCCGAAATTGAAAAGTACACTGTCTTCAAAGGATCGATTTGCATTGAAGGGATTAGCCTGACCGTCGCCAAACTCGAAGGCAATCGCGGCACCATCGCCATCATCCCTCACACGGTCGAAATGACCAACCTCGGATCGCTGAAACCGGGCGATCCCGTAAACCTCGAAGCCGACCTGATCGCGAAGTATGTCGAGAAGATGATGAAGGGCGCACCCGCGCAGACAGCGCTCACCGTGGAGGAACTGGTGGAGCAGGGGTTTTAGCCGCGTCGGCATACTGCGCCTCGCCATTGCCAAACGACCAATTCTCTTTTTGCACCTCGACCAGGCCGATAAAAACGTCTTCCTTCCGCAGCTTCAAAGCCTCGTGCAATCCATCAGCAACGGCCTTGTAGAAGCGCTGTTTCATTTCGACAGTCCGCCCGCTATTAAGCGTGATCTGCAGAAACACGCAATCGTCCGAGCGATGGATGCCAAGATAATCGCGGTCGAAAATCAGGTTGGTCGTAGAATGTTCGGCGATAATCTGAAAGCAGTCATCCTTCGGAACGTTCAGCGTCTCGATCATCGCACGATAAACAACCTGCCCAATCTGGGCGTGATACTCCGGCGTTTTTCCTTCGAGCAAATCAATTCTGACCAGCGGCATAACTTTCTCCGTAGACTTCCGTAGACCAGGAATCGCGTCGCCCGACGGCCGTGCCAACCTCTTACGCTTCCAGCTTCAGCTCGTCGAGTTCCAGAAATTCGTGAATGATCGGCTCTGTCGATTTCTCCATATCCCTATAAGGGCCAAAAAATATCGCGCGCCCTTCATAGAGGAACACGATCCGGTCGGCCAGCTTCTTGGCGAGACGCATGTCGTGCGTGACTACAACCGAAGTCAGGTGCAATTGCAGCTTGAGCCGCGCGATGAGATCGCCCAGAAGATTCCCCATCATGGGATCGACCATGGTCGTCGGCTCGTCATAGAGCACGCACTCCGGCTGAGCGGCGAGCGCTCGCGCGATGGCGACAGAGCGTTTCATCCCGGTCGAGAGGTCGGAGGGCAGCAGATCGCGCATCTCTTTCACTCCAACCATTTCAAGCAGTCCATCCACCACTTGAAGAATCTGATCTTCCGAGAGTTGCCGCTTTTCGCGCAGCGGAAAGGCGACATTTTCGCCAACGCTCAACGAATCGAACAGAGCGCCATTCTGAAACACCATCGTGACTTTCTTGCGAATATCTTCGAGTTGCACTTCGTTATAGTCGGTAATGTCTTGGCCGGCGACAATAACCCGTCCGGAATCGGGCTTTAGGAAGCCCATGATGTTATGCAGCGCCACCGATTTTCCAACGCCGCTGCGGCCCAGAATGCACACCATCTCCCCAGGCAGCACGTCAAAGTTGACGTCCTTGAGAATGACCCGATCGCCAAACGCCTTGTTGACGTCCTTGAACTGGATGTAGGGAGACAGCGTTTCCGCGGGAGCCATGCCTATCAGCATGGCACGAGATGGCGCTATGCTCAAGCGCTACGTGTCCGAGTGGCCTGCAAACCACCCAGTAGCGAGCCGGCCTCGGGGTTGTGAGTGTAAACGGGATTTATCGCCAGCTAGCGCGAAATGCGAGTGCCAGCACTGGAACGAAGAAAAGGAAGAATGCCCCAATCAAGCGTGGTACCCACCAAATCGAACTGTCATTTACATCAAGCTCGGGATGGGCAGTCTTGACCCATCCTAGAATACCCTCCGGGTATAGGAGTGCCCACAGACCGACTGCACCGAAGCAGAAAAGCAACAACGAGAACATCCATCGGCCCGGTGAAAGAAAGCACGCAAAGAATGTCAGCACAACCAGCGTACGTACGGCCCAGTCGGTAAGTCTGAGTTGAGTTAGGCGTCTCATAAAGCGCAACCAGCGTAGCACGAACCTGTTCGACTGGCGCTAACAGGCGTTAGCGCTCATTGACCCGAATGGCGCTGTAGTCGGGCAATATCACTCTGCGGCCAGCATTGGCACGGAGTTTGCGATGGACAGTTCAGCAGCATCATGAAGTCTTCTCCAAATCCACCGCATTAGTGTCGTATTGTCGACCGTGATTTTCGATCTGTAAAACTCTTTCGGGTTGCTTCGCATTAGCTCATAGCCACTCGGTTCTTTACTGAAGTCAAGATCAGAGAGCCGTTGAATTTCATCCAACTCAATTAGCAGACGAGAGCTGCTGAGTAGTGGTACCGGCCAATGTCCATCTGAAATCTCCGGCTGTGCCGTCGGCTCGAAATCGAACGGGAGCCAAACGTCATACACGTATGACGGCAATTGCTTGAATTTCTTCCCCTGAATCCGGCTAGCACCATCCAGCAGGCCCTCAAGACGCGTGGCGTACCCGAGAAATTCGTTTACGGAAGCCAGATTGAATATGTCAATCCTTGCAATGTTCTCCGCGCAAGTGTGCCATTCGGGAGCGTAGCGCAACCCCCGCCGTTCGAATGCGCTGGCCGCAGCCTCATAGAATGGCGGCACCAATCGTCCAACCAAGAGTTCCATAGCCTTGAGAAGGATATAGCAGACTGACGTAATCAGATGGGAT